>NZ_JBFAAB010000016.1:0-172772 GCF_040639505.1 Nocardia sp. NPDC023852
CCGACGAACCATTTCGCCACCGGCGCGGCACTCCAGTCCAGTACCCGGTCGAACGGTCGATGCCACTGCAGCCGATCAGCCTGCTCACCCCAGAAGTCCAGCCGATCGGCTTGCGCCCGGTCGTACGACGTCGCGTCGGCGTTCGCGTCGGCGGCGAAGTCCGCGCTGGGCGGGTACGCGGCAGGGGCAGTGTCGCGGTCATCGGTGGTAGCGCGGGTCACACGAATCTCCTAACGAAAAAGCAAGGGGGACAGGAATATCAGGCAGCGATCAATGCACCACCGCCTTCTCGGCGCCCACGCCGGTGAGCGAGCGAACCTCCATCTCGGCGGCCTTGTCCGAGTCTTCGGACCTGCCTCCGACGAAAGTCCCGACGATGCCGAGCGCGAACGCCAGCGGGATGGAGACGATTCCCGGGTTCGACAGCGGGAACCAGTCGAAATCCGACCCGGGCAGCATCGAGGACTTGGTGCCGGAGACCGCGGGGGAGAACACGATCAGCACGATGGTGGAGAAGAGACCGCCATACATGCTCCAGAGCGCGCCGCTGGTGTTGAACCGCCGCCAGAACAGCGAGTACAGAATGGTCGGCAGATTCGCGGACGCGGCGACCGCGAAAGCGAGCGCCACCAGGAAGGCCACGTTCTGCCCGTTGGCGAGGATGCCGAGGGCGATGGCCAGCACGCCGATCACCACGGCCGTGATCCGTGAGACCCGAACCTGTTCGCGCTCACCGGCTTTGCCTCGCTTGATCACGTTGGCATAGATGTCGTGCGCGAACGACGCCGACGCGGTGATGGTCAGGCCCGCGACCACCGCGAGGATGGTGGCGAAGGCGACCGCGGAGATCACGCCGAGCAGCACGACGCCGCCGAGTTCGAACGCCAGCAGCGGCGCCGCCGAATTCTGCCCGCCCGCGGCGGCCAGGATACGATCCGGGCCGACGATCGCGGCCGCTCCGTAGCCGAGCACCAGGGTGAACAGGTAGAACGCGCCGATCAGTGCGATCGCCCACACTACTGACCGGCGCGCCTCCTTGGCGGTGGGCACGGTGTAGAACCGCATCAGCACGTGCGGCAGGCCCGCCGTGCCCAGCACCAGCGCCAGCCCGAGCGAGACGAAGTTCAGCTTCGAGGTCTCGCTGCCGCCGTACTGCGCTCCCGGTGCGAGTACGTCGCGGGCGGCGACGCCCTTGTTCGTCGAGCCGGACACCGCGGCCTGTGCGGAGCCGAGGATGTCCGAGAAGTTGAAACCGAACTTGGCGAACACCATCACCGTCATCAGCGCCGCGCCGACGATCAACAGCACCGCCTTGATGATCTGCACCCATGTGGTGCCTTTCATGCCGCCGACCAGCACGTACACGATCATCAGAAGGCCGACTGCGGCGATCACGATGGATTGCCCGGTCTTGTCGGAGATGTCCAGCAGCAGCGCGACCAGTCCGCCCGCGCCCGCCATCTGCGCGAGTAGATAGAACAGCGATACCGCGAGCGTGGACAGTGCGGCGGCGGTGCGCACCGGCCCTTCCTTCAGCCGGAAGCTCAGCACGTCGGCCATGGTGAATTTGCCGGTGTTCCTGAGCATCTCGGCGACGAGCAACAGAGCGACCAGCCATGCGACCAGGAAACCGATGGAGTAGAGGAAGCCGTCGTAGCCGTAGACCGCGATGGCGCCCGCGATGCCGAGAAAGCTTGCGGCCGAAAGGTAGTCGCCCGCGATGGCAATGCCGTTCTGCGGTCCGGAGAAGCCGCGCCCTCCGGTGAAGTAGTCGGCGGCGGTGGCGTTGTTGCGGCTGGCCCGGATCACCACGACCATGGTGATCGCGACGAAGGCGGCGAAGATGGCGATATTGGCGACCGGGTTGCCGACCGTCGCCGCCGCCGCGTAGATGTGCACGGTGTTCACGCCCGATCCCCCTCGAGGTAGCCACGGATGGCGGCCGCGCGCGGATCCAGTTCCCGATTGGCGAATCGGACGTACAGCGCGGTGATGGCAAAGGTGGACACGAATTGGCCGAGCCCGAGCAACAATCCGACGTTGATGTCGCCGACTACCGCGCGGGACATCAGGTCGTGTGCGTAGGCGCCGAGCAGCACGTAGCCGAGGTACCAGACCAGGAAGAGCGCGGTCATCGGAAACACGAAGCGGCGCAGCCGTGTTCGCAGTTCTTGGAACTGGGGACCGGCCTGGACTTCGGCGAAGGCTGCTGCGCCAGGCGCCCGCCGCTTGGCGGTGTTGTCGAGATTGATACTGGTCATGATGGTCCTAGCGTGTGACATGGCTTACGTCTTCAGGACGGTAGCCAGCAACGCCCATAGATCGGAATATGTGGTGTGAGTCACTCCATGAAGGTGGCTGAATCTGCGGTGAGCGGTCGATACGGCGCGACGAACGGTTCTAGCGCGGGTCGTGTTCGGCAGGGAACCTGGAAAAGGCGCCGCGGTCGGTCAGTCGGAGCGCAGGCCGCGCTCGCGGTCGGCGCCCATTCCCAGGCGCTCCGGCGCGTGCATCCGGACGAAGATGTGGCCGACGCTTCTGCTGCCGAGCCCGCGGGTGAACTTGCTGACCAGCACCATGGTGGCGAACGCCGCAGGAACGCTGATCGCCGCAGGGTAGCCGAGCATCGCCGCGGGCCATCCGCCCGCCACCTCGTCCGACAGTCCGCCAGTGACCGAGACGACGGTCGCCGCGCCCGCCGCGAGTCCACCCGTGCCGAGACCGGCGGCCGCGCCCGTCGCGGTCAATCCGCGCCACCAGATACCGAGCACCAGCAGCGGGCACAGTGTCGATGCGGCCACCGCGAACGCCAAGCCCACGGTGCGTGACAGATCCAACGAGACGACCGTCAGCGACAGCGCGAGCGGCACCGCGCCGGCGACCAGCGCCGCGGCGCGGAAGTCGCGAATCCGACCGCGCAGCATGTCGGTGCTGAGCACACCCGCGATGCTCACCAGCAGTCCCGAGGAGGTGGACAGGAACGCGGCGATCGCACCTGCCGCCACCAGCGCCGCGAGCAGTTGTCCCGGCAGCCCGCCGAGCACCGACCCCGGCAGCAACACCACCGCGGCGTCGGAGGTCCCGGTGATCAGAAGCTGCGGCACGTACAGCCGCGCGAAGACGCCGAGCAGCACCGGAAACAGGTAGAACAGCCCGACCAGGCCGATCACCGCGAGCGCTGTCGCGCGGGCAGCCCTTCCGTCGGGGTTGGTGTAGAAGCGCACCAGTACATGCGGCAGCCCCATGGTGCCGAGAAAAGTGGCGAGGATCAGTGAGTACACCTGGTAGGTCGGATGCGGCGCGCCGAAGCCACCGCCCGGCGCCAGCCAGCCCGCGCCGTCCGCGGGAGCGCCCGCGACGACCGGTACCGCTGCACCCGCTTCCAGTACCAGCCGAGTGCCCGCCGCCAGCTCATGCGCACCCGTCGTCAGTTGGACGGGGCCGTCGACCGTGCGGCCGTCGAAGGTACCCGAGATCGAAACCTGCTGCGGCGCACCGACCTGCACCACCACGTCGGTGGTCACGTCGACCACGGTGCGTTCGGCCATCACGGGGGGAGCGGGCGCGCCGAGCGCACGGTCCTCGACAAGGAAGTGCCCGAGCAGCACCAGCGCCGGAATCGCCACCGCGGTGAGCTTCAACCAGTACTGGAAAGCCTGGACCAGCGTGATCGACCGCATCCCGCCCCCGACCACGTTCGCGATCACGATTCCGCCTACCGCTGCCGCGCCCACCCAATCCGGGACGCCGAGCAAAAAGTGCAGCGTCAATCCCGCCCCCTGGAACTGCGGGATCAGATACACCGCGCACACCAGCACGACAACGGTCGCGGCCAGCCTGCGCAAGCGCAGTGAGCCCAATCGAAATTCGGCGAAGTCGGGCACCGTGTACGCGCCCGAGCGCCGCAGCGGGGCCGCGACGAACAACAGCAGCGCGAGATATCCGGCGGTGAAGCCCACCGGGTACCACAGCGCGTCCGCGCCGTACTTCGCGATCAACCCGGCGACACCGAGGAACGAAGCAGCCGACAGGTATTCGCCGGAAATGGCGGCGGCGTTCCAGCGCGGTCCCACGCTGCGCGACGCGACCAGGAAGTCGGAGGTGGTGCGCGCGAGGCGTACTCCGTACGCGCCGATCGCGACCGTGGCCAGCGCCGCGAGTACCAATGCGGCCACCGTCAGCACGGGGGCGGGCCCGGCGGTCACGCCGAAGCCCGGCGCAACGCGGCCCGCGCCGAAACGGAGTCGTCGATCCAAGCAGATTCCGTGCCGGCGAGACTGCGGAGGTATCCGGTGGTTCGCGTCGGCGGCATGCGGACGGTTCGGTAGCGCATGTCAATCCTCGGCCAGCTCGAGGAAATCCTGCTCGTTGCGCTCGGCTTGGCGCACATACGACCGGCCGATCAGAAACAGCAGCGGGTACACAGCGCCGCCGAGCAGCAGCCACGGCAACCGCACCCCCAACACCACCACCGATCCGACCGGGCCGATCTCGAACAGCACCGGTAGCGCGCACAACACGGCGACCGGCACCAAGCCCAGCCGCAGTGCCAGCCCGAGCTGTGCGCGGATCAGACCACCGATGAGCGCTTCGCCGATCCCGGTCTGTTCGGCCACCTCCACCCGGGTACGCACTCGCCGCGCTCCGCGTCGCTGCGACAGCACTACTCGCTGCCGCGCCGGACGCTGCGGCCCGGTCACTGGTTGCCCCACCGTTGCCGGGGGTCGTGCACCAGCCGCTGTTTCAACTCACGCACCTGCCTGCGGCTGACCGGCAATTCGACCGCCACCGCGTTGCCCTCGGCACGCAGGCACACGACGGTTCCGCTGCCGACCGTGCGCAGCCCGGTCACCAGCCGCAGCGCAACCAGGTACGACCGGTGCACCCGGAGAAACCCCGCGTTCTGCCATCGGGATTCCAACGCCGACAACGGGATCCGCACCAGATGGGAGCCGCCGCTGGTGTGCAGCCGCGCGTAGTCCCCATCCGCCTCCACCCAGCTCACGGTCGAGCGCGGCACCAGCGTGGTCAGCCCGCCCAGCTCGACGGGAACGACCTCGCTCGGATCGGCCTGCGCTTCCCCGGTGGGGTGGTGCGACGCGCTGCGCGTCACGGCGATCCGCCGTACCGCTGCCGCGAGCCGCGCCTCGCGCAGCGGCTTGAGCAGATAGTCCACGGCGCCGAGGTCGAACGCCGCGATAGCACGGTCGTCGTGCGCGGTCACGAACACCACCGCGGGCGGATTCGCGAACTCCGACAGGATCCCGGCCAGCTCCATACCGTCGAGCCCGGGCATATTGATGTCCAGGAACACGGCGTCGACCGGATGCGCACGCAGCACCCGCAGCGCGCTCGTCGCGTCGCCCGCCGCGCGGATTTCGCCGATCTCGGCTCGCGCGCGCAGCAGATACACCAGCTCGTCCAGAGCGGGTTTCTCGTCGTCCACGGCGAGCACGCGCAGCGCGCCCGTCGAGTTTCCGGTCGCGCGGGTCACAATCGGTCCATCGTATGCGCTGGGTTTCCGGCCATGGATCGGGTATCAATGCCACGATCCGCCGCTCCCGGGAGCGTGCCGGACTCATGCGCGGATGCCCGCGCGGAATTTGGGGACGCGGAGGCTGACCTTCGTGCCTGCACCGGGCGCGGTTTCGACGACCAGGCCGTAGTCGTCGCCGAACGCCGCGCGCAGCCGGTCGTCGACGTTGGCGAGCCCGACGTGCGCGGACTCGCCGGACCCTGCCGCCTCCGTTTCGGCGTCGAGCGCACCGGAACGCAGCAGGTCCGGGTCCATGCCGACGCCATCGTCCTCGACGCTGATCACGCAGTCGGTGCCGGCGTCGGCAGCGACGATGCTGACGGTGCCGCCGCCCTGCGTCGTGCCGGCCAGCCCATGCCGCACCGCGTTCTCCACCAGCGGCTGCAGCGCGAGGAAGGGCAGGACGACGCCGAGCACCTCCGGCGCGATCCGCAGGCGCACCTGGAGTGCGTCGCCGAAGCGGGCCCGCTCGAGTGCCAGGTATCGCTCGATATTGCGCAGTTCGTCGGCCAGCACGGTGAATTCGCCCGCGGCGCGGAAGGAGTACCTGGTGAAGTCGGCGAACTCGAGGATCAGCTCCCGGGCCCGCGCCGGGTCGGTGCGGACAAATGAGGCGATGGTGTTCAGCGCGTTGTAGATGAAATGCGGGCTGATCTGGGCGCGCAGCGCGCGCACCTCCGCGCGGTCGAGTCGGGCCCGCGAGGCGTCCAGCTCGGCCAATTCGAGCTGGCCGCAGGCATACCGCGCCACCTCGGCGACCGCACCGAGCCAGCCGGGACCGGGTTGTCCGCTGGTCACCACGCCGAGCACCCCGGCCACCCCGGTGGACTCGATCAGCAGCGGCTGCGTAATCAGGGTGCGTCCGGCGTGCTCGCCGAGCCCGGGCCCGGCTATGAGCGCCGGCCGTTCACCGGCGACGGCCCGCTCGGCGGCTTCGGTGAAGTACTCCGCCAGCTCGGCGTGCGGTCCTTCCCAGGCCAGCAGCGTGCCGTCGGCGTCGGCCATGGCGAGTGCCTCGGCGCCGGTGAGTGCGCGTAGATGCGGCGCAGCCTCGCGCGCCGATTCCCTCGTGAGCCCGCGCCGCAGCGGGATCGCAGCGAGTGACGCGGTGTGCAGCGCCGAATGCACCGCCCGCTCGGCGGGCGTCGTCACCATCCGGCGGGTGCGCAGCCCGATCAGCAGCGCACCGGTGATCAGCGCTGCGGCGACTACGGCGGCGAGCGCGGTGGTCATCGCGGGCACTGGCGGCGGTCCATGCGCCGATTATCGCGGTAGCGGACCCGTGCGCGGCGTGGGGTCGGGTTCCGCCGCACGAAGCGGCGGCGGAACCCGGACCCCGCCGACGCCGCGGACGCGGTTCGGTATGGAGTGGGTCAGCCCTGGTAGGCCGGCACGGTGAACTCGATCGGGCCCACCTCGGGCACATGCACCGCGCCGATGGTGACGGACGCGGTGAACCGGCCGGAGCCGGGCGCGAACAGCGCGGAGTGCCCGCTGTTGCCCCAGTATCCCGGCCCCTGCGCAGTCACCGCGAACACGCCCGCGGCACCGGTGTCGACGTTTCGCCAGTTCAGCGTGATCGGCAGGCTGCACGGCCCGACGCCGATCAGCGTCGAGCTCACAGTGAACGCCGCTTGGTTCGGGTAGGCGTTGCCGTTGACCGAGGCGTCGACCTGCCCCACGCACGGTCCCTGGGCGAGGGTGTAGATGGTGGCGAACTTGCCCTCCGGGGCCGCCGCGGCGGGCGCGGCCGCCGCGAGCAGGGCCGCGAAGGCCGTGGCGGAAACGGTGAACAGCGCTTTCGTCGAATTCATGGACACCTCCACAAGTTTGGGGACATCAGTGTCTGTCATGCCATGCGTCCATCCCCGTACGACGCACCCGATACCGTCGTCGGGGAGGGATACCGAGCCTACAGTCGTGCCACGACCATGGCCGGGTCCGCCGGAACTCCCAGCGATCCGCGCGGACTGCTGCCGACCGGTGTGGTCGACGTGCAGGTGCCGTGCTCGACAACGATCGGCCCGGCCGGACATTCCTCCGGCGCAAGACGCCCGGACAACCCGACATTCGCGGAAATCAGCCGCTTAAACGGCGAGTCGGCAGGACGCGCCGGTGATCTTCACCACCGACACGCCGGGCGCCTGCGATGCGACCGCGAGCCTGGACGAACCCGTCGGTGGCGACCCCTAGAATCGGTCCAGCCAACCCCCGTCGAGACCTTGGGAGGAAGGACCGTCTTGGCCGCCTCGTCCGGATCGTTCGTTCACCTGCACAACCACACCGAGTACTCCATGCTCGATGGCGCGGCCAAGATATCCCCGCTGTTCACCGAGGCGAAACGGTTGGGCATGACCGCGGTCGGAATGACCGACCACGGCAACATGTACGGGGCGTCGGAGTTCTACAACTCCGCCAAGAAGCACGACGTCAAACCGATCATCGGCATCGAGGCCTACATCGCGCCGGGCTCCCGCTTCGACACCAAGCGAGTGCAGTGGGGTGACCCCAGCCAGAAGGGCGATGACGTCTCGGGTTCGGGCGCCTACACCCACATGACGATGGTCGCCGAGACCGCGACCGGCCTGCGCAACCTGTTCACACTGTCCTCCCTGGCCTCCATCGAGGGCCAGCTCGGCAAGTGGGCGCGCATGGACGAGGAGATCATCGCCCAGTACGCCGAGGGCATCATCGCGACGACGGGTTGCCCGTCCGGCGAGGTGCAGACCCGCCTTCGCCTCGGCCACGACCGTGAGGCGCTGGAGGCCGCGGCCAAGTGGCAGGAGATCTTCGGCAAGGACAACTTCTTCCTCGAGGTGATGGACCACGGGCTGTCCATCGAGCGCCGGGTTCGCGAGGGATTGCTGAACATCGGCAAGCAGCTCGGCATCCGGCCGCTGGCCACGAACGACTGCCACTATGTCACCAAGGATCAGTCCAGCAACCACGAGGCGCTGCTGTGTGTGCAGACCGGCAAAACGCTCTCCGACCCGACCCGGTTCAAGTTCGACGGTGACGGCTACTACCTCAAGTCCGCCGAGGAGATGCGCGCGCTCTGGGACGCCGAGGTGCCCGGCGCGTGCGACAGCACGGTGCTTATCGGTGAGCGGGTCCAGTCCTACGACGACGTGTGGGCCTTCAAGGACCGCATGCCGGTGTTTCCCGTGCCCGAGGGGGAGGACCAGGATTCCTGGCTGCGCAAAGAGGTCGACCGCGGCTTGGCGCGTCGCTTCCCCGACGGGGTGCCCGAGGAGTACTACAGCCGCGCCTATTTCGAGCTCGACGTCATCAAGCAAAAAGGCTTCCCGGCCTACTTCCTCGTCGTGGGGGACCTCGTCGCGCACGCGAAGGAGGTAGGCATTCGGGTCGGCCCCGGCCGTGGTTCGGCGGCCGGCTCCCTGGTGGCGTACGCGCTGGGCATCACCAATATCGATCCGCTGCCGCACGGCCTGCTGTTCGAGCGGTTCCTGAATCCGGAGCGCCCGTCCGCGCCGGATATCGATATCGACTTCGACGATCGCCGTCGCGGTGAGATGGTCCGTTACGCCACCGAGAAGTGGGGCACGGACCGGGTTGCCCAGGTGATCACGTTCGGCACGATTAAAACCAAGGCCGCGATCAAGGACTCCGCGCGCGTCCAGTTCGGCCAGCCCGGGTTCGCCATCGCCGACCAGATTTCCAAGGCGCTGCCACCGCCGATCATGGCCAAGGACATTCCGCTCTCGGGCATCATGGACCCCGACCACGAGCGGTACAAGGAAGCCGCCGAGGTCCGCGAGCTCATCGGCAACAATCCGGATGTCGCCAAGATCTACGAGACCGCGCGCGGGCTGGAGGGTCTGATCCGCAACGCGGGCGTGCACGCCTGCGCGGTGATCATGTCCTCCGAGCCGCTGATGGACGCCATCCCGGTGTGGAAGCGGCCGCAGGACGGGGCGATCATCACCGGCTGGGACTACCCGTCCTGCGAGGCCATCGGCCTGCTGAAGATGGACTTCCTCGGCCTGCGCAACCTCACCGTGATCGGCGACGCGCTGGACAACATCAAGGCCAACCGCGGCATCGATCTCGACATGGACAACCTGCCGCTGGACGATCCGGCCACCTACGAACTACTTTCCCGCGGTGACACTCTCGGCGTCTTCCAGCTCGACGGTGGCCCCATGCGCGATCTGCTGCGCCGCATGCAGCCCACCGGCTTCAACGACATCGTCGCCGTGCTCGCGCTGTACCGTCCCGGCCCGATGGGCATGAACGCGCACAACGACTACGCCGACCGCAAGAACGAGCGTCAGCCGATCAAACCGATCCATCCGGAGCTGGAGGAGCCGCTCAAAGACATCCTCGCCGAGACCTACGGTCTGATCGTCTATCAAGAGCAGATCATGTTCATCGCGCAGAAGGTCGCCTCCTACTCCATGGGCAAGGCCGACGCGCTGCGCAAGGCGATGGGTAAGAAGAAGCTCGAGGTCCTCGAAGCCGAGTACAAGGGTTTCCACGAGGGCATGACCGCGAACGGATTCTCCGAGGGCGCGGTGAAGGCGCTGTGGGACACCATCCTCCCGTTCGCCGGCTACGCGTTCAACAAGTCGCACGCCGCGGGCTACGGCCTCGTCTCGTTCTGGACCGCCTATCTCAAGGCCAACTACCCGGCTGAATACATGGCGGGCCTGCTGACCTCCGTCGGTGACGACAAGGACAAGGCCGCGGTCTACCTCTCGGACTGCCGCCGCCTCGGCATCACCGTGCTGCCGCCGGACGTCAACGAGTCCGAGCAGAACTTCGCCTCCGTCGGCAAAGACATCCGCTTCGGCCTCGGCGCGGTGCGCAATGTCGGTGCGAACGTCGTTGCCTCGATCATCCAGGCGCGCAAGGAGAAGTCGAAGTTCACCGACTTCTCCGACTACCTGAACAAGATCGACGCGATCGCGGCGAGCAAGAAGGTCACCGAATCTCTCATCAAGGCGGGCGGTTTCGACTCGCTCGGGCACCCGCGCAAGGGCCTGCTGCTGATCCACTCCGACGCCATCGACGCCGTCATGGCAACCAAGAAGGCCGAGGCGATCGGTCAGTTCGACCTGTTCGGCGGTCTGGACGCGGACGAGTCGGTCACCTCGGTGTTCAACGTGAAGGTGCCCGACGAGGAGTGGGAATCCAAGCACCGGCTCGCGCTGGAGCGGGAGATGCTCGGGCTGTACGTGTCCGGGCATCCGCTCAACGGCATCGAGCATGTGCTCGCGGCACAGGCGGATACGCAGATCCCCGCCATTCTGCAAGGCGACGTCAAGGACGGCACCCAGGTGACCATCGGCGGCATCCTCGCCTCGGTGAACCGTCGTATCAACAAGAACGGCTTGGCCTGGGCGTCCGCGCAGCTGGAAGACCTCACCGGTGGCATCGAGGTGCTGTTCTTCCCGCAGTCCTACTCGGTGTACGGCATGGACGTGGTCGAGGACGCGGTGGTGCTGGTGAAGGCCCGCGTCTCGGTCCGCGACGATCGGATCTCGTTGATCGCCAACGATCTCGCCGTCCCCGACCTGTCGGCGATCGGCGTCGCCAAGCCGCTCGCGGTCACCGTCACCACTCGGATGTGCACACCGGACAAGATCGGCGAACTCAAGCGGGTCTTGTGCAGGCACCCCGGCACCTCAGATGTCCACGTCCGACATGTCGGCGCCCGAGACAAGACCACGCTGTGGAAACTCGATGAGAGCCTGCGTGTTTCGCCGTCATCAGCGCTGATGGGCGACCTCAAGGCGCTGCTCGGCCCGAGCTGCCTGGCCGGCTGACGGGTTCCGCACGGTCCCGGATCAACCGCTACTCGATCTGCTCGGGACTCATGGCTGAAACGATGACGCTGAAACGACGACCTCGGAAACAACCTCGAGACCTGCTCAGGCAGGCAGACTGTGCATGTCAGGAGTTGCGTGGGGCTACCAGGCCGGATTCGTAGGCGAGGACCACGAGTTGGGCGCGGTCGCGGGCCTGCAGCTTGGTCATGGCTCGGTTGATGTGGGTTTTCGCGGTCAGCGGGCTGATCACCATGTGGTCGGCGATCTGGTCGTTGGACAGGCCGTGCGCAACCAGGGCTACGGCCTCGCGTTCGCGGTTGGTCAGTTCTTTCAGCACCGCGCCGATGCCGATGTCGAGCGGCTGGGTGACGTACCGGTTGATCAGCCTGCGGGTGATCGACGGTGCGAGCAGGGCGTCGCCGCGGGCGGCGACGCGGACGGAGTGGAGAAAGTCTTCCGGCTGGATGTCCTTGACAAGGAATCCGGCCGCGCCGGCACGCAGCGCGTGGAAGACGTATTCGTCCAAGCCGTAGTTGGTCAGGATGACGACGTGCACCCCGGCCAGAGTGGGGTCCGCGGCGATGCGCCGCGTCGCCTCGATGCCGTCGATGACCGGCATCTGAATGTCGATGAGCGCGATGTCGGGCAGGTGTTCCCTGGCCAGCGCCAGGCCCTCGCTCCCGTCGGCGGCCTCGGCCACGACCTCGATGTCGTCCTCGAGGTCGAGGAGCGCGCGGAATCCGCTGCGAATGAGCGGCTGGTCGTCGACCAGCAGGACACGGATCATGGCGTTCGGTCCACGGGCAGTTCGGCATGTACGGAGAAGCCGCCTTCGCTGCGTGGTGCCGCCCGCAGGCGACCGCCGAGGGCGGTGACTCGTTCACCCATTCCGAGCAGCCCGACGCCGGGCACCGACGCGGTGTCCGGGGTGGCCTTGCCGTCGTCGTCGACCCGGATGACCAGAGCGTCAGGGCGATAATCGATCCGGACCGACGCAGTCGCGGCGGCGGCGTGCCTGGCGACGTTGGTCAGCGACTCCTGAACGATTCGGTAGATGGTCCGGTCCACCGCGGCCGGCACGTCCTGGTGTTGTCCTTCGATCGTCAGCGTGGCGTCCAGGCCGGTCGTGCGGGCCCGTGCCACCAGGTCCGGAACGTGGGCGAGCCCTTGCGGCGGGTTCTTGCCGTCGTCGCGCAGCGCCTCCAGGGTCGCTCGCAGTTCCCGGGCCGCCTCACGTCCGGCCTCCCGGATCGCCAGCAGGGCCTCGGGCACCTCTTCGCCCCGCTTGCCTGCCACGTGGACGGCAGCCTCGGACTGCACCTTGATGACCGAGATCTGGTGGGTGAGCGAATCATGCAGCTCCCGCGCGATATGCAGCCGCTCCTCGTCGGCGCGGCGCCGCGCGGTCTCCTCCTTGGTGTGCTCGGCTTCCTCGGCCCGCCGCTCAGCCTGCCGCAGCGCTTCCCCCGCGGCACCGGCCGCGATCAACCAGGCCAGCTCGAGGGCGCCTCGGGCCTGTGCGAACGCCTCGCCCGTGTTGTGCAGGGCGGCCAGGGCCGCGAGCGGGAGAGCGGCCAGCATGGCCACCGCCGCCGCCACCGTGGTCATGCGGTGTCCCGCCCGCACGGCGGCATATACCGCGAACAGGAACGCGACGGCAGGGACGTCGAAACCGACGGCTTGGTAACCCAGCGCGCACAACCCGGTCACAGTCAGCACGGGGACCGGAGCCCAGCGGCGCGCAGCCAGAGCCAGGCCGCTGGTTATCAACAGCGCGTAGCCCAGCGGATCCAGACTTGTGGGGGAGCGGTGCGTCGACAGCCCGGCGACCAGAAGGATCGCCGCCAAGCCGAGGGCGATCGCCCAGTCTCCGATCCGTCCCCTGCTCATGCCTGCACCCTAGCTGGATCTTCGCGCAGGCAACTCCCGCGCACGGATGATCAGCCGCCTACCGCACACGCGGTACCTTCGCGGCTCCTACGGCGTCCGCGGCAGCCGGCTACGGCATTGGTGGCAGCGCGAATTGCCCGCACCCGCACGACGACTGGCGGTGGGTCCAGCGGACAAGATCGAGCGACGTTCAGTCCTACGATGAAGGAGCGCCCCATGTCCGTCCGTCACCTGCTCGTCGCCACAGCAGTCGCCCTGCTCGCAGGTCTCGCGCTTGCCGCGCCGGCGGCCGCAGCCGTCTCGGTCGAGCCAGCCGCCACCAGTTACGGCATGACCTCCGGGCGACTCGGGCCCACCCTGACCGCACTGGTGGGGCTGACCGGCGCGGTCATCGGCGGGCTGGCTCTCCGCTCCGCCGGTCGTATGGGATCCGGGGGACGCGGGCCCACTGTGGCCTTGGTGGCGGGGTTGATCAGCGTAGTCCTCGGTGGGCTGTTCGCGGCCACCGCCGACGGTGGCCCCGGCACCGGCAACGGGATAGTCGGGGCCTTCGCGGCCGTGGTGTTGGGACTGATCAGTATGGCCCTCGGTGGGTTGGCTCTGGGCCGCTCCCGCCGCACCGGCTGAACGCAACGAGAACGGGCGCGCGTTCGGGCCTGCCTGAAGTCCGCCCATCGGCGACAAGCCCGCCACCTCGAGGCGGCATCGTATCTAGTGCGCGAGTTGGGCAAGGGCGCGGAGGCCGGAGGTGATGTCGGCGGCGGTGGGGGCGTTGTCGGGGTCTACGAGGTGTTGGGCGAGTAGGCCGCCGATCATGGTTTGCAGGACGGCGCCGAGGTGGGAGTCCTTGTCGGCCGCGGCGAATAGGCGTGCGAGCTCGGTGCGGGCGAGGGCTTGGGCAGAGCCGAATTCACTACGGAGATCGGGGGAGTGCAGGGCTTGAGCCAAGCTTTCGACGTTGGCCGACCAGAGGGCGTGTTCTTCGGTGAACGATGTGATGAGCTGCTGAAAGAAGGTATGTAGGCGGTCGGTGGGGTCGTCGGCGTCGGTGGGGAGCGAGTCGAGGATCTGTTGGACGGCGGCCGCGCTGGATTCCATCATCGCCTGGTTGAGCAGCTTGTCTCGGGTGCCGAAGTGGTAATTGATGGCCGCCAGGTTGGAGCCGGAGGCGGCGACGATATCCCGCACCGTGGTGCGCGCGTATCCGCGTTCGGCCAGGCATCGCTTGGCGGCGGCGAGCAGATCTTCTCGAGTTCCCACATTCGCACCTTATCAGCGCGGCATACATACGTTTGGGACGGATGTTTAAAACAACCGTCTGTGACAAGCGTTTAAAACGTATGTATGTTGAAGGCGATCCGCTCCAACACACGGAAGTACGAGAACGAGATGACCGCGCAGCGACCGATTTCCCCCTTCGAGATCAGCTTCTTCGGCTCTGGTACCAAGCTCGGCCCTGTGCCGACCGGTGGAATGCCACTGTTCATCGGCTCTACCGTGCACGGTTCGCTCGACGTCGAGATCCTCCGCCGGGTGCTGGATGAACTGGCGGCGCAGCATCCGCTGCTGTGCAGTAAACCGGTGACCGATCCGGATGGCACGATGCGGTTCCACCGAGATGACGGATACCGCCCTCGGCTCGACATCACCGATGGTGGCGAACTCGAATACCTGAATCTGGTGAATGGGCCAAGGGATTGGCGTGACGGGCTGTTTCGCGCCCATCTGCTGCACGACGGTGACCGCGATCAGCTCGTTCTGGTCATTCACCACGGGATCGCCGACGGCCGATCGGCTTTCGCGCTACTGGGAGAGATGTGGCGGCGCTACACGGCGCATGCGACTGGCGCCGGGGTGCCGCAGTCGGATTTCGATCGAAGCCTGCCCGAGGCCATCGATGACCAGCTGGCCGCCGTAATCGGCGACGCGGAGGTCACCGAGTGGCTCGAGCAGGTACGGGCGAGTGTCGCGCTGATGGGCCCGGAATCGGCTCCGCGTACCCTCCCGGACGACGGCGTCGGCAACGATCCGCTCGGCCGCTTTGCCGTGCAGCGGATCGAGCTGGACGCCAAGGAAACCGATGTCCTCATCGAGGCCGCTCGCGCACATGATCTTTCGGTCAACAGCCTGCTCAGCGGGGCCGCTCTGGTCGCAGTTCGTTCGCAACTCGAGCCGGCGACGGGCCCACTGCCGATGGTCTGTGGGCACGCGGTGGATGTGCGATCCGAGCTGGTTCCGCCGTTGCCCGTCCACACGATCCTCAATTGCGCCTCGGGGTTGGGCACGCCCGCGATCGTTTCGCACGACTCGAGCCCGGTCGAAGTCGGACGTCAGGTTTCGGCAGGCATGCGGGCCGCGCTCGAGCGGCGCGAACCGGCGCGTTTCGCGCTCGTCGCTCGTCGCGTCCACGACGAGGCGACCGCGGCGATCCTGGCTGCCGCCCCATCCCTTGCCCTCTCCAATATCGGTAGGCTGCCCGCGCATTCGGTACCCGAAGGCATTCGAATCATCCGTGACGACATCTACGCGATGGGGCCGGGAATGCCGCCGAAGCTCACCATCTTCACCGTCGGTGGACGACTCACCATTCAGGTGGAGTACGACACCGCCCTGCACAGTCGTGCGCAGATGGGCAAGATCGGCCTCGCCTTGTTCGCGGCATTGCAGGAGATCTGCGCCGAATAGATTCAGGGTGTAGTGCTTTCGGCGACTGCCCGTCTCGGTGCTGATTGCGACTGGCGGCCCGCTTCCGCCACCGCGAGGTCGGGCGCGGCGATCGGGCCTTGGGCGGTCCGATCGCTTTGCAGGGCATGGCTCCACGCGACGGTTCCGAGTGCCACAACACCGAGGGCCGCGCCGATCCAGGCTACCGAGGCATAGCCCAGGCCCGCCCCGATCGCGAGGCCGCCGAGCCAGGGGCCCGCGGTGATGCCGACGTTGAACGACGAAATGTTGGTGGCGGCGGCCAGGGTCGGCGCGTCGCCCGCAAGGGTGAAGACTCGGCTGTTCAGGGTCGGATTGATGCCGAAACCGAAGGCGCCCAACAGGAATGACAGCAGCACCACGGGAACTGCGTACTGGGCGGTCAGGGCAAGCAGTGCCGAGGTGACGACCACCCCGGCGATGCCGACGTACAGGCTGGTGAGCGGATGGGCGTCGGCGGTCCGGCCGCCGGCGACGATGCCGACGAAGGCGCCGAGCCCGTAGACCGCCAGCACTACGGGGATCCAGCCGTCGGCCAGCCGTGTGGTGTCCGACAGCAACGCGCCGAGGTAGGCGAAGCTCACCAACAGTGCACCGGTGGTTAGCGCGGTGGTGCCATAGGACAGCCACAACTGCGGACGAACCATGGTGCGCAACTCTTTCCGCATCCGCGGCGCCGTGGCCGGTCGCCCGCCGGGGATCTTCATCAGTACGCCGAACATGGCGGCCGCCGATAGGAGTGCGACTGCCCAGAAGGCCGCGCGCCAGCCTAGGTGCTGCCCGATGACGGTGCCCGCGGGGAGGCCGATGACGGTGGCGATGGTCAGCCCGCCCGCGACGATGCTCATCGCCTTGCCGCGCGCGGTCGCCGGGACCAAGCCGATCGCCGTGGTCGCGGCCACCGCCCAGAATCCGGCGTAGACGAAGGCGCCGATCACCCGTGTCGCGAACAGTATTCGGTAGTCCGAGGTGAGCGCGGCGACGACGTGCGTGGCGGCGAAAACCGCGAGGAAGGCGAGCAGTGCTGTGCGCCGCGACCAGCGCAGCGTCGCTACCGCGAGCACGGGCGCGCCGACCAGCATGCCCAGCGCGAACGCCGAGATGAGCAGGCCGGCCTGCGGCACGGAGACGCCCAGATCACCTGCCATCTCGGTGAGCAGGCCCGCGAGCATCAGCTCCGAGGTGCCCTGGGCGAAGATCGAGAGACCCAGGACGTAGATCGCCACAGGCATCGGTACCTCCTTATTTTGTACTGATCAATCTAAAATGAGGATGCGGCAGCGACGCCGCGGTGGAACGGTGTCAGGAAGTGGGTGTGCGGGACAGGTCGCTCAGAGCGCGCCGAGTGCGGTGGTCGCGATGGCCGCCAATGTCTCCCGGTCGGCGCCGCCACGTGCGGCTACCCGCATGCCGCCGATCGTGGCGATCACGAAATGGGCCATCGTGCGGGGGTTTTTGTCCGGTGCGACGTCGCCTGCGCGTCTGCCGCTGTCGAATGCCGCTGTGAGCGCGTCCAGCCGCCGTTCGTAATCGGCCCGCAGGGTGGCGGCTACTTCGGGGTCGCGCGGGGCCAGTTCGATGGTCGAGTTGACCACCAGGCAGCCCAGTGGGTCGTCGTCCGGAGAATCCACGACCTGCCACAGCAGCGTGCGAATCTTCGTCGATACGTCGCCCGGCTCGTCGAGCAGGTCGAAGGTCGGGGCGTTCTTGGCCGTCATATAGCGGCGCAGCGCGCGCTGGAACAAATCGCGCTTGCTGGTAAAGGCGTTGTAGATGCTGCTGCGGCCCAGTCCGGTAGCCGCGCAGAGGTCCTCGGTGGAGGTCGCTTCGTATCCTGCGCGCCAGAACGCCCGCATCGCCGCGTCCACCGCGCGATCCTCGTCGAACAGCCGTGGTCGTGCCATGGGGGCAGCCTACCATCATTTTGGACAGATCGTTTCAATATCGGTCGGAACTGGTAGATGGGGCTGCTCGCTACCGTACTCATCCGGCTGCGACCAGGGCTTTTCCGGTTGCATAGCGGCCGTCTGAGCATTCGATAGGCAGCATCGCCGACAGTGCCGGAGCAGCGCCACCGTCACTGCTCTCGGTCCGGATCGTCTGACCGGTCAGGGTGAGACCGCGACACCGAGCGTCTGGGCGACGAAGATCCGGGGGGCGTCCTCGCCATAGAACGACTCCACGTCGCGAATCTCGAAACCGGCGATTGCCAGCAGTCCGCGGATGTCGCGGTCCAGGTGGCAACCGCCGCACAGCCTTTTCTGCACCGGGTTCAGCCGGTGCTGCCACACCTGCACGGCGTGGTCGGGCGCGAGCCCGTGTTCGACGAAGTGCAGCGTGCCTCCGGGAACGAGCACCCGGCGCACCTCGGCCAAGGCCGTTGCGACATCGGGAATGGTGCACATGGTCCAAGTCGACAGCGCGGAGTCGAAGCTATTGTCTTCGAACGGAAGCGCCTGCCCGTCCAGGCCGGCCCGTTCGATCGGCACGGTGGCCGCCGCGACCCGATTGCCCGCGAGCTTCCAGGCCAGATCGGCAGGCTCGACCGCGCTGACCGAGGCGACGGTCGCCGGGTAGAACGGCGCGTTGAGCCCAGATCCGAAACCGATCTCCACCACGCGTCCGTGCAGTCCCGCGCACACCCGCTCGCGCAGCGGGTCGTTGAACCGCATCCCGCAGGCGACATCGACGATCCGCGGCAATACCCGCTCGCCATAGATACCCACGCACCCACTCTGGCAGAGAACCTCCGACCCGGGCGAGCGGCGCGCACCGGGGCAGCCCGGCGTCGCGATGTTCTCGGTCGCCGGGACGCGCAATCCGAGCCGCGCGGACCGGTGGCGTGCATGGGATGCTGGCGCGGTGACACTGTTCGAGGTGTGGGCACCACGGCCGGAACTGGTGCGGTTGGACCTGGACGGAGTCGTCCACTCGATGGCGCGATCGCCGGACGGGTGGTGGCGCGCCGACCTACCCGCCGCGATCGGAGCCCGGTACGGGTTTCTGCTCGACGACGATCTCACCGTGCTACCCGATCCGCGCTCGTCGCGCCAGCCCGATGGGGTGCACGCCCGTTCGGCGCTGCATGCCCTCGACCCGGCTGGTTGGACCGACGCGGAGTGGACCGGGCGGCCACTGGCCGGTGCGGTCTACTACGAGCTACACATCGGTGCGTTCACGGTGGAAGGCACCTTCGACGCCGCGATCGAGCGGCTCGACCATCTGGTCCGGCTCGGCGTCACGGTGGTCGAAGTGATGCCCGTGAACGCCTTCGACGGCACGCACAACTGGGGCTACGACGGCGTGCTCTGGTACGCGGTACAGGAAAGCTACGGCGGGCCCGATGGGCTGCAGCGGTTCGTGAACGCCTGCCATGCCCGCGGACTGGCCGTCTGCCTCGACGTCGTCTACAACCATCTCGGCCCGTCCGGCAACTACCTGCCGCGTTTCGCGCCCTACCTCGCCGACGGTCGCAACACCTGGGGGCAGAGCGTCAACCTGGACGGACCCCGGTCCGACGAAGTGCGCAGGTACATCATCGACAACGCGCTGCGCTGGCTGCGCGAGTTCCGCGTCGACGCGCTGCGTCTGGATGCCGTACATGCCCTGGTCGACCGCAGCGCCACCCACCTGCTCGCCGAGCTCGCCGTCGAAACCGAACGCCTCGCCGCCCATGTGCGCAGGCCGCTGACGCTGATCGCGGAGAGCGACCTCAACGATCCGAAACTGATCACCCCGCGGGCGGCGGGCGGCTTCGGGCTGACCGGGCAGTGGAACGACGACCTGCACCATGCCGTGCACACCGCGGTCTCCGGCGAACGTCAGGGCTATTATGCCGATTTCGGTTCGCTGCGCTGTCTGGCTCAGACGCTCACCGACGGCTTCTTCCATGCCGGAACATTTTCCAGCTTCCGTGGGCGCACACACGGCCGCCCGGTCGACCCGCGCCTGATCCCGGGCAGCGCGTTGCTGGCCTATACCTGCGACCACGACCAGATCGGCAACCGCGCGATCGGCGACCGGCCGAGCGCCTACCTGACCGAGGGTCAGCTCGCGATCAAGGCCGCGCTGGTGCTGTGTGCGCCGTTCACTCCCATGCTGTTCATGGGGGAGGAGTGGGGCGCCCGCACACCGTTCCTGTTCTTCACCTCACACACCGATCCGATGGTCGCCGCCGCCACCGCCACCGGGCGCAAGGAGGAGTTCGCCGAACACGGCTGGAACACCGACGAGATCCCCGATCCCCAGGACCCCCGGACTTTTCTGCGGTCCAAGCTGGACTGGGACGAACCGGATGAACCGCGTCATGCGCGGTTGCTGACCTGCTATCGCGCATTGCTGACGCTGCGCCGGGAGCGGGCGGAGTTGAGCGACCCGTGGCTGACGCACATCTCGGTCGACTACGACGAGGCGGCGCGCTGGATCGTCGTGCACCGCGGCACTCTGGCCCTGCTGTGCAATCTCGCCGAGGACCAGGTCGCCGTGCCCATCGCCGGCATACCGGTGCTGTCCTGGGAGCCTCCGACGGTAGGTCCTTCCGTGACAACCCTTCCCGGTCACTCGTTCGCACTGCTGGAGACGGCGCTGCCCGGACCACAATGAGCTCGGTGGAAGGCGTAGACGCGGCGTCTTTTTCGGCGTCACCCGATAGCCGGCCCGCAACTGTCCGAGACAGAATTATTGCCGTGTGTGATCTACGCCATTACCGTGGATAGATGAGCAACGAAGCTTCCGGGGACCTAGCGGTTCTGCCCCCGGGGATGGGTGGCAGCGCCGCCGCCGAATTCGCACCATTTGTTCGCGCTTTCGCTCGAACATTCGGTAACCGCAGGGGGGCGGGCGCCGCCTTCGCGGTGCACCTGCACGGAGAGCCGCTGGTGGACATCTGGATCGGCTCCGGAGGCGACGCCCCGTGGACCAAGGACACCGGCACGATCATCTTCTCCGCCACCAAGGGCATTTCCGCCGCGGTCGTGCACCGCCTCGCCGATCGCGGGCTGCTCGACTATTCCGCCCCGGTCGCCGAGTACTGGCCGGAGTTCGGCGCCAACGGCAAGGACGCGATCACCGTCCGCCAGCTGATGACGCACCGAGCGGGATTGTCCGCGCTGGCCCCGATCGCGACCTGCCTGGCCGACGTGCTCGACCACCAGCTCATGGAGGAGCGCCTGGCCGCCGCGAAACCCGATCGCCTGCTCGGTGTTCCCACCTACCACGCGCTCACCTTCGGCTGGCTGGTGGCCGGGTTGGCCCGCGCGATCACCGGGATGAGCATGGCGGATCTGTTCCGCACCGAGGTTGCCGAGCCGCTCGGCATCGACGGCATTCATCTCGGCAGGCCACCGGCGGACGCGTCGATCAGCTACGCGCCGCTGGCGGGTTCTCAGCTGAGCATGCTCGGAAAGCCGCTCGGCGCGGCGGTTCTCGGTCGCAGTCATCGGATTCCGGGTGCGCTGGGCGCCGCGACCCGCTGCCTGTTTCTGCCCGGTCTGGAAGCCATTCTGGAAGGCGTGGATCCGCCGATCCTGCACACCGAACTCGGCGCGGGCAACGGCGTGTGCACTGCGCGCGCGCTGGCAACGATGTATGGCGCGCTCGCCAACGGCGGTCTCGTTGCCGAGCGCAGGTACCTAGGCAGCCACACTGTCAAGGCGCTGCGCCGCATCGAGAGCTATCAGCTCGACCGCGCGCTGTTCTACGTCCCGATGCTGTGGCGCCTCGGGTACCACTCGATGCCGATGCCGGGTGCCCGAGCGGGTTTCGGGCACATCGGCCTCGGGGGCTCGTTCGGCTGGGCCGAACCGCGCCTGGGCCTGTCGGTCGGCTTCGTGCACAACCGGCTCTCGGCAAGCCAGCTGAGCTACGACCAGTCCGCGGCCTTCTGGCTGCTGCCGCTCATGCTGAACTGCCTGCGTGCGACGCGCCGCGTGGCGGTGCAGGAGATACCGAAGGCGGCGTGAGCCGGCGTCGGCGAGGCGCAGTCTCGCGTGGCGTCCGCGCGGTCGTCGTGGTGGTTCGCTCAGGTCAGATAGCGGTAGGCGGGTGAGCCGGGGTCCAGCCGCTCGCATTGGATCGGCGACTCCCGCATCCGTTCCAGCAGTGGCCCGAGCCCTTCCGGTGCGCCGAGCTCGATGCCGACCAGCGCCGCGCCGGTCTCGCGGTTGTTGCGCTTGACATACTCGAACAGCGTGATGTCGTCGTCGGGGCCGAGCACCTCGTCGAGGAAGCGGCGCAGCGCGCCCGGCTCCTGCGGGAAGTCGACCAGGAAGTAATGCTTGAGGCCGCGGTGCACCAGCGAGCGCTCGATGATCTCGCCGTAGCGGGACACGTCGTTGTTGCCGCCGGACACCAGGCACACCACCGTCGAGCCCGGCTCCACCGGGATCTCGGCGAGCGCCGTCACCGCGAGCGCTCCCGCCGGTTCGGCGATGATGCCCTCGTTCTGGTACAGGTCGAGCATGGTCGTGCATATCGCACCCTCGTTGACCTGCATCATCCTGAAAGAACCAGCGCCACTGGGGGATTCGGTAGTTGTCAGCAAAGGCAGCGAGGCGTGCGAAACCACCTGCCCGCCGAAGCCGGACACCGCGGCGAATGGCACAGCGCCGATCCGGCGCACCGCCGCGCCGTCCACGAACGGGTCGATCTCCGGCAGTGTCACCGGGCCGCCCGCCACCAGCGCGGCGGTCATCGAGGCCGCGCCCGCGGGCTCCACGCCGAGGAGGGCCGTGCGTGGGGATCGCTCGCGCAGGTAGGTGCCTACGCCGGCCAGGCAGCCGCCGCCGCCTACGGGGATGACCACCAGGTCGGGGGAGGTGCCGAGCTGCTCCAGGATCTCCGGGGCGATGGTGCCCTGGCCGGCCGCGGTGCGCGTGTCGTCGAACGGGGCCACCATGGTCGCACCGGTGCGGACAACGTCGGCGGCGGCTGCCGCCGCGGCGGCGTCGTAGGTATCGCCGACGGCGATCAGCTCCACGAACCCGCCGCCGTGCACCCGGATGCGATCGCGCTTCTGCTTCGGTGTCGTGGCCGGCACATAGATGCGGCCGGCGATCCCCATCGCTTGGCACGCGAACGCCACGCCCTGCGCGTGGTTGCCCGCGCTGGCCGCGACAACGCCCGCCGCGCGCTCGACCTCGGACAGCTGCATCACCAGGTTGTAGGCGCCGCGCAGCTTGTAGGAACGGACTGCGGTGAGGTCCTCACGCTTGAGGTAGACCTTCGCCCCGGTCAGCGTGGACAGCCGTTCGCTGTACTGCAACGGGGTCGGGTCGATGATGTCGGCAATTCGCTTGGCGGCAGCATCGATCTCGTCCGCGCTGAGTGCGGGACGAGAATCGGACAGTGCGTCGAGATCACCAAGCGGATTGGACACCCGAAATATGCTGCCACCCGCCGTGCCGGCGTGCTGCGGCGGGTGGCAGTGACACGCTGGTTACCTGGGTGTCAGGACGAAAACAGGGATCTGCCGGTCGGTCTTGGTCTGGTAGTTCGCGTAATCCGGCCACACCTCGACCGCCCGCTGCCACCACAGCGCCTTCTCGTCGCCGAAGACCTCGCGCGCGGTGTAGTCCTTGTGCACCGTGCCGTCCCGCAGTTCGACGTGCGGTTCAGCCTTGATGTTGTGGTACCAGACCGGGTGCTTGGGCGCGCCGCCCAGCGAGGCGACCACGGCGTACTCCCCGTTGTGCTCCACCCGCATCAGCGGGGTCTTGCGGAGTTTGCCGGTCTTCGCGCCCTTGGTGGTCAGCAGGATGATGGGTTTTCCCTGCAGTGTCGCGCCCTCGGTGCCGCCGGAGTTCTCGTACCTCTCGGCTTGCTCGCGGGCCCAGTCGGATGTACTCGGTTCGTATTGACCTGTGAGTGGCATGTCTGCGGCAACGCGCGAGTGGTCGGCGGTGTTCCCGGCGACAGAAGTTCGCTGGCCCGAACTTCTGATTCCGACTACCCTGAGTACATGGCGGTTGTGCACCCTTCGGCTCCCTCGGCGACGATCGAGATCGCCGGTACCGCATGGCCCGTATACAAGCTCGAAGCGCTCGCTGCCGGCCTGGTGGTCGGCCTGATCCTGGCGCTCGTCGCCGGCTCGCCGCAGATCGCGGTGCTGGCCGCGGCCGCGGTCGGCGCCACACGCTGGATCGTCGGTCTGCTGGCCACCCATCGACAAGCTCCTCGGGCCGCTCGGGTTTTCGGCACCCGCTAGATCTCCGCCCCGAGGGCGCCTATCGCGCCGATCCGCCATCGCGGTCGGCGACAACCTCTACCCGGCCGTATTGCTGCGACGGTGCCCGCATCACGTTCTAGTGAACTACCACCCCGTGAACCTGCGACGGTGGCGCGAGCAGCTCGGCGGCATGTTCCCGGAGGACCTTTCCGAAAAGGTCGGTGTGGTGACCGCCGCGACCGTGCCCAAGCTCTAGCGAACCAGTAACGCGACCGGCAGCCGCGTGAAGAGTTTCTCCAGCCGGGCCTTTCCCTGGAACGTGTGACCGGTCAACCGGTCGGTCCAGGTACCCGTGGGCAAGTCGAGAAACGTATCGCCCCAGCCGCTTTCAGCCAGGCCCACACTGTGTCGGGTGGCCGCGACGATCACCTCCGGCGCTTCGCCCACGCGGCCACGGGCATAGGACACCACCCGGTCCGCCTGCTCGCCGGAGCCGAACAGCGGCAGGTAGGTGCCGCCGACGAAGCAATAGGGACGCTCCCGGCGCAACCACAGCGCATAGGCGACGATCCACATCTTCGCCGCGCCGGTGGTATCCAGTGCCGGTGTGCCGGTGAGTGATTGGAGCATGCCCGCGCGTGCGGCGAAGTCCACCGGACGGCGGTTGTCCGGGTCGACGAGGGAGTCCTCCCACAGTTCGCAGCCCTGGTAGACGTCCGGAATGCCGGGGCCGCACAGCTGCAACAGCTTCTGCGACAAGGCATCCGACCACGCATGCGGGGCCAGTTCGTGCACCAGGTCGCCGAGCTCGGAGCCGACCGGGCCGTCGATCACCGCGTCCAGCCACCCGTGCACGGCGGTCTCGAACCCGGCGTCCGGCTCCTCCCAGGAGGTCTTGGTGTTCGCCTCGCGGATCGCTTTCTCGGCGAATACATGCAGGCGCTCGCGCAGGCCGGGCACCGATGCGGCGGGCCGGCCGTCCGCGGGCCACACGCCGAACATGTTCTGCAACAGGAACAGCGCGGTGGCGCCGTCCGGAGCCGGTGTGGTCTCCAACCAGGAGTCGACGCTACGCGCCCAGGTCTCCGCGGCCTGGGAGAGCACGCCGATCCTGGCGCGCACGTCCTCGCCGCGCTTGGTGTCGTGCGTCGACAGCGTCGTCATGGTCGCGGGCCAGCGCTGTGCGCGTTCACTGTTGGACAGGTGATATTCGTTGAGTGAGTGGCCGAACCTGGCCGGGTTGCCGCCGACCTCTTGGAGCGAGACCAGCCGCGCGGCCTGGTAGAACATGGTGTCCTCGACCGCCTTGGCGGTGACCGCACCGCAGACCTGGCTGAATCGCACTGCGGCGGCGCCGGCGCGGGACAGCGCCGCGACCAGCACCGCGAGCGGCGCGGTGAGTTCGCTGTTGCGCTTTTCCACCTCGGCGATCACCGCGCCGATCATGCCGGCCAGCGGCGCATAGTCGGCCCGGTACACCGGCATGAACGCCAGCACCTCGATGGTGGCGTTGGTCAGTGCCATGGTGTCGAAGCACTCGACGTTCGCATCCTGCTTGATCGCGGCCACCAGTCGCCGGATCTCCGGCGCCAGAACACTTTCCGCGACCGCCCGCTTGATCCGGTGCTCCGTCTCGCCGATCCACGCGCGATCGCTGCCGTGCCCGGCGACACGGCGTGACAGCTCGGTGAGCGCCTGTTCGCCCTCTGGATCGATCAGCACACCACTGACGTCGGTCAGCGCCTCGTAGCCGGTGGTGCCGTCGACCGGGAGCGTCGCGTCCAGTGGCTCGCGGTTGGCCAGGATCTTCTCCACCAGCAGCAGCCGGTGCGGGCCGATGAGACGGCGCAGCCGGGTGAGATACCCGGCGGGATCGGACAGTCCGTCCGGGTGGTCGACCCGCACGCCGTCGATCAGGTCGTGCTCGCACCACGCGGCGAGTTCGCGGTGGGTGATCTCGAAGACCTCAGGGTCCTCCTGGCGGATCGCGGCCAGGCCGCTGACCGCGAAGAACCTGCGGTAAGTGCACAGCCCGGCCTTCCAGCTCACCAGGCGGTAATGCTGCTTGTCGTGGATGCGAAGAGCGTTGTCGCCGTCGGTGTCCGGCGCGATCGGGAAACGCAGCTCGTGCAGGGCAAGCATGGGTTCTGCGCCCGAGCGGTCGACGGTCAACGCGGCCGGGTCGTTCTCGCTCTGTAACACCGGTAGCGCCAGCCTGCCGCCCGCACCGTTGCCCTGGCTCCAGTCGATGTCGAAGTACCGCGCGAACCTGGACTCTCGGCCGTACCGCAGGACATCCCACCACCAGGGGTTCTGTTGCGGGTCCGCGACGCCGACGTGGTTGGGCACCAGGTCGACGATCAGCCCCATGCCGCGGCTGCGCACCTCGTCGGCGAGAGCCTTGAGCCCGGTCGGTCCGCCGAGGCCCGCCGACACCGTGGTCGGATCGGTGACGTCGTAGCCGTGTGTGGAACCACGCGCCGCGGTCAGCAGCGGCGACAGATAGAGGTGAGAGATGCCCAGTTGCTGCAGGTATTCCGCGATGGCGCGAGCATCGGCGAAGGTCAGCGCGTCGGGACGCAGTTGCAGCCGGTAGGTGCTGCGGATCGTCGTCTGGCGCGTCGGCCTGCGGCGCAGGGAGACGGGGTTGGTCACGTGCATCTCGGTGGCGGCGGGTGTGGTCATCGGTATTTCGGTCATGCGGCGTGGCGGAGGACGAGGAGACAGCGAGATTCGATGGTGACAGTGGCGCCCGCCGGATAGGTGGCTTCGGCCAGACCGGTGGGTGTCGAGCAATCCAGCGCGACCGACCACTCAGCGCCGTAATCGGCTCCTGGCAAGGCGAAGTCGATGGCCGCGTCGTGGGCGTTGAAGCAGAGCAGGAACGAGTCGTCGGTGATCCGCTCGCCGCGCGGCCCTGGTTCGGGAATGCCCGCACCATTCAGGTAGACCGCCAGCGACTTGCCGAATCCGCTGTCCCAGTCGGCCGCGGTCATCTCCTTGCCGGACGGGGTGAGCCACGCGATGTCGCGGGCGGGATCCTTCGAGCGGATCGGCCCGCCCGCGAGGAAGCGGCGGCGCCGGAAGACCGGGTGCTCGGTGCGCAGCGCGATCACACTGCGGGTGAATGCGAGCAGGTCCGCGTTCGTCTCGCGCAGTGACCAGTCCATCCACGCCAGCGGCGAGTCCTGGCAATAGACGTTGTTGTTGCCGTACTGGGTGCGGCCCATCTCGTCCCCGTGCGCGAGCATCGGCACACCCTGGCTGAGCACCAGCGTCGCCATCAGGTTGCGGCTCTGCCGTGCGCGCAGGGTACAGATCTCCTCGTCGTCGGTGGGACCTTCGACGCCGCAGTTCCACGACCGGTTCCAGCTTTCACCGTCGCGGTTGTCCTCGCCGTTGTCCTCGTTGTGTTTCTCGTTGTAGGACACCAGGTCCCGCAGGGTGAATCCGTCGTGCGCGGTGACGAAGTTGATACTGGCGCTCGGCCTGCGCCCGGTGGCCTCGTACAGGTCCGAGGAGCCGGTGAGCCGAGAGGCGAACTCGCCCAACGTCGCCGGTTCACCGCGCCAGTAGTCGCGCACGGTGTCGCGGTATTTGCCGTTCCACTCCGTCCACAGCCCGGGAAAGTTCCCGACCTGGTAGCCGCCCTCGCCGACGTCCCACGGCTCGGCGATCAGCTTCACCTGGCTCACCACCGGATCCTGTTGCACCAGATCGAAGAACGTGGACAGCCGATCCACGTCGTGCAGTTCGCGCGCCAGCGTCGCGGCCAGGTCGAAGCGGAACCCGTCGACGTGCATGTCCAGAATCCAATAGCGCAGTGAGTCCATGATCAGCTGCAGAGTGTGTGGGTGGCGCACGTTGAGGCTGTTGCCGGTGCCTGTGTAATCCATGTAGCGCGAGGGGTCCTCGTCGTCCAGGCGGTAGTAGGCGGCGTTGTCGATACCGCGGAACCCGAGCGTCGGCCCCCGGTGGTCGCCCTCGGCGGTGTGGTTGTAGACCACGTCGAGGATCACCTCGATGCCCTCCACGTGCAGCGCCCGCACCATCGCCTTGAACTCGGTCACCGCCGAACCGGCGCGGTCCATCGCGCCGTACTCGTTGTGCGGCGCCAGATACCCGAAGCTGTTGTAGCCCCAGTAGTTCCGCAGCCCCTGATCGAGCAGGACCCGGTCGTGCAGGAACTGGTGCACCGGCATCAGCTCGATCGCGGTGACGCCCAGCGCTTTCAGATGGTCGACGACCGCAGGGTGCGCGATGCCCGAGTAGGTGCCGCGCAGTTCCTCGGGCACCTCGGGATGGGTCATCGTCATGCCCTTGACGTGCGCCTCGTAGATCACCGTCTCGTGGTAGGGCCGGTTCGGTGCTCGGTCGGTGCCCCAGTCGAAGTACGGGTTGATCACCACGCCCGCCATAGTGTGCCCGAGCGAGTCGAGCCCATGGGTGTAGAGCGAGGGATGAGCATCGAAGTTGCCGTCGAACGCCTTGCCGTAGGGATCGAGCAGCAATTTGCTCGGGTCGCAGCGCAATCCACGCTCGGGGTCGTACGGCCCGTGCACTCGGAAGCCATAACGCTGACCGGGGCCGACCGCGGGCAGATAGGCGTGCCAGACGTAGCCGTCGACCTCGTCGAGCTCGACCCGACTTTCGGTGCCGTCCCTGGCGATCAAGCAGAGTTCGACTGCGTCGGCGACCTCCGAGAACACCGAGAAGTTGGTACCCGCGCCGTCGTAGGTCGCACCCAGGGGATAGGCGGTGCCGGGCCAGACACCCAGTGGTGTCGCGTCGCTGGGCGCTGCGTCGGACTGAGCCATGGCAACGACACTAGCGGCAGCGGCGTCGTGCTTCCGGGGGTGGTTGTGACCAGGT
This sequence comes from Nocardia sp. NPDC023852, assembly GCF_040639505.1. Classification (NCBI taxonomy): domain Bacteria; kingdom Bacillati; phylum Actinomycetota; class Actinomycetes; order Mycobacteriales; family Nocardiaceae; genus Nocardia; species Nocardia sp. NPDC023852. The sequence continues at coordinate 28,958 of NZ_JBFAAB010000016.1, forward strand.
GAGTCAGCCGAGGTCGGAGCCACTTTCCAGCCAGCGGCGCCGGTAGCCGCAGCGCTGCGCGACGCGCGCGAGGCCGCCGAGTGCCCCGCGTTGCAGCCAGGCTGGGATGCCCGCGAGGTAGCCGTCCTGGTAATCCCACAGCAACGCGAGGGCGAGCGGATCGCGCGGCACCCCGGCTCGAGTGGTCTTGCCCGCGCGGTCGAGGTTGTGCCAGAGCCGGAACATCTCCCAGTGCCGCAGCGGAGGGCGGATCTCGTGGTCGACCACGGTGTCGGGGGCCTCGCTCCAGAACTCGTGGACGGTGCGCGCCGGCGCCGTGACGGTGTCGCCGGGGTTCGCGATGATCTCGGCGCCGTCGACCCGGTATCGGACCCGGCCCTGCCGGACCGTCCATCGCTCGCTGAGCACCGGATGCCAATGTGGGCCCGCCTGCCGTTCGGACTGTGGCAGGACGTGCTCGAGCCGGAGGTAGGGACCGCGCTCGTCGGTGCCGTGCGCGACGAGGGTGACGCGGTGCCCGTTGCGGAAGGTGAGTGTCCGGTCGTCTCGCATGTCTCAATATATAAAGGTAACCTTTGTATTATGTCAACGGATGATCCGTCGCTTCTGAAACTCCTCAGCCAGGCCACTGCGGCTTATGAACGTGCGCTGAATCGCGAGCTGCGCGCCCGTCTCGATGATCAGCTGCGTCCCGCGCACTACGCGGTGTTCCGGCACCTGAACCCCGCGGGGTCGCGGATTACCGCACTCGCGGAGGCAGCGGGGATGACCCAGCAGTCGATGGGGGAGTTGGTGACCCATCTGGAGCGGTGCGGGCTGGTCACGCGGGAGGTCGATCCGGCCGACCGGAGGGCGCGGGTGGTGAGGGTCACGGAGGCGGGCCGTACGGCGCTGGGCGTGGCGTCCGAGCGGATCAGCGGCATCGAGCGGACGCTGGCGCAGGCGCTGGGGGAGTGCTGTCTCGCGGAGCTGCGGACGGCGCTGGCACAGCTGGACCGGGCCCTCACGCAGTCGGCGGGTGCCGGGTGATCGGCACGTCCGAGTCCGGCCGCCGGGCGCACGTGCAACCGAACACCGCCCCTTGCCTAGATGTCCGTTCGTGCGCGCCCAGCTCGAGTGGTAACTTGAACGCCGTTCAAGCCGCTCCGGGCCGACCGGGGTCGACGCTCGACCGCGAGGATTGCTGTGGGATTGACCCCTGACGAGATCACCGCCATCGACGCCAAGCATGTCTGGCATCCCTACGGCGGTTTCCCTGCGACGACGGAGCCGCTGGTGGTGGCGAGCGCCTCGGGTACCAGGCTGAGGCTGGCGGACGGGCGCGAACTGGTCGACGGCATGAGTTCCTGGTGGGCCGCCATCCACGGCTACCGGCACCCCGTGCTCGACGCCGCGCTCGTGGCCCAGTCGCAGCGGATGAGTCACGTGATGTTCGGCGGGCTCACCCATGAGCCCGCGGCGCGCTTGGCCGAGTTGTTGGTCGAGTCGACGCCCGCCGCCCTGGACAAGGTATTCCTGTGCGACTCGGGCTCGGTATCGGTCGAGGTCGCGGTGAAAATGTGCCTGCAGTACTGGCGCTCCTCGGGCCGGCCGGAGAAGCGGCGGCTGCTCACCTGGCGCGGCGGCTACCACGGCGACACCTTCACCCCGATGAGCGTGTGCGACCCGGACGGCGGCATGCATTCGCTGTGGACAGACATCCTGGCGAACCAGTTCTTCGCGCCGGTGCCGCCGCGAGAGTACCGGCCCGAGTACGTCGCGGAGCTGGAGCGGCTGATCGCGTCGCACGCCGGCGAGCTCGCGGCGGTCATCGTGGAGCCCGTGGTGCAGGGCGCGGGCGGGATGCGCTGGCACCACCCCGGCTATCTCACCGATTTGCGCAGGCTGTGCGACGAATACGGCGTGCTGCTGGTCTTCGACGAGATCGCCACCGGATTCGGCCGTACCGGAACGCTTTTCGCGGCCGACCGGGTCGGGGTGAGCCCGGATGTGATGTGCGTGGGCAAGGCGCTCACCGGCGGTTACCTGACCCTGGCCGCCGCGCTGTGCACCGCGCGGATCGCCGAAACGATCAGCGCGGGGCATGGCGGGCTGATGCATGGGCCGACCTTCATGGGCAACCCGCTGGCCTGCGCGCTCGCGGTCGCATCGATCGAACTGCTCCGGTCGCGCGACTGGCGCGGGGAGGTCGGTCGGATCGAGGCCGAGCTGGAGGCGGGCCTCGCTCCGGTGCGAGGCCTGCCCGGGGTTGTCGAGGCGCGCGTGCTCGGTGCGATCGGCGTGATCGAGCTGGACCGTCCGGTCGACATGCGCGCCGCGACCGACGCCGCCGTCGCGGCGGGTGTCTGGCTACGTCCGTTCCGGAACTTGGTGTACACGATGCCGCCGTTCGTCAGCACGTCCGACGACATCGCGACGATCACCGCCGGGATGCGCGCCGCTGTCGCAACGCCATCGGATTAGTGGCCCGCAGTCGCTACGCGATCCACGGCGGCACGATCATGCTGTCGCTGTCCGGCGTGCCCGCCCGCGCGCCCGCCGGTGCGGCAACGATGGCCGCGAAGCCCTCCTCGGTGCGCACCTGCCGTAGCACGTTCACCGGGAGGATCACCGTATCGCCCTCGGTGGCAGTGATTTCCGAGCCGTCGAGGGCAATGTCGATCCGGCCCGAGACGACCGTCCAGACTTGTTCGGCGTCGATGAAGTGCCGGGGGCCGGTGGTGCCCGCGGGTACGTCGACTCGCCAGAGCGCAAGCGAGGCGCCCCCCTGTGTGGGAGAGGCGAGTGTGGTCATGACCCCGCCGGGAGTCTCGGTGCGGCGGGTGTCGGCACGGGGAATGACAGTCATCGGGGTACCACCTCTAAGATAGACAATCAAGTTGTCCATATAGTCAACGAGGTTGTCCACTATGTCAAGTGACGCCGGCGGCTACGAGCTGCCACTGCGGATGCTGCTCGGCTTCCGTGCGGTGATCGACGAGGTCCATGCCGACTTGGTCCAGCATGGCCATCCCGAGTTGCGGCCCATACACGGCTTCCTCTTTCAGGCTGTCGGCCGTGCGGGCGGGCCCAACGGATGCACGGCCGCCGACCTCGGGCGCGCGCTCGGAATCTCGAAACAGGCCGCGGGCAAGCACATCGAGGTGCTGGACCGGCTGGGCTATGTGTGTCGGGGCAGCGATCCCACCGATGCCAGGCGGAAGGTCTACACACTGACCGATCGCGCCCTCGACGCGCTGACCCGGTCGGCGCACGTCTTCGACCGGATCCATGACCGCTGGGCCGACCTACTCGGCACGGACCGGCTCGCCGCCATGGAGCGGGATCTCCGCACGCTGGCCCCCGGCGAGGTATTCCGGCTCGATACGCCGAACTGGTTCAACGGTCAGTGACTCGGCCCGTGACTATCGGCCCTGAACGGTGTTCAAGTATGCTGCGGAGCTGTGACTACCGATCCGTTGAGCTGGTTGGACGACCGTGCCGCCGCGCGGGTGAGCGCGGGACTGCGTCGTGAGCTACGCCCCCGTGCCCCGCAGGCGCCGTCGATCGACCTCGCTTCCAACGACTACCTCGGGCTGGTGCGCCACCCGGAGGTGATCGACGGCGCGATCGGGGCGGTGCGGCGCTGGGGCGCGGGGTCCACCGGGTCCCGCCTGGTCACCGGCACCACCACCGAGCACGAGCTGCTCGAGGCCGAGCTGGCCGATTTCGTCGGCGCCGAAGCGGGACTCGTGTTCGCCTCCGGGTACGCGGCCAATCTGGGCGCGGTCACCGCGCTGACCGGTCGTGGCTCGCTCGTCGTCTCCGACGCGGGCAGTCATGCGTCGCTCGTCGACGCGTGCAGGCTCTCGCGGGCCCGGGTGGAGGTCGCGCCGCACTGCGACGTCACGGCGGTGGACCGGCTGCTGTCGGAGCGCACGGAGGAGCGCGCGCTCGTGCTCACCGACTCGGTGTTCAGCGCCGACGGCGATCTCGCGCCGCTGGCTGAGCTGCACCGGGTGACCAGGGCCAACGGCGCGGTGCTCCTCGTGGACGAGGCGCACGGTCTCGGCGTGCGCGGCACCGGCGGGCGCGGGCTCGTGCAGGAAGTCGGTCTGGCCGGTGCAACCGATCTGGTGATCACCGCGACGCTGTCGAAATCCCTTGCCGCGCAAGGCGGGGTGGTGCTGGCCAGCGCGCGGGTGCGCGCCCACCTGATCGACACCGCGCGCACGTTCATCTTCGACACCGGCCTCGCGCCCGCCGCGGTCGGCGCGGCGCGGGCGGCGCTGCGCCTGCTGGGCAACGAACCCGAACTCGCCGGGCGGGTACTCGAGCGCGCGGCCGACATCGCCCGGATCGCCGGTGTGCCCGCCCCGGATTCGGCCGTGGTATCGGTCGTGCTCGGCACCGCCCAGGTCGCCTTCGACGCCGCCCAGGCATGCCGGGCGCGGGGGCTCGACGTGGGCTGTTTCCGTCCTCCGTCGGTCCCGGAGGGTACGTCTCGGTTGCGGCTGACAGCGCGTGCCGATCTCACCGCGGCCGAACTCGATGCCATCGCCATGGTGCTCGGCGAAGTCTTGGCCGCCGCACGTGATCTGGCTTCGGTGCCCGCATGATTGTGCGTAGCTACCGACTCCCCGCTGTTCGTGGGACGAGCCGGGTTGTTGCTTTGTCGCGCAGTGCGATTCGCCGGACGGGAGTGTTGTTCGCATGAGCGTCCTGCTGATTACCGGAACGTCCACTGACGTCGGCAAGACCGTCGTCACCGCCGCGATCGCCGCCGCCACGCTGGCGGACGGTCGTTCGGTCGCGGTGTGCAAACCGGGCCAAACCGGCGTCGCCCCTGGCGAACCCGGCGATCTCGCCGAGATCGAGCGTCTCAGCGGTGTCATGCGGACGGTCGAGCTCGCCCGGTACCCCGACCCGCTGGCGCCTGACACCGCCGCCCGAAGAGCCGGTTTGCCGGAACTGACCCTCGCCGAGACCGTCGCTGCCATCGACTCCCTAGCCGACGCCGACCTCGTCCTGGTCGAGGGTGCGGGCGGATTGCTGGTCCGCCTCGGCGATTTCACTCTCGTCGACCTCGCGCAGAAACTCGGCGCACCCGTCCTGGTGGTCACCGCGGCCGGGCTCGGCACGCTCAACCACACCGAATTGACCACTCGTGCCCTGCATTCGGCGGGCGTGCGCTGCGTGGGCCTGGTGATCGGCGCCTGGCCCACCGAGCCCGACCTTGCGGCCGAGTGCAACCGGACCGACCTGCCCCGGGTGACCGGCATCGATCTGGTCGGCGCGGTGCCCGCGGGCGCGGGCCGCTGGGACCGCGAGCGGTTCCTGACCGCCGCGGCCAGCTGGTTCGAGCCCGCCTGGTCGCCCTTGGTCTAACGGCAAGCCGGCCGGTCCGTCGTATCATTCCGGCCTCGACATCTTCATATCGGTGGCTCGATCGGCCTCGCCGTAATTCTGCTTATTGCCGACTACGGCATTTTCTCGGTTGGTCGCGTATGCGATGCGATGCTGGGCGGCGGCTCGCTTTCACCACTTGGTGGTGATCAATCGATCCGCCGGCCGAATATTGCCGACTTTCCCTTACCCGCTCCGGGGACAGGAACCCCGGATCGATGATCCCTCTCGGCCGTCGACCTCGAGAATGCGTTCGGCTTGCCGCAGGACAAGGCATCGCCGGGAGCAGATGCTATGGATGCCGAGGCCCGCTGGGCCTCCCCGCGGGTGATTTCGCCGGGATCGGCGAAGCAGTCGCCAATATTGGAGATGATCGATCCCATTGCGGTCAACCAGCTCTTGCGGTGACGGCAGCATCATCGGCGAACCTGCCACGACCGAGGGTGAGTGCCGCCAAGCCGATATTGCCTAGGGCGGTGATCAGCGGGCCGGCAGCCGACGCGAATTGAAATCCGCTTGCCATGAGCACGCCGAGCAGTCCCAGACCTCCGGCGCAGGCATTCGCGGCGAACATTTGCCAAGTCTCTTCATGGGGTTTCGACCATGCGTGCCTGAGTGTGGGTATCGTGGCAACGAGGTTGGCGCACAAGGCAAAGAGTGCGCCGAACGCCTTCTCCGACACTCCGACGGTCACCATCACGCACGCGATCGATGAAATCAGACAAGCCCAATCAATATGATCTCCCGGTCGCAGACTTACCCGATGTTTTATGCCGACGCCGATGACCGCCACATTCATGGCCGCCGAAGCGGTATTGATACCCGCAGCAAGATAGGCGCCCTCGAGGTATGCCACGATCGCGAAAACGGTATTGGCGGTGCACCAGGCGGCCCATGATGCGATTCGCGGCCGCGTGCCACCTTCCAGGATTCCCGCCAGATACGCAATGACTCCATACAGTGAGATACCAATACTGAGACACGCCAAAGACGAGCTGACGCTCCAAAACTCACTCACCCGAAACATTCCTCACATATTTTTGCGCCGATATGCGCAAGTCGCCCCTTCGCGGATCTCGTCGCTTCGGCAAGACTCAACGATACAAATTTTTCAAACGAACACACGGAAGGAGACAAAGCCGGGGCGACGACGGTGACCGGATGTTGCCTTTGGTGATCACTTCGGGATGAATTGCTCGTGTGGGTGGGATCCGCAAATATCGTCACATGGAGGTTCCGGCGCCACAAATCCAGGGGCCACGCCGTAACCTGTTCTTAACAAGACTCCAGGTTTGCGGCGTCGCGTTCCGGTCGGGGCCAAACCCCTCGGGCTCGGTAAGGGGTTCACAACGCTCCTACCGGGTAGCCGTAACCTGCCTGTCTGGCGGATGCGGCGCTCGAATAGGCACGCGGCCAGCTGATCTCGCCGCAGCAGGTGACTGTGCGGTGGCCGCCGTTTCATGGCGGCTGCATTTCGCATGACGCTGGTCCCCTGTGTGCGCGGGCGGGAAATTCCGCCCGGGTTCTGAGGCTGCCTGGGATTCGACTGGTCTCAGGCTGATCAAAGAGGAAGGAACCTCCGATGATTGAGATTGCCCCGCCGCCCAGCACGATGACACCTCCACCCGACGCGATCGTCCCCCCGCCGATTGCCCCGCCGCCGGTTACGCCGCCGCCATTTGCGCCGCCGCCCGCCGGGTGAGGTAGCCGAGACTGTTCGGCCGGCGTCGGCATTCGCTGTCGAAGCCGGCCGATCCTCGAATGGCGACCGCTGACGTCGCCAACGGAAACGGCATTCCGACCTGGCATCCACCTCAACACGGGCCCGGTACTGTCAGCGCGCGTGACCGACTGCCATTTCCGGAGTCGGGGTAGGGGCGATGGTACTCCCGCGCACCGCAAGGACGAGCATCGCGGCAAGCATCGCCCACCGGGTGGCAACGATCCCGAGGGTGGAAACCAGATAGCCCGCGCCGAGCGCGCCGAGCGCTACGGCGCCCTCCGAGACCAGCGATATCGTCCCGAGCGCGCGTCCGAGGACCTGCTCGGGGATGACGCTCACCCGGTAGACGGTCAGGGCGATGTGGCTGGCGACGGTGACGCAGCCGATACCGCACCAACTTATGGCAAGCAGAATAGGGTTGGCGCTGAACGCAATCGGTACGAGCAGCGCTGTCCACATCCAAAGGGCTCCTCGATAGGCACGTTCCGCGGAGAAGCGGGCGGTGATCCATGTCCCCATGGCTGCGCCGAGCATTCCTCCTACCCCGGACATGCCGAGCACTACACCGGTGATCCAGGCCGGCTGGCCGTTGGCTTTCAGCTCTACCAGGATCAACAGCAGTACGACTTGGATGACGACGTTCGAGGCCCCGATCAGCAAAGTCGACGTTCGAAGCAGCGGCTCGGTCCATACGATACGCACACCCGCCGCGATATCCCGTCCGCTTGTTCGGCCGCTGGACTTCGCGGAGTCCGTCGACGTAGCCGACTTCGATCGGATCCGGGACAGCGCGGCCAAGCAATACAGGTAGGACGCGGCGTTGGCGAGGAAGGGCAGCCAGCGGGTGACACCGTACATTGCGGCCCCCGTCGCGCGCCCGACCAGATTGGCGATCGATTGCTGAGCCTCGAGGAACGAGAACGCGGCCGGCCGCTGTTCGACTGAAATCAGATCTCGCACCATGCCCAGCTCGCTCAGGCTGACGAAGACGTACGCGCCGCCCTCGACGAATGCGGTCCCGGCGAGGATCAGGCCGAGACCCGGAGGCCGGGCCGAGGCCGCCGCGGCGGCCAGACACGTTCCGGCCAACCCGAGGACTTGGCACAGCTGAAGGATTCGTAGCCTATCGGCCCGGTCGGCGACCATGCCTGCCGGGATTTGGAAGATCAGGCCCGGCACACTCAGTGCGAAACCGGACCACCCAGCCGCCACGGGTGAACCGGTCACTGCGAGCACAAGCATCGGGTAGGCGATGCGGACACCATGAAACCCCGTCAGCGACAATGCGTTTCCGGACCACAACAGCATGAAGTTCCGGTTCGTATAGAGGTGCGACCTACTCATCGTCGCCCGAGGTGCTCCGCAACCACGACCGCAACTCAGTGAACTCCGCATCGTCGGTCTTCGAGCGGACTGCCCGATCTCCGTCCGATTACCCGGGACTCGACAGCGCCTGGGTGGTGGCGTTTCGGGCGCATCCAGTGCCTTTCTTCGATCCCTCGTCGCCGGTCGCGCCGCCGCCGACCGGGGCACCTGGCAGATCCCGCCGCCAGGATGAGGATGATCTGCACGGGCAGAGAGGGTGTGAGTTGGCGTGCGGATCGTATTGCGGCGCAAGCGCATTCCTCGACACCGGATTCCCATCACTGGGAGTGCGGTGCCGGCGGCCCACCACCGTTCCAGCGCGGGCGACCGGTCCCTCTCGTCCTCCTCCGGTACTCCAGGCGCAGATTGTCATGTTCGGGCTGTACGCGGCTCCCCCCGAGCCGATTTGCGCCCCCGGCGTGTGCGGTATCCGCACGATGTGCGATGAGATTCGCGAGGCCCGTCGGTCGGTGGTCGGAGATGGGTGCCGCCGGCGTAGAGCTCGGTTCCTTTCGGCTGCGCAACAGGTGGGCTGAGACAGGGTCGTAGAGCGAAGGCGTTAGGCCGGTGCATCCCGTCCAGTGATCAAGACCGCGCACTGCCTCAGCGACCTCGGAATGGCAGCCGTCCGCACCTGTGCCTACAGTGGGAGAGATGTCGCCGTTGGACGATCGGCACCCGTCCACCGTCTCCGACTGGGATGACGCGCGACGCCGAGCTCGGCTGCGGGACACGCGCCTGGGGCACGAGTGGAAGACGTTGCGCCGCACCAGGGTGATGCTGCTGCGGGTCGCCGCACTGCTACTGGCCGGACTCGTGGTGTTCGCGCAGTACTGGAAGTACGACGTCGCACCCGAACAGGTGCGGCTGGCGCGCACCGACCCGGCCATCCTTCCCGTCGCACCGCCCGTCGACCCGAAAGACTGGGACACCGTGGTGGTGGACATGGTTGGACTCGGCGGCCTGGACGCCGGCGACACCGCCGCCGCGCTGCCCTCGCTGCGCACTATGGGCATGGTGTGGGCGATCCGCTACGACAATCAAGGTATCGACACCAAGGTGATCGCCGACCTGATCATCCGCGCCGCCGAGCAGTCCGGGCTGAAGAACATCGTGCTGGTCGGGCACAGCATGGGCGGCGTGATCGCATTGGAGGTCGCCGAACACATCCACCTGGACAGTGACCGCAGGCTGGTCGGGGTGATCCTGGACTGTACGCCGATGGATCTGAACGCGGTCCGCCCGGAGAGCCGTGGCCGCGGCGAGGACATGCTGCGCTGGATGGGCTGGCTGCCCGGGGCGCGCGAGAGCCGCATCCTGCGCCTGGCCGTGGAGACCTATGCCCGCCGGGATCGGTTCCTCGACCGCGGCGGCGGGTTGCCCGGCATCCGGCTCGACAAGCTGCGTGGGGTTCTGGGGGCGGTGATGCGGGAGAAGATTCTCTCGCGTGACGCCGCGAGCAACGGTCTGATCGAATCCCAGTTCACCGCGATCGTGGCGGGCGGCGCTCTCGACGACCTGCGCGCCCTGGCCAGGTCCGCGGACGACAAGCCGCGTCCGGCCATTGTTTTCATCCGGCCACGCGACCCGGGCCGGGACCGCGTCGTCGACGTCGAATACTCGCACCAAGTACTGATCGAGCGGTCCGGCGGCGTGGACGGCACGCTGCTCGTGGTGCTCGCTCGAAACACGGGGCACGCCAACCCGATGCAGCGTCCGCGCGAGTACAACACGGTGATCGAGCAGCAGATTCTGCCGTTCATCCAGCGTTATCAGCAGCAGGTCCGTGCCACGGTGTCGGCGTCGGCGCCGCGCTGAGGCAGGTTGGAACCATGCTGAGACAAACGGTGTTCGCCCCGGTTTCGGGTTGTTTCAATACCCACCATGTACCGACCGAGCACCTTCCCGTCCGGCCGCCGTGGCCGTGCGACCGCCGCCTTGCTCACCGTGGCAGCCGTTGCGACCCTCGGACTCGCCGGCTGCGCGAACGACGACAAGCCGGTCGGTCCCACCGCCGGCGGCCCCTTACCGACCGAGGTTCCGGCCGGAACCACTCTGGTAGTAGCCGACCAGTCCGAACGCCTACAGTCCGCGCTGCGTATCTCCGGTGAGCTCGACAAGTTTCCGTTCAAGGTGGAGTTCGCCAACTTCGTCGGCGGTCCCGCCATCCTCGAGGCGTTCCGCGCGGGCGCCGCCGACGTCGCGCAGGTCGGCGACGTCCCGCCGATCCACGCGCTGGTGGCAGGGCAGGACGTTCCGATCGTCGCCGCCTACCAGACCAGCACCACCGCGCTGAAACTCGCCGTCGCCCCGGGCAAGCCGGTGACCACGCTGGCGGATCTGAAGGGCAAGAAGATCGCCTACGCCGAGGGCACTGCCCAGCAGGCCGCGGTGCTGCGCGCGATCGACAAGGCCGGACTGAAAACCTCCGATGTGCAACTGGTACGGCTGCAACTGGCCGAGTTCCTGGACGCGGTGCGCACCGGCCAGGTCGACGTCGCCCCGTTGATCGAACCGAACGTCACCCGTTTCCTGCGCACGCCGGGCACCACGCTGCTCCCGGACTCGGAGACCGCGGGCATCTATAGCGGCCTCGCCTATCTGTACGCCCGCCGCGCCATTGTGCAGGACCCGGCAAAGGCGGCCGCTACCCGCGCCCTTGTCACCGCGTTCGTGCAGGCCTACCAGTGGGCCAACACCCACCCGGAGGAGTGGGCGAGCCAGTACTACGTGGAGAACCAGAAAGTCAGCGCGGACGACGCCGAGCGCATCGTCGACTCGGTGGGCACCTATGTCTTCCCGCATCTGGACCAGCAGCTCGTCGACCGTCAGCAGGACACCATCGACGCCATCGCCAAGGCGGGCGAGCTGCCCAAGAAGGTGCAGGCCGGCAATGGCTTCGACCTGCGCTTCGACGCCCCGATCAGCCAGGCGGTCAGTGCGAGCGGCGCCCGGTTCGAGCCGAAGGAACGGTGATGGCCACCCTGGACGTCGGCGTATTACATCGCATCGGTCTCGGCCGCACCACGTCGGAACCAGTGCTGGCCAAGCGCAAGCCCGCCCGTTCGCGGCTCGGCCCCGGGCGCCCGATTCCGTTCGGCGTCGCGCTCGGACCGACCCTGCTGATCACCGCCTGGGTGGCCGGATCCGCCTCGGGCGCACTGGATCCGGAGACTTTGCCCGCGCCGTGGACAGTCGTGGAGACCGCCGGGGATCTGCTTGCCGACGGCAGATTGCAATCCAATCTGCTCACCTCGGTGCGGCGGGCCGGGCTCGGGCTCGGGGTCGGGGTCGCCATCGGCCTGGTGCTCGCGCTGCTGTCCGGGCTGAGCCGGATCGGCGAAGCGCTGGTGGATGGGCCGATCCACATCAAGCGCGCGATTCCGACGCTCGCGCTGATCCCGCTGTTCATCGTGTGGTTCGGCATCGGCGAAGAGATGAAGCTGCTGGTCATCACCACCAGCGTCGCGATCCCGATCTATCTCAACACGCACGCGCACTTGCGCAGCGTCGACGCGAGGTATGTGGAACTCGCCCAGACAGTAGGCCTGTCGCGCTGGGGGTTCGTCCGCCGAATCGCTCTGCCCGGATCGCTGCCCGGGTTCTTCACCGGTCTGCGGCTCGCGGTCACGATCTCGTGGCTGGCGCTGGTCGTCGTGGAACAGGTCAACGCGACCAGCGGGATCGGTTACCTGATGACTCAGGCTCGCATCTACGGACAGATCGACGTCATCGTGGTCGGCCTGGCGATCTACGGCTTGCTGGGCCTGTTCGGCGATCTCCTCGTGCGCGCGGTGGAAAGGAAGGCACTGTCATGGCGACAGACACTGGCGGACTGACCGTTGTCCGAACCCGCGGCCTGCGGCGCGGCTTCGGCGAGCGGATTGTGCTGCGCGACCTCGACCTCGACATCGCCCGCGGCGAGTTCGTCGCGCTGCTCGGGCGCAGCGGCTCCGGCAAGAGCACGCTGCTGCGGGCGCTGGCCGAACTGGACTACGACGTGCCGGGATCCGGTGAGCTGAGCGTGCCCACCGAGCGCTCGGTGGTTTTCCAGGACTCCCGGCTGCTGCCGTGGGTGCGGGTGCTCGACAACGTGACGCTTGGGCTCGGCGGACCCGGCGCAGCCGAACGTGGTCGCGCCGCCCTGGCCGAGGTCGGCCTGACCGGCCGGGAAAAGGCGTGGCCCAAGGAGCTTTCCGGCGGTGAGCAACAACGAGTCGCCCTGGCCCGTTCGTTGGTGCGCGAGCCGGAGCTGCTGCTGGCGGACGAACCCTTCGGTGCGCTGGACGCTTTGACCAGGATCAGGATGCACGCGTTGCTGCGGGACTTGTGCGCCAAGCATCGGCCCGCCGTTCTGCTGGTCACCCACGACGTGGACGAGGCGGTGCTGCTCGCCGACCGCGTCCTGGTGCTCGATGACGGGCGCATCGCGGTCGATCAGCGCATCGACCTGGAACGTCCACGCCACCACGGTGCCCCGGCGTTCCTGCGGCACCGGTCCCTGCTGCTGGCCAGCCTCGGCGTCGCGGAGACGCCCGCCGACGACGAAGAGAAGAAAGCCTCATGACCGCACCACGTCAGCTCAGTCTCAACGCTTTCATCTACCCGTCCGGCCACCACGAAGCCGCGTGGCGGCATTCGTCGAGCCGACCCGAGCGCATCTACGACGTCGCGTATTACCAAGAGATCGGCCGCACCGCGGAGGCGGCGAAATTCGACGCGGTGTTCTTCGCCGACGGTCCCGCGTTGCGCACCAACGTGAAGCACAACGCGGCCTCCGGGCTCGAGCCGATCACTCTGCTCACCGCGATCGCCACGGCGACAACCCATCTCGGCCTCATCGCCACCGCGTCCACGACGTACTACGAGCCGTACAACCTGGCTAGGCTGTTCTCCACGCTGGACCACCTCTCCGGCGGGCGGGCGGGCTGGAACATCGTCACCACCGGGACTGATCTCGCCGCCGCCAACTTCGGCCTCGACAAGCACCCGGGCCATGCCGAACGCTACGCGCGGGCAAGGGAATTCGTCGATGCCGTGGTAGCGCTGTGGGACAGCTGGGAAGACGATGCCATCGTTCTGGACCAGGCCGCCGGGGTATACGCCGACACCGACAAGATCCACCCGATCGACTTCGCCGGCGAACACCTCCGGGTGCGTGGGCCGTTCAACGCGCCGCGCACACCGCAGGGGTATCCGGTGCTGGTGCAGGCGGGCGCGTCGAACGAAGGACGCGCGTTCGCGGGCAAGTACGCCGAGGCGATCTTCACCGCGCACCAGCGCCTGAGCGACGCGCAGGCGTTCTATGCCGATATCAAGGCACGGGCACAGGGGTCAGGCCGCGATCCCGAGCACGTCAAGATCCTGCCCGGTATCAGCCCGTTCATCGCCGACACCGAGGCGGCGGCCGAGCGGCTGGAGCGGGAGTTCAACGAACTCACCGTGCCGGAGTACGGGCTTTCCCAGTTGGAGGGGATTGTCGGGATCAGTCTGCGGCACCTGCCGCTGGACGAGCCGATCCCGGTCGAACTGTTCGACTCGGCAGGGGAGGTCACCGACAACGGACAGAGCAGGTTGCAGGTGGTGGCCGGCATCGTGCACCGGGAGCGGCCGACGGTCCGCCGGCTGCTGCACCGTCTCGCGGGTGCGCGCGGGCATCGGGTGTTCGCCGGAACCCCTGAGCAGGTCGCCGACACCATCGAGGAGTGGTTCCGCAACGGCGCCGCCGACGGATTCAACGTGATGCCGCCGTACTATCCGGGCGGACTCGAGGTCTTCGCCGAAACGGTCGTGCCGATCCTCCAGGAACGCGGACTGTTCCGCACCGAGTACACCGGCACCACCCTGCGCGACCACTTCGGCCTGCCTCGCCCGGAGAGTCGGTTCGCCCGTCAGCACGCGTTGACCAGGTGAGCGGTGCTCGCGAAATAGACTGTCTCACTGCACGCCGCCCGCGTTCGGGGCAAGTGCACGACCCGACCATACGATGCGGACCCGGGATCGAGCCGAGCCTGCGGTGCGTGCACGCCTGCACCGCATCCTACGATCGAGGATCGGCCGCCGCGCGAGACCCGACGGACGGCAGGCGCCAGGCGGTCAGCGGACGCGGGTGCCGAGCAGGTGGCGCACGCCCGCGACGAAAAGCTGCAGGCCGAAGTCGAAACGGGCGGTGGCGTCGGGCGTTTCGTCCAGTGGCGAGGCGTCGTCGTGGAGCGCGCCGACGGAGTCCATCTGCATCCTGGACTGTTCGTCCACGGTCTGACCGAGCACGTAGTACAGCAGTGTGAAGGCCGTGAGCTCGGCCTCGGCCCGCGGCATACCCGCGCGAATCGTAATGCTCACCAAGCGTTCTCGGCCCTTGCTCGTGGTAAGTCTGGAAGCGTATGTCGCCGAGACCAATTCGGCGCCGTCCCGGTAGGCGAGAAGGCAGTCGCGCAGGCGGTGCGCCAATTCGGTGACCTGCTCCGACCAGTCCTCGGCCACGATCGGGTCTTCCATCGGCGCGAGGATCTTGTCCGCGACCGCGCCGAGCAACGCCTGTTTGTTCGGGAAGTGCCAGTACAGCGCGCCGGGTTGCACCTGGAGGGAACCCGCCAGCCTGCGCATGGTGAGGTCGGCGAGACCATACCGGTCCAGAATCGCGATGGCGCCGTCGATCACGTCCGCCCGGTGCAGCTGCACTGGAATTCCTTCCCGTGGTGTTTTGACTCACTGTTGCCGCTACCCTAGCCTGAACACCGTTCAAGTTGCACGGCCACCTCGGCCGGACGAAGGGATTCGTGCAGTGACCCAGGCACCCGTTGACACCGATGTTCTGTCGATCGCCCGCGAGCAAGTGCTCGAGCGCGGCGAAGGACTGACCCAGGAGCAGACCCTCGAGGTGCTCCGGCTGGGCGACGACCGGCTGGAAGAGCTGTTGGCCCTCGCCCACGAGGTGCGGATGAAGTGGTGCGGCCCCGAGGTCGAGGTCGAGGGCATCATCAGCCTCAAGACCGGCGGCTGCCCCGAGGACTGCCACTTCTGCTCGCAGTCCGGCCTTTTCCAGTCGCCTGTGCGTGCCGCATGGTTGGACATTCCCAGCCTGGTCGAGGCCGCTAAGCAGACCGCGAAGACCGGAGCCACCGAGTTCTGCATCGTCGCGGCCGTCCGCGGCCCGGACGAGCGACTGATGGCCCAGGTCGCCGCCGGCGTCGAGGCGATCCGCAATGAGGTCGACATCCAGGTCGCGTGCTCGTTGGGCATGCTCACCCAGGAGCAGGTCGACCAGCTCGCCGCCATCGGCGTACACCGCTACAACCACAATCTGGAGACCTCCCGCTCCTACTTCCCGAACGTGGTCACCACGCACACCTGGGAGGAGCGCTGGGAGACACTGAGCATGGTCCGCGCGGCGGGCATGGAGGTGTGCTGCGGCGGCATCCTCGGCATGGGAGAAACTCTGGAGCAGCGCGCCGAGTTCGCGGCGAACCTGGCCGAGCTGGAGCCTGACGAGGTACCGCTGAACTTCCTCAACCCGCGGCCAGGCACCCCGTTCGGCGACCTCGAGGTGCTCCCTGCCGCCGATGCGCTGCGCGCCGTCGCCGCGTTCCGGCTGGCCCTGCCGCGCACTATGCTGCGCTTCGCGGGCGGCCGGGAGATCACCCTCGGCGACCTCGGTGCTAAGCAGGGCATCCTCGGCGGCATCAACGCCGTCATCGTCGGCAACTATCTGACCACCCTCGGCCGGCCCGCCGAACAGGACCTCGATCTGCTCGGCGAGCTGAAGATGCCGATCAAGGCGCTCAACGAAACCCTCTGACCCGGTCCGTCGCGACGAAAGAGGCTCCGACCGTGAGTACTGTCATGGACATGGACGAGCGCTACAACCCGTTCACCGGCAAGCGGATCGTGCCGGGGCTCGACGACGCGATCCCGGCGGCCGCCGCGCTGGGGCTGGAGCCGCCGCGCTTCTGCGAACAGTGCGGCCGCCGCATGATCGTGCAGGTGAGCCCGGACGGCTGGTGGGCGAAGTGCTCCAGGCACGGAGTGATCGACTCGGCCGAACTGGAACGCCGCTGATGGTGGCGCCGACCGGCTACGGGATGCGGAGCGAGATGCGTGCCGCGGCGATGATCGCCGTCGCGGTGGTGGTGGCGAGTGCGGTCGGCGGCGTCGGGTGGGGCTTGCTGGCGCCGACCGAGCGGCTGCTCGTGGTCGAACCCGGCCGCGGCTCTGTGCTGACGGGGGAGAGCGCGCACCAGTTCGACGCCATGGCGCTGTTCGTCCTCGCCGGGGCCGTACTGGGTCTGCTCTCGGCGATTGCCGCATGGCGGTGGCGGTCGGTGCGCGGCCCACTGCTGCAGATCGGGTTGCTGGTTGGTTCAGGTGTGGGCGCGATGGTGATGGCGCGCCTC
The DNA here is from genome assembly GCF_040639505.1 of Nocardia sp. NPDC023852. Lineage (NCBI taxonomy): Bacteria > Bacillati > Actinomycetota > Actinomycetes > Mycobacteriales > Nocardiaceae > Nocardia > Nocardia sp. NPDC023852. Next base: position 45,824 of record NZ_JBFAAB010000016.1, read on the forward strand.
GGCGAACAGGTCGCCGAGTGGCTGCATCCGCGCCCGCACAACCCGCCGGTCGGGCAGATCGTCACGCTGCCGATCGAGCTGGGCAGCGAGCTGGCACTGATCGTGCAGCCGCTGGTGGCGTCGTTGGTCATACTCTTCCTCGCCGCGCTGAGCAGTTCGGCGGATCTCGGCAGCGGAACCCGGGCCGGTCGAGTCGAAGGCGGATCCTTCGACACCGCAGGCACGTTCACGCCTTACGGTGACGCCGCGCGTGCTGGCGAGTTGCCCTATCGTGGCTATGAACCGGCCGCCGAGACACTGCCCGAGTTCCGCCGCTGACGCATTGTCCGAACCGTTGCCGCGGTGGCGTCGTATGGGTATCGAAACCACCCTAGAGTGGGGAATGATGCGGTGGGCGGGAAGGAAAAAGACGTGACCTTCGTCGGGAGCGGGCCGGTTGTCGAGGAACTCGACGCCAAATTCTGGCGGGTCACCGAGCCGCTCGTATATCGCGGCGAGACCGAGGAATTCGTGATCCCCGCCGGATTCCGCACCGACTTCGCCTCGGTGCCACGCCCGCTGGTCTGGCTGATTCCGCGCTACGGCTTGTATACCCGCGCCGCCATTTTGCACGATTATCTGCTCAGTTCACACGCCGTGAGCGTCGCCGACGCCGATGGTCTCTTCCGCCGTTGCCTGCGCGAACTCGGGGTGTCGGTGCCGCGACGCTGGATGATGTGGGCGGCTGTGCGTGCGGCCAGCCGGTTGCGCGGCGCGAGCATCCGGGACATCGCTTCGTTCGTCCTCACCGCCGTGCCCTCGGTGATCTTCCTCGCCGTCCCCGCGGTCGTAGTGACGGTGTTCCTCGCGCTGTTCTGGGCGGTCGAACTGCTGTTCTGGGTGGGGAGCCGGATGGGTCAGCGCAGCGAGGCCCCGCCGCCCGAGCCGCAGATGAAGGCGGCCTGACCTGCTCTGTGCGCCGTCAAGGCAGTGCCCGACGGGAATAGGTTGCGGCACAGCATGAACGCTGGAACGCCCAACACACGTGCGGCGGCTCAAGTGGGTGGGCGCAGCGCCGCGAACTCGTCCGTCACGCGCAGGCCGGAGTCGGAGAAGCGGTAGACCGCGGCGGGGCGACCGCCGGCGCGGCCTGGAGCGGTGGTCGCGCCGGTGGGGGTGATCACCTTGCGGCGGGAGAGGACTCGCTGGAGGTTCGTGGTATCCACGTCGTATCCGAGCGCGGCGCAGTAGATTTCGCGCAAGGTCGACATGGTGAACCGGTCCGGCGCCAGCGCGAAGGCGATATTGGTGTACGAGAGCTTCGCGGCCAGCCGGGTGCGGGCGTGGTCGACGACCGTGCCGTGGTCGAAGGACATGTCGGGCAGCGCCGAGACCGGATGCCACGCGGTGTCCGACGGCAGTCGCGGGTCGGCGGTCAGCGGCACGAGGCCGAGGTAGGCCGAGGCGATGCGGCGAGGGTTCGGCACCCGATCCGGGGCGCTGAACACCGAGAGCTGTTCGAGATGGGTCAGCTCGCGCACGTCGACCTTCTCGGCGAGCTGGCGGCGCGCGGAGGTGTCGAGATCCTCGTCGTCGCGCAGCCGTCCGCCGGGCAGTGACCAGGTGCCCTTCTGCGGGTCGAGCGCGCGTTCCCACAGCAACACCGCCAGTTCGGTCCTCTGGTCGGGTGGGCAACGTCGCAGCATGCCTTCAGCGCCGTCAGCAGCGCTCGGACCTGCGGCGATTCTTGTCGGGAAGCGGCGGACCTGGAACACCGCGGTGAGCGATTCGTGGATGGTGCTACCATGGGGCACGTTTTCGATTATAAGTCGAAAACCTGGTTTGGTGCGAATCGGTGGTGAAGCCGGCCGCACGAGGAAGGGAGCCATCCATGGCGACGATGGGTGCGAAACTTGCGCCCCCGCTGATGGGGCAGGTATTCGACGGACCCGCGGGATTCGCCGGAGTCGAGGCGACGCCGGAGTGGGCGCAGGAGGTCAAGCGGCTGGCCAGGGAGCGCAACGCGACCATTCTCGCGCACAACTATCAGCTGCCGGAGATTCAGGACGTGGCCGACCACGTCGGCGATTCGCTGGCACTGTCACGGATCGCCGCCGAGGCGCCCGAGGACACGATCGTGTTCTGCGGTGTGCATTTCATGGCCGAGACCGCCAAGATCCTGAGCCCGGCCAAGACGGTCCTCATTCCGGACCAGCGGGCGGGGTGCTCGCTCGCCGACTCCATCACCGCCGACGACCTGCGCGCCTGGAAGGCCGAGTACCCGGACGCGGTGGTGGTCTCGTACGTGAACACCACCGCCGAGGTGAAGGCGCTCACCGACATCTGCTGCACCTCGTCCAACGCGGTCGACGTGGTCGCCTCGATCGACCTCGACCGTGAGGTGCTGTTCCTGCCGGACCAGTTCCTCGGCGCGCACGTCAAGCGCGTTACCGGCCGGGAGAACATGCACATCTGGGCGGGTGAATGCCACGTGCACGCGGGCATCAACGGCGACGAGCTGACCGAGCAGGCACGCACTCACCCGGGCGCGGAGCTGTTCGTGCATCCCGAATGTGGTTGCGCGACGTCGGCGCTGTACCTCGCGGGCGAGGGCGCCTTCCCGGCCGATCGGGTGCACATCCTGTCCACCGGCGGCATGATCGACGCGGCCAAGACGGCGAAGTCGACCCAGGTACTGGTGGCCACCGAGATCGGCATGCTGCACCAGCTGCGCAAGGCCGCCCCGGGGATCGACTTCCAAGCCGTGAACGACCGGGCCTCGTGCAAGTACATGAAGATGATCACCCCGGCGGCGCTGCTTCGCTGCCTGGTCGAGGGCCGCGACGAGGTTCACGTCGATCCGGAAACCGCGGCACTCGGCCGTAATTCCGTGCAGCGGATGATCGAGATCGGAAATTCGGGCGGTGGTGAATGAGTTCGGGCCCGGGCCGATGACCACCCGGGTTTCGATCGACTGGGAGGCAGAGGCCGACCTGGTCGTGATCGGCGGTGGCGTCGCAGGGCTGACCGCGGCGCGGACCGCGTCACTGCGTGGCCTGCGGGTGCTCACGCTCAGCAAAGGCGGACCCACCGACACGTCCACGCAGTACGCACAGGGCGGTATCGCCGTCGTCGCACCGCACGGCGATTCGGTGGAATCGCACATGCACGACACCGTGGAGGCGGGCGCCGGGCTGTGCGACGTGGACGCCGTCCGCTCCATCGTCGAGGGCGGTCAGGCCGCGGTGACGGCACTGACCGACCTGGGCGCGGTCTTCGATCTGGGCCGCGACGGCCAGATCTCGCGGACCCGTGAGGGCGGGCACAGCACGCGCCGGATCATCCACGCCGGTGGCGACGCCACGGGCGCGGAGGTGCAGCGGGCGCTGAACGAGGCTGGTCTGCCGGTGCTGTTCGGAGTCGCGGTCGGTGAGATCGTCACCAGGCCTGGTGGTGTGCAGGGTGTTGTCGCGGTGTCCGACCAGGGATTCGGCGTAGTCCACGCGCCTGCGGTGCTGCTGGCCACCGGTGGGCTCGGCCGACTCTACGCGCTGAGCACCAACCCGCCCGGTGCCACCGCGGACGGCCTGGCGTTGGGACTGTGGGCCGGCGCGAGCGTGGCCGATCTCGAGTTCGTGCAATTCCACCCGACCGTGCTGTACTCGCCGGGCGGGGTCGGGCGTCGGCCGCTGATCAGCGAGGCGGTGCGTGGTGAAGGCGCGACGCTGGTCGACACCGAGGGCAACGCGGTGACCGCGGACGTGCATCCGCGCGGCGATCTCGCGCCACGCGACGTGGTGTCCCGCGCCATCGCCGCACGGATGCGAGCCTTGGGCACCGACCACGTCTATCTCGACGCGCGCGCGATCGACGGCTTCTCGCAACGGTTTCCGACGATCACCGCCTCTTGTCTAGCCGCGGCCATCGATCCGCGCACGGACCTGATCCCGGTCGCACCCGCCGCGCATTACCAGTGCGGCGGCCTCGTCACCGACACCCACGGCCGCACCGGCGTGCCGGGTCTGTACGCGGCGGGAGAGGTGGCGCGTACCGGCTTGCACGGTGCGAACCGGTTGGCTTCCAACAGCTTGCTCGAGGGCCTGGTCGTCGGCGAGCGCGCCGGCGCCGCCGCGGCCGAGCGGCTCGGTGAACGGGCCATGGTGACCGAGGTCGGCGCCCGCGTAACCGAGCACGCCGACCGCGACCTGGTGCAGCAACTGATGACCACGCACGCCTCGGTCGTCCGCGACGGCGCCGGTCTCGACGAAGCGCTCAAGCGGCTGGACGACGTGGTGACCCGGCGCGAAACGCTCTCCGGCGCCGCGCACCCGATCGCAGGGATCGAGGACGCCGCGCTCGCCCTCGCGGCACGAACCCTGCTACTTGCCGCCGTCGCCCGCACCGAAAGCCGGGGTTGCCACACCCGATCGGACCATCCGGAACCCGTTCGGTCCCTCCGGCACAGCTTCCCGATGCGCCTGAACACCGAAGGCGCCCCCGAACACACCACACCAACCCCCTGACCACAGCCGTCGAGCGGGGCTTCGCGGTGGCATGCACCCATTCCGTTCGGCAGAGAGAGGAGCACTGCGATGCCTCTGGAATCCGGTTTGGATCGTGACGAGGTCCTGCGGATCATCCGCTTGGCGCTGGATGAGGATCTGCGCTACGGCCCGGATGTCACCACGGCGGCCACCGTGCCCGCCGACGCGGTCGCGAAGGCGTCGGTGGTGTCGCGGCAACCGGGGACCGTGGCGGGGCTCGACGTCGGGCTCCTTGTGCTCGACGAGGTGCTCGGCGTGGGTGACTACGAGGTCACCGACCGCGTCGCCGACGGAACCCGAGTGCAGCCGGGGCAGTCCGTGCTGACCGTGGTCGCGCCGACCCGCGGCCTGCTCACCGCGGAGCGCACCATGCTCAACCTCGTCTGCCATCTGTCCGGCATCGCGAGCGCGACGGCCGCCTGGGTCGACGAGGTCGCGGGCACCGGATGCCGTATCCGCGACAGCCGCAAGACCCTGCCGGGACTACGTGCGCTGCAGAAGTACGCGGTCCGGGTGGGTGGCGGCGTCAACCACCGCATGGGCCTCGGTGATGCGGCACTGATCAAGGACAACCACGTCGTCGCCGCGGGGTCGGTGGTCGAGGCACTGCGCGCGGTCCGCGCCGTCGCTCCCGACATCGCCTGCGAGGTCGAGGTCGACAGTCTCGAACAACTCGACGCCGTGCTCGCCGAGAACGTGGAACTCGTCCTGCTGGACAACTTCCCGCTCTGGCAGACACAGGCAGCCGTGCAGCGCCGCAACGCCGCGGCGCCGGAAACGAAACTGGAGTCCTCGGGCGGCCTGAGCGTCGACATCGCCGCCGACTACGCCCGCACCGGCGTCGACTACCTCGCCGTCGGCGCCCTCACCCACTCGGTGCGGGTGCTCGACCTCGGCTTGGACATGTAGGCGCACGCGGGCGGTGCGCCGACTCGGCCGCCGCTCCGGCCGTGCCACGGGACACGTCCGGACCGACGGCAGTTCCCGGTCGGCAGCGCGGCCCACGTCGTCCCGTAGTCAGGTGCGAAGGGGTGGACCGAACGGTAGCGGTCCGATCGGCGGATGGGCAGCGGCGAGGTTGCCGGCATCGTGCGGTGCGTTTCGCCAGCTCCTGTGATCGGCCCTGCTCAGCGCTGGGCGACGGCGGATTCCGCGGCGGTGCGGGCGCTGGACAAGGCCTCCGGCACCGGAATTCGGCCCAGATACATCTCGGCGAGGATCGGGTCCATGGCCCGCAGCGCGGCCGGAAATCCAGCGCCGCCGCCGGAAGAGATGCGCGGCCCGCGGAGCACATCGAAGAACGGGGACACATCGACACCCTTCCCGGCCCAGTAGTCGCGGTAGCCCTGCTGCTCGGAGACGACCGCCGGAATGGTGGCGCCGTCGCGGGCCAGATAACGATTGCCCTCGCCGCTGCCCAGCCAGGCGAGTACCCGCCGCACCGCGTCCGGGTGCCGAGTCGCGGCGTTTCCGGCGACGCCGACCGCGTTGTTCGTACTCACCCGCCCCGCAGGCCCTTCCGGTAGCAGCGCCACACCCCACCCGAAACGAGCCTGCTGGGAGATCTGCGCGAGAGTGAACGTCCCGGACTGAAACAGCGCCAGTTTGCCTCGCAGGAAGGCATTCTTCGCGAAGTCGGGGTTGGTGTTGGTGTCGGCCGGTGAGGGTGCGAGCCGGTCGCCGATCAACCCCACCAGATAGTCGAACGCCGTGATCCCCTTCGGGCTGTCGAAGATGAAGCGATCGCGGTCGTCCTGGAATTGTGCCCCGGCCGATCCGAGATACGGCAGCTCGATGGACTGGAAGTCGTGGGCCGCGTTGTAGGCCCAAGGCGCGACGGCGGCCAATCGGCGCAGCAGCGGGCGGAACGTGTCGTCGCCACCGGGGCTCCACCGCACCGCATTCAGCTCGGCGGGATCGACGTGTGCGGCTGCGAGTAGGTCGCGGTTGTAGTACACCGCTGTGCCGCCGTCGACGAATTGCGGAACAGCCCACAAGGTTCCGTTGCGTGTGTACTGCGCGACCGCCGACGGGTCCCAGGACTGTGTGGCGTCGGGACCGAGCGCTGTCCCGACGTCGATCAACCGCCCGGCGTCGGCGTAGTCCTCGTACAAGTTGGTCCAGAACAGGTCGTCTGCGGTGCCACCGGCCACGTCCAGGCGCAGCTTCTGTTGATAGGACGACCACGGCACCACGGTGATTCGCACCTCGACGTCCGGATTCGCGCGCTGGAATCGTTCGAGCGAGGCCTGGTAGACAGGCACGAAATTCTCGTCCCAGATCCGCAGCCCCACCACGGTGCGGCCGGACCCGTCGTCGACGCGGCCGAGCCACAGGGCTGCCGCGACGAGCAGCGCCGCGGTGAGCGCGACGGCGAGGGCCCCGCGGGTCGATGTCCTCATTTCATCCCCGTCCACGCGATCGAGCGCAGCACCTGCCGCTGAAAGATCACGAACAGCGCCACCAGCGGCGCGATGGCCAGAGTCGTCGCCGCCATCACCAGAGTCCACTGCGCGTTGTACTGCGTCTGCAGATTCGCCGTCGCCGCGGTCAGCACCTGCCACCTGCTGCCGCTACTCGCGACCAACGGCCACATGAAGTTGTTCCATTGCGAAACGATCGTGATGAGCGTCAGCGTCGCCAGCACCGGTCGGCTCATCGGCACCATCACGTGCACGATGACGTCGAGGGTGTTCGCGCCGTCGAGCCGCGCCGCGCCGACCAGCTCCTGCGGAATCGCGCGAAAGTACTGGCGCAGCAGGAAGATCGCGTACGGCGAGCCGAATGCGTACGGCAGCACCAGCGCCCAGAAGGTGTTGAGCAACCCCAGATTCGCGAACATGAGATACAGCGGAATCAGCGTCACCATGGGTGGCACCATCATGGTGCCGAGATAGCCCCAGAACAGGACATCTCTGCCCGGGAATTCGGTGCGTGCGAACGCATAAGCTGCCAGCACCGACGTGGTCAGCTGACCGCCGGTGATGAACGCCGTCATCAGGGCGGTCACCAGCACCGCCCGCCCGAGCCCGTGGTCCAGCACGGTCCGGAAATTGTCCGCCGTCACCGGATGTGGCAGGGCCAGCGGCGATCCGGTGGCGAACTGGTCGGGCGTCTCGAGCGCGGTCAGTGCGCTGAGCAATAACGGTGCCACGGTCAGCAAGGCCCCGGCCAGCAGCAGCGTGTAGACCGCGGCCGAGCGCAGACGATCAGAATTCATAGGTGGTTCGATTCCGGAAGTAGCGGTGCTGCACTACGGTGATCGCGAACATCAGGGCGAACAGCACGATCGCCATCACCGCGGCCCGGCCCGGCCGCGCCGCGTCGAACGCCTCGGAGAATATCCGCATAGCAACCACATCTGTGCGATCGCCCGGTCCGCCTTTGGTCAACGCGTAGACCAGGTCGAAGGTCTGGAATGCGGTCAGCACGCCGGTCACGAGGACGAAGAACATGGTGGGCCGTAGCAGCGGCAGGATCAGCCAGCGGATCCGGTGCCAGCCGGTGGCGCCGTCCAGCGCGCCCGCGTCGAGGATTTCGCGCGGAATCGCCCGGATCCCGGCCACGAAGAACAGCGCCACGTACCCGAAGTTCGCCCAGACGCTTACCGCGGACACCGCGGGCAGCGCCAGCGCCGGATCGGACAGCCATTCGATGCGGCGGCCGAGCACTGCGTCGATCGCACCTCCGGTCGGCGCGAACATCCATTGCCACACCACACCCACCGCTACCGGCGCGCACATCCACGGCAGCGCGTACATCACCCGCAGACCCGTCGCACCGCGCCGTCGCGCCAGCGCCGCCGCGACCGCGAATCCCAGCACGGTCTGCGCCGGCACCACGATCGCAGTCAACACCAGCGTCACCAGCAGGGCGTGGCCGAACGCCCGATCCTCCAGCACCGAGCGCCAGTTCCGCAGTCCCACGAACTCCATGGGCCCCAGCAAATTCCAGCTGTGCACACTCAGCCAGGCCACGAGCACGATCGGCAGGACCAGGAACCCCCCGACCCCGATCAGGCTCGGCAGTAACAACACATAGCTCGTCACGACACGAGCCCCACGCCGATTCATGTCCCGCTACGCTACCGTCACCCGCAATCCGATGCCGCGGCACATCTTCGTCCCTACATGCTCGACGTCAGCGTCCGATGTGAGCGATGTCCAGATCGCCGCGCGGCACGCCGACCCACGAACCACCGTGCGCGACGACGACGCCCACACCCACCCCGAGCGTCATCCGAACCAGATCCTCGTCGCCTACAGCGCCTGTCCCATGAACTGTGCTGCGGGTGCGTCGCCGAACCGACCACCTCTCGATGTGGATCGTGCCGATTGTCGAGGTTGTGCCGATCCCGGAGGCAAACGCCGCGGCTCGAGCGTGGACACCTCCCGTACCCGATCGGCGCTACGGTGGGATGTCATGGACACCGCCGCGGCCGCCCTACCGGGGCATACGTGTACCCCGGCGCCGGCATCGTCGTCGGGGAGGATCCGGCTCCCGTCGAAGATACGGAATGCGCAGCCCGTGGTGGTCGCGGCCGGGTGCCTCATCGTGCTGCAGCTGGCAATCCGATGGTGGGTTGCCGACAGCGGGTACTTCTATTGGGACGATCTCATCCTGGTCGGCCGGGCGGCCCGATACCCGCTGTGGTCCACGGATCTGCTGCTGTACAACCATGACGGGCATTTCATGCCATTGGCATTCGCCACCGCGTGGGTGGTGACCGCAGTGGCGCCGCTGGCGTGGGCCGGACCGGTGCTGTCGCTGCTGATACTGCAACTCGGGGCATCGGTGGCCGTCCTGCGCATGCTGATCGTGCTGGTGGGTACGCGGTGGACGATCCTGGTTCCGTTGGTCTTCTACCTGTTCTGCCCGTTGACGCTGCCGGCGTTCGCGTGGTGGGCGGCTGCGCTGAACGCGCTGCCGTTGCAATTCGCCCTCGCCTGGGTGATCGGTGACGCGGTGCTGCTGGTCGGCAGTGGTCGGCATCGGTACGCCGTTTCGGGGATCGCGGTGCTGATGGTGGCACTGCTGTTCTTCGAGAAGTCGGTGATTGTCCCGTTCGTCGCGTTCGCGGTTGCCGCACTCGTTCGATACGTCGACGGTCACGCGGCAGCGATTCGCGTCGTGGTACGACGTGGTGCGGCGCTGTGGATCGGGTCCGGCTCGGTGCTCGTTTGTTGGTTGATCGGATATCTCACGGTGGTGGACGTTTCCGCCATACACAGCAGCCCGGATGAAGTGCGGAACTCGCTACCCGGCGCGACATCACTGGGCGCCGTGCCTACGGTGCTGGGCGGACCATGGATGTGGGAACGGTGGCTACCGTCGACTCCATGGGCGGTGGCCCCCGGTTGGGCAGTGGTGTCGGGCTGGGTTGCGCTGGGTGCTCTGGTGGTGCTGTCGATACGCTGCCGGCTCCGGGTGCTGCCGGTCTGGCTGATGGTGTCGGCGTACATTCTGGTGGCCCAGCTACCGGTGGCGCTGGCCCGGAGTGGACCGAATACCGCGGCGGAGCTGACCCAGTCCCTACGCTACTTCGCCGACGTCGGGGTGGTGTCGACCGCGGCGGGTGCGCTCCTGTTGCGTGCCCGTCCGCGGTTGCCGCGTGTTCGGACACGCACGGTGCTTCCTGGCCCGGGCGCGGTGGTCGCGCTGATGGTGGTGTTCCTCGTGAGCAGCATGGCGTCCACCTACACTTTCACGCGAGCGTGGCGCGCCGGCCCGACCAGAACCTATGTCACGAACGTGACGTCGGCGCTGGCGGAGTGGGATGGCGCGCCCCTGCTCGAGCAGGAGGTGCCGTGGAATGTCCTGAACCCGCTGGCGTATCCACAGAATCTGACCAGTCGGGTGTTGGCATCCGTCGCAGCTCCAGGCACATTCGCCGACTCGACGCCACGCCTGCGGATGATCACCGATACCGGCGAGATCGTCGACGCGGCGGTCTGGTGGAACCGAAGCATCCGCGCTGGACCAGAGCCCGACTGTGGTTATCGAATTCACGGTGCCGAGCCCGTCTACCTATCCCTCGACGGCCCGATGCTCGAACACGAATGGACGGTACAACTCAACTACCTCGCGAATCGGGATGGTCAGATCACCGTTGCTTTCGAACACGGCGCCGCCGTCACGGCTCCGGTTCGAAAAGGTCTGAATACAGTATTCGTCCGGGTAGCCGGCGACGGGTCTGCGCTTCGGATCAATTCCCGCACAACGGGACTCGACCTATGTGTTGGGGTGGGCCCCGTCGGTGTCGCGTCCTATGACAACTGAGCTTCGGAAAACCGCGAAGGGTTTGGTTTCGGGCTGAGCTGCGGTGGGGGTATGCGAACTACGGCAAAGCCTCAAAGTTTCCGGCCGATCGGATCGGCAGATGCGTCCGGCCGCAGTAAAATTGGATGGACAAATGTCGGCATCGACGCGCACGATGCACCGGTGAATTTCGATCTGCGTACAGCCGACCTCGAGGCGATCAACAGCGCGACGAAGTATCCATCCATCCCGACCTACCACCAGCTCGGTGATCGCGGGTCGCTGACCGACGCGGTCACCGAGTTCCAGGGTCCGGTGATCGGGACCGAGAAGGTCGACGGTACCAACGCGCGGGTGATCAGCCTGCCCGACGGCTCCTGGTTGTTGGGCAGCCGTGAGGAGCTGTTGTGCGCCAAGGGCGATCTGATCGGAAATCCGGCCCAGGGCATCGTGGCGGCGTTGCGGGAGTTCGCCAACGCGCTGACACCGGTCGACGACGTCGTCAGGGTGTTCTATCTGGAGGTCTACGGAGGGAAGATCACCGCGGCAAGCAAGCAGTACACCGGCGACCGAGCCGTCGGCTACCGTCTGTTCGACATGATCGCGCTGCGAGACTACGAGGCCGTGTTGGCCATGCCGGTGCCGGAGATCTCGGCCTGGCGCGAGTCGGGTGGGCAACCGTTTCTCGCCGAGCCCGAGCTGGCCGCGGCGGCCGTACGCGGCGGTGTCGAGCTCACGCCCCGGTTGTTCACCTTGGACTGCGCCGACCTACCTCGGGAGATCGACACGACCAGGGAGTTCCTGGCCACGCACCTTCCCATGACCCGATCCGCGCTCGACGACGGCGCGGCAGGCCGCCCCGAGGGGATCGTCATGCGTACCTCAGACCGGTCCGCCATCGCGAAAGCCCGATTCGAGGACTACGATCGGACGCTGCGCCGCCGGCGCCCAGCCGCTGGATAACGGGATTGCACGCCTGCGATCTCGCGTGGGCCGCACACCCAGGAACGGCTGCACCGACTTCTCGCTGACCGGACGAGCCGCGGCGCTCATCGCGCCATCCTGACACGCAACCGATCCGGCGAACGGTTCGGTTGGTGACGGGGACGAGGTCAAACGGCGCGCACCATGGTGCGCTGGTGTACCCGGGCGCCGCGGTAGCGCACGCCCGGCACAACGGGCTCCGGACCGCAGGCCGTGAAACCCATGCGCTCGAAAAAACGGAGAGCCCGTCGGTTTTCGACCAGGGTCTGCAGATAGCAGCCGGGTGACCCGGTGGCGGCGAGCCTCTCGAACCATCGGACCATCAGCCGGTCGGCGGCGCCGATACCCCTTGCCTCCGGTGCGACGTTGATGTGCAGATGGCTGGGCCAGTGGGCGTCGTCGCGGAAGTCGCCCGCTGTCGGCGCCCGGCGGATCGCGGCGGAAGTGATGTCGGCGATGCCGCGTGCGAAGAACGCTGCGGGCTTGCGGCGGAACATCAGGCGGTAGGCGCGGATCGCCTGCTCCATGCGCGCGCTCTCGCCGGGAAACGCCGAACTGTCCACGCACCCGGCGAGATACCCCACCAATGCGCCGTCGGACTCCGCGACGAACAGGGACTCGGGTTCCAGATCCATGTACGGTTCGAGGTAGACCGCCGCCTCCGACTCGGGGTGTCCCCAGAGCGACTCGGTCGGCGAACCGGCACCCGCCCGGACGAACAATTCGCGCAGGGCGGCTCGATCACCCTCCGCGAATGCGCGAATCTTCATGCCGCCCAAAATACGCGGTGGCAACGTCGGCGCAGTCACACTCGTCGATGCGGAACCGGCCCCCTGTGATCAGGCGGTCAGCTCGCGTTCCAGTGGTGTCCGGAACCGCGGAACGGCACGGACGTCGCCGAACCACGCGGTGGTCCGCCGCACTTCCGCGGCGATCAACGCCTCGGCGTCGGTCCCCACGTCTTCCAGAAGGCGGTAGACGATTTCGCCGTTCTTGCGCTGCGCCCAACCGCCGACGATCCGCCCGTCCCACCAAAGGGTGGGTCCGACGTTGCCGTTGCGATCGAACAGGGTCGGCGCGTGCGGTCCGAGAAACCAGCTTCGTGACTGCCAGCCCATCGGTGTCGGATCGAGGGCGGGCAGCAGCGCCGCCCAGGGTTCCGGCGCCGCGACGGGGTCCAGGTCGTCGGCGAGCAGCACGCCGGTGGCGCCGTCCAGATCGACCTCTACCAGGTCGAGAGCCCGGAGCGCCGTGCGCACCTCGCCGAGAGTCCAGCCGGTCCACCACTTGATGTCGGCGACCGGTGCCGGGCCGAACGCCCGCAACCAGCGGCGGACCAGCTCGACGCGGGCGTCCGCCACGGCGACGGCCGCGACGCCGTCGGGTAGCCACGATTCGACTGGTGCCCAGGTGTATTGGCTACTGGTCCAGCTGCCGTTCGGCCTTCCTCGGACGATGCGGCCCTCGCAGCCCAGCGTCAGCAGCACCCAGGTGGTGATGTTCGTCGGCTTCGAATAAGCCTTGTCCGGCGCGGTATTCACCTGCGTGCGTAGGCGCGGGACGTCTTTGCTCAGCTGCGCGCCGGTCGCCGCACCCCTGGCCAGCAGTGCCTTGTGCGTCTCGGCCTCGACCTCGGCGAGCCAGCCCCTGGCATCGCCGTCGCCGATGCCGGCCTGTTCCAGGTATCTGCCGTAGGTGCGACGCTGCTTGTGTGCCAAAGCGTCCGCGCACGATGCCTGCAGGATGGGGACAAGGTCCACTGGCGCCACGAACATGGTGCGGCGCATGGTCAGCATGCGCAGCAGTGTGCGGTCTTCGTAGAGCGCCCGTTCGACAGCCGCCGGCTCGAGGTCGCCGCCGCGGGCCGCGACCGAGAGAAACACGGTAGCCGGATCGGTGGCGTGCAGGGCCACCAGCGAGCGGGCGATGTCGGCGACCTGGTCGGACCGCTGTGTCGTCGCCAACCGGTGCCGCACCGCCAGCCGAGCGCGACGCTCGGCAGCATCAATCGAACGCATAGGCGAATCCTAGCGTTCGCCATGGCGGTCCAGAGCCCGAAGCGCTCCGTCGTCATGGTTGATCGGGATCAGTGCGCGGGCTCCCAGGTGCGGACCAGGTCGAGCAGACCGGGGAAGCGAGCGTCGAGATCCTCGATGCGCACGCGGCTGCGGCGCTCGAGTCCATAGCGCTGCTGCCGGGTGACGCCCGCCTCGCGCAGCACCCGGAAGTGATGGGTCAGTGTGGATTTCGGGCGGTCGATGCCGAACCAGGAGCAGGAACGGTCGGCGTCGGGGGATTCCAGGAGAAGCTTCTGCACCATAGCCAGCCGTAGTGGGTCACTGAGGGCGGCGAGCACGTGGTCGAGCCGGAGGCCGGCACGGTCCGGCTCGGGGAGCACGGCCGCGGTGTCGGTCGTTTCGGTGGCCGATGTCATCGGTTCTCCTCGGTTCTCGCCGTCTTGTACGAGTTATATCGTACAAGATGCTAAGTTCGACTATGGTCGTACCAGTACGAGAAAAGTCGAACTAATGGAGGTAGGGATGACGCTGACCGTGAAACGCACACCGCCGGGCGCGGACCAGGCGGGCAGCGGCATGGTGTGGCTGGCGGCGTGGCCGGTGCTCGCGGTGTTTGTGCTGTCGAACGCGCCGACGCCGCTGTATATCGTGTGGCAGCGAGCACTCGGGTTCTCCTCCGGAACGCTGACCGCGATATTCGCCTGCTACATCCTCGGATTGCTCGGTGCGCTGCTCATGGCGGGTGTGGTGTCGGATCGGATCGGGCGCAAGCCGGTGCTGGTGCCCGCGGTGGTGGCGGCGCTAGTGGCTTGCGTACTGTTCTCGGTCGCGAACTCGGTCGCGGTGCTCGCGTTCGCGCGACTGCTGACCGGCATCGCGGTGGGGGCGACGGTGTCCGCGGGGATGGCCGCCGTGACCGATGTCGGCGGGCCGGAGCGGAAGCGGCTCGCCGCGCTGGCCGCCTCCTCGGCGATGGTGCTCGGGGCCGGCTTCGGGCCGCTGCTCGCCGGAATTTTGTCGGTGGCGTTGCCCGGTCCGACGGTTGCCGTCTTCTTGGTCGAGATCGCTGTGCTCGCTTCGGCGTTCGTGGCAGTGGTCCGGTTGGATCTGCCCAAAGGGATGGGTGGTCGCGGGCCGTGGGTTCGTGTTCCCTCGGTCGCGCGAAGTGGCCGGACGGCCGTGCTGCTAGGGGTCGCGGTATTCGCTCCCGGCATCACGGCGACGTCCTTCTTCCTGTCGCTCGGCCCGTCGGTGCTATCGCATCTGCTCGGCGCCGCCGACCGGGTGCTCGCGGGTGCGGTGGCGTTCGCGATGTTTCTCGGTGCGACCGGAATCCAGTTCGCGGCGCGTCGGTTCCGGCTGCGCACCATCCTGGTCGGCGGGGCCGCCTCGACGGCGCTCAGCATGCTCGCGCTGGTGCTGTCGCTGTCGTCGGCGTCCCTCCCGCTGTTCGCGGTGGCCGCTGTCTTGGGCGGAGTCGGTCAAGGGCTCGGCCAGTTCGGTGGTCTGACGGCGATCAGCGCGAGCGTGCCGGGCGACCGGCTGGCAGAGGCGAACGCCGCACAGAACGTCGGTGGTTACCTTCCGGCGGCGGCGCTGCCGCTGATCGCCGGTTTCCTCGGCGACGCATTCGGGTTGACCACCGGTGTGACCGCGTTCGGCGCCGTGGTGGCCGTCGCGGCGGTGGCCGGTGGACTGCTCGTGGCGGTGCATCTGGGCACGGGTGCCGCTGGGTCGGCGGAAGACGCCACAGCGTCGGCGTAGTAGGGCCGCACGGTGCGACCGCGAGCAGCGCCGGGGCCGGTGGCATCGGCGCCTGTGACCAACCGCGGGGGCTGCACGAGCGCCCGTGTCTGCGACCCATGACATCATTCGAGCATGAGGCGCGGATATCCGGTGCTCGCGGCGTGCTGGGTGCTCGCGAGCCTGTTCGTGACGACAAGCGTTGCCGCACCGGCTGTTTCGGCGGCGCCCGAGTGCGCTGTCCGGGTGTCCGTGCGGCCGGTGACGCTCAACGTCGACGGTGAAGACGCGACCGGCCGGGTCTACGAGCCATACCGGTGCGCCGAGGGCGACCTGACACCGCAGGGGCTCGTGGTCGCCGTGCACGGACACAACGGGTCGTCCGCGGACTACGCCGACTACCTCACCTCGATCTCCCGGCGGACCGGAACCCCGATCCTGTCCATGGACCTGCGCTCGGCAACCAGCGTCTGGCGTGCCGGAGAATGGAACCTGTGGGCGGGTTGGCATGACATCGTCGCCGCGACCCGGTGGTACAAGGAGGCGCATCGTTCCATCGCGCGCACCGTACTGTGGGGCTGGAGCCAGGGCGGCATCACCAGCGGACTCGCGGCGGCGCACGGGCCGCGCGGGCTGTTCGACTACTGGGTCGACAACTACGGTCCCGCGGACGATTTCACCATGTGGCTGGGCGCGGTGACGGTCGACCCCGCCCTGCCCGCGCAGATCGAAAGGGACGCGGGCGGGTGCACCCCCATGGCCTGTCCGCAGGCCTACGCCGAACGTTCTCCGGTGCTGCTGGCGAACCGAATGGACGTGCGGCGGGCCTTCCTCGTCCACGGCACCGGCGACCGCGTGGTGCCCTATGCCACCACCCTGGAGATGCGCGCCGGGCTGCTCGCGGCGAGCAAGCCGACCTCGATATACACCATCGTCACCGGCCGCGACCTGAACGGACAGGTGGTTCCCGGCAACCACAGCATCGGCCCGGCCTTCTTCGAGGGCGGCTGCGTCGTCGAGCGCCTGCTGGTCGGCACCGAACCGGTCGAGGATCCCGACCGCGAGTACGTGGTGGACGTCGCAGGCGGCGTGATGACCGCCCCGCCTGCCCCACCCGACGCCAAATGCGCGGCTTGAGCGGACGAGCCGGGAACACAAGCGCGTCGCGAGACGGTTGATCCGGGGGACACCGACAACGAAGTGAGGACACGATGACCCAGCCGACGGACCCGGCATACCACTGGAACGGCGCCGACCTGGACTTGGACGCCTACCTAGGGCGGATCGGGTTCGACGGGGAGCGCGCGCCCACCGTCGCCACGCTGCGCGCGCTCGTGCGCGCGCACACCACATCGATCCCGTTCGAGAACTTGGAGATCATTCTCGGGCGGTCGATCCAGTTGGACCTGGCGACTTTGCAGGACAAGATGGTCCGTCGCCGCCGCGGTGGATACTGCTACGAGAACGTCGGACTGTTCGCGGCGGCGCTGGAACGGCTCGGTTTCGGCGTCATCGGCCTCAGCGGCCGGGTGAGCATGGGCGCGGGCGAAGGGCTTCGTCCCGCTACGCATGCTCTGCTACGCGTGACGACCGCCGAGGACGACCGGGTCTGGCTGTGCGACGTGGGGTTCGGTTTCGGCCCACTCGAGCCATTCGAATTATCCACGCGGACCGGCGAATTCGCGGCGGGCGCGTGGAAGTTCCGGTTGGAGCACACGGTCGGTGCGCTGGACTCGGACCTGTGGGTGCTGCACCAGTTCGGTAGGGAGGGCTGGATCGACCGTCACACCTTCACCTCGAGCCCGCAGTACCAGATCGACTACGCCGTCGGCAACCACTTCGTGTCCACCTCGCCGCGATCGCCATTCACTATGCGGCCGTACGTGCAGCGCTTCCTCCCGGACGTGCACCACGTGCTGGACGGCACCACCTTGACCACCGAGCGCCCGGACGGCTCGAGCGATTCGCGCGAACTCGACCCGGCTGACCTGCCCAAGATTCTCACCGAGATATTCGACATCGACCTCACCGAGGCCGATGCCGCCGCACTGTGTTCGTTTGTGGGGCGCTGAGTGTTCGGGGCTCCTTGATGGCTCGCGTCCCAGCGGCCGCACGCGAGCCGGGCCTCGATGCTCGGTCGCGCTCGGAAATCCGGGGTGTCGCGTACATGTGGGGTTGAGCGGTATCCGTTGTCTGTCGCGACCGCGCCTTGCCCGACCGCATCGCGCCGTCGCGGGATTCGGTGTCCCCGACGGTCCGGTGGTGCGTCTCTCCAAGGTCCGGTGGCGTGACCTGCCCCGTCCTGTCGCCTCGGCCCGATAGTGTCGTCGGCGTGCGTACCTACCGGAAGTACCTCGTCCTGTTCGCCGCACCAGCGCTCGTGCTCGCTGCCTGCTCGTCCGGACCGGACCAGCCCGACACCGTGGCTGGGCAGTTCGCCGACGCGCTGAACCGCGACGACGTCGCTGCGGCCGCCGCACTCACCGACAATCCGGCCACCGCGACCGACACGCTCGGCAAGCTCTACGACGGGCTCGGCAAGGACGTCCGTTTCGAGGTCCGCTCGGCGGACGAGAACGGTTTTTCGCTGGCCGCGACCTGGAAACTGGGCAAAGAGGGCAAGTCCGAGTGGACCTACACCACCAACGGGGCCGCGCGTGACACCGGCGAGGGGTGGAAGGTGAAGTGGGATCCCGCCACTATCGCCCCCGGGCTGGCCGCGGGGCCGTTGAGCTACCGCCTGGTCTCTCCACCACCGGCCCGCATCCTCGACTCCGCCGGGGGCGAGTTGATGACTGAGCAGGTCGTCACGCTGGTGAACGTCGCCCCCGGCGCCGACCTCCCCGCGCTGGCGGACCTACTCGGTCCGCTCGCCCCCGGCATCACAGCGCAGTCGCTGCAATCGGATCTGGCCGTGGGGCAAGGTAAGCCGATCACCGCCATCACCTTGCGCGGCGCCGACATCGCCCCGATCCAGGACCTGCTCGCCGCGGTGCCCGGCGTCACCCTCACACCGCAGACCCGGCTGCTGACCACCGACAAGGCGCTCGCCGCGCCGACCATGTCCGGGCTTACCGAGCTATGGCAGAAGTCGGCCGACGCGAATGCGGGTTGGGCGGTGCTGGCGCAGACTTCGCAGGGCCCCCAGCGCGTCGCCGGTGCTGATCCGACGCCGACCGCCGACATCGCGACCACCCTCGACGTCGGCCTGCAGCGCGCGGCGGAAGCGGCGCTCGCGCCGATCGCCCAGCCCGCCGCGATCGTCGCCCTGCAACCGTCCACCGGCGACGTGGTCGCGGTCGCGCAGAACAGCGCCGCCGACACCCAGGGGCCGATCGCGCTGACCGGCCTGTACCCGCCGGGTTCGACGTTCAAGACCATCACTGTCTCCGCCGCGCTGCAGGCGGGCACGGTGACTCCCGACACGGTGCTGCCCTGCCCCGGCACCGCGAATATCGAGGGTCGTCGCATTCCCAACGACAATAAATTCGACTTGGGCGAGGTTCCGCTGCATACCGCGTTCGCCCGCTCCTGCAACACCACGATGGGCGCGCTCGGGGCGCGACTTCCCGCCGACGCGCTGACGAACGCGGCCACGCAACTCGGGCTGGGGATCGACTACATCACACCAGGCCTTACCACTGTCACCGGGAAGGTGCCGCCCGCCGACACATCCGCCCTGCGGGTGGAATCCGCGATCGGTCAAGGACAGGTGACAGCATCTCCGTTCGGGATGGCGCTGGTCGCGGCGTCCATCGCGCACGGCGCGGTGCCCGTGCCCACGTTGGTCGAAGGACAGCGGGGAACCCAGGACCAGACCCCGGCCGTGCTCCCGCCGACCATCGCTGACCAGCTGAAATCCATGATGCGCGAGACGATCACCGGCGGCACCGCGACGCAGTTGCGCGACATCCCCGGCCTGCTCGGCAAAACCGGCACCGCGGAATACATCGACGACACCCACGCGCACGGCTGGTTCGTCGGTATCGACGGTGACTTGGCGTTTGCCGTGTTCGTCAGCGATGCGGGCAGTTCGGGTCCCGCGGTAGACGCGGCGGGCCGGATGTTGCGGACGTCGCGTTAGTCCGTTCGGGGCGTTTTGGGCGGAGGACAAGCCCGGCTGGCGCGTGCCGAAGTTCCGGCGCAGGCTACACTCGTCCCCGACCCGCGTGCTTAATCAATATGCGGGATGTCACGATTTCGAGAAGGTTCGGAGTAGGCGCCATCGATACCGGTCAGTTGATCGCGGAGCACTACCGCCTGGTCGAGCGGATTGGTAGCGGCGGCACAGGCATAGTTTGGCGCGCCGTCGACGAACGCCTCCAGCGCTCCGTGGCCGTCAAACAGATCCATATCCAGCCGAGCCTCCCAGAGGCCGAGCGGGACGTGGTGCGCCAGCGCGCGATCCGGGAGGCCCGCAATGCCGCCCGCTTCCAGCATCCGAACGCGATCGTCGTGTTCGATATCACCGAGCACGACGGCGACCCCTGCCTGGTGATGGAGTACCTGAAGTCCAAGAGCCTCGCCGCGGTGATCGCCGCGCAGGGCACGCTGCCGCTGACCCAGGTCGCTCGGATCGGCGAGCAGGTCGCGTCGGCGCTGATCGCCGCGCATCAGGCGGGCATCGTGCATCGCGACGTCAAGCCGGGCAATATCCTGCTCGACGACCACGGCACGGTGAAGATCACCGACTTCGGCATCTCCCGAGCGACCGGCGATGTCACGCTCACCGAAACCGGCCTGATCTGCGGCACTGCCGCCTATCTCGCGCCGGAGATGGCCCGCGGCGCCGATCCGACGCCCGCGTCGGACGTTTTCGCTTTGGGCGCCACGCTGTTCCACGCGCTGGAGGCCGAACCGCCCTACGGCGCGAGCGCCAATCCGCTCGCGGTGTTGTACGCGGCCGCCAACGGTCAGGTCAGCCATCCGCGAAACGCGGGGCCCGCCACGGATTTCCTCCTGGATCTGCTCAGCCCCGAGCCCGCGGAACGTCCGACGATGCGCGCGGCGCGCGAGCAGCTCGCCGCGCTCGCCGACTCGGGTCCCGCGCCGGTGGCTGCCGGATTCGTCCCGGCGAGTGAGGCTTTCGCGCGCCCGAGGGCGGGCGAGCCCGAATCGCGGACCCGCGCGCTGCGTCCATCGGCGATGGCGTCGGCGCCGTACACGCCGACCGAGCGCCATCAGCGTTCGGAACCTGCGCCGCCGCGCGCCGCCGCGCAGCTGGACACCGCGGCGCACCCGCGCACTATGGCCCAGCCGCGCCCGATCCCCACGCAGCGTTCGGGCGGCAAGCGGCGCGCGGTACTGGTCGGTGCGCTGGTCGGCGCGATCGCCGCCGTCTCGGCGCTGCTGATCAGCGCGTTCAGCGATTCTGACTCCGATTCGCCGAACGCGCAGGCGAGCTCGCTGTCGGCGAGCGCTACGGCGAATCCCGGTATGTCCTCGACCATTCCGACCGAGCCAGGTCGGACAGCCAACTCTGGGGAGCGGGTCGATATCGGGGCGGCCGGTCGCCTGATAGAGCAGTTCTACAGCGACCCGAGTGGTTCCTGGTCACTGCTGACCCCGGCCGCGCAGAAGGTGTACGGCAGCGAGCAGAGTTTCCGTCAGTACTGGGGTTCGCGGACCATCGACAACTTCGCCACCATCGAGGCGGCCAAGCGGACGAACAACGACGACGGGTCGGTCGACATGCGACTGGCGAGCCTCACCGTAGAAGGCCAGACCAAGAGCTTGACGCTGCGGGTGATCAGCTCCGCGGGGCGCCTGCTCATCGATAACGACACCCGCTAGTCGGTCACCGGGACCGCCCGGCGCGTGCCGCCGTGGCGGCAGGCCCGATCCGGTCGCCGTACCTCGCTGTCCCGTCGATCGCCGCCTTTCGATGCTGTCGTGTTCGTTTGGCCGTTGTGTTCGGATGCTCTCGTGTTTCGGGGTCGACGGCGGACTGCGCCGCGGGGGCCGCCGTCGCGTTGACCACCAGAAGAGAGCGCCACCACACTTCGCGGCGCCCTGAGAAGCCCACCGGCGGGCCGACCTGGGAACACGCTTCGAAGCCAGCCGGTCGCGCCGACCACACCGATAACGGCTGGCGCCGGACCATTAGGCTGGTAGCTGCAACTTTCCTGTTGCGGATCTGCTGGAGACAAGGATCGAACCCACATGACAACCCGCATCGAGCTCGCCCGCGTCGATCTGCGCGGTCGCACTCCCTCTGTCGCCGAGCTGCGCGCCGCGCTGCCGCGCGGGGGAGTCGACGTGGACTCGGTGCTGCATCAGGTGCGGCCGATCGTCGAAGCAGTCCGGGATCACGGAGTGTCGGCCGCGCTGGAGTTCGGTGAGCGCTTCGACGGCGTGATCCCGGCGACGGTACGAGTGCCCGCGGCCGAGCTGGAAGCCGCGCTGGATCGGCTGGACCCGGCGGTGCGCGCGGCGTTGGAGGAATCCATCGCGAGGGCGCGTCAGGTGCACGCGGATCAGCGGCGCCGCGACAAGACCACCGAAGTGGTGCCGGGCGGCACCGTCACCGAACGCTGGGTGCCTGTCGAGCGGGTCGGTCTGTACGTGCCCGGCGGCAACGCCGTCTACCCGTCCAGCGTCGTGATGAACGTGGTGCCCGCGCAGACCGCGGGTGTCGGCTCGCTGGTGGTGGCCTCGCCGCCGCAAGCGCAGTTCGGCGGGCTGCCGCACCCCACCATCCTCGCCGCCGCGCAGCTGCTCGGCGTCGACGAGGTGTGGGCGGTCGGCGGAGCCCAGGGCGTCGCGCTGCTGTCCTATGGCGGCGTCGATACCGACGGCGCCGCGCTGGAGCCGGTCGACCTGATCACCGGGCCCGGCAACATCTTCGTCACCGCGGCCAAGCGGTTGTGCCGTGGCCTGGTCGGTATCGACGCCGAGGCGGGCCCCACCGAGATCGCGATCCTCGCCGACGCGACCGCCGATCCGGTGCACGTCGCCGCCGACCTGATCAGCCAGGCCGAGCACGACGTGCTGGCCGCCAGCGTGCTCGTCACCGACAGCGCGCGGCTGGCCGACGCGGTGGACGCGGCGCTGTCCGCGCAGCTGATCGTGGTCAAGCACGCGCACCGGGTGAGCGAGGCGTTGCGCGGCAAGCAGTCCGGCACCGTCCTCGTCGACGACATCGAGCAGGGGCTGCGCGTGGTGAATGCCTACGCCGCCGAGCACCTGGAGATCCAGACCGCCGACGCGCCCGCGGTCGCGGCCAGGGTCCGCAGCGCCGGAGCGGTGTTCGTCGGCGCGTACGCGCCGGTCAGCCTGGGTGATTATTGCGCGGGCTCCAACCATGTCCTGCCCACGGCGGGCTGCGCGCGGCACTCCTCGGGCCTGAGCGTGCAGACCTTCCTGCGCGGCATCCACGTGGTGGAGTACACGGAGGCAGCGCTGAAGGATGTCGCGGGCCATGTGGTGGCGCTGGCGAATGCCGAGGACCTGCCCGCGCACGGCCAGGCCGTGCAAGCGCGTTTCGAGGCGCTGTCGTGACCCGCTCGGTGCACACGCCCGGCGCGACCGTGAGCCTGGACGATCTGCCGCTACGGGAGAATTTGCGCGGGAAGAAGCCCTATGGGGCACCGCAATTGACGGTCCCCGTGCAGCTCAACACGAACGAGAACCCGCACCCGCCGAGCCAGGCGTTGATCGACGACGTCGCCGAATCGATCCGGGCCGCCGCCGCCGATCTGCACCGCTACCCGGACCGGGACGCGGTGGCTCTGCGCACCGACCTGGCCGAGTACCTGACGAGGCAGACCGGCGTCGCGGTGGACACCGGCAACGTCTGGGCGGCGAATGGCTCCAACGAGATCCTGCAGCAACTGCTGCAGGCGTTCGGCGGACCGGGCCGCAGCGCACTGGGTTTCGTGCCCTCGTATTCGATGCACCCGATCATCGCCGAGGGCATCGATACCGAGTGGGTCGAAGCGAAGCGCAACGACGACTTCTCCCTCGACATCGCCCGCGCGCTGGCCGACATCGCCGACCGCGCCCCCGACGTGGTGTTCGTGACCAGCCCGAACAACCCCACCGGACACAGCATTCCGCAGGACGACCTGGCCCGTATCCTTTCGGCAGCCCCGGGCATCGTGGTGGTCGACGAGGCCTACGGCGAGTTCTCCGCGCAGCCCAGCGCCATCGGGCTGATCGATCGGTTCCCGGCGAAGCTGGTGGTGACCAGGACGATGAGCAAGGCCTTCGCGTTCGCCGGCGGGCGCCTCGGCTATCTGGTCGCCGCGCCCGCGGTCATCGACGCGATGCTGCTGGTGCGGCTGCCCTACCACCTGTCTGTGGTCACCCAGGCCGCCGCGCGCGCGGCGTTGCGGCACGCCGACGAGACCCTCGGAAGCGTCGCCGAACTGGCCGCGCAGCGCGACCGGGTCGCGGCGGCATTGCTGGACATGGGATTCGACGTGATCCCCAGTGACGCCAACTTCTTGTTGTTCGGTCGCTTCACCGACGCCGCGCACACGTGGCAGCGGTATCTGGACCACGGCGTGCTGATCCGCGACGTCGGCATTCCCGGCTACCTGAGGACCACCATCGGTCTCGCCGCGGAAAACGACGAACTGCTGAAGATCAGCGGCGCACTGGTCGGCACCGACCTCACGCCACGATGAACCAGCGCCGGGAAACCGTCGGCGACAACCCGATTGGAAGTGAGCATGAGTAGGACCGCACGGGTGGAGCGGGTCACGAAGGAATCCAGCATCGTCGTCGAGCTGGATCTGGACGGCACCGGCAGGACCGAGATCGCCACCGGCGTCCCGTTCTACGACCACATGCTGACCGCGCTCGGCGCGCACGCCGCCTTCGACCTGACCGTGCGCGCGGAGGGCGACATCGAGATCGAGGCGCACCACACGGTGGAGGACACCGCGATCGTGTTCGGGCAGGCGCTGGGCGAAGCGCTGGGCGACAAGGCGGGTATCCGCCGGTTCGGTGACGCCTACATCCCGATGGACGAGACACTGGCGCACGCCGCGGTCGACGTGTCCGGCCGTCCCTACTGTGTGCACACCGGCGAGCCGGAACACCTGCTGCATGCCGTGATTCCGGGATCCGGCCCCGGAGCGCCGTATTCCACCGTGCTGAACCGGCACGTGTTCGAGTCGATCGCGCTGAACGCGCGCATCGCCCTGCATGTGCGCGTGCTCTACGGCCGCGACCAGCACCATGTCACCGAGGCCGAGTTCAAGGCGGTCGCACGGGCATTGCGCGCCGCGGTGGAACTCGACCCCCGGGTCAGCGGTGTCCCGTCGACGAAGGGAACGCTGTGAGCGAGCGGACCATCGATGCGGCCACGAGTGTGGTCATGTCGGAGCCGAGTGTCAGCGAGGCGCACGCATGACCACGAAATCCGTCGCACTGCTCGACTACGGCTCGGGCAACCTGCACTCCGCCGAACGGGCGCTGGCCCGGGTGGGCGCGCGGGTCGAGGTGACCGCCGACCCGCGACTCGCGCTGGCCGCCGACGGTCTGGTCGTGCCCGGTGTCGGCGCCTTCGCCGCGTGCATGGCGGGGTTGCGGGAAGTGCGCGGCGAGCGCATGATCGGCCAGCGACTGGCCGGTGGGCGCCCCGTCCTCGGCATCTGCGTCGGCATGCAGATCCTCTTCGATCGCGGGGTCGAGTTCGGCGTGGAAACCGACGGCTGCGCCGAATGGCCGGGCACCGTCGAACGGCTGTCCGCGCCGGTGCTGCCGCACATGGGCTGGAACACCGTCTCCGCCCCGACTGACAGTGTCCTGTTCGCGGGCCTGGATTCCGAGACCCGCTTCTACTTCGTGCACTCCTATGCCGCGCAGACCTGGGATCTACCGCCCAGCGAGCACTTCGCCTCACCCAAGCTGACCTGGTCCGAGCACGGTGTGCCGTTCCTGGCCGCGGTGGAGAACGGTGCGCTGTCGGCAACCCAGTTCCACCCGGAGAAATCCGGCGACGCGGGCGCTCACCTGCTGGCGAACTGGGTGCGGTCGCTGTAGACGATCCCGCGCGCCGGGGCGCGGGATCGCCCACCGGCTCAGTTCGACTGGACCTTGCTGACCAGCCAGCGTCCGTCCGCGTTGTCCACCGTGACGGTCATCGACACGCGGCCGGTCTGAGGCATGCCGTCGGTTTCGTCACTCGTCACCGTGCGTACCACGTCGACGGCTACTTCGGCCCGGTTGTCGTCGCCGGAGACGACGCGGCAGTCGGCCGAGTCGGCCTGCGCCCGCGCGTGCGCGGCCTCCGCGCCGGACTGGATGTTGGGGCGGAAGTTCTCGAACTCGGTACGGAATTCGCCGGTGCTCAGCTCGAGCACTCTGCGGGCATGGTCGCCGAACCGCGCATAGTCGTATGTCATTGCGGCTCTGCCGAATTCGCAGCCGGCCAAGCGTGCCTCCTCGGGCGCCGCCGCGGCGGCAAGGGGCGCGGCGGCGAATGCCGCCGAGCAGGTGGCTGCCGAAAGTAGCAGTGCGGCAGGGAGTGTCT
This sequence comes from Nocardia sp. NPDC023852, assembly GCF_040639505.1. NCBI lineage: Bacteria > Bacillati > Actinomycetota > Actinomycetes > Mycobacteriales > Nocardiaceae > Nocardia > Nocardia sp. NPDC023852. The sequence continues at coordinate 71,833 of NZ_JBFAAB010000016.1, forward strand.
TTCGTGACATTCAGTTCCTCAATGCGAGGTGGAATCGGCGACCGGGGGTGATCGCCGCGCGGAAACGATACCGGCCCCAGGCGATCTCGTGGCCACCTGCATCAGCCGTCCGCCAGCAGGTGCCTCTCGATTCGTGAGTATGACAGCGCTTTTCGTTGTGCTGGCCGGAGCTACCCTGCTACCCGGGCGCACGTCCTTGCTGCGCGCTGATTACGGACGGGTGCCGAGGGACCAGATCGGGGTGGTCTCGACCCGGGCCAGCCGCCAGCCTTCCCTGGTGCGGACCGCGTCGAAGCGGTAGATCTCGCCGAGGGTGTATTGCGGCTGCGGAATCGACTCGTTCGCCGCCGGCGCGAAAGTGGCGATGAGGTTGGCTCGAACGTCCGCGGCATCGCCGCGAAGATCGACGATCACGTTGCTGATGAAGTGCTGAATCCGCTTGTCATCGGTGTGGTTCCGGCTCGCTTGGGTGATCAGCGCGTCGCGGCCATCGGCCGTGCCGCCGGGGGTCTTCGCGGTGGCGTCGGCGGTGTAGATCTCGCGCAGGTCGTCGAAGCGGCCCTCGTCCAGCACACGGCCGAGTCGGTCGACGAGGGCAGTGATCTGGTGGCGGTCCAGCATGTCGTGTAGCTCGTGTGCCGAGTCGTTCCCGGCAGTCGGGGAGGTGCAGGCGGCGGCGAGGGCGGCCAGCGGGAGAGCCGGCAGGGGGAGGGCCTGGCGAATCTTGTTCATCAATGGCGCCTTTCGAGCTAAACGTTGGCAACTCCAACGTTGGCCACACCAACGTATCAGATTGTGGGTGATACCAACAAGTGGGTAGATTGACCGCATGGAGATCGCGCACGAGGACGCCCCTGGCAGGCTGCGGATTCTGCCGACCCGGTTGGTCAACCAGGTCGCGCTCGTGGCGAATCGGGCAACCGAGCGGGCGCTGGAGGCCACCGGCTCCCGTCGTCACCACTACGCGCTGCTCGCGGCGTTGGGGGAGTTCGGTGCGGCCAGCCAGGCCGAGCTGGGCAGGCGCACCCGCATCGACCGCAGCGATGTCGTCGCGGCGGTGAACGATCTCGCCGAGCGCGGTTTCGTCGCCCGAAGCCCCGATCCCGCCGATCGTCGCCGCAACATCGTCACCCTCACTGCCGCCGGCACGCGGCACCTGGACGATCTCGACCAGCGCCTGGCGGGCGCCCAGGACGAGCTGCTGGCCGGGTTCTCCGCCGCAGACCGTCGCACGCTGGTCACGCTGCTCACCCGCATCCTGGACGCGCACAGCGGCCGACCCCGGCGACGGTGATCGAGGTCCCATCAGCGCAGGCCCGGGCTCGCGCGCGGGCGGCCAACCACTAGGCTGCTCTCGTGAGTCTTGTGCTGCTGCCCGCTGTCGATGTCGCCAATGGAGAGGCCGTGCGCCTCGTGCAGGGGGAGGCCGGTAGCGAAACCAGCTACGGCTCGCCTCGCGACGCGGCGCTGGCGTGGCAGGAAGCCGGCGCGGAATGGGTCCATCTGGTCGATCTGGACGCGGCCTTCGGTCGCGGCTCGAATCGGGAGCTGCTCGCGGGCGTGGTCGGGGAACTCGACGTCAAGGTCGAGCTGTCCGGCGGCATCCGCGATGACGAGACCCTGGAGGCAGCCCTGGCTACCGGCTGCGCCCGGGTGAACCTCGGCACCGCCGCGTTGGAGGACCCGGTCTGGTGCGCCAAGGCGATAGCACGCCACGGCGATCGGATCGCCGTCGGCTTGGACGTGCGCATCGTCGACGGCGAGCATCGGCTGCGCGGCCGCGGCTGGGTCAGCGACGGCGGCGACCTGTGGGAGGTGCTCGAGCGCCTCGAGCGCGACGGCTGCTCGCGCTACGTGGTAACCGATGTGACCAAAGACGGCACGCTCACCGGCCCCAACCTCGACCTGCTGCGTGAGGTCTGCGCGGCGACCGACGCGCCGGTGATCGCTTCCGGTGGCGTCTCCACCATCGAAGATCTGGTCGCGATCGCCGAGCTGGTGCCGGACGGCGTCGAGGGCTCGATCGTCGGCAAGGCTCTCTACGCGGGCCGGTTCACCCTGCCCGAGGCGCTGGCCGCGGTGAGATGAGCGGCGAGCTGACGACCCTGCTCGCCGTGGCGAGCGAGATCCTGGATTCGGTGAGCCCGCGGTTCGTCCAGGGTATCGGCGCGCCGAGTGCGGTCACCAAAGGCCGCAACGACTTCGCCACCGAGCTCGACCTGGAACTGGAGCGCACCATCTCCGCCGAGCTGGAGCGGTGCACCGGAATCGAGGTGCATGGCGAGGAATTCGGCGGACCCCAGCTCACCTCGGGCGCCACCTGGGTGCTCGACCCGATTGATGGCACGTTCAATTATTCGTCGGGGCATCCGCTCTCAGGCATGCTGCTCGCGCTTGTGCGCGACGGCGAGCCGGTGCTCGGCCTTACCTGGCTGCCGCTGCTCGGTCGCCGCTACGCTGCCGTGGCCGGTGGTCCGGTGTTGCTGGACGGCCATGCGCTGCCGCCGCTGCCACAAGGCAAGCTGGCCGAGGCGATGATCGGTTTCGGCGCCTTCAACGTAGATTCGCGTGGTCGCCTCCCGGGGCAGTTCCGCTTCGATCTGCTCGGCCCGCTGAGCAGGTTGTCCTCCCGGGTTCGCATGCACGGCTCCACCGGTATCGATTTGGCGTTCACCGCCTCCGGCGTGCTCGGCGGCGCGATCGTCTTCGGGCACCATCCGTGGGACAACGCGGCAGGCGTCGCGTTGGTGCGCGCGGCGGGCGGCGTGGTCACCGACCTGGCGGGCGCGCCGTGGACGATCACGTCCGGCTCGGTGCTCGCGGCCGCGCCCGGGGTGCACGAAGAACTGCTCGACATGATCTGCACGGTCGCCGACCCCGCGACCGCGGAGGAGGGGTGAGGCAATGACGTTGGCAGTACGCGTGATTCCGTGTTTGGACGTCGATGCCGGCCGGGTGGTCAAGGGCGTGAAGTTCGAAAACCTGCGCGACGCGGGCGATCCCGTCGAGCTGGCCGCCCTCTACGACGCGCAAGGTGCCGACGAACTGACCTTTCTCGACGTCACCGCCTCCGCCGGCGACCGCGGCACCATGATCGACGTGGTGACCCGCACCGCTGAACAGATCTTCATCCCGCTCACCGTCGGCGGCGGCGTGCGCACTGTCGACGACGTGGACCGCCTGCTGCGGGCAGGCGCCGACAAGGTGTCGGTGAACACCGCCGCGATCGCACGCCCCGAGGTGTTGCGCGAGATGTCCGAGCGGTTCGGCTCCCAGTGCATCGTGCTGTCGGTGGACGCGCGGACCGTGCCGGACGGTCGGCCCGGCACTCCTTCCGGCTGGGAGGTGACCACGCACGGCGGTAAGCGCGGTACCGGCATCGACGCGGTCGAATGGGCGGTGCGCGGCGCCGAACTCGGCGTCGGCGAGATCCTGCTCAACTCGATGGACGCCGACGGGACCAAGGCCGGTTTCGATCTGCCGATGATCCGCGCGGTGCGGGCGGCGGTGACGGTGCCGGTGATCGCCAGCGGCGGCGCGGGCGCGGTCGAGCACTTCGCCCCGGCCGTCCACGCGGGCGCCGACGCGGTGTTGGCGGCCAGCGTGTTCCACTTCGGTGACCTGACCATCGGCCAGGTCAAGGATTCGATGCGGGCGGAGAAAATCGTCGTCCGGTAGCGATTGGCGGAATTCCGCCGGGCGGGAAGCGTCGCAGCCCCACCGCGTTTCTTCAGGCATGACCATCGGAATCGCGTTGTCCCCGTTCGCGCTCGACGCCACCGACAACGCGGTGGACGCTGCGGTAACGCTCGGCGAGGAGGTGGCAGCCGCCGGGTTGTCCTCGCTCTGGTTCGGCCAGACGTTCACCAGTGACGCAATCGCGCTGGCCACCGTGGTGGGCCGCGCCGTACCGGAGCTCGAGGTGGGCACATCCGCGGTGCCGATCACCGCGCGACATCCGCTGCTGATCGCCGGTCAGGCGCAGACCGCGCAGGCGGCGACGCACGGCCGGTTCACGCTCGGCCTCGGGCTCGGCGCGAAGTCGTTCGCCGAATCGGCGTTCGGCGGGTCCTTCGACCGGCCGATCACCCGGCTGCGTGAGTTCCTGACCGCGCTGCGCACCGTGCTGCACACCGGCGCGGTCGACTTCCACGGCGAGACACTCACCGCCGCGCCGCCGCTGCCGGCCGCGGTCGCGGGCGCGCGACCGCCGGTGCCCGTTCTGGTGGCCGCCATGGGTCCGCAGGTGCTGCGCGCCACCGGCGAGCTGGCCGACGGCACCCTGCCCTTCCTGGTCGGCCCGAAGGCACTTGCCCAGCACATCGTCGCGCCGATCACCGCGGCCGCCGAGCGGGCGGGCAGGCCCAGCCCGCGGATCACGGTCCTCGTGCCCGGCGTGGTCACCGCCGACGTCGACGCCGCGCGCGCGGCCGCGACAGCCCAGACCGCGTTCTACGACGACATCCCGTCCTATGTCCGCATCATCGAACTGTCGGGCGAATCCCGCGCCGCCGATCTCGTGGTGATCGGCGCCGAGGAGACGATCGTGGCGCGCGTCGAGGAGTACTTCGCGGCAGGCGCGACGGATGTCGTATTTTCGCAGACCGACCTCACCACCCCCGAGGATCAGCGGCGCACCTGGCAGGTACTCGGCGAGCTGCGGCGGTCCCGCGCGAACTGAGCGAGAACCTCCGGCGTCGACCGCACGGCGTGCCTGTTATAACCGTGCTATGAGTCTCGATCCCGCCATCGCAGCCCGTCTCAAGCGCAACGACGCCGGGCTGGTGTCCGCCGTCGCGCAGGAGCGTGCCACCGGTGACGTGCTGATGGTCGCGTGGATGGACGACGAGGCCCTTGCGCGGACGCTGGAAACCCGCAAAGCGACGTACTATTCGCGCTCGCGGCAACAGTATTGGGTCAAGGGGGAGACCTCCGGTCACACCCAGTATGTGCACGAGGTGCGGCTCGACTGCGACGGCGACACGATCCTGCTCGTCGTCGATCAGGAAGGCGCCGCCTGCCACACCGGTACGCGCACGTGCTTCGACTCGGATGTGCTACTGGCTGCCGGGTCCTGAACGCGCCTGCTCAGGAACCGGACGGCCTACTGGTCGTCCTTACCAGAAGGGGGGAGCCCGCCGGGCTGGTTCAGTGCGTCGGCCAAGTGCTCGGCCAGCCGCTCGCCGAGTTCGGCGAGTTGGGCCGTCTGATCGGCGTCCAAACCGTCGAGCACCATGTGCCGCACCGCGTCCAGATATCCGGGCGCGGCCTCGATGACCTTCAGATATCCGTCGTCGGTCAGTGCGGCGTGCACGCCGCGTCGACCGGCGGTCGCCGACCGCTGCGCCCAGCCCATGCGCTCCAGCTTCGACACCACATGGGACAGCCGTGATAGCGATGCATTTGCCTTCTGGGCAAGTTCGCTCATCTGCAGCCGGTGCCCCGGTTCCTCGGACAGCAGGGTAAGCACCCAGTACTCGAAATGCGTCATGCCGGATTCGCGCTGCAGCTGGGTGTCCAAAGCGCCTGGTAGACGGGTTATCAGCGCCACTGTCGCGCGCCAAGCTCGTTGTTCGACGGGGTCTAGCCACTTCGTCACTGTGCGCCTTCTTTCAAGCCAAGTGACGTGGTTTCGGTGGTCAGCTAGTGACTATGGAAAAACGTGTTCGCAGTCACCCGTGATAGTGAGTTTGCCATGACTTCGCTCGACCGTCACAAAGATGGGCGTATGACATGAGTTCACTCATAAGGCCTCCGGGTGTGTCGAGCTGGGGCCTGCCGTCGGGGCCGGTGCGGTGGGCTGCCCGGTCGACTTTCTCGGGTGCCTGCGTCGCCACTTGCGCAGCAGGACCAGGCCCACCACTGCGAGGAACACCAGTACCGCCACGATCGCGCCGACGAGGGAGGCGCCGCGGAACGCGGGCGCGTCGACGTCCAGAATCCGTTCGCCCGCATGGGCGGCGTTACTGCGGCCCAGCACGATGGTCAGGGTCATCAGGTTGGGGATCGCGGCCAGGATCGCGACGACCACTGCCGCGCCCGCGAAAAATCTGCCTGCCTTGCGGCGCCAGACCAGCACGGCCGACAGCAACAGGAAAAGCGGCACGGCGGTACCCAATCCGCCGTAGACCAGGCCCCAGCCGATGCCCTTGGCGAAGCTGCCTCCCACCACGCCCGCGAGGCGCTGCGCCCACCAGCGCGGAATGAACGCGGCCAGGATGAAGTAGGCGATGACGAGGACCGCGAGGATCGCAAGTCCACCGATGATCCGCGCGCGCCAAGTGGCCCACATAGATTTCTGTCCGCCCGGCTGAACCTCGGTCGACGTCATGAATCCAGCGTAAGCCGGACCATCGGTCCGGACCGGGCTCCGTGGACGCGGCGCGTCGCGCCGGCTACCTGGCCCTGAGGAACTTCAGGGCTTCGTCGGCGTGCACGGCGGCGCGCAGCTCGCCGCTGATGATCTTGCTGATCGTGCGATCGGTGTCGATGACGAACGTCTGCCGCTTCACCGGCGCCAGCTTGCCGAGTAGCCCGCGTTTGACGCCGAACCGCGCCGCGACCGCGCCGTCGGAGTCGGAGAGCAGTGGATAGCCGAGGCGCTGCTTGTCGGCGAACCCGGCCTGGGTCTCCACGCTGTCGGTGCTGATGCCGACGCAGGTGGCGCCAACGGCGGCGAACTCGGCGGCCAGGTCACGGAAGTGACAGGCTTCGGCCGTGCAGACCGGGGTATTTGCGGCGGGATAGAAGAAAAGAACCAGCGGGCCGTCCGCCAGCAACGCGTCGAGCGAGCGGGGGGTGCCGGACTGATCGGGAAGCTCGAAGTGCGGAGCGAGCTGTCCTGGCTGCATGACCGAGAACACTACCGGGCACCGGGCCGATTCGGCATTCGGCCACCGGTGCCGTGCCCGCACGGTGGGGTTCCTGGTGCTCGTGCCCGCCGACGAGCCGCTGCGATGCGATCGCCTGGGTCGGTTGGCCGGGCACGAGCCGAGGGGTGCGCGGCGCGTCCGCCGCGGTGCGGCTACGCGCCGATGAGCGCAGCCACCTCGGGATTCTTGATCGCCATGACGTCGAGGATGCCGTGCGCGCGCAGGAAAGGCTTCAGTTCCTTGATGCGATCGCTGTGCGTGGCGTACTCGTCCGGAAAGTGATTCTTGTCCAAGGACTCCAGCGCTTTGACATAGGTGACGAAAGACGCGAGGGCGTTGATCGAACCGGTGGTCTGCTGGTGGCCCATCTGACTCATGCCTGCCATCCGTGGAGCGTAGGTAGGCGGGGCACCGTGGCCCGGGATGGGCGCTACCGGTTGCGAGGGGTACATCAGTTGTTTCCTCTCGAGGTGGATACCGCATGCGACGTCGAACGCAGCGAGTGTAGTGACGGCCGACACAGGTCCTGCATTCGCGTAGGAACCGGACGGTCGACTGTCCGATTTGTCGGGCTCGTCGGCCTGTGCTGTCGCAGTCACCGACACCGCCGACCGCCGTGTCGACCCCACCTGGGATGATGAGCGCATGCCAGGCGCGTCCACTCCCACCACCACGACCCGCGAACAGTTCCATCAGCTGGCCGCGGAGCACCGGGTTGTCCCGGTGACCCGAAAGGTTCTGGCGGACTCCGAAACTCCGCTGTCGACCTACCGGAAGCTGGCCGGTGACCGGGCGGGCACCTTCCTGTTCGAGTCCGCGGAGAACGGACGGTCCTGGTCGCGCTGGTCGTTCATCGGCGCGGGCAGCCCGTCGGCGCTGACCGTCGTCGACGGCGAGGCCGCCTGGCTGGGCCATATCCCGGCCGACGCGCCCTCCGGCGGCGATCCGCTGGTCGCGCTGCGCGAGACCCTGGAACTGTTGCGGACCGAGCGGTTTCCCGGCCTTCCTCCACTGACCAGCGGCATGGTCGGCTACCTGGGCTACGACGCGGTGCGCAGGATCGAGCGCCTTCCGAGCCTGGCGCTGGACGACCTGCGACTGCCGGAGATGGTGCTGCTGCTGGCCACCGACCTGGCCGCGTTCGACCACCACGAGGGCGCGATCACGCTGATCGCCAACGCGGTCAACTGGAACGGCACCACCGAGCGGGCCGATGAGGCCTACGACGACGCGGTGGCCAGGCTGGACCGGATGACCGAGGCGCTCGGCGCGCCGGCCGATTCCACCGTTTCGGTGTTCGACAAGCCCGAACCGCGGTACCGGCGCAGGCGTACCACCGAGGAGTTCGGCGCCGGCGTGCGTCGCCTGGTCAAGGAGATCGAGGCGGGCGAGGCGTTCCAGGTGGTGCTGTCGCAGCGCTTCGAAATGGATTACGACGGCGCGCCGCTGGACCTGTACCGGATGCTGCGCGCCTCGAACCCGAGCCCGTACATGTATCTGCTGCACATCCCGGACGGCGAGGGTGGCACCGCGTTCTCGATCGTCGGGTCCAGCCCGGAATCGCTGGTGACCGTGAAAGACGGTGTCGCGACGACCCATCCGATCGCAGGCACCCGCTGGCGCGGCGTCAGCGAGGAGGAGGACTTGCTGCTGGAGAAGGGCCTGCTCGCCGACGAGAAGGAGAACGCCGAGCACCTCATGCTCGTCGATCTGGGCCGCAACGATTTGGGCAGGGTGTGCGAGCCGGGCACCGTGCGGGTCACCGAGTATCGGCACATCGAGCGGTACAGCCACGTCATGCACCTGGTGTCGACGGTGTCGGGTCAGCTGGCGTCCGGCCGGATCGCGTTGGACGCGGTGCGGGCCTGCTTCCCGGCGGGCACGCTCTCCGGCGCGCCCAAGGTGCGGGCGATGGAGCTGATCGAGGAGCTGGAGCCGACCCGCCGCGGCGTCTACGGCGGTGTCGTAGGTTACTTGGACTTCGCTGGTGACGCGGACACCGCGATCGCCATCCGCACGGCATTGCTGAAGGACGGCACGGCCTACGTCCAGGCCGGCGCGGGCGTGGTCGCGGACTCGGACCCCGATTACGAAGACGTCGAATCGCGCAACAAGGCGATGGCGGTGTTGAAGGCGATCGCGGCGGCCGAGACGGTCCGGGCCTACGGCGCGGAGCCGCGTGCGGCGAACGGCGGAGCCCGATGACGGCCGACCCCGACGGTGAACCGGGCACCACCCGGGAGCACGCGACCGAGGCGGACGCCGAAGTCGGGCGGGCATTCATCCCGCCACCGAACGATTCCGGGGCGGCCACCAGCGCCGACACCGGATCCGGCCGCAGGTATCCGGTCGGCCCCGTCGTGCTGCTCGCGCTGGCCGCCACCGCGCTCTGGGGCTCCTCCCGGATGACCTGGGTGACGGTTACCTCCTCCGACGGCCTCACCCAGCCGCGCACCGACCAGCTCAACGGCGGTGTGTGGTTCGGCGCGCTGACGCCGCTGGCACTGGTGCTGCTCGCCTCGATCGCGACCGTGCTGGCCACGAGGGGCTGGCTGCGCCGCGTGGTCGGCGTGCTCATCGCGCTGGTCGCCGCGGTGGCCGCGGTGCCGGCGTTCGCGCTGCTGACCAACTCCGGCAAGATCGCCGAACGCGCCGCCGAACTCGCTGAACTCCCGGCCCGCGCGCAGGTGGGGGAGGCGACGGCGTCGGCGTTCCCGGCCGTGCTCGCGTTGCTCGGCGCGATCGCGGCGTTCGCGGCGGGCGCCCTGTTGACCCGCATGCCCGCCGAGACCGGGCGCCTGTCCGGCAAGTACGACAACCCCGTCTTCCGGCGCGCCGCCGCCACGGCGGAGGTCACCCAGCGGCGTACGGAGATTTCGGAGGCTGAGCCGCCGTCTCAGCTGTCGGAGCGCGTGCTGTGGGACGCGCTGGACGCGGGCACCGACCCGACCGAGGAGTCAGCCCCTCCGGACGGACGATCCGGATCCGGCAAAGCGGGCAGACATGAACGCTGACCTGCTCCAGCGTGGCGGCTGTGACGGGTCTTACCTTGTGCCAGGCCCTTCCACGTGGTCCAACACAAACCCCGGCGCAAAGGCGGCGGGTCCTTCCATTTATTCTTTGTCAGCATCGGTGAGACAGCGCCTGGGGGGATTCTCAGGTAGCAAGTCCGTCTCCCCAGAAAGGATTCGAGCCAGATGACGGTACTCGACTCGATTCTCGACGGGGTCCGCGCGGATGTGGCCGCTCGGGAAGCCCTTCTCGACTTCCAGGCGGTCAAGGCCAAGGCTGCCGCGGCGCCCGCGCCGTTGGACGCCCGCGCCGCGCTCCTCGAAGACGGCATCGGCGTCATCGCCGAGGTCAAGCGGGCCAGTCCGTCCAAGGGCGAACTCGCGGACATCCCGGACCCGGCGAGCCTGGCCAAAGCCTACGAGGACGGCGGCGCCCGGATCATCAGCGTGCTCACCGAGAGCCGCCGCTTCAACGGGTCACTGGACGATTTGGACGCGGTCCGTGCCACGGTGAACATCCCGATCCTGCGCAAGGACTTCGTCGTCGGCCCGTACCAGATCCACGAGGCTCGCGCGCACGGCGCGGACGTCATCCTGCTGATCGTCGCGGCGCTGGAGCAGGACGTGCTGTCCTCGCTGATCGACCGCACCGAATCGCTGGGTATGACCGCGCTGGTCGAAGTGCACACCGAGGAGGAAGCCGATCGCGCGCTCGAGGCGGGTGCCTCCGTGATCGGCGTGAACGCCCGCGACCTCAAGACGCTCGAGGTCGACCGTGACGTGTTCGCGCGGATCGCGCCCGGCCTGCCCACCGAGGTCATCCGGATCGCCGAGTCCGGCATTCGCGGCACCGCTGACCTGCTGGCCTACGCGGGCGCGGGCGCGGACGCCGTTCTCGTCGGCGAGGGTTTGGTGACCAGCGGCGATCCCCGCGCCGCTGTGTCCGAGCTGGTGACCGCGGGTACCCATCCGTCCTGCCCTAAGCCCGCGCGGCGGGGCCGGTGACAGGAGTGGGGTCGTTACCTCAGGCGAGCGACGGCGTCGCCCAGCGCAGCGGTCACGAGCCGGACACGGGCGGGCACTTCGGCGTCTACGGCGGACGGCACGTCCCCGAGGCGCTGATGGCGGTGATCGAGGAGGTCACCGTCGAGTACGAGAAGTCACGCATCGACGAGTCCTTCCTCAACGAGCTCGATCGGTTGCAGCGCGACTACACCGGCCGTCCCTCGCCGGTGTTCGAATGCAAGCGTCTCGCCGAGCACGCGGGTGGCGCGCGCATCCTGCTCAAGCGCGAGGACCTGAACCACACCGGTTCGCACAAGATCAACAATGTGCTCGGCCAAGCCCTGCTCGCCAAGCGAATGGGCAAGAAGCGGGTGATCGCCGAGACCGGGGCGGGCCAGCACGGTGTCGCCACCGCGACCGCGTGTGCGCTGCTGGGCTTGGACTGCGTGGTCTACATGGGCGCCGTCGACACCGCGCGTCAGGCGCTGAACGTGGCCCGCATGCGGCTGCTCGGCGCCGAAGTGGTTTCGGTGCGCTCCGGCTCGCAGACCCTGAAGGACGCCATCAACGAGGCGCTGCGCGACTGGGTGACCAACGCCGAGGACACCTACTACTGCTTCGGCACCGCCGCGGGCCCGCACCCGTTCCCGATGATGGTGCGCGATTTCCAGCGCGTCGTCGGCTTGGAGGCCCGCGCTCAAGTGCAGGCGTCGACCGGCAGGCTGCCCGACGCGGTCGCCGCCTGCGTCGGCGGCGGCTCCAACGCCATCGGCATCTTCCACGCCTTCCTCGACGACGCCGAGGTGCGTCTGATCGGCTACGAGGCTGCCGGTGACGGCGTCGAAACCGGACGCCACGCGGCCACCTTTACCGGCGGAACGCCGGGCGCCTTCCAGGGCGCCTACTCCTACTTGCTGCAGGACGCGGACGGCCAGACCATCGAGTCACACTCGATCTCGGCGGGCCTGGACTACCCGGGCGTCGGCCCCGAGCACGCCTACCTCAAAGACATCGGGCGTGCCGAGTACCGGCCGGTCACCGACACCGAGGCGATGGACGCGCTGCTGCTGCTCAGCCGCGCCGAGGGCATCATCCCGGCGATCGAGTCCGCACATGCGGTAGCGGGCGCGCTGCAACTAGGCAAGGAGCTCGGCCCGGGCGCGATCATCCTGGTGAATCTCTCCGGCCGGGGTGACAAGGACATGGACACGGCGGCGCGGTGGTTCCGGCTGTTCGATGACGAGACCGAGCCGAAGGAAACGCACCAGTGAGCCAGCAGTCCCGCCTCGCCAACACCTTCGCGGCCTGCCGCGCCGATGCCCGCGCCGCGCTGATCGGCTATCTGCCCGCGGGCTTCCCCGACCTTGCCGGTTCGATCGAGGTCGTCCGCGCGATGGTCGAATCCGGTTGTGACATCATCGAAGTCGGTGTCGCCTACTCCGATCCCGTGATGGACGGCCCGACCATTCAGGCCGCCGCCGAGCAGGCGCTGCGCGGCGGCGTCCGGGTCCGCGACGCATTCTCTGTGGTCGAGGCGGTCACCGGTGCGGGAGGCAAGGCCGTGGTGATGAGCTACTGGAATCCGGTGCTCCAGTACGGCGTCGACCGCTTCGCGCGCGATCTGGCTGCCGCGGGCGGCTCGGGCATCATCACCCCGAACCTGATCCCGGAGGAGGCCGACGACTGGTTCGTCGCCTCGGCCACGCACAACCTGGACCGCATCTTCCTGGTCGCGCCATCGTCCACGGAGGAGCGGCTGGTGAAGACGCTCGAGGCCAGCCGCGGCTTCGTGTACGCGGCCTCGACGATGGGTGTCACCGGAGCCCGCGACGCGGTGTCCTCGGCAGCGCCCGCGCTGTGCGCGCGTATCCGCGCCAACTCCGACATCCCGATCGGCGTCGGCCTTGGTGTGCGCTCGGGGGCTCAGGCCGCGGAAATCGCCTCGTACGCGGACGGAGTCATCGTCGGCTCGGCGCTGGTGAGCGCCGCGGCCGAGGGGCTGGACGCGGTCCGCGCCCTCACTGCCGAGCTTGCCGAAGGCGTGCGCTCGGCGACCGTCGCGTCGTAGCCACTCCGAGCGAGGCGGTGAACCGCGCCGCTTCCGCCGTCGTAGGACGATTGTGCGTCGACCGGCCGGCATGACTGACTTCGGCGGCGAGCCTCGTCGTATTCTTGATTCTCGCACCGATGGTCGCCGTCTCGACCCGGGTGAGCCGACCGTCCGCACCGCGCTCGGTGCCGCGACGCTGGGCCCCGCCGCGGCAGAGGGGGTGCGGTGGTGGCGGCGAGAGTGAGGATCTCCGCTACCGTGGCCCCGTGACCTTACGAGTCCTGGCAGACAGTGTCCTGGCCGACGGCGGCGTCAGCGGCGCCGTGCTGGCCTACATTCCCAGCCCCTCGCAGGGTGTGTGGCATATCGGGCCGTTCCCGCTGCGAGCCTATGCCCTATGCATCATCCTCGGCATCATCGTCGCGATCTGGTGGGGCGAGCGGCGCTGGCGCGAACGCGGCGGCCAGCCCGGCGCGATTCTGGATGTCGCCATGTTCGCCGTGCCGTTCGGTCTCATCGGCGGCAGGCTCTACCATGTGGCCACCGACTGGCAGAAGTACTTCGGCTCGGGCGGGAATCCGGTCGACGCGCTGAAGATCTATCAGGGCGGACTCGGCATCTGGGGCGCGGTGCTGCTCGGTGGCGTCGGCGCATGGATCGGCTGCCGAGTGTACCGAATCCCATTGCCCGCGTTGGGTGACGCGGTCGCTCCGCCGATCCTGCTCGCTCAGGCCATCGGCCGGCTCGGCAACTACTTCAACCAGGAGTTGTACGGCCGCGAAACCGACGTGCCGTGGGGATTGCAGATCTTCCGCCGGGTCGGCGACGACGGACAGCTCGACCTGATGAACGGTGTCTCGACGGGGGTGGTCGACAAGATCGTGCATCCCACCTTCCTGTACGAGCTGATCTGGAACCTGCTCGTCGTCGCGCTGCTGGTGTTCGTGGACAAGCGCTTCAGGATCGGGCACGGTCGCCTGTTCGCGCTGTACGTCGTGGGCTACTGTTTCGGACGATTCTTCGTCGAGCTGATGCGCGACGACGAGGCGACAAAGATCGCGGGCATCCGGATCAACTCGTTCACCTCCGCGGTGGTGTTCCTGGCCGCTGTGGCCTACTTCGTATTCGCGACAAAAGGACGCGAGACCGCCGCACAGTTGCAGCCCGGAGGGACGGCCACGTCGGCGGAGGCGGCAGCACCCGATGATGCTGCGGCGTCGGAAAAGGCGTCGGGCGCAGCCGCCTCCGACGAGGGCACCGCTGACAGCAGGGGCGAAGACGGCTCGGGGACATCCGATGCTCAGGTGGACGGGCAGACCGACAACGACTCCAGCGCGAATGCGTCCGCCGACGCCGAGGCGCCCGCGCCCGGCGGGACCGTCGAAATGGGTAAGCCCTCCGTGGCTGAACCCGATAGGACCGGTCCCGACGGGACTGATTGACGAGGCCGCGCGTCCGACCGTTACCGCCATCCCTGGATTTCGTCTACGGCAACGAACAGGGGACGCGTGGCGATAACCGCTGCGAGCGCCGAATGCCCAGGGGCGACAATCCCGGCGATCCCGGTAACAATGACTCGGGTCGTCGGAAGCGGTATCCCGGCGGTTCATCAATATCGGGGGCCGACAAGGGTGCCCGCACGAATGAGGAGGACATGAGTGACCGACCCTTACCAGCAGAACCCAGGAGTCGGCGGTCCGCAGTACGGCCCGCCCGGTACGGGTCCGGACTTGAACAAGCCGCAGGACGCGCCGAGTCAGCCGCAGTACAGCCCACCGTCGGATCCCTACGCCCAGCAGCAGGGCCAGCCCGCTGCCTCGTACGGTCAGCCCCAGTATGGTCAGCCCGCTGACCCGTACGGTCAGCCCCAGTACGGGCAGCCCGCTGACCCGTACGGTCAACCGCAGTACGGTCAGCAGCCCGGCGGCTACCCACCCGCGCCGTACGTCGGCAGCCCACAGGGCTACAACCCGAACGACCCGGAGGCGCCGTGGGGTCGGGACCCCTACGGTGTGCCGCTGTCGGACAAGCAGAAGATGATCGCGGGCATGCTGCAGATCTTCATCGGCAGTTTCGGCGTCGGCCGCTTCTACCTCGGCTATACCGGCCTGGGCGTCGCCCAACTGCTGGTCACCATCTTTACCTGCGGCCTCGGCGGCATCTGGGGCCTCATCGACGGCATCATGATCCTGGTCGGCAAGGTGCCTGATCCTTACGGTCGCCCGCTGCGCGACTGATTGCGGGGCATCGACACGACGAGGAGGCGGGCACGACGTGCCCGCCTCCTCGCGTACACGGATGCGAAATCAACGAGCACAACCGTGCGGCGCACGATGATCGAGATACTGTCCATCGCACAGGACCGGGCGTAGCATGGGCCGGATTTTGCGTGTCGTGTGTGGAGTTCCACGCACCGGAGAGAGGGATACCCCCGTGCGTCGCAGTCTGCTCGCCGCCGCCATGCTCGTCATCGTCGCCGCCAGTGGGCTCAGCGCCTGCGGCAGCAGCGACCCTAATGTGTTGAAGGTCGGCACCGAGGGCACCTACTCGCCGTTCAGCTTCCAGGGTTCCGACGGTAAGCTCACCGGCTACGACGTCGAGGTGATCCAGGCGGTCGGCGACAAGCTCGGCAAGAAGGTCGAGTTCGTGCAGACACCGTGGGACGCCATCTTCGCCGGTCTGGAGTCCAAGCGGTTCGCGCTGGTCGCCAACCAGGTGACGGTGAGCGACGAGCGCAAGAACAAATACGCGCTGTCCACGCCCTACACCACCTCGGCGGGCGTGATCGTCACCCGCGCCGACAACAACGCCATCGCCACCCTCGCCGACCTGAGCGGCAAGACCTGCGCTCAGTCGGCCACGAGCAACTGGAGCAAGGTCGCCACCGACGCGGGCGCGAAGGTCGAGGCCGTGGAGGGCTTCGTGCAAGCCGTCCAGCTGCTGAAGAACGGCCGTGTCGACGCCACCGTCAACGACAACCTCGCCGTCGCCGAGTACACCAAGAAGACCGGAGACACCACCGTGAAGATCGCGGGCAGGACGGGAGCGGTGAGCCAGCAGGCTTTCGCCGCCCGCAAGGACGACGCGCTGATCGCCGACGTGGACAAGGCGCTCGATCAGCTGCGCGCCGATGGCACCCTGGCGAAGATCTCCGATAAGTACTTCGGCACCGACGTCAGCCGGTAGCCGATTCCGCTCATGGACGCCGCCACGAGAGATCTCATCTGGCACAACCTGTGGCCGATGCTGCAGGCCACGCTCACCAAGACCATTCCGCTGACCGCGATCAGCTTCGCCGTCGGCCTGGTGATCGCGCTGTTCGTCGCGCTGGCCAGGATGTCGCCGGTGTGGCCGCTGTCGGCGGCGGCCCGCTTCTATATCTCGATCATTCGCGGCACGCCGCTGCTGGTACAGCTGTTCATCGTGTTCTACGCGCTGCCGCAGTTCGACATCGTGATCGACCCGTTCCCCGCAGCGGTGATCGCGTTCAGTCTCAACGTCGGCGGCTATGCGGCCGAGGTGGTGCGCGCAGCCATTCTCAGCGTCGCGGACGGGCAGTGGGAAGCGGCCGAGGCGCTGGGCATGTCATACCCGATGATGATGCGGCTGATCATCCTGCCGCAGGCGTCACGGATCGCGGTGCCGCCGCTGTCCAACACACTCATCTCGCTGGTGAAGGACACCTCGCTGGCCTCGACCATCCTGGTGACCGAGCTACTGCGGGTCGCGCAGCTGGCGGCCGCGCCGACCTTCGATTTCTTCGCGCTGTACGGAGTCGCGGCGATCTACTACTGGGTCATCTGCGTGGTCCTCGGATTCGGGCAGACCAGGCTGGAAACTCGGCTTGCCCGCCATGTGGCCCGATGATCAACGGTCTGTACTGCCCGTTCATATTTTTCATCAAGCTTTCACCATGGCCGGGAGACGACCCGGGCACCAGGCGGGACTAGGCTCTACCCGTGATGCGACGGACGAAGATTGTGTGCACGCTCGGCCCGGCCACTGCCACCGAGGACCGTATCCGCGAACTCGTCGAGAGCGGTATGGACGTGGCTCGGCTGAACTTCAGCCATGGCGAACACTCGGACCATGCCGAGAACTACAAGAAGGTGCGTCAGGCCTCGGACCACCTCGGCAGAGCGGTGGGCATTCTCGCCGACCTGCAGGGCCCGAAGATCCGCCTCGGCCGCTTCATCGAGGGTAAGACCGTCTGGGCGACGGGCGAAGAGGTCCGCATCACCGTCGACGACGTCGAAGGGACCCACGACCGGGTGTCCACCACCTACAAGGAGCTGGCCAAGGACGCCAAGCCCGGCGACCGGCTGCTGGTCGATGACGGCAAGGTGGGTGTCACCGTCACCCGGGTCGAAGCCAACGACGTGGTGTGCCGGGTGACCGAGGGCGGTCCGGTCTCGAACAACAAAGGCGTCTCGCTGCCCGGTATGGACGTGTCGGTGCCCGCGCTGTCGGACAAGGACATCGAGGACCTCGAGTTCGCGCTGAAGCTCGGCGTCGACTTCATCGCGCTGTCGTTCGTGCGGTCCCCCTCCGACGTCGAGCTGGTGCACGACGTGATGGACCGAGTGGGCCGCCGGGTGCCGGTGATCGCCAAGCTGGAGAAGCCTGAGGCGATCGACAACCTGGAGGCCGTGGTGTTGGCCTTCGACGCGGTGATGGTCGCCCGCGGTGACCTCGGCGTCGAGCTGCCGCTCGAGCAGGTGCCGATTGTGCAGAAGCGCGCCATCCAGATGGCCCGCGAGAACGCCAAGCCGGTCATCGTGGCGACCCAGATGCTGGAGTCGATGATCGAGAACTCCCGCCCGACCCGCGCCGAAGCCTCGGACGTGGCGAACGCGGTGCTCGACGGCGCCGACGCGGTGATGTTGTCGGGTGAGACCTCAGTGGGTAAGTACCCGATCGAGACGGTGCGCACCATGGCGCGCATCGTGCACGCGGTGGAGACCGAGTCGACCCAGGTGCCCCCGCTGACCCACGTGCCGCGCACCAAGCGCGGTGTGATCTCGTACGCCGCGCGCGACATCGGCGAGCGGCTCAACGCCAAGGCGCTGGTCGCGTTCACCCAGTCGGGCGACACGGTGCGCCGCCTCGCGCGGTTGCACACCCCGCTGCCGCTGCTGGCGTTCACGCCGCTGCCGGAAGTGCGCAGCCAACTGGCGCTGACCTGGGGCACGGAGACTTTCATCGTGCCGACGGTGAACAGCACCGACGCGATGATCCACCAGGTCGATGTAGCACTTCTGTCGATGGAGCGATACCAAAAGGGTGACCTGGTGGTCATCGTGGCCGGGTCCCCGCCGGGTACCGTTGGCTCCACCAACCTGATCCACGTGCACCGAATCGGCGAGGAGGACCATTAGTGACTGCTTCCCTGAGTAGCGTCGGTGTCGAGGAGGCGCCCGCGCAGGGCTCCGACCTGGACGTGCTGCTGGGCCTGCTCGATCTCGAGCAGATGGACGAGGACGTGTTCGTCGGCCAGCACCCCGCGAAGGTGTGGAGCCGGACGTTCGGCGGTCAGCTCGTCTCGCAGGCGATCATGGCGGCGGGCCGGACGGTCGGTGACCGTCCGGTGCACGCCGTCAACGCGCATTTCGTGCGGGGCGGCGACGTGAAGAAGCCGATCGAGTACCGGGTGGACCGCCACCGGGACGGTCGCGCGTTCGCCAACCGCACAGTCACCGCCAGCCAGGACGGGCAAGAGCTGTTCGTCATGCTCGCCGCGTTCCAGGAGTGGGGTAAGGGACTCGAGCACGCGCATGCGCAACCGGCCGTGCCCGATCCGGAGACGCTGCCGCGGGTGGAGGAGAGTTTCGAAGGCTTGGAGGACAAGCTGGAGATGTTCGTCAATGCGCCGCACCCGATCGACCTGCGCTACACCAACGACCCGGCGTGGATCCTGAAGGGCACGGGGGAGCGGCTCAACCACAACCGGGTGTGGATGCGCGCGGACGGCCGGCTACCCGACGACCCGCTGATTCACGTGGCCGCGCTCGGTTATTCGTCCGACACCACGGTGCTGGACTCGATCATCACCACGCACGGGCTCTCCTGGGGCTTGGACCGGATCGTGGCGGCGACGATCAATCACTCGATTTGGTTCCACCGCCCCTTCCGTTTCGACGAGTGGGCGCTGTATGCCACCGAGTCTCCTGTGGCCGCGGGCTCTCGCGGACTGGCGACCGGACGTTTCTACTCCCGCAGCGGCGATCTGCTCGCCACCACGGTGCAGGAGGGGCTCATCCGCCACTTCCCCGCGCGCCGGCGGGAATCGGCGGAGTAGGTCCTTTTACAGCAGTTCGAGATCGATGTCGAGATCCACATCGGTGCGTTGGGACGCGCGGATCGAGACCGGGATCATGTCCGGTCCGGGCTCGGTCCGCGCGACGGCGTAGATTCCGTGCAGCAGTTGCCGTTCCAGCGCGGCCACGTCGTCGTCGGTGAGCTCGTCGGGCGCGCCGACGAGGCTGAGTGCGATCTCGTAGGTGACCCGGGTGTCCGGCACTCGGTTGAGATGTAGCTCGCGCCAGTGAGTTTCGAGGGCCATGTGGGCCGGGTCGTCGGTGTCGACCGGCAGGGTGAAGCGCCAGGCGAACACGTCGCGGTCGGCGAGGTGGTCGTCCACCACCTCGCGAACGGTCTCGACGACACGTTCGAGGGTCTTCGGCGTCACATAAACATGGAGCGAAACATCCGAAATTCTTTTCGGCATGTCTGATTCCTGTCGTATGTCGAACCATCAACGGTGGAAGTTGCTGTCCGCGGGCAGTGTAAACCCTCGGGGCCGGAACTAAACACAGCCGGGTGCTGGCTGTTTTTTCGACGGGTGTCCGAGCGCGGGTCAGCGCGTGCGCTGCGCGGCGAGAAAGGTCGCCAGCGGAGCGGGCGCCGCGCCAGGCCGGATCACCAGCCCGGATCGGTTGTCGGGAGCTGCTCGTGTGGGGCGAGCGCCAACAGCAGCGGAATGAGCGAACGGCAAACGTTGCCGTTGCAGACGAACAAGACGTGCATACACAACATGACCGCTGCCGTCAGCGGGACTACTCGGGTTCGTCGTCGTACAGCGCGGATTCGGGCACCACGGGCGCGACCTTGGCGAGTTTGTCCTCGACGCGTCCCCGGGTGGAGAACGCCCGCCCGCGCGAGGCGATCACGGGCGCGAATCGGGCAAGCCCGGTCGCGGTGTCCATGTCGTCGTACATGGCGTCGATTCCGCCGCGCGCGAAGTACGCCTCGTGCCAGAATCCGGTGCCGCCGGAGTCGTGCAGGAACCGTTGCCACCAGTCGCGGTGTGGCGTCGAGCGGGTCCATGCTTCGAGGCTGTCGAGGTCGCGCCAGTACTGTCGAGCGCCCCAGTGCGGTGGGAACAGCGACCAGATGACGTCTTCGTGCAGGAGCAGTCCGTCCGGTCGATCCTGATGTGAGCGATACAGTTTGGGCCCGAGCCCGAGTAGTCGCAGCATGCCCCGTGGTCGTCTGACCCGCATCCCCAGGTAGATGACGACGAGGTCTGGATAGTCGGACAGATCGACGGTCGTCCTGTTCACCCGCATCGCATACCTCCGCCGAGGGCCTACCGCCTACCCTACGCGGAACTACGATCCAGCGGTCGAAACGGTTCGATGAGGGCCGCGGACCTCTTCGCGCTGCCCGTGAAGACACCCGACGAATCTCTGCCACGACCCGATACGGCAGGAAATCGAGGCCCACAGGCCCAACGTGACCCGGACGGACCGGCATTCTCCCCGGAAATTTATGAACGCAACTACGCCCGTTCGTAACATTCGGAGGTGCGGCCCGTCGAGCGAGCCTGAGGTTGCACGCCAGAAGGAATGACGGGCCGCCTCTGTGAAGGTTCTGCACTACGCCTGCGGAAAGCGGCCCCACACGCCTGCGGGAAGCAGCCCCGCTCAAACGCGAAATCCCACATAACGCAACCACAAGTCGGGATTCGGGGGGGCGTAGCCCCGCTGAGCGGGGTCTGGGGGTGGCACCCCAGAAAGAATGACGAGCGCCCCCGCAAGCGTTCTCCGCGAGCAGGGGCCACCCAAAAGCGAGTGCCGAGTGTGGGACTCGAACCCACACGTCCTTTCGGACAACGGTTTTTGAGACCGTCGCGTCTGCCAGTTCCGCCAACTCGGCGCACCGGATGGCAACTATAGCGGGTAGTGTGCGCCGGAAGCGAATGGGCTGTCTTCGGCAGTGCGAGGGGGGCGGTTTCCGCAGGGTATATGCGTTCTGTGCCGAAGTGAAAGGTACTCTTTACATCACTCGACAGCCTGATGGTCGGCCGTTGGTCGTGTGATACGACTGCCGGTCTCACGGCGTGTCGGGACAGGCATCGGAACCAGAGGGGTCTACCTATGAGCACAGCAGCTGGGGGCGCCGGCACGAAGCGGGACGCCGGGGCGAAGCGGGTCGTCGTCGCCGAGGACGAGGCGCTCATTCGCATGGATCTGGTCGAGATGCTGACCGAAGAGGGATATCAGGTCGTCGGCGAGGCGGGCGATGGCCAGCAGGCGGTCGATCTCGCGGTGGAACACCGGCCGGATCTGGTCATCATGGATGTGAAGATGCCGCGTCGGGACGGTATCGATGCGGCGGCGGAGATCGCGTCGAAACGTGTTGCCCCTGTGGTTATTCTGACCGCGTTCAGTCAGCGGGATCTGGTGGAGCGGGCGCGCGACGCGGGTGCGATGGCCTACTTGGTAAAACCGTTCACGAAATCGGATCTGGTGCCTGCTATCGAATTGGCAGCGAGCCGTTTCCACGAGATCACGGCGCTGGAGAGTGAGGTGGCGAATCTGGCCGATCGGCTGGAGACGCGCAAGTTGGTGGAGCGTGCCAAGGGTGTGCTTATGCAGACCCAAGGTCTTTCGGAACCGCAGGCGTTCAAGTGGATTCAGCGCACGGCAATGGATCGACGGACGACGATGAAGGCCGTCGCCGAGGTCGTGTTGGAGAATCTGGCTCCCAAGTGACATCGGCTTGTCGCATCGGCCGGAGAATTTACTCGGACGAAACACGATCGTGAACAAGAGTTCGACATTGTGTCGCTTGCATGATGCGAATGTGATGCGGAAATAACGTACCAACGCTATGTTCTGACCGGGCTGACGTGGTCGGCCTCCTCGGTGGTCCCGGGGGAGCACAGAACTTAGAGGTGAATCGTGCTTAGTTCGACATGCCGGAGTCGTACGACGCGAGGTGTTCTTGTCATCGGCGCTGCCGCCGCGCTGGTGCTGACAGGCTGTAGCGACAAATCCCCGAGCAGCGGTTCGGATTCGTCGGGCACCAATGGATCGGGTGGTCTGTCCATTCAGCCGGTCATGCAGGTGGACCAGCAGGGCAAGGAGGTGCCGAAGGCCGACACGGCCAAGGCGGCCGATCCGGTGGGCGACGGCAAGGCGACCTGCGCCTCCGGCACGACCATCGCCATGGCGGGCGCGCTGACCGGGCCGGATGCCGCGCTCGGCATCAACATCGTGAACGGCGTCAAGCTCGCCCTCGATCAGCACAACAAGGCGAACCCCGGGTGCAAGATCGAGTTGAAGCAGTTCGACACCGAGGGCGACCCGCAGAAGGCCACCCAGGTCATCCCGCAGATCGTCAACGACAAGTCGATCGTCGGCTTGGTCGGTCCCGGGTTCTCCGGGGAGACGAAGGCGACCGGAAAGATCCTCAGCGACGCGGGCCTGGTCTCGGTTACCGCGTCGGCGACCAACGCGACGCTGACCCAGAACGGCTGGACCAGCTTCTTCCGCGGTCTGGCCAATGATGACGTCCAGGGCCCTTCGGTGGCGAAGTACCTGCTCAACACTGCGGGCTACAAGAAGGTCTGCGTCATCCAGGACAACACCGATTACGGTACCGGGCTGGCGAGGTCTATCACCGAGGGACTCGGCTCCGCCGCTGACCCGGCGTGCGCCGCCAGTATCAAAAAGGGCGACAAGGACTTCTCCGCGACGGTCACCAAGGTGGCGGGCGCGAATCCGGACGCCATCTTCTACTCCGGTTACTACTCCGAGGCCGCCCCGTTGGCCCAGCAGCTGAAGTCCGGTGGCGTGAAGGCGGTCTTCGTCTCCGCTGACGGCACCAACGACCCGCAGTTCGTCGCCCAGGCCGGTAGTGCGGCCAAGGGCGCGAAGCTGTCGTGCCCGTGTGGTCCCGCACCGGAGCAGTTCGCCAAGGACTACGAGGCACTCAACGGTCAGGCACCAGGCGTCTACTCGGTCGAGGCCTACGACCTGACCACGATCCTGTCCAAGGGCATCGACGGCGGCAAGGTGACCCGCCCGGATCTGCTCGAGTATGTGCGGACGTACGACGGTGCCGGCCTCGCGCGTCAGTACAAGTGGGACCCGAACGGCGAGCTGTCGAACGCGCTGATCTGGGTGTACGAGGTCAAGTAGCTCCGAATCCCGGATACAGCACGTACGGGGGATCGCGCTGATCCCCGTACGTGCTGTTGTTCGGTGGGCAATGGATGAGGGCAGAAAACGAATGAATTCAATGGCATCGGCCGACGTAGTACAACTCGTCGGCGGCTCGATCGACTTCAACTATCACGGGTTGATCGATAGTTTCTGGCGACTGACTGTCGACGGAGTGACCTACGGCGCCATCTATGCCTTGGTAGCCGTGGGCTACACCTTGGTCTACGGCGTATTGCGGCTGATCAATTTCGCCCACTCGGAAATATTCATGCTCGGTTTGTTCGGGCAATTGATCGGGTTGATGATCTTCGGATTCGTCGCTGGTCCCGATGTCTACACCCAGGGTGTCGTACTGACCGTCGTATATCTCGGGTTGGCGATGATCGTGGGTATGGCGATATCCGGCGGCGCGGCTGTCGGATTGGAGCGGGTGGCCTATCGCCCGTTGCGCAGGCGGGGTGCCAAGCCGCTCAGCTTTTTGATTACCGCGATCGGCATGTCGTTCGTGCTCCAGGAACTGGTGCACTTCGTTCTGCCGAAGATCGATCCCGATCTCGGTGGCACCAACGCGCAGCAGGCGATTCGGCTCGTCGAGCCGACTGTGCAGTTCAGCTTCGGTGGCGCGGACGTCACCAACATCATGCTGCTCATCGTGATCGCGGCGGTGGTGCTCGCGATCGTCACCGAGGTTCTGATCAACCGGACCAAGTTCGGTCGCGGCATCCGCGCCGTGGCCCAGGACCCCGACACCGCGACGCTGATGGGTGTTTCGCGGGAACGGGTCATCGTGCTGACCTTCCTCATCGGCGGCGTGCTCGCGGGCGCGGCGGCGATGCTGTACACACTGAAGATCCCGAACGGCGTCATCTACTCCGGCGGGTTCATCCTCGGCATCAAGGCCTTCAGCGCTGCGGTGCTCGGCGGAATCGGCAACCTACGCGGCGCGCTGCTCGGCGGCCTCGTGCTCGGCGTGGTCGAGCAGTACGGCCAGATCCTGTTCGGCACCGAGTGGCGCGACGTGGTCGCGTTCGTGGTGCTCGTGCTGGTGCTGATGGTGCGCCCGACCGGCATCCTCGGCGAGAGTCTCGGAAGGGCACGCGCATGACCGACACGACCGAACCCGCGCCGGACCCCGTGCGACACGGCCTCGGCGACACGATCCGTACCTGGTGGGATGGTCTGAGCAGGCCCGCGCAGTGGGGCGTCGGCGTCCCGATCCTCCTTCTCCTTGCGCTGCTCCCGCTGTCCCCTCCGCCGCTGTTGGACACCCCGTCCTACAACTTCGGCCTGGTGATGGCGCAGGTGGCGATGTACGCGCTGCTGGCTATCGGGCTGAACGTAGTGGTCGGGCAGGCGGGCCTGCTCGACCTCGGCTATGTCGGTTTCTACGCCGTCGGCGCCTACACCGTCGGCCTGCTCACCAGCCCCAATAGTCCGTGGAATCAGACCGACGGCGGCTGGCTGGATCCGAAGTGGGCATGGCTGGCGTGCCTGCCGATAGCGGTCGCGGTGACCGCGGTCTCGGGTCTGATCCTCGGTTCGCCGACGCTGCGCTTGCGCGGTGACTACTTGGCGATCGTGACGCTGGGGTTCGGTGAAATCGTCCGTCTGCTCGCCGACAACCTCACCGAGCTCACCAACGGTAGCCTCGGCCTGTCCGGCGTGGCCTATCCACATGTCGGCGAGTCGACGAGCAAGCCGGAGGGTGTGTTCTCCGGCGGCAACAGCGGCAACCCCGACAGCGCGAACATCCTGGATCGAGCCAGCTACGGCACCTACTGGTACTGGTTCGGCATGGTCCTGGTGATCCTCGTGCTGCTGATGGTCGGCAACCTGGAACGCAGCAGGGTCGGGCGCGCCTGGGTCGCCATCCGCGAGGACGAGGACGCGGCCGAGATCATGGGCGTGCCGACATTCAAGTTCAAGCTGTGGGCCTTCATGATCGGCGCCGCGGTCGGCGGCATGTCCGGCGCGATCTATGCCGGTCAGGTGCAGTTCATCAACCCGACCGGATTCAACATCATCAACTCGATGCTGTTCCTCTGCGCGGTGGTCATCGGTGGCCAGGGCAACAAGCTCGGGGTGATCTTCGGCGCATTCGTCATCGCCTATCTGCCCGCGCGGTTGCAGTCGGTGAACCTGGTGAGCGACGAGTCGACCGGGTATCTCCTGCTGATCATCGACGTGGTGGTGTTCGTCGCGTTGTTCGCGGGCCGGAAACTGCTGGGCGACCGGCTCGGCGGGTGGCCGCGACGCGGTGTGATCACCGGCATGGTGGTCACCGGCGTACTGGCGCTGCTGTTGCTCGGCAGCGTGCTGCTTTTCCGCAAGGGCGGTGCGCAGTCGCTGGGTGACCTCAAATATCTGTACTTCGGAATCGCTTTGGTGGTGATGATGATTCTGCGTCCGCAGGGTCTGTTCCCGGTGCGGCAGAAGCTGCTCACCTACGGCAGGCAGGTGTACCAGGCCGTGCGCAGACCGGTTGTGAGCGAGCCGATGGGAGCGGGGCGATGACCGGGCCGTGCGCGGGTGACGCGCTGTTCGACAACGAGGACATGGCAGCGGGCTACGCGGCGGAGCCGGAGGTCGAGAGCGCGGGCACGGTCGATGTGGCCGCCGTGATCCCGGATCTGGCCGATGCCGAGACCGTCGCGGAAGTCGTCGCGCCGCATCGGGAGATCGAGACCGCCGTCGGTGCTCCGCTGCTGCGGGCCGACGGCCTCACGGTGAAGTTCGGCGGTCTCACCGCACTGGACGACGTGAACTTCGAGATTCGCCGCGGCGAGATCCTCGGCCTGATCGGCCCCAATGGGGCGGGCAAGACAACCTGCTTCAACGCGATCACCGGTATCTACCAGCCCGCGTCGGGACTGGTGTACTTCGACGGCAAGCCGCTGACGAAGACCAAGCGCAACGCGATCACCCGGCTCGGCATCGCGCGCACGTTCCAGAACGTGCGGCTTTTCGGTGAGATGACCGCGTTGGAGAACGTCGTGGTCGGCACCGACGCCAGGCACAAGACCTCGGTGCCCGGCGCGGTGTTGCGCACACCGCGGCATCGGCGCGAGGAACGCGACGCGATCGAGCGCGGCATGGCGCTGCTGGAGTTCGTCGGCATCGCGCCGCGGGCGGTGGAGAAGGCGCGCAACCTGTCCTACGGTGATCAGCGCAGGCTGGAGATCGCCCGCGCGCTCGCCACCGAGCCGAAACTGCTGTGCCTCGACGAGCCGGCGGCCGGGTTCAACCCGAGCGAGAAGTCCGCGCTCATGGACCTGATCCGCAAGATCCGCGACGACGGGTTCACGGTGCTGCTGATCGAGCACGACATGCGGCTGGTCATGGGCGTGACCGACCGGATCGTGGTGTTGGAGTTCGGCCGTAAGATCGCCGACGGGCTGCCTGCGCAGATCCGCGACAATCCGGCGGTGATCGCGGCGTACCTCGGTGTACCGGACACCGAGGTCATCCGATCAGACCGGGACGCGAGCGAAAATGAGACGGCAGGGAAGGGCGCGCCCGACGCGGGTGAGCCCCAACCGGCCGAGGCAACGGCCACGCAGCCGACGGCGCAGCCGCGCAGGCCGGCCGGTGTGCTCGGCAAACCGGACGAGCACTCCGCCGGTGCGGACGCTCCGCTGCTCGAGGTAGAGGGCATGGTCGTCAACTACGGCAGAATCCAAGCGTTGCATGGGATTTCGCTGCGGGTGTCGGAGGGCGAGCTGGTCACCCTGCTCGGTGCCAACGGCGCGGGCAAGACGACGACCATGCGCGCGATGTCCGGGCTGCTGCCGTTGACGCGCGGCCGCATCCTGTTCGAGGGCCGCGACATCACCCGGATGAAGGCGCACGAGCGGGTGACCCACGGGCTGATCCAGGCACCGGAGGGCCGAGGTGTCTTCCCCGGCATGACGGTGCAGGAGAACCTTGATATGGGTTGCTACGGAAGGGGTTTCAAGAAGAAGGCCGAGTACGACCGGACGCTCGAATGGGTATTCGATCTGTTTCCGCGGCTGCGCGAGCGGCGCAAACAGGTCGGCGGCACGCTCTCCGGTGGCGAGCAGCAGATGCTGGCCATCGCCCGTGCGCTGATGTCGCGGCCGCGGCTGCTGCTGCTCGACGAGCCGTCGATGGGCCTGGCACCCATGGTGATCCAGCAGATCTTCCGGATCATCAGTGAGATCAATCAGCAGGGCACCACCGTGCTGCTGGTCGAGCAGAACGCGCAGCAGGCACTGGCCCGCAGCCACCGTGCCTACATCATGGAGACCGGTGAGGTCACCAAGACCGGCGGCGGCCGCGAACTGCTCACCGATCCGGCCGTCGAATCGGCCTACCTCGGCGTCGGGTAGGACCGCGAAGCTCGGTGCCGCGCGGCCTTGCTCGAGGCATGATCGTGACCATGGATGGTCATGACGAGCTGATGGGCCTGGCCGAGCGGTACTGGGACAGCGTGCTCGAGGCGACGCCGAGCGAGGCGACCCTGCTCGGCGACCGCCGATTCGACGACCGGATCGAGGATCTGTCCGTCGAGGCGGAGCAGCGGCTGCTGTCGACCTGGCGCGACCTGCTGCGCGCGGTCGACGCCCTCGACGCCGACCGGTTGGGCCCCACCGACCGCATCACCCGCAGCCTGCTGCGGACCGAGTTGAGCGGCGCGGTGGAGCATCTGGAGTGGCGGCCGGTGGAGATGGCCTCCGACCAGATGGGCGGCGTGCACGCCTTGTTGCTGATGGTGGCGCCGCAGACCAACGCACCCCGGGCGGAGAACGCGCTGGCGCTGGTGCGGCGTTACCGGCAGTTCGGCGACATGCTCGGGCAGGCCGTGGATCGGTTCCGGTCGGGCCTCGCGGCAGGACGCACACCCGCGCGGATCACCATCGAGCGCTCGCTCAACCAGCTCGACGGCTACCTGGCCTCCGACCACACCGCCGACCCGTTCGTCACCTTCGCGGGACCGGAAGGCTGGGACGGCGAGGCTGCCTGGCGCGCCGAATTGGCCGAGGTGTCACGGGAGGTCATCCGGCCCGCGTTCCAGGTCTACCGCGACGCGCTGTACGACGAGCTGCTGCCCGTCAGCCGCCCCGACGACAAGCCAGGGCTGTGCTGGCTCGGCGCCGACGGCGAGGACATCTACGGGCGATTGTTGCGCCACCACACCACGCTGCCCGACCTCGGCGCGGAGGAGATCCACGAACTCGGCCTCGCCGAGCTGGCGAAGCTGCGCGAAGAGTACGCCACCGTGGGTGCGCGGCTGTTCGGCACCGGCGACCTCGACCAGGTATTCGCCAGGCTGCGCGACGATCCCGAGCTGTGCTATGCCGACGCCGAGCACATCATGTTCGACGCGCGGCGGGCGCTGTCGCTGGCCACGGCCGAGATGGACAACTGGTTCGGGCGGCTGCCGAAGGAATCCTGCGACATCGTGCCGATACCCGAATTCCTGGCCGCGGATTCGCCCGCGGCGTATTACTTTCCGCCCGCCGCCGACGGGTCGCGGCCGGGCACTTACTTCGTCAACCAGCACCATCCCACCGGCCGCGGCCGGTGGGAGACGGCGTCGGTGGCCTACCACGAGGCGATTCCCGGCCACCACCTGCAGCTCACCATCGCCAACGAGCTCGACCACCTGCCGCGCTTCCAGCGCCAATCGTTCGCCAACACCGCGTTCGTCGAAGGGTGGGCGCTCTACACCGAGCGGCTGGCCGACGAGATGGGTTTGTACGAGGACGACCTCGGACGCCTCGGCATGCTGGCGGGCGACTCCTGGCGCTCCTGCCGGCTTGTGGTCGACACCGGTTTGCACGTGAAGGGCTGGAGCAGACAGCAGGCCATCGATTTCATGGTGGCCAACGCGCCGGTCGGGCTGGCCCAGATCACCGTGGAGGTGGACCGCTACATCGCGATGCCGGGGCAGGCGGTCGCCTACAAGGTCGGCCAGCTGGAGATCCAGCGGCAGCGGGTGGCGGCCACCGAACGACTCGGCGCGGACTTCGACATCAAGTCATTCCACGACGTGGTGCTCGGGTCGGGTTCGGTGAGCCTGCCCGTCCTGCGTGAGCTGGTCACGACGTTGTGAGCGGCGCCGCGCGAGCCGTCGGGCCTCGGCACGCGTCCGCGTGCGCGATCCTGCCCCGCAGCGGCGTGTGGCCGGCGGGTGTCGCCGTATCACCGTGTCGGTGGCGGTCCTTAGACTCTGGGGCGTGAGTTCACCCACGACCGCTCCGCGTCCCGCCCCCGCCTCCGGCTCCAGTGATCCCGCGTCGGGTGACCGGCCGACGTTGCTGTTGCTGGATGGGCATTCGATCGCCTACCGCGCGTTTTTCGCGCTACCGGCGGAGAACTTCAAGACGGTCACCGGGCAGACCACCAACGCGGTGTACGGCTTCACCGCGATGCTGATCAATCTGCTGCGCGACGAGAAGCCGACGCACGTCGCCGCGGCGTTCGACGTGTCGCGCCAGACCTTCCGCGCCGAGGCATACCCGGAGTACAAGGCCAACCGCAGCGCCACGCCGGACGAGTTCCGGGGGCAGGTCGAACTGACCAAGGACGTGCTCGGCGCGTTGGGCATCCCGGTGCTGGCGATCGACGGCTTCGAGGCGGACGACATCATCGCCACGCTCACGACCCGTGCGGTGGCCGAGGGCTTCCGGGTGCTCATCGTCACCGGTGACCGGGACTCGATCCAGCTGGTCGAGGACAACGTCACCGTGCTGTACCCGCGCAAGGGAGTCTCCGACCTCACCCGCTTCACCCCCGAGGAGGTGATGGCCAAATACGGCCTCACCCCGAACCAGTACCCGGACTACGCGGCGCTGCGCGGCGACCCGAGCGACAATCTGCCCGGCATCCCCGGCGTGGGGGAGAAGACCGCCGCCAAGTGGATCCGCGAGTACGGCGATCTGAACGCGCTGGTCGACAAGGTCGACGAGGTGAAGGGCAAGGTCGGCGACGCACTGCGCGCCAACCTGAGCAGCGTGGTGCTCAACCGGCAGCTCACCGAGTTGATTCGTGACATGCCGCTGCCCTACACGCCCGACCAGCTGGCGCAGGCGCCCTGGGACCGTGGCAAAATCCATCAGCTGTTCGACGACCTCGAATTCCGCGTGCTGCGCGACCGGCTGTTCGAGACGCTGGCCCCGCCGGCGCCCGAGGCCGAGGTGGGTTTCGAGATCAGCGGCGGCGCGCTGGAGATCGGCGCGGTCGCCGCCTGGCTGGCCGAACACGCGAAACCCGCTGTGCGCCATGGTGTCTCGATTGTCGGCGCGGGCACACCCGGACATGGCGACGCGCGTGCGATCGCGATCGCGGCGGGCGACGGTGAAAGCGGCTATATCGACGTCACCGTGCTCACCCCGGAGGACGAGGCCGCGCTGGGCGCCTGGCTGGCAGATCCGGCCGTGCCCAAGGCGCTGCACGAGGCCAAGGCAGCCATGCACGCCCTGCGCGGGCGCGGCTGGACCCTCGGCGGCCTGACCAGCGACACGGCGCTGGCCGCCTACCTGGTCCGCCCTGGCCAGCGCACCTTCAATCTGGACGACCTTTCGCTGCGCTATCTGCATCGGGAGCTGCGCGCCGAAACCGACGATACTCCGCAACTGTCGCTGCTCGACGACGAGGACACCGTCGACGCCGAGCTGGCGCGGGCGGAGATGCTGCGTGCCCGCGCGGTCGCCGATCTCGCCGAGGCGCTAGACGAGGAGCTGCGCAAGATCGAATCCACGCCGCTGCTCGCCGAGATGGAGCTGCCGTTGCTCGGCGTGCTGTCCACGCTGGAGGACGCGGGCATCGCGGTGGACACCGAGCAACTCCAGACGCTGCAGCGCCAGTTCGCCGACCGGGTCAACCAGGCGGCCGACGCGGCCTACGAGGTGATCGGCAAGCAGATCAATCTCGGCTCGCCCAAGCAGCTGCAGGTGGTCCTGTTCGACGAGCTGGACATGCCGAAGACCAAGCGCACCAAGACCGGGTACACGACCGACGCGGACGCGCTGGAGTCGTTGTTCGAGAAGACCGAGCACCCGTTTCTGGAACATCTGCTCGCGCACCGCGACGCCACCCGGTTGAAGGTCACCGTCGACGGCTTGCTCAAATGCGTCGCCGACGACGGCCGCATCCACACCACGTTCAATCAGACGATCGCCGCCACCGGTCGTTTGTCCTCGACCGAGCCGAATCTGCAGAACATCCCGATCCGCACCGATACCGGCAGGCAGATTCGCGACACCTTCGTGGTCGGCTCCGGCTACCAGTCGCTGATGACCGCCGATTACAGCCAGATCGAGATGCGCATCATGGCGCACCTTTCCGGTGACGAGGGCCTGATCGAGGCGTTCAACTCCGGCGAGGACCTGCACAGCTTCGTCGCGTCCAAGGCGTTCGACATCCCGATCGCCGAGGTCGGCCCGGAGCTGCGTCGACGGATCAAGGCGATGTCCTACGGCCTCGCCTACGGTCTGAGCTCCTATGGCCTCTCCGCGCAGCTGAAGATCAGCACCACCGAGGCGAAGGAACAGATGGATGTCTACTTCGACCGCTTCGGCCGGATCCGTGACTACCTGTACGAGGTGGTCGAGCAGGCGCGCAAGGTCGGCTACACCGAGACGCTGTTCGGGCGCCGCCGCTATCTGCCGGACCTGGACTCCGGCAACCGGCAGCGCCGCGAGTCGGCCGAGCGGATGGCGCTCAACGCCCCGATCCAGGGCACCGCGGCCGACATCATCAAGGTCGCGATGATCAACGTGCACCACGCGATCCAGGCCGCCGGGCTGCGCTCCAGGATGTTGCTGCAGATCCACGACGAATTGCTGTTCGAGGTCGCCGAGGGGGAGCGGGACACGCTCGAGACGCTGGCGCGCGAACAGATGTCGTCGGCGATCAGCCTGTCGGTGCCGCTCGAGGTCTCCGTAGGCGTCGGCCGCAGCTGGGACGCCGCCGCGCACTGAGCGCCGCGAACGACGTGACGGGCCGGATCCGAACGGATCGGTCTGCCTTGTCGAGATCGGTGCGACCAAGGACCCGCATCCGGCTGTGCGCGATCACCTGCCGTGCGGCACGTCACATCTTTGATGCCGGACCAGGCGCGCCGAACCGGAGGTGAGATCCACCTCGTCGCGCGGCGGCGCGCCGTCGGACTTGTCTTCCTTGTGCATCAGTGTCGTCATCCGCTGCTCGAACTCGTGCTGCTTGGAACCCTGGAACGCCGCCGACACCTCCTCGAATCCCGCGGCCGCCACCGGGCGGCTCGCACGCTTGCGGGTCCAGGGCAGGATGCGGCTTCCTGTGAGCTTGTTCCACGCGACTTCCGCGAAGGCGAACACGATGAGCAGGATGGCCAGACCGGGGATTGTCATGCCGACGAGGGGGCCCATGTCCATCGACGGTACCTTCACCGGCCCTGCGGCCGCCTGAACTGCGCGAACGATACTCGCCAGTAGACAAATCCGGGCGCAGAATGTAGTTGCTATCGCGGCGCGATGTCCCTATTCTCAAGCGCGTGCCGAATCCCGCCGCCCGCCGTAGCGCAGCGCTCCATGTCGCAGACCGCGACAGCGCTGACTCGATGGCGCCGCTCACCCGGCCCTTCATGGTCACGCAGGCTACCGCCTCCGAACCTGAGGCTCGTGCCGGGCAGGACCCGCTCACGGCGATGGTGGCGCAGCGGCGACTCCTCGTAGTAGCCCGCCGTAGCGGGGTCTGATTCGGCCGGCCTCCTCGCTGCGGGCTGTTCGACTTGTTAGTGCTGGTCCCCTCTGTCAACTGAACCACGACATTCTTCGGGAAGACCTACTTTCAATGACTATCCTGACTCTGGATACCGACTCGTTCCATACCGCCGCACCGAAGGGCCTTCGCGCCGAAAGCCCTGATCTGACCTCGGCGGACTTCCACAGCCGATACTGCGACTACAGCGGTCCCATTCGGCTCGGCGACTGGTCCCCCGCGGGTAGCCGCACCGCCGAGTTCACCGCGACGCTGGAGTTCGCCGGCCATCTGAAAACTGTCGTCGCCACCGGCAGCCCGGTCGCGGCAATGACCTCGGCCCTCTATGAGGAGGGCTACCAGGTGGAGATTCTGCAGTTTCACCAGCGGCGCACCGCCGAAGGCACCGCCACGTTCGTGCAGTGCGAGTGCGATGGCAGGCGCGGCTGGGGCGCGGCGCTCGCCGACGACGGCGCCGAATCGACGGTCCGTGCCATGATCGCGGGTGTCAACTTGCTCGGCGCTCAGTTGACGTAGGCCGCGGGGCCTGCGAGCGGCCGCCGTTGAGTCGAGATATCGGTCGGGCCCGGGTACGGTCTCTGCCGCGTTGCGGCGTCCGCGCCCGAGCCCGACTCGGCGCCGTTGCGCCGCAAGGCTTTCCGGCGCCGCCGCGAGACTACTTTTCGGCCTGCTGCTCGGCGAGTTGCTTGCGTACGTCGTCCATGTCCAGCGCCTTCACCTGAGTGACCAGGTCCTCTAGCGCGGCAGGCGGCAGCGCGCCGGGCTGCGCGAACACC
Source organism: Nocardia sp. NPDC023852 (assembly GCF_040639505.1). Classification (NCBI taxonomy): domain Bacteria; kingdom Bacillati; phylum Actinomycetota; class Actinomycetes; order Mycobacteriales; family Nocardiaceae; genus Nocardia; species Nocardia sp. NPDC023852. Next base: position 105,721 of record NZ_JBFAAB010000016.1, read on the forward strand.
AGCACGCCCTCCCGGAAGGCCATGATGGTCGGGATGGAGCGGATGTTGGCGGCCGCCGCGAGGCCCTGCTCGGATTCGGTGTCGACCTTTCCGTGCACCACATCGGGGTGCTTGTCGGCGGATGCCTCGAAAGTCGGTGCGAAGCTCTTGCACGGGCCGCACCAATCAGCCCAGAAATCGACGAGTACCACGTCGTTTCCGGTGACGATCTCATCGAAGTTCTGCTGGGTCAGGGTCTGGGTGGCCATGACGTCCTCTCGTATTCGGTGTGCCAGCTGTAACGCGAGCTGCTGTCGTTATCTTCCACGACCGATCGGCCACTCGCGCCGCTGTTCGCCGTCCCATCGACGGATACCCAGCACGGTCGCGGGAAAATCGCGATCGCGTGCGACGGCGTGAATCGCCTCGCCGAGCTGGGGCGCGGGCACCCGCCTGGCCAGCGTGATGTGCGGGGTCCATGCGTCCGGGTGGACGTTGACCGGAATGCCGGGGCAGGGCGAGATCGCGTGGAAGATCCGCCGATGTAGCGCGAGCAGCGGCTCGGACGGCACCACCATCCGCACCAGAATCGGGCGGCGCGCACCGAACACCAGTAGCCCGCCGAGGCGCACCGGGATCTGCGGGACGGTCTGCGCATCCAGCGCCCGCTCGATGCGCGGCCAGATCTGCCTCGCCACCGCGGCGGTGATGTGCGGGCGGTTCGATGCGGCGGTGTTCGCGGCCTGGCTCGGCACGCCCGCCTCCTCGAGCAACCGCCACTGACGGCGGATCTCCGCGTCGGCGGCCTCATCGAGGAGTAGTTCGACCGACTGCACCATGGTCTCCAGAAGGTAGCCCCATCCGGCGTGTCCGCGTGCCGGTTCCGGCACGCGGGCGTCAGGGAGATGCCACGACTTCGTGTTTCTCTTCCGTTACTGTCCAGCAAAAAGTGCCTGGGTCGCCTAGATTGCCAACGGGTGGTGACGCCCTGGTTTCGTATATCCGAAATGTGGAGGGCTGTTGTGTCTGATCGATCGGTACTTCGCAGGCGCGCCCTGCGGGTGATGGGTGTGCTCGCCGCGGGCACACTGGTGCTGACGGGCTGTACGACGAACACCGAAGAGTCCGGACCGACGGTGGCCAAGGTCCAGGTGGACAAGGTCGACGAGATCGCGGCGCAGCTCCCTGACAAGATCGAACAGTCGGGCAAACTCGTCGTCGGCGTGAACATTCCCTACCAGCCCAACGAATACAAGGACGCCAGCGGCCGGATCGTCGGGTTCGACGTGGATCTGATGGATGCGGTCGCCTCCGTGCTCGGCGTGAAGGCCGAGTACGTCGAGTCGGCGTTCGAGAAGATCATCCCGGCGATCCAGGCTGGTACCTACGACGTGGGCATGTCGTCGATCACCGACTCGAAGGAACGCGAGCAGCAGGTCGACTTCACCACATACTTCAACGCGGGTGTCCAGTGGGCCCAGCAGAAGGGCAAGCCGGTCGACCCGGACAACGCTTGCGGTAAGAAGGTCGCGGTGCAGGCCACCACGGTGGAGCACACCGACGAGGTGCCCGCCAAGAGCGCCAAGTGCGTCGCGGAGGGCAAGCCCGCCATCGACCTCGAGCCGTTCGACGAGCAGAGCGGCGCGACCAACGCGCTGATGCTCGGTCAGGTCGACGCGATGTCGGCCGACTCCCCGGTGACGGCATACGCGATCAAGCAGAGCAACGGCAAGATCGAGAAAGCGGGCCCCGTGTTCGATTCCGCACCCTACGGTTGGGCAGTCGCCAAGGGCGCGCCGCTGGCCGCAGTGCTGCAGAAGGCGGTCCAGCACCTGATGGACAACGGCAAGTATCTCGAGATCACGAAGAACTGGGGTGTTCAGGAAGGCGCGATCACAACGTCCGTCATCAACGGCGCCGTGAGCTGATTGATGGCGACGAACGACACGCGCCCGACGCCTGGCGAACCCGGATACGACGGGGCGGACTCGACGGGACAGCCGGAGCCGATCAAAGCGGTTCCGCTGCGCAGGCCCGGTCGCTGGATAACAGCGGCGGTCATTCTGGCCTTGACGGCACTGTTCGTGTACGGCGCAGCGACGAACCCGGCCTATCGCTGGGATACCTACTCGCGGTACCTGTTCGACCGCAGGATCACCGCGGGCGCCGTCGTCACGCTGGAGTTGACCGTGCTCGCGATGGCCATCGCGGTCGTGCTCGGCACAGTGCTCGCCGTGATGCGCCTTTCGCCGAACCCGGTCTTGCGGGCTTCGGCGTGGGCGTATCTCTGGATCTTCCGTGGCACACCGGTGTTCGTCCAGTTGGTGTTCTGGGGACTATTTCCCTCGCTGTACCGCCAGATCGATCTAGGTGTTCCATTCGGGCCGCAGTTCTTCCAACTCGACGTGCAGAACTTGCAGGCCGCGTTCACCTTCGCCGTAATCGGCCTCGGCCTCAACGAGGCTGCCTACATGGCCGAAATCGTCCGTGCCGGAATAAATTCCGTCGGTGAAGGGCAGCGCGAGGCGTCCATCGCGCTCGGCATGTCCTGGGGCCAGACCATGCGCAGGACCGTGCTACCGCAGGCCATGCGTGTGATCATTCCCCCGACCGGCAACGAGCTGATCGGCATGCTGAAGACCACCTCGCTGGTCACCGCGATTCCCCTGTCCACAGATCTCTACGGACGGGCGCGCGACATCTACGGCGTGAACTTCCAGCCGATTCCGCTGCTGCTGGTCACCGCTACCTGGTATCTGGCGATCACCAGCCTGCTGATGGTCGGGCAGTTCTACTTGGAGCGCTACTACTCGCGCGGCGTTTCGCGGCAGCTGACCGCGAAGCAGCTACAAGAGCTCGCCGACGCCCAGCAGAGAGTGAAGGCGAAATGAGCGTCGAGCTCGGGAAGACCACGCCCCCTCCGATGATCGTCGCGGACCGGGTCTGCAAGAACTTCGGTGCCCTACAAGTGCTCGAGGGCGTCTCGCTCCAGGTGGGCCGCGGTGAAGTGCTGTGTATCATCGGGCCCTCCGGGTCCGGCAAGTCCACCTTCCTGCGCTGCGTCAACCATCTGGAGCAAGTGAACGCGGGTCGGTTGTATGTCGACGGCGAGATTGTCGGCTACCGGGAGAAAAACGGCAAGCTCTACGAGCTACACCCACGCGACGCAGCCAAGCAGCGCCGCGAAATCGGCATGGTATTCCAGCATTTCAATCTTTTTCCGCACCGGACGGCGCTGGAGAACGTGATCGAGGCGCCTACCCAGGTCAAGAAGATCCGTAAGGTGGACGCGGTGGCCAGGGCGCGGGAGCTGCTCGACCGAGTCGGCTTGGCGGAGAAAGCGGGGGCTTACCCAGCGCAGCTGTCCGGTGGCCAGCAGCAACGTGTGGCCATCGCCCGTGCGCTGGCCATGGACCCGAAGCTCATGCTTTTCGACGAACCGACCTCCGCGCTGGACCCGGAGCTGGTCGGCGAGGTGCTCACCGTGATGCGGGAACTCGCCCGATCCGGCATGACGATGGTGGTGGTCACCCACGAGATGGGATTCGCCCGCGAGGTTGCCGACCAGCTGGTGTTCATGGACGGCGGCGTGGTAGTGGAGGCGGGACCGCCCCGCGAAGTGCTGGCCGCCCCGCGACACGAACGTACCAAGGCGTTCCTGTCCCGACTGCTCTGACGCAGGACGAACGTAGTCGGATGGCGGTGGCCGAGTACCGGTGGCCGCCATCCGACCGTGTTGGCGTCATGCCTTGGCATGCAAGCCGATTCGGAGCTGACCGAGCAGTACCTTGGCCGCGGGGCCGCCGGGGCGATCGGTGCGCCAAGCAAGGGCGAGGCGCCCGCGCAGCTCGGGCTCGATGATGCGCAGCGTCCGCACTCCGAAGGCCGCCGCCTCACCTGCGGTGAGCTCGGGCACCACAGCGACGCCGAGGCCGCGCGCGGCCAGGCGCAGCAAAAGCGGGGGCGCGGCAGCCTCATACGCGATGCTCGGCTCGAAACCCGCTGCGGCACAAGCGCGAGAGAAGACGCCGTGAATTCCGGTGCCCGCGGGCAGGCAGATCAGGGGTCGATCGCGCAACGCGGTGAGCGGGACCTGGGCGTCGAAGTCGGTGTCGGTCGCCGCGACCGCGGCGACCACCGGTGTCTCCAGCACCACGTCGATGCCGATGCCGGGTTCCAGTTCCGCACCGGTCAATCCGATCAGCGCGACATCCAGTTCGCCTCTTGCGAGGGCGACGAGCATCCGCTCGGACGTGTCCTCGGTGAGGGTGATGCCGACCTGGGGATGGTCGTCGTGGAAATCGGCGAGCACCGCGGCGACATCGAATTCGTCGGTCGCCGCTCCCGAGATGAGGCCGACCCGCACCTGTCCCCGCAGTAGGCCGGTGAATTCGTCAACGGTCTGGGTGATGCGCTCGGTCGCGTCCAGGGCCGCCCGCGCATGGGGTAGGACGGCGGTGCCGACTTCGGTCAGCGTCACCGTGCGACCGCCGCGGTCGAACAGCGGCTGGCCGAGTTCGCGTTCGAGCTGGCGGATCTGCGCGCTCAGCCCTGGCTGGGCAAGATGCAGCCGGGCGGCGGCGCGGGTGAAATTGGCCTCCTCCGCGACCGTCACGAAATAGCGAAGCTGACGCATTTCCATAACCAGTGATTATAGGATGTAGAAGAACTATCTGTTGTACTTCTTGCTCGGGGCGGAGCATCGTCGAGGCATGGGAAACAACGCCGCACAGATCATCGACACCTTCACCGGTCCCGTGTTCCGACCTGGCGACCCCGGCTACGCCGAAGAGATCGCCGGTTTTCAGACCGCCTATGCACACCGGCCCACCCTGATCGTCGGAGCTGTGCACGCCGAGGACGTCCGGGCCGCCGTGGAATACGCCGCACGCCATGACCTTCCGATCGCCGTGCAGGCGACCGGGCACGGGCTGTCGGTCGCGACCGAAGGGGGAGTACTGATCAGCACGCGTCGGATGACCGGCCTCCGGGTCGACCCGACGACTCGTATCGCGCACATCGGCGCCGGAGTGCGCGCGGGCGCGCTGGTCGAGGCGGCGGCCGAACACGGGTTGGCGCCACTGAACGGTTCATCGCCCTCGGTCGGTGTGGTGGGCTATCTGCTCGGCGGCGGCGTCGGGCTGCTGGCGCGTCAATTCGGCTTCGCGGCCGAGCGGGTGCGGGCGATCGAGCTGGTTACCGCCGACGGCCGGATGCGCAGGCTGGGGCCCGGTGACGAGCTGTTCGGTGCCGTGCTCGGCACCGGAGGCAACTTCGGTGTCGTCACCGCGCTCGAGGTCGAACTGGTTGCTCTCGCAACGGTGTACGGCGGACAGCTGGTGTTCGACACGCCGCTGGTCGAGCGGGCACTGGATGCCTGGCGGCAGTGGACCGCGAGCGTGCCGGAGGAAATGACCTCGGCGGTCACCATGCTCACCTTTCCGGACATCCCGCAGGTTCCCGCGCCGCTGCGCGGCCGGTACGTCGCGTCGTTCCGGATCGCCTTCAACGGCACGACCGAGGAGGGTGAGCGCCTGGTCGCGCCGTTGCGGGCAGTCGGAGAGCGGCTGAAAGACGATCTGCGCGCGATGCCCTACACCGAGTCGCACACCATTCACAGCGACCCAGACCACCCGCATGCCTACGCGGCCACCAACGCGTTGCTCGGCGCGTACACCGAAGAGGCGGCCGCCGCGCTGCTGACCGCCGCGGGCCCGGAGTCCGGCGTCGACGCTGTGGTCGATGTTCGCCATCTCGGCGGTGCGCTGGCCCGGCCCGGTGGTGCCGGAATCGCGGTGGACTACCGCGACGCCGCGTACATCGTGCGGGTCATCACCGGGCCCGAAGGCACTGCTGCGCAGGCGCGAGTCCGCGCCGCGCTGGCTGCGTGGACCCTCGGCCACAATCTCAACTTCCTCTACGGCGGGGGCGCCGACGCCGACGAGGCACAGACCCGCGCGGGCTACCTGCCCGGCAGCTACGCGCGCCTGGCCGCGCTCAAGGCGAAGTACGACCCGCGCAACCGGTTCCGCTTCAACCGCAACATCCGGCCCGCCGCAGGGTGAGGTGACCGCCGCGGCGCAGTTCGCGCGCCATGCGGGCGTCACGCATCAAGGTCGGCGGTTGGACGCGGTAGCCGGTGGCGCGCCACCCCGCATCGCTCACGGCTTACCCGTGACGAAAATGGCGGTGCCCGGGAAGAGCTCGCCGCGCAGGGGGCTCCACTGCCCCCATTCGCGGTCGAGCCATTCCGGCCAGTCCGGTTCGACGATGTCCTCCAGTAGCAGACCCGCCGCGACGATCTCGCGGACCCGATCGCCGATGGTGCGGTGGTGCTCGACATATGTCGGCACGCCCTCGTCGTCGACCTCGACATAAGGGGTGCGGTCGAAGTAGGGGATCTTGGCCGTCAAGCCCGCCGGGCCGGGATCGTCTGGGAAGATCCAGCGCATCGGGTGATTCACGGAGAACACCCAGCGCCCGCCGGGCCGCAGCACCCGTGCCACCTCCCGCATTACCAGCGCCGAGTCGGCGACGAACGGGATGGCGCCGAACGCGGAGCAGGCCAGGTCGAAGGAGGCGTCGGCGAACGGAAGGGCCTCGGCTCCCGCCTGCACCAGCGGTACCCGCGGCCCGCCGCGCGCCATCGCAGCCTTCCCGCGTTCCAGCATGCTTCGAGACAGATCGAGCCCGATCGGCACCGCGCCCTGTCCGGCCAGCCAGCGCGAACACGGCGCGGAGCCGCATCCGATCTCGAGGATGACCTTGCCCGCCACATCGCCGAGCAGGCGCATGTCGCCCTCGTGCAGGCCTTCCGGGCACCAGACGAACTCCCCTCCAGGCGAGTCCACGCCGAGGAAATCCGCGTGGGTCTCGTGGTATTGGGCGGCATCGGCATCCCACCAGCGTCGGCTGGCCAGCTGGCTGGCGTCCGATCCGATCCTGGTCCGGGTCGTGCCCGCCGTCCCGAGCAGTGCATTCGCTTGCGCATGGCGATCTTCCGACACGCCCGTCAGCCTATCGGCGTGGCGGCACTGCCGGTTTGCCCGGCCGGACCGAGGTCGCGTACGCTGAACGCGCGAGTGTCTTCCGTACAACCGTACCGAAGTACGACCCGTGCTGAATTCCACGCGAGTTGCGTGCGGTACCTTCCTAAGTGTCCGTCTTCACACCTCGCGGTGAGATCGCAGCGTACCGAAAGTTCCAATGTCCGCAACCGACCACAATCCGTCCGGAGCAAACCGACATATGCCCACCACCGTCACCTCGCCGCAGGTAGCCGTCAACGACATCGGCTCCGCCGAGGATTTCCTCGCCGCCATCGACGCCACGATCAAGTACTTCAATGACGGCGACATCGTCGAAGGAACCATCGTCAAGGTCGATCGCGACGAGGTCCTGCTCGACATCGGTTACAAGACCGAAGGCGTCATCCCCTCTCGCGAGCTCTCCATCAAGCACGACGTCGACCCCAACGAGGTCGTTTCCGTGGGTGATGAGGTCGAGGCGCTTGTTCTCACCAAGGAGGACAAGGAAGGCCGCCTGATCCTGTCGAAGAAGCGGGCGCAATACGAGCGTGCGTGGGGCACCATCGAAGAGCTCAAGGAGAAGGACGAGGCCGTCAAGGGCACCGTCATCGAGGTCGTCAAGGGCGGCCTGATCCTCGACATCGGCCTGCGCGGCTTCCTGCCCGCCTCGCTCGTCGAGATGCGGCGCGTCCGTGATCTCCAGCCGTACGTCGGCAAGGAGATCGAGGCCAAGATCATCGAGCTGGACAAGAACCGCAACAACGTGGTGCTGTCCCGCCGCGCCTGGCTGGAGCAGACCCAGTCCGAGGTGCGCAGCGAGTTCCTGCACCAGCTGCAGAAGGGCCAGGTCCGGAAGGGTGTGGTCTCCTCGATCGTCAACTTCGGTGCCTTCGTGGACCTGGGTGGCGTCGACGGTCTGGTGCACGTCTCCGAGTTGTCCTGGAAGCACATCGATCACCCCTCCGAAGTTGTCGAGGTCGGCAACGAGGTCACCGTCGAGGTGCTCGACGTCGACCTGGACCGCGAGCGGGTCTCGCTGTCGCTCAAGGCGACCCAGGAAGACCCGTGGCGTCAATTCGCCCGCACTCACGCGATCGGCCAGATCGTGCCGGGCAAGGTCACCAAGCTCGTTCCGTTCGGTGCGTTCGTGCGCGTCGAAGAGGGCATCGAGGGCTTGGTGCACATCTCCGAGCTGGCCGAGCGTCACGTGGAGGTCCCGGACCAGGTCGTCGCGGTCGGCGACGACGCGATGGTCAAGGTCATCGACATCGACCTGGAGCGTCGCCGGATCTCGCTGAGCCTCAAGCAGGCCAACGAGGACTACCACGCCGAGTTCGACCCGTCGAAGTACGGCATGGCCGACAGCTACGACGAGCAGGGCAACTACATCTTCCCGGAGGGCTTCGACCCCGACACCAACGAGTGGCTCGAGGGCTTCGACAAGCAGCGGGAGGAGTGGGAAGGCCGCTACGCCGAGGCGGAGCGTCGCCACAAGATGCACACCGCACAGATGGAGAAGATGGCGGCCGACGCCGCGGCCGAGGCCGCGAACGGCGGCGGCGCATCGAACTACTCCTCCGAAACCGGTGCGCAGTCCTCCGCCAGCCAGGCCGAGACCGGGGGCGGTTCGCTTGCCAGCGACGCTCAGCTGGCGGCCCTGCGGGAGAAGCTCTCCGGCAACGCCTGATCGGCATCAGCTGAACACTTGCGCCCCAACCAGGAAACCGGTTGGGGCGCAAGTTTTTTTTAGGGGGAGGGGGTTCTCCACAGCCACGTTGGACAGTCGACAACAGCCCGGTGTCGCCCACCGGTCGGCTCAGGAATGCACCGCGCGGCTCGATCGCCCACCGTCACCGCCCTGCGGGGCGCCTACGCCGATGTGGCCTGCGTATCCCGCGCGAGGGTTTCGTCGTCCCGCGTCGCACTTCGGGGAGATCGGTCGGTGGCTCGATCGCTTCATACGGTGCCGCCATCTGCGCCGTCGTGAGCGCGACGACTTGAATTTCCTCCAAACGCAGGCCGAGCGCGGCGAGCCGCGCGATCACGCCGAGCCGATGTTCCGGCAGGCCGGGACGGATCGGCAGCGGAACCTGTCCGGGCCGGCGCAGGACATACATCCTGCGCTCGGCGTCGAACACCACCGGCACGCCATCCCGGATCGCCTGATACGCGTCCAAATCCAGTGTGCTGTGCCGGATCGGGTCGATCATCATCGCCGCGATGAGGTGCTCTGCCTGCCGCAGCCGCAGGTCCCGATCCGGTGGGTCCAGATGCTCGACCCGCTGCTCGACTCGCCACCGGTAGTCCTCCACCGCACGGTGCAGCAGGTACCGGTGCCGTTCGATCTCGACCGCCAGCGCGATGAGGCGGTCGTGGTCGACCGTGCGCGGGCCACCCGGGTCGGGCGTCGAAGCATGGGCGTCGGGCATGGTGCCTCCCTCGTTCGAGTTGCGGATTACATTGAGGAGCAACTCGATCGACGTCCGACCGGATCTGATTGTGCCGGAGGGGTCCGACAAAAACGGACCCGAGGGCAGCAAGCGACAGCGGGTCGCACTCGGGATGGTCAGATGGCCTTCAACGCGCCGCCGTCGATGACCAGGTCGGCGCCGACGATGCCGCGGGCGTGGTGGGAGGCCGAGAAGGCGACCTGTGCGGCGACCTGCTCGGCCTCGATGAAGCGCCCAGCGGGCATACCGATAGCGACGGGCAACTGCGGAAAGAACTCTTCCCCCCGAGACCCCTTGGTAGTGGCGCTCTTTCCACCAGGGCCATCGGCGGCTTCCCGGAATGCGGTGTGGAGAGGCCCTGCGACACGGTGTTCACTGCTCAGTAGCCGACGGTGAAGCGGCGTTGGATGAATCGGGGTTGTTCGACCTCGTCAAGGAGGGCGACCGCGACGTCCTCCGCCGAGATGTCTTCCCCGCCGATGAGTAGTTGGTCGCCGCCGACGCGGAAGCGGCCGGTGCGGACGCCGGGGTTGATCCGGCCGGACGACGGGCTGAGGTAGGTCCAGTTGCGATTGGATGCCCGATAGACGTTCAAGGCATCGCGCAGCGCCCGCACCACGTCGGCGTACGCCGCGGGCACGTCGAGGGCGTCCGTGAGGTTTCGGATGAATTCGTCTCCGGTATCGAGCAATTGCACGCCAGGTGCCACCTCCAGGCTGCCCGCGCCGCCGACCGCGATCAGCCGCACGCGCGGCTGCTGGTCGAGCGCGGCGACCATCGCGTGCGCGCCTGCCACGAAATTGCTCGCGTTGGCGATGGTGTCCGCGACGCCGTGCCCCGCATTCACCGCGCTGACGACAACATCCAGGCCCGCGATGGCCGACGCGATGCTGTCGGCATCCAGCCAGTCGGCGACCGTCCACGCCGCGTTCCCCCGCTCGGCGGGGATCCGTGCGGCATCGCGCGTGAACGCGGTGACCCGATGCCCACGCTGCTGCGCTTCGGCGACGACACACGCGCCGATGACGCCGGTCGCCCCGAAAACTCCGATATCCATCAGCACTCCCTAAGCCTTGTTAATTTACTACACGCCGTTCAGTAACAGTACGGCTGATACTAGCCAAACGCTGTAGAGTGTCAAACGTGGCCGAGGTGGTGAAGAGTCGTAGAGAGCGCCTGCGTGCGCAGGCGTCGGGCGATATCAAGGCGATTGCGATGCGCCTGCTGGCCGATGGCGGCCCCGATGCGATTTCGCTCCGCGCCATCGCCCGTGAGATGGGCATGACCGCCGGCGCCATCTATGGCTACTACGCCACCCGGGACGACCTGATCTCCACACTCATTTCCGACGTGTACACGGCCCTGGTCGACCGGCTCGAGACGGCGCGTGACGCCGTCCCCGTGGCTGACCCGGCCGGGCGCATCGTGGCCTGGGGTGAAGCTGTTCGCGGCTGGGCGGTCGAGCGGCCCGCCGAGTTCCGGCTCATCTACGGTGATCCGGTGCCCGGCTATCGGGCACCGCCGGGTGGCGCGGCCGCGGAGGCCGAATTGCGTGCGTGCACCGGTCTGGTCGGTCTCGCGGCGGCGGCATGGCCGCGCGCCGCGACACGGCAGACCATCGGTGAGTCCACGTGGTCGGACTTCGACGCGGGCCTGGTCGGGCATGTCCGCGCCGACTTCCCGGCGCTGCCGCCCGCGGCGCTCGGCCTCGCCCTGCGTATGTGGGGTCGGATGCACGGTCTGATCGCGCTGGAGGTGTACGGCCACCTGCGTCCGCAAGCGCTGGATCCCGCCAAACTTTTCCGCACCGAGATGCTCGACCTGGTCCGCTCGCTCGGGCTGTAGTCCGCATCCTGGATTGCCCGGCCGAAATTCTTACTCGGTGCGGATGAATGCGATGTCGAACGAACGGCCGGTATGCCACGCACGTCCATCGGCCTCGTCTACGCATGAAAGTGGCCCAGCCTGGCTAGGGCTGGGCCACCGTCGAGAAAGAGTTCAGGCCGCGGCGGCAGGCACCCAACGAACCACGGGTGCGGTCGAACGTCTCCGCAGGGTTCCGAAACTGTGTCGGGCGGGACTGACGAACGCGGTGAACCACGAACGGCGGTGCTCGGCTAGCGCCGCCGCGACGGCGGGGATTTGAATGCAGTGCACTCGACCCGCCCTACCCAGGCGGTGGCGACCCGTCGGGTTGATTCTGGTGCCCAATGATGTTCCTTTGCTTTGCTGGTGCTGGCCTGGAGCGCCACGGCGAAGATTAGTCGAACCAAACAGCTCGGCAGAGTATTTTACGGAAGTAATTGCCTCGGCGTGTCGGAAAGTTGTCGCCGGCAAACCGGAACCGGCCGGAAATGTTGCGAATCGGTCTCGGCGCAGTCACGGATCGAGCAAATGGCAGCAGGAGTGGTGAAATGAGTGACCGCACCGGGTAATCGAGGGGATCGCGCCGAGGGCCGCCAATCACATGCGGCGCGCGGCTCAGATGTCCGAACCGTGTCGACGAGGCGTGTGTTCGGCTGGGTCGGGCCAGCCGGCGGCTGGTCGGTGGCTGGATGACAGACTGGTCGAATGTTACGGATCGGCCTCACCGGAGGCATGGGAGCGGGCAAGTCGACGGTGGCGCGGGCACTCGCCGACCTCGGCGCGGTGATCATCGATTCCGATCTGATCGCCAGGGAAGTGGTGGCGCCGGGCACCGGGGGCCTCGCGGCACTGGTCGAGGCGTTCGGTTCGGACATTCTCGCCGTGGACGGTAGCTTGAATCGTCCCGCGCTCGCGGCCAAGGCATTCGGTGACGACGCGGCACGCGCGAAACTTAATTCCATCACCCACCCGCTGGTCGGAAAGCGCACCACGGAATTGATTTCCACAGCACCGCAGGATGCCATTGTCGTACAGGATATTCCCCTGCTGGTGGAAAATGGTCTCGCGCCATTGATGAATCTTGTTCTGGTGGTCGATGTCGACGCCGAAACGCGTATTCGCCGTTTGGCCGAATTTCGCGGTGTTGCCGAATCCGATGCGCGGGCGCGTATTTCGGCGCAAGCCACCGACGAGCAGCGGCGTGCTGTTGCCGATGTATTGCTCGACAACAGCGGCGTTCCCGGCGAGGTCGCCGCCGTGGTGCACCGGCTGTGGGAGGAGCGGCTGGTGCCCTTCGAGCGCAATCTGCGCACCGGGACGCCCGCTGGTCGCAGCACGGTGCGGGTCGTGCCCCCGAATCCGGAGTGGCCCGCGCAGGCGCAGCGGCTGATCGCCCGGCTGTGGGTGGCCTGCGGTGCGTCCGCGTCACGGATCGACCACATCGGCTCGACCTCCGTGCCGGACCTCCACGCCAAGGACGTGATCGATCTGCAGATCACGGTCGCGGACCTGGCCGCGGCCGACGGGTTGCGGGAGGCGCTCGGCGTGGCCGGATTCCCGGTCCGGCCGGAGATCACCAGCGACCACCCTAAACCCACTCCGCAGGATCCGGTGGTCGCCGACCCCGCACTGTGGGCCAAACGGTTCCACCAGAACGCCGACCCGGGCCGGTTGGCCAACGTGCATGTGCGGGTCGAAGGTACGCCGGGCCAACAGTTCGCGCTGTGGTTCCGCGACTGGCTGCGCGCCGACGCCGCCGCTCGCGCCGAGTACCTCGAGGTGAAGCGCGAGGCGGCGGCCAAGGCGGCCGGGCTGACCGGCAAACAGGCAAAGCTGGCCTACCTCGAGGTCAAGGAGCCCTGGTTCGACGCGGCCTTCGCGCGCGCCTTGCGGGGCAGCTAGCGCCGCACTGCCGTGGCGAGGCGGTCCGAGAGCTCTGGACCCAGCCTTCCTCGGCGCCGTGCTCCGGGCTGAGCGGACCAGGCGGCAGCAGGTGGAACGACATGGTGGTCTTGCCGTCTCGGGTGTCGGCGAACGTGAGTGCGCCGGGCCGGTTGGCGTTACATCCAGGTCAGGGTGATGCCGAGGGAATTCATCCAGCCCTCGAAGGTGTGGCCGTTGCCGGCGATGCCGTCGATCGCCGTGGCCGCGTGCTGCATGGCTGCCTCCGCCTCGGCGAGACTGATCAGTCCGGCGGCATGCGCGGCGAGCAGTTCGTCGACGTCGAGCAGTTGGGTCTCGCGCGTCGAGCGCACGACGATGTCCAGGTAGTGGTCGACCGACTTCCACTTCTTCGGCCCGACCACACTGAACTCGCCCAGGTCGAGGTAGTAGTCCTGGTCGCGCTGATGGGCCGGATGGTAGTGGAACACGGTCGCGCGGATGGACAGCTCTGGCAGCAGCCAGGACTCGAGGTAGTGGAACTGTGGATGATCCGAGGTGCGCGCCATGTACAGACCCCACGGCTCGACGTGGTACCGCTCGACCGGCCGCACGAAGCCCTTCGGGTCGGTGTTGGTCAGGTCCGCGAGATTGAAGTACTCGACCTTGGGGCGGTGCACGTCGACGGAAGCTGCCTGCGTCATGGGTCCAGAATCTACCGTCGTGACGACTCCGTCGAGTCGAGCGGCGGTGACCAGCGGGTTACAACCAGGTGAGTGTGATGCCGTGAGTGGCGAGCCAGTCCTCGACGCAGTGGTCGTGCGCGGCCAGCCCGTCGAGCGCGGCCGTGGCGCGCGCGACTGCGCGGTGCGCCTGTGCCGTGTCGACCAGGCCGGCCGCGTGCGCGGCGAGCAACTCGCCGACGCCGAGGAGTTCGGCAGTGCGACCGCGGCGCACCACGATGTCCAAGTAGTGGTCCACCGCCTTCCAGCGCTTCGGACCAAGCTGGGTGAACTCGCCGATGTCGAGGCGATAATCCGGGTTCCTGTGGTGTGCCGGGTTGCGCCGCGCGACCGTCGCGCGCAGCGAAAGCCCTGGCAGCAACCAGGATTCGAGATAGTGCGAGCTCGGACCGTCGACCGCGCGCGCCATGTACAGGCCCCACGGCTCGACATGGAAGCGCTCGACCGGCCGGACGAAGCCCTTGGCGTCGGTGTTGGTGAGGTGGTCGAGGTTGAAGAACTCGATCCTCGGCCGGTGCGGGGCCGGGACGGCCGGGCCGGGTGGTGCGATCGCGGGGGCACCCGTCGTGGAGGGAACCGCCGCGCGGAGATCTCTTGCGACAAACCCGGCAAGGCCGGTGACGGCCGGCACGGCGACGAGCAATGGAATCAGACCAGTCATAGCTCTTGTCCTTCACCACATCCGAATAACCAATTCAGGCTACACCGGAGACCGGGTCGCCGCGCGGTTCCTGACGTGTTTCCGAATGTGAAATATGTTGCCGCAACGGACATTTCGGGCACGTGACGGTTTGCTCCGATAATACCCGCCCGGACTGTGAGAACGCTGTGCGCCCACCCCGAACCACATGCTGCCGATCGGATTCCGGTCGGCACCCGGCACCCGGTGATCGCCGTCCTCGGCCTCGCCGCGGCATCCGTATCGAGCGGTGCGGCGGGCGTGACCGGTCGCACCGGCCGTCGTCGCACGGCCGCGAAGTCTGTCGGTGGCTGCGCCTAGGCTGATGAGCATGGCATTCGCAACCGAGATTCCGGCGGAGGGCTACGAGGGCAGGGCCGCGGGCGAGCCGCCGCTGGCGCACTCGGAGTTCCGTCCCGTCGGCGAGATCGAGCGCGTCGACGGCCGGTTCCAGGTGGTCAGCGAGCACCAGCCGGCCGGTGACCAGCCTGCCGCGATCGAGGAGCTCGAGCGCAGGATCAGGTCGGGCGAGCGTGACGTGGTGCTGCTCGGCGCCACCGGGACCGGCAAGTCGGCGACGACCGCATGGCTGATCGAGCGGCTGCAGCGACCCGCGCTGGTAATGGCGCCGAACAAGACCCTCGCGGCCCAGCTGGCCAACGAGCTGCGCGAGATGCTGCCCAACAATGCCGTCGAATACTTCGTCTCGTATTACGACTATTACCAGCCCGAGGCGTACATCGCGCAGACCGACACCTACATCGAGAAGGACAGCTCGATCAACGACGACGTCGAGCGCCTGCGCCACTCGGCAACGTCCAGCCTGCTGTCCCGGCGCGACGTTGTGGTGGTCGCCTCCGTGTCGTGCATCTACGGCCTCGGCACACCGCAGTCGTATCTGGACCGTTCGGTGCAGCTGGAGGTGGGCGCCGAGGTGGACCGCGACGCGCTGCTGCGGCTGCTGGTCGACGTGCAGTACACGCGCAACGACATGGCGTTCACCCGCGGCTCGTTCCGCGTTCGCGGCGACACCGTGGAGATCATCCCTTCCTATGAAGAACTCGCGGTCCGCATCGAGTTCTTCGGCGACGAGATCGATGCGCTGTACTACCTGCACCCGCTCACCGGCGACGTGGTCCGCCGAGTCGACATGCTGCGCATCTTCCCGGCCACCCACTATGTGGCGGGTCCGGACCGGATGGAGCGCGCGGTGCACGACATCGAGGCCGAGCTGGCGGAGCGGCTCGCTGAGCTGGAGCGCCAGGGCAAACTGCTCGAGGCGCAGCGGCTGCGCATGCGCACCCAGTACGACTTGGAGATGATCCGGCAAGTCGGATTCTGCTCCGGCATCGAGAACTACTCGCGCCACATCGATGGGCGCCCGCCCGGCTCGGCTCCCGCGACGCTCCTGGACTACTTCCCCGAGGATTTCCTGCTCGTCATCGACGAGTCGCATAACACCGTCCCGCAGATCGGCGGCATGTACGAGGGCGACATGTCCCGTAAGCGCAACCTGGTGGAGTACGGTTTCCGGCTGCCGTCCGCGGTGGACAACCGGCCGCTCACCTGGGAGGAGTTCGCCGACCGGATCGGGCAGGCGGTATATCTTTCGGCCACCCCCGGACCGTACGAGTTGGGGCAGACCGGTGGCGAAGTGGTCGAGCAGGTCATCCGGCCGACGGGCCTGGTCGACCCCAAAGTCGTGGTGAAGCCGACCAAGGGCCAGATCGACGACCTGATCCACGAGATCAGGGGGCGCACAGAGCGCGACGAGCGGGTGCTGGTCACCACGCTGACCAAGAAGATGTCCGAGGACCTCACCGACTATCTGCTCGGACTCGGCATCCGAGTGCGGTACCTGCACTCCGAGATCGACACCCTGCGTCGCGTCGAATTGCTGCGGCAGCTGCGGCTCGGCGAGTACGACGTGCTGGTGGGCATCAACCTGCTCCGCGAGGGTCTCGACCTGCCCGAGGTGTCGCTGGTGGCGATCCTCGACGCGGACAAGGAAGGCTTCCTGCGCAGCACCACCGCGCTGATTCAGACGATCGGCCGCGCGGCGCGCAATGTCTCCGGCGAAGTGCACATGTACGCCGACAAGGTCACCGCTTCGATGCAGTTCGCCATCGATGAGACCGAACGCCGCCGCGCCAAGCAGATCGCCTACAACGAGGAAATGGGCATCGACCCGAAACCATTGCGTAAGAAGATCGCCGACATCCTCGACCAGGTGTACCGAGAAGCAGACGAGACCGAGGTCGAGGTCGGCGGTTCCGGTCGTAATGCCAGCCGCGGTCGCCGTGCACAGGGCGAGCCGGGCCGGGCGGTGAGCGCGGGGGTGTACGAGGGCCGCGACATCAAGTCGATGCCGCGCGCCGAACTCGCCGATCTGGTCAAGGAACTGACCGCACAGATGATGAACGCGGCCAGGGAGTTACAGTTCGAGCTCGCCGGGCGGTTGCGCGACGAGATCGCGGACCTGAAGAAGGAACTGCGCGGCATGGACGCCGCCGGGTTGAGTTGAGCTGTGCCGCAACGGCTCTGCCTCCGCGGACCGGGCGCCGGGCGGTCGCGGAGGCGGCACGGGCGTCAGGCCTGGGCGGCCATCCACTCGTTCACTCGGCGCTCGGCCTCCTCGCGCGAGACCTCCTCTACCTTGGTGAGCACCGCCCAGCGGTGGCCGAACGGATCGATGATCACGCCGTAGCGGTCGCCGGTGACGAAGGTCTGCGGCTCTTCGACACGGCGGGCGCCGTGTTCGACGGCGCGCCGCACGACCGCGTCGACATCAGGGCAGTAGTGCACGATCGAGGTGTGCACCCACTCGCCGTTCGGGGCGAGCACGCCGTTGTCCGGTATGGGCATGCCCATCTGCAGGGTCGAGTCACCCAACTTCAACTCCGCGTGCGCGGGCTGACCATCAGGCAGATCGTTGCGGCTGAGCACCTCCGCTCCGAAGACGGCGGTGTAGAAATCAATGGCCTTGTTGCCGTCGCCGACCGCGAGGAAGCAGGTGATCGAGTGGTAGCCGTCGGCAATGGGGTTCACTGTGTTCGTCATGGCATCAACCCTTGTCGCTCGCGGTCCGCGGGTCTTGTAAGAAAGCGACACCATGCCCGGCCGCGCTGAATCGCCCGGCATCGAGCCAGGGCGGGCCCGTAATCCGGCCGTGCCCGCCGACACCAAGGGCATCCTGCACCCGGACGAACAGGCCAAGCATCGATCTCTGGCCCGGTTGGTCCCCGGCCCGGCAATGGATCGCTACGTCGAGTGGTACTGGTCAGTGCGCTGGGATCTGCGCGGCAGATCGTCGTATCGCGCCGAGGTGCTGTCGTATCCGAGCGTCAATATCACCTTCGAACGATCCGACACACGCACCGGCGGATTCGTGAACGGCATAAGCACCAGCAAATACGTCCGCGAGCTCAGTGGACTCGGTGAAACATTCGGTATTCGCTTCCGGGCGGGCGGTTTCGGCGCGTTCACCGGACTCGATGTCGGTTCGTTTCGCGACAGCTCCGTCGGCCTCACCGACATCATGCCCGAGGCGGCGGGATTGGCCGAGCGTGTGCTCGACGTGCCCACCGACGGGCAACGCCGCGCCGTCGTCGAGGAGTTCCTCGCGGGCAAGCCGTCGGTCGACGACTCGACCTACCGGCTGGTGCTGCGCATCGTCGACGCGATGGCCAACGATCTGGAGCTCACCAGAGTCGATCAGATCACGGACCGCTTCGGTGTGCCCACGCGCACCCTGCAGCGCATGTTCCGCCGTTACGTCGGTGCCGGCCCGAAATGGGTACTGCGCCGCTATCGGTTGCAGGACGGGGCCGATCTGCTCGCCAAGGGCCGCACCGAAGACCTGGCCGCACTGGCCGCCGACCTGGGATACTTCGATCAGGCGCACTTCTCGCGTGAGTTCACCGCGGAGGTCGGAATGACTCCACTGGAATACGCCAAGAATTCGCTACGTTCGCGTAACGAGATAACGTCAAAGGTCATGCCGATTAGAAATTAGTTGCTGTCTCGATCGATTGTGGGGATTCTTCCGCCCATCCAGGAAGGGTGACCAGGCACGCAGTCGAAGTTGCGCTATCAACCATCAGCCGACAAGGAGTTGACATGGACGTCGTGGTGTTGATCGGGCGGGTGTTGTTCGCTTTCCTCTTCCTGGGCTCCGCACTCGGGCACTTCACTCAGACGGAGGCGATGGCGGGGTATGCACAGGGTCGGGGGATCCCCATGCCGAAGTACGCCGTGCTGGCCTCGGGTGTGGTGTTCGCGCTGGGCGGACTGAGCGTGCTTCTCGGCGTATGGGCGGATCTCGGGTCGCTGCTGCTGGTGGTTGCCCTACTGCCGACTGCCTTTCTGATGCATCCGTTCTGGAAGGAGACCGACGCGGAAACCGAACAGGGCGAGATGGTCCAGTTCAACAAGGACGTTGCCCTGGCGGGCGCCGCCCTGATGCTGTTCGCGTTCTTCGCGCATGTCGACGATCTCGGATTGACCATCACCGGGCCACTTTTCGACCTCTAGGCAGACCGGCCGCGCTAATAGTGCGCGTCCTATTTGCGGCAGAGAGAGGAAGGCATGACATCGGAGCGATTCTCGGCATTCTCTGGGCAAACTATGGCCAGTGGCCTTATCGCGCGGTGGGCCGATCTTCGTCTGACGGACCCAACTGTGTGACGCATATCCCATGGCGGCAACACCGTTCATCTCGATTGTGCGAAATCACAGGTTTCGAACGCCGAAATCGGTTCGGCGCTGGTTGGTTGCGCCTTTCTGGCATTTGCCGGAGAACCCGTGGCAGGAATGGTTGAACACCCCGACTGTGATGTATTGCGATTTCTGATATTTCCGCACCGTTTGCCGCTATGGTCGAGCCCAATCGCCGCGCCGGCGCCCCGATCTGCGGGACAGACCGGATGCAGCACCCGACCCACCGCTTAGTTGGAGGAGAGAATGACCGCCTACCGGACCATTGTCGTCGGTACCGATGGCTCGGACTCGTCGTATGTCGCCGTCGAGAAGGCCGCCACTCTGGCTGCGGTTTCCACCGCGACCTTGGTCGTGGCCTGCGCGTACTACCCGACCGACGATCGCGATCTCGCCGCTGCCACCGATGTCCTCAAGGAGGAGGCCTACCAGGTGCGGGGTTCCGCCCCGACCAGCGAGATCTTGCGCGTCGCGCGGGACAAGGCCATCGCCGCCGGCGCGGCGGACATCATCGAGCGCGCCATTGTCGGCGAGCCGGTGGAGTCGCTCCTGGCGCTGGTCAAGGAGGTCGAGGCCGACCTGCTCGTGGTCGGCAACCGGGGGCTGAACACCCTGGCAGGTCGGCTACTCGGCTCGGTGCCCTCCGATGTGGCGCGCAAGTCGCGCTCGGACGTGCTGATCGTGCACACCGTGCGCTGAGCCCTGCTCGAGGAAAGGCTCCGTGCTCGTCGCGTACCGCGATGGGGCACGGAGCCTTTCGTATTTCGGCGTGGGACGTCAGCACAACCTGCCGAGCACGTCCGGGAGCTTCGCGCTGTGCACAACGCCGAGCCGCTGCGTGGCGCGGGTGAGCGCGACATAGAGGTCGTTGAGCCCGCGTGGCGATTCGTCGAGGATGCTCTGCGGCTCGACCAGGTAGACCGCGTCGAACTCCAGGCCTTTCACATCGTGCACGGTGAGCACCCGCACCGACTCGCCCGTGAGGTCGTCCAGCCGAGCCACCAGCGCGTGCGGCGCGATCACCGCTGTGGTGCCCGGCCCGGATTCCGCGGCTACCAGCCGGGCGACCTCCGCGTGCACATCGCCTGGGGCCACTCGGTACGCGCGCGGCACGGTGCCGGTCTCGCGGACCGAGCGCGGTGCGTCTGCCGTCGGGTCGATCGCGGCGAGCACGTCCGCGGCGACGGCCATGATCTCGGCGGGTGTGCGGTAGTTGACCGTCAGCTCGGTCAGCTTCCACCGTGCGGCGACATACGGTTCCAGCATCCGCTGCCATGACGACGTGCCCGCCGGGTCGCCGGTCTGCGCGACGTCGCCGACCACCGTGATCCACCGATTCGGGACTCGCCGCATCACCATGCGCCAGGCCATTTCCGACAGCTCCTGCGCCTCGTCCACGATGACGTGGCCGTAGGTCCAGGTACGATCGCCCGCGGCGCGTTCCGCGGTGGTCTGGCGGGTGCGCACATCCTGTCGTTCGGCCAGCTGGCTCGCGTCGATCAGGTCGTAGGCCATCAGGATCTCGGGATCGAGTTCGTCCTCCAGGTCCTGCGGCGCGGAGCCGGTCAAGATGTCCAGCGCGTCCTGCGCCTCGGCGAGCTGGGCGCGCCAGCGGCGGCGGGCGCGTTCGCGCTCCTCGGCATCGTCCACGCCGAGCAGCTCGGCCAGCTCGTCCAGCAGCGGCGCGTCGGCCGCGCTGAACGCGCCGTTGTCCGGACGCACCAGCTCGGCACGGTCCGCGGGGTCGAGCGCGGTCGCGACCCGGTCCAGCCGCTCCGGGGCGGCGAGCAGGTCGGCAAGGACCTCCTGCGGGGACAGAATCGGCCAGAGTCTGCCGATGGCGGACTGGATCTCCTGGTCGGCGCGCATCTCGTCCCTGATCTCGGTGAGGTCGGTCGAGCTGAGTAGGCTGGGACCACCGGAAAGGTCGCCGCCCATGGTCTGCGCGAGCTGGTCGGTCAGCGCGTCGATCACCGAACTGGCGAAGATCGGTCTGGCGAGGTTGTGCGGGCGGCGCGACGAACGGGCGCGGCCGCGGGCCCTGGTGACGATCTTGCGGTCCAACGTGACCGGATAGCCGTCGAAGCTCAGCCGGATCGGTTCGGCAGGTATCTCCTGGCGATCACGCACCGCTCGCTCGAGTACCTCGATGATCGCCTGCGAACCTTTGATCTCGCCCGCGCGCAGGGAGTCCTCCCGGGTGGCCTTCACTCCCGGGTACAAGTCGCCGATGGTGGACAACAGCACGCCGGTCTCGCCGAGGGAGGGGAGCACCTGGCCGATGTAGTCCAGGAAGGTGGCGTTCG
Organism: Nocardia sp. NPDC023852; assembly: GCF_040639505.1. Taxonomy (NCBI): domain Bacteria; kingdom Bacillati; phylum Actinomycetota; class Actinomycetes; order Mycobacteriales; family Nocardiaceae; genus Nocardia; species Nocardia sp. NPDC023852. Next base: position 127,369 of record NZ_JBFAAB010000016.1, read on the forward strand.
GCCCGATGATCAGCACGCCACTCTTGGCCAGCTGCTGGCGGTAGGTGTAGAGGAGGTAGGCGGCGCGGTGCAGCGCGACGGCGGTCTTACCGGTGCCCGGCCCGCCCTGCACGACGAGCACGCTCTTGTGCTCCGAGCGGATGATCGTGTCCTGCTCGTGCTGGATGGTCTCCACGATGTCGTTCATGTGGCCGGTGCGGGCGGCGTTGAGCGCCGCGAGCAGCGCGCTCTCGCTGCCGACGCCGCCGTCGGAGGCGGTGACGCCCGCCCGGCGCGCGGTGTCCAGATCGAGGTACTCGTCGTTGATCGCGGTCACCGTGCGGTTGCGCGACCGGATATGCCTGCGCCGGGTCACGCCGTCCGGGGTCGCCGTGGTGGCCAGGTAGAACGGCCGGGCCAGCGGGGCGCGCCAGTCCAGTAGCAGGCTCTCGTAGTCGTCCTTCTCGTCGAGGATGCCGAGCCTGCCGATGTAGCGGTACTCCTCCTGCTCGCCGTCGAGGTCGATGCGGCCGAAACACAGACCGTGTTCCGCGGCATCGTATTTCGCGAGGTCCTCGGTGTAGAGCTGGCTGAAGGACTCCCGTTCGCTGCGGGCCTGCGGGGTGCCGCCGGTTTCCAGCAGTACGGTGCGCAACCGGTTGCGCGCGTAGTCGCGCATTTCGTCGAGCCGGTCGTACAGCACCGACAGGTAGGCCTGTTCCCGCTCGGTCTCGCGGGTCCGCTCGTGCTCGTCCTCAGGGGTCGACAACGGCGTGCTGTCGCCCGTGTCCGCGGAGGGCGCACGGTCTTGTGTGAGGTCGGGCAAACTAACTCCTTGTCACCGCGATGAGCTGGGAGCACGGTGCCCGGACCGGGCACGTGAACGCTCGGAAAACAGAGTTGTCGAGTCTACTGTGATCGCGGCACGCTCGCCGTAACAGCAGGTCACGCCCACGGTCGCAGCACAGCGGCCCGTTCGCAGGACAGGCGAATCGCACCGGGGTGAAGTGTGTGACCAGCCGTATAACTGGCACCGCACCCGTCAGGACACGTGGGTGTTGTTTTGGCCCTTGGCGACGGCACCATCGCGGTGTCCCGGCGGCTTGGCGCGGTACATCGCCAGGTCCGCGTCGTGCAACACGGCCTCGGGGGTGCGGCGGTCGCCGATCGTCAGCGCGGTGACGCCGATCGAGGCGTTCACCTCGATTCGGTGCCCTCGCGCGACGATCGGCTCGGCCATGGTGTGGCGCAGCCGGGCGACCAGCATGTCGATGTCTACCTGGCGGGTGCGGCCGGAGAGCAGGACGAGGAACTCGTCGCCGCCGAGTCGGCCGACGATGTCGTCGCTGCGCAGCGCGCGCTGCAGCCGCTGGGCGACGATCTGCAGCACAGTGTCGCCGATGGCGTGCCCGAGGCTGTCGTTGATCGACTTGAACCCATCCAGGTCGATGAACAGCACGGTGGAGACCGGCAGCTCTTCCACGGTGGCCAGTGCGGCCGCCAGCTGGGACAGGATCAATGAGCGGTTGGCCAGACCGGTGAGCCCATCGTGCGTGGCCTGGTACTCCAATTGCCGCCTGCTGGCGCGGAACTCGGTGATATCGGCGAACGAGGAGACCGCCGACGAGCGCGGATCTCCGGGGTTGAGCAGGCGGCTGCTGCCGGAGAGCCAGCGCCGCTGTCCGTCCACCCGGTCGACGCCGAAGACATAGCCGGTGATGGTCTCGCCGGTGGCGAGCGTGCGTGCGATGGGGTGGCGGCTCGGCGGTAGCGGCTGGGCGTTTCCGTCGAGCAGCACCAGTGGCAGTGACTGGATGGTGTGGCCGATCACTTGTTCGTCGGGCCCCTCGGTGCCGAAGATGCGCTTGGCCGCCGGATTCATCGATTCGATCCGCCCCTCCGGATCGATCACCACGACGCCTTCCTCCAGTTGGGAGACGACCGTGGTGAAGTACTGTTCGGCCCGGCGCTGCGCGTCCTCGGCGTGCCGCTGTGCGGTGAGGTCGTGGATGACCACCTGGTAGGCGAGGTGGTCCTGCCAGGCGGTCAGCACCGAAACGGTCTCGACGGGGATGCTTACACCGTCCACTCGCCGCAGCATCATCTCGGTCGGCTCGGATGCGGCGCCCGCCGTGGTCAGGGTGCTGATGCGGTCCAGCATCGCGGGGATCGAGGCGGGATCGACGAACTTGGTCAGCGGTTGGCCGATCACCTCGTCTACGCTCGCGGCGGCGAGCATGCGGATGGTCGCGGGATTGACGTAGACCACGGTGCCCCGCTCGTGCACACAGATCCCGTCGGGAGTGTGCTCGACCAGGGAACGGTAGCGCTCGGCTAGTTGTTCGGCGGCGTCAACCGCGGCGGCTGCCATGTCCTCACCCACTCGAACCCCCGATCGTCGACCTTATGGCCATTGGAACACGGGATTATTCTGGTATCGACGTGTACAAGATCACACCGTCGACGCAATTGCTCAGGTCACAGTTCGGGCACTTCGTACGATTCGGGCTGGTGATCATGAGAAACCGGGTCCCACCCAGAAGCCGGGCCGACCGCTGGTCGCCGGGGGAAACCGGTGAAGGAGCGATGCTATGCCGGGTGCCAACGCCATTCGGTCCCGAAACGACAGACCGCAGTATCAAGATCATATGTCCATCGCCGGGCTCGGTGCGGTGACCGGATACGGCTGGGGGCGGGAAATCTTGTGGCAAGGTTTGCTGAGCGGCAAGTCGGCGGCGTCCATACAGAGCGGCTACGGGTTGGAGCGGGACGAGGATGCCTGGGTGTCGCTCGTGCCCGACGGCGGCGATCACCACGTGAGCACCAGCCGATACGGGCGTGCCGTACACGAGGCGGCGCGGGAGGCGATCGCGGACGCGCGAAGCCGGGGTTGGCGGCCGGGCCGCACGGTCGGGCTGCTGCACGCGATCGTGCTGGGTGACGTGGCGAACTGGCACGACTTCTACGTTGTCGATCACGGACATCGGGGCTCCCGCGATTATCTTCGGCTGTTGCCGTCTACCCCGATCTCGGTGCTATTGCAGGAGTTCGGTTTCCACGGTCCGGCGATGAACGTGTCCGCGGCGTGTAGTTCGGCCAACGTCGCGCTGATCACCGCGAAGCTCTGGCTGAACGCGGGACTGGCCGACGACGTGATCTGCGTCGCCACCGACATGTCCGCGAGCCCGGACATGGTGGAACATTTCGTCGGGCTCGGCGCGGCGGTCACCGACGCCGAACCGCTGGACGCGTGCCGGCCCTTCCAGGAGGGCAGCCGCGGGTTCAGTATCGGTGAGGCCTCGGTCGCCTTCGTCCTGACCCGCTCGGTGGACCGGCCCTACGCCGCCGTGCTGGGCGGGGCCATGACCAACGACGCCTACCACGTGGTCTCCGTCGACCCGAGCCACGAGCAGATCCTCGACTGCGCCCGTCGTGGGCTCGCCGACGCGGGGGTGAGCGCGGAGGAGGTGAGCTACTTCAACGCCCATGGCAGCGGTACCAGGCAGTGCGATGTGGCCGAAAGCCATCTGGTCGAGCACCTGTTCGCCGACCGCCCGCACATCTACGCGCTGAAACCGCTGGTGGGCCATTGCCAGGGCGCGTCGGCCGCGGTGGAGGTGGCCGCGGCGGCGCTGGGTTACGACCGCGGCGTCATCGCCGCGGCACCGGTCGTCGCGTCCGCCCACCCGCGGTTGCTGGACGGCCCCGCGCCGTTCGAGGGCGGTATCACCGCGAAGCTCTCGCTGGGCATGGGCGGGAACAATTCCTTCGTGGTGCTCGGCGCGGCCTGACCATGCTTCACGCAGCACCACCTCGGCGTGACCGGGCGGCGCCTCGGCTCGGGGTGATCGCGCGGTGGTTCGAACAAGCACAGCGCGCGGCGAGCCCGTCGGAATGGCGCGTGGCGCCGAGCTGTTGACCCTAGGCGCCGGACGGGCGATCCTACGGAGGCGTCCGGCCTGTCTCCCGGCTGATTCAGCGGTGCCCGCGGCCCGGCTCCCGCCGTTCATCGAGGTGGCGGGTGGTCCGCGAAACCTGTCGGTGCCCACGCCTAGCATGGCGGGCGGGGGTCTGTCTGGACGCTGAACACGAATGAGAAGGGACGGCTTGTGGCGGAACGCCTCACTGTGCGTGGAGCTCGGGAGCACAATCTGAAGGGGGTCGATCTGGAACTGCCCCGCGACAGCCTCATCGTGTTCACCGGTTTGTCCGGCTCCGGCAAATCGAGCCTGGCCTTCGACACGATCTTCGCGGAGGGCCAGCGGCGCTATGTCGAATCGTTGTCGGCATACGCGCGGCAGTTCCTCGGTCAGATGGACAAGCCCGACGTCGATTTCATCGAGGGCCTCTCGCCCGCGGTCTCGATCGACCAGAAGTCCACCAACCGCAACCCCCGCTCGACCGTCGGCACCATCACGGAGGTGTACGACTACCTGCGTCTGCTCTACGCGCGGGCGGGCACGCCGCACTGCCCGGTGTGTGGTGAACTGATCGCCAAGCAGACCCCGCAGCAGATCGTCGACCAAGTGCTGGCCATGGCCGAGGGCATCCGGTTCCAGGTACTCGCCCCGGTGGTCCGCACTCGCAAGGGCGAGTTCGTCGACCTTTTCGACCAGCTGAACACGCAGGGCTATTCCCGCGTCCGGGTCGACGGCGTGGTGTATCCGCTCACCGATCCGCCGAAACTGAAGAAGCAGGAGAAGCACGACGTCGAGGTCGTCGTCGACCGCCTTGCGGTGAAGCCGAATTCCAAGCAGCGCCTCACCGATTCGATCGAGACCGCGCTACGGCTGGCCGACGGAATCGTGGTGCTCGACTTCGTGGATCGCGACGAGCACGCGCACGACCGGGAGCGCCGTTTCTCCGAACGTCTGGCCTGCCCGAACGGCCATCCGCTCGACATCGAGGACCTGGAACCGCGCTCGTTCTCGTTCAACTCGCCCTACGGCGCCTGCCCGGACTGCACCGGCCTCGGCATCCGCAAGGAGGTCGACCCGGACCTGGTGGTGCCTGACCCGGCACTGAGCCTGAACGAGGGCGCGATCGCCCCCTGGTCGCGCGGCCAGACCGCCGAGTACTTCACCAGGCTGCTGTCCGGCCTCGCCGAGGCGATCGGCTTCTCCATGGATACGCCATGGCAGGACCTGCCGCTGAAAGCGCGCAAGGCGGTGCTGGAGGGCAGCGCCGACCAGGTGCACGTCTCCTACACCAACCGCTACGGCCGCAAACGCTCGTACTACGCCGATTTCGAGGGCGTGATGCCGTTCCTGCAGCGGCGCATGGAGAACACCGACTCCGAGCAGATGAAGGAGCACTACGACGGGTATATGCGGGATATCCCGTGCCCGGTGTGCAACGGCGCCCGCCTCCGCCCAGAGATTCTCGCGGTCACCATCGCCGCGAACGGCGACAAAAAGTCCATCGCCGACGTCAGCGAGCTGTCCATCGGCGATTGCTCGGAATTCCTGAACTCGCTGACCCTCGGGGAGCGCGAGGCCGCCATCGCCGGGCAGGTGCTCAAGGAGGTGCAGGCGCGGCTGGGCTTCCTCCTCGACGTCGGTTTGGAGTACCTGAGTCTGTCGCGCGCGGCGGCCACGCTGTCCGGCGGTGAGGCGCAGCGGATCCGGCTTGCCACCCAGATCGGCTCCGGCCTGGTGGGCGTGCTGTACGTGCTCGACGAGCCCTCGATCGGCCTGCACCAGCGCGACAACCGGAGGCTCATCGAAACCCTGACCCGGCTGCGTGATCTCGGTAATACGCTGATCGTGGTCGAGCACGACGAGGACACCATTCGCGCCTCGGACTGGGTAGTCGACATCGGCCCGCTCGCCGGCGAGCACGGTGGCAAGGTGGTGCACAGCGGGCCTTACCAGGAGCTGCTCACCGATCCGAATTCGCTGACCGGCGCGTATCTCTCGGGCCGCGAGCGGATCGAGGTGCCGCTGGTACGCCGCCCTGTTGCGAAGAAACGGCAGCTCACCGTGGTCGGGGCGACCGAGCACAACTTGAAGGGCATCGACGTCAGTTTTCCGCTCGGCGTGGTCACCTCGGTCACGGGCGTGTCCGGGTCGGGCAAGTCGACGCTGGTCAACGACATCCTGGCGACCGTGCTGGCGAACCGGCTCAACGGCGCGCGGCAGGTGCCGGGCAGGCACACCAGGGTGAACGGGCTCGACCACCTGGACAAGCTGGTGCAGGTGGACCAGTCGCCGATCGGCCGCACCCCACGTTCGAACCCGGCCACCTACACCGGTGTGTTCGACAAGATCCGGACCTTGTTCGCCGCCACCACCGAGGCGAAGGTGCGTGGCTACCAGCCGGGCCGGTTCTCGTTCAACGTCAAGGGCGGTCGCTGCGAGGCCTGCTCCGGTGACGGCACGTTGAAGATCGAGATGAACTTCCTGCCGGACGTCTATGTTCCGTGCGAGGTTTGCCACGGCGCCCGTTACAACCGCGAAACCCTCGAGGTGCACTACAAGGGCAAGACCATCGCCGAGGTGCTGGACATGTCCATCGAGGAGGCCGCCGAGTTCTTCGAGCCGGTCACCTCGATCCACCGCTACCTCAAGACGCTGGTAGACGTCGGGCTCGGCTATGTGCGCCTCGGTCAGAGCGCGCCGACCCTCTCCGGCGGCGAGGCCCAGCGCGTCAAGCTGGCCGCCGAGTTGCAGAAGCGCTCCACCGGCCGCACGGTGTACATCCTGGACGAGCCGACGACCGGTCTGCACTTCGAGGACATCCGCAAGCTGCTCGGCGTCATCAACGGCCTGGTCGACAAGGGCAACACGGTGATCGTTATCGAACACAACCTGGACGTCATCAAGACATCCGACTGGGTGGTCGATATGGGTCCCGAGGGTGGTTCCGGTGGCGGCACCGTCGTTGCCCAAGGAACCCCCGAGGATATTGCGGCCGTTGCGGAAAGCTACACCGGTCAGTTTCTGCGCGATGTGCTTGCGCAGCCGTCCGCGCCGAAGGCGCCTGCGAAGAAGACGCCGGCCAAGGCCACCGCGGCCAAGACTCGGGCAGTCGAGCCGACTACGACCAAGGCCACGAAGCGGGTGGCGAAGAAGGCGGCGCCGGTCGGCTGACACGGCGTTCGGAGCGGTGCGCCGGATGCGGTGGGTGTGCCAGGGAAAGTTTCGTGGCACTCGCCGTTGAGAGCTGCGAGGTCAGTAGACCGGGCCGGTGTACTTCTCGCCAGGTCCTTTGCCCGGCTCGTCCGGGTGTGCGGAGGACTCCCTGAAGGCGCGCTGCAGCGATTGCAGCCCTTCGCGGATCGGCCCGGCGTGCGGACCGAGATACTCCACCGAGGCCGTGACCAGCCCGGCCAGTGCGGTGATCACCCGCCGCGCCTCGTCCAAATCGCGGCGCGGGCTGGTGGTCGGATCCTCGTCGGCGAGCCCGAGCTTCTCCGCCGCCGAGCTCATCAGCATCACGGCGGCGCGGCTGATCACCTCGACTGCGGGGATGTCGGCCAGTTCGCGCACGGAGGTGTCGAGCTCTTCAGTCATGCCTTTCAGGCTAGCGACGCCGTACGCAGCATTCGGAGGTGGCCGATCTCCGCGACGTTTTTCATCAGCTCCGCGTTCACCCAGCCCGCCAGGTGTGCGAGGGTCAGCCCGGCGTCGGCGGGCCACGGGTAGGCGGACGGGAGGTCCAGATCGGCTTCGGTGAGCCTGTCGAGCACGCGCACCCACTCCTCGCGTAGATCGCGCAGGCAGGCGATGGTGGCGGCGCCGTCGCCGGGCCAGTGCACGTCCGCCCGCGCCGGTGGGATGCGTTTCTCGGCGTGGTCGATGGCCGTGCCCCACCACCAGCCGATGTGCCACGTGAGCCAGCCGATGGTCGGGACCGGCATGGGGTCGGGTTCGGTATCGGCCCAGTCCGGCCGCCATATGCCTTGGGGATCCGGTCGTACCGTCCAGACCAGGTCGGTCGGCTCCCAGAGGAAGTCTTCCGGCATGAGCGTGTCGAGGTGGATCGCGGCGAGCGACCAGGTCAGGTCGAATTGCCATCGCAGCAGGTCACGGCGTGGTGTGGACATCGGGGGAGCGTGGCACGCGCCGGGTGGTCTGGCAAGCGGTTTTCGCCCGATTCGGCGATAGCCGAACAGAATGTTAAACTTTCCGCTGACGACCGCCCCGGGCCTGCCCGGGGCCTGATAAGTGGAGCCCGACTCCCACCGTTGCCGACGAGCGATCGTACAGGTCAAACGGTCCGGTCATCCGTCCGTATTGGGCGGGTTTCTTGTGCCGGGGTTCTCGCGGGAGAACCACCGTACAAGGGTCGATCCGCGTGTTTTCGCGGTCGGCGATCGGTCGACACCCGGGCCCCGTGCGGAATACCGCACCGGGGCCTTTGTGTTGAAGAGGGGTTGCAGTTATTGCGTGCGGTCGTCCGACGACACCGCTTGACCTAGGAGGCCCCATCAGCACTGAGACCCGCATCAACGATCGCATCCGTGTTCCCGAAGTCCGGCTCATCGGGCCTGGCGGCGAGCAGGTTGGGATCGTGCGTGTTGAAGATGCACTACGCGTCGCCCTCGAAGCCGACCTCGACTTGGTCGAGGTGGCCCCGGATGCCCGTCCGCCGGTCTGCAAGATCATGGATTACGGCAAGTTCAAGTACGAGACGGCGCAGAAGGCGCGTGAGTCTCGGAAGAACCAGCAGCAGACCGTGATCAAGGAGCAGAAACTCCGCCCGAAGATCGACGACCACGACTACGAGACGAAGAAGCGGAATGTGGTCCGCTTCCTCGAGGCGGGGTCGAAGGTCAAGGTGACGATCATGTTCCGGGGTCGCGAGCAGTCCCGGCCCGAGCTCGGGTTCCGGCTGCTGCAGCGGCTGGCCTCCGACGTTGCCGAGCTGGGTTTCGTAGAGACCTCGGCCAAGCAGGACGGTCGCAACATGACCATGGTCCTCGCCCCCCACAAGGGTGCGAAGACGCGCGTGAAGGCGCAGCAGGAGTCGGCCCCGCGCCCGGCGCCCAGCGCCGCACCAGCCGGTGAACCGGCCGCGGAGCAGGCCGAGACGGCAGCACCTCCGCAGTAACACCGATCAGGACACCGGCGGTCCGCGAGGACCGCCGGAACGACAGATAGAGGAATCCATGCCGAAGATGAAGAGCCACAGCGGCGCCTCGAAGCGATTCAAGGTGTCCGGTAAAGGCAAGCTGCTTCGCCAGCAGGCGAACCGTCGCCACCTGTTCGAGCACAAGCCCACCCGCCGGACTCGTCGTCTGGACGGCACGGAGGTCGTCGCGGCTGCCGACGTCCGTCGCGTGAAGAAGCTGCTCGCTATCTGATTGCGCCACCGCGCAGGCTAGCTACCAGCACACCGCGACGGAGATTCTCCGGCGCCACCCCGACCAATTTCGGGCGCTGCCCGCGCCCCCAGATCGAACAGGACTGACCAGTGGCACGCGTCAAAAGGGCCGTCAACGCTCAGAAGAAGCGCCGTTCCATCCTCGAGGCCTCCAAGGGTTACCGCGGCCAGCGCTCGCGGCTGTACCGCAAGGCCAAGGAGCAGCAGCTGCACTCGCTCGCCTACGCCTACCGGGACCGCCGGGCGCGCAAGGGTGACTTCCGCAAGCTGTGGATCGCCCGCATCAACGCCGCGGCGCGGATCAACGACATCACCTACAACCGCTTCATCCAGGGCCTGAAGGCCGCTGGTGTCGAGGTGGACCGCAAAATCCTCGCCGAGCTCGCGGTGTCGGACGCCGAGGCGTTCGCCGGTCTCGTGACGATCGCCAAGGCCGCTCTCCCGCAGGACGTCAACGCCCCGGCTGCCTGATTCGCGGACTCCGTTGACACACGGACGACTCTCGGAACGACCCGTGGAGGCGCTCAGCGAGCGCAATCCGCGGGTCGTTTTCGCTGTCAAGCTGCAGCGCAGTGCGCAGCGCAAGAAGGCGGGCCGATTCCTCGCCGAGGGAGCCAACGCTGTTGCCGCGGCACTGAGCACCGGGCGGGTGCATGAGCTGTTCTACTCGACGGCTGCCGCCGAGCGTGAGCACGCGCTGATCGCAGGCGCGGCCGCCGCGGGGGTGCGCAGCACGCTGGTGAGCGACCGCGCAGCGCAGCATCTCGGCGAAACCGTCACTGCTCCGGGACTGGTCGCGGTCTGCGACCTTGTCGACGTGCCCCTGGCGCGGATACTCGAGCCGCGCCCGCGGATGCTGGCCGTTCCCGTCGAGATTGCCGAGCCGGGCAATGCCGGAACGCTCGTCCGGGTCGCCGATTCGGTCGGAGCCGACGGGGTGGTGCTGGCGGGAGACACTGTCGACCCGCACAACGGGAAATGCGTGCGTGCGAGCGCGGGCAGCATTTTCCACGTGCCGATCGCGCGGCACCGGGATGTGGGCGAGACGGTGGATTCGCTTGCCGCCGCCGGCATCACGATCCTCGCGACCGCCGCCGACGGCGAAGTCGACCTGGACGACGCCGACGAGCTGTTCACCGAACCCGTCGCCTGGCTGTTCGGCAACGAGGCGCATGGCCTGGACCCCGCCGTCGCGCATCGCGCCGACCATCGCGTCCGCATCCCTATTCGCGGCCGTGCCGAGAGCCTGAATTTGGCCACTGCCGCGGCGATCTGCCTTTACGCGAACTCCCGGGTCCGCTACCGCGCCGATTCCTGACGTCGCGAGTCTCCAGATCGGCGCGGATCGCCAAGTCATCCATTCGGCCCGATAGCAAGGCCCGCGCGCCTGGTCAATGGCATGCAGCGGGCAGATCCGGCCCGATCGCGAATTCGGCAGCCCTGATCTCCGCACACCGCGGCTTGATCGCGAATCGGCCCGCGCCTCCTCAATCGCCGTTGGCGCTCAGATCCGCCAAAATCTCCGTCGCCCACGCGGCAGACACCGCATCCGGCCCCGCGACACGCATCGAGCTCATCACCGTGAGCAGCATCCCGGAGGCCAGGAAACGGCGCGCCTCCGCTACTGGTGCGCCGGTCAGTTCGCGCACCAGCACGTAGATCCGGCCGAATCGCGTACGGACATCGTCACCGATCGCAGGGTCCGCGCTGGCCGAGAACCCGTGCAACAGCAGTTGGAGCAGTTCTCGTTCGGCATGGCTCCTACCTCGGCCCGCAGAGCTACGTCGACGGGCTGGTGCCCGCGGTGTGGGTCGGCGCGGCGATCGTGGCGGCCGGCGCGCTGGCGTCGCTGCTGCTGCCGCGCCGGGTGGTCTCGGCGGACTGACCCGCCGATCTGTGCGTCCTTCCCGCTGCTTCCGCGGGAGGGCGCCACAGCGGCGTCGGTTGGGGCGTTCCAGGCGGGATGAGCGCAGTTGCGGAGGGGCCGGAACGGTCCTGATGTTCGGTTCATCGCGTCGTAACGAGACCAGTCTTCCGTGGCGGCGGGGCGCGTCATCAGCACGTTTCGCGGGCGGAACCCGGATCCGCGGTGAGCTGACAGACCATTTGGTCCGTGATGGCGGGGGAATCCGCGTGAATTCTCCACAAGGCATCGAATACGATTCGACCAGCAGCAATGTGGGTAGGCAATCAGCTGTGCCCGCGAACCGATCCCCAGGGGAGAGACGGAGCATCGTGGCCGACGACATCGACGCAGGCGAGCAGAACGCGGCGCTGACCGAGGAGGCACTGGCCGCGGCCGCGGCGGCCGCCGAGAAGGCGTTTGCCGCTGCCGGCGATCTGGATGCGCTCGCGGTCGCGAAAACCGAGTATCTCGGTGGCAAGGCGCCGCTTGCCCTGGCGCAGCGCGCGCTGGGCAGTCTGCCGAAATCGGCGAAGGCCGACGCCGGCAAGCGAGTGAATATCGCGCGTGGCCGGGTGTCCGACGCGTTCGAGGCTCGCCGTGCCACGCTGCTCGCCGAACGCGACGCCGCGGTGCTGGTCGCCGAGGCCATCGATGTGACGCTCCCCGCCCGCCGTACACCGGTCGGCGCCAGGCATCCGATCACGGTCATCTCCGAGCAGATCGCCGACGTGTTCGTCGGGATGGGCTGGGAGGTCGCCGAGGGTCCCGAGGTGGAGACCGAGCACTTCAACTTCGACGCGCTGAACTTCCTGCCCGACCACCCGGCCCGGACCATGCAGGACACCTTCCACATCGCGCCGGAGGGTTCGCGCCAGGTGCTTCGCACGCACACCTCCCCGGTGCAAGTGCGCTCCATGCTGGCACGCGAGCTGCCGATCTACGTGGTCTGCCCTGGGCGGACCTTCCGCACCGACGAGTTGGACGCCACACACACGCCGGTGTTCTCCCAGGTCGAGGGTCTGGCGGTGGACAAGGGCCTGACCATGGCGCATCTGCGCGGGACCCTGGACGCCTTCGCCAGGGCACTGTTCGGTCCGGACACCCGTACACGCATGCGCCCCAACTACTTTCCGTTCACCGAGCCCTCCGCCGAGGTCGACGTGTGGTTCCCGGACAAGAAGGGCGGCGCGGGCTGGGTCGAATGGGGCGGCTGCGGCATGGTGAACCCGAAGGTGCTGATCGCCAGCGGGATCGATCCCGAGATATACAGCGGGTTCGCGTTCGGTATGGGCATGGAGCGGACCCTGCAGTTCCGCAACGGCATCCCGGACATGCGGGACATCGTCGAAGGGGACGTGCGTTTCACCCTGCCCTTCGGTATCCGGTCCTGATCTGCCCCTTCGATCGAGAGAGCGAAACGTCAAGTGCGAGTAGCGCAGTCCTGGCTGACCGACATCATCCAGCGCACCAACCCCGAGTGGTCGGTGCCGCCGGAAGAACTCGACGCGGGGTTCGTCCGTGTGGGTTTGGAGGTCGAAGAGGTCGACAAGCTGGAGCGGGTCACCGGTGACCCGGTGGGTAACGGGGCAGGATCGGACGCCGCGCGGCTGTTGGTGGTGGGCCGGGTCGCCGAGATCACCGAGCTCACCGAGTTCAAGAAGCCGATCCGCTTCTGCAAGGTCGACGTGGGCAATCCCGAGTTGCAGGAGATCGTCTGCGGCGCACGCAACTTCGAGGTCGGCGACCTCGTGGTCGTTGTCCTGCCGGGCGGCGTGCTGCCCGGCGGGTTCCACATCACCTCGCGCAAGACCTACGGCCACGTCTCCAACGGCATGATCTGCTCGGTCGCCGAACTCGGTATCGGCAAGGACCATTCCGGCATTCTGGTGCTGGAGCCGGGCACCGCGGAGCCGGGTTCCGACGCCAACGAGCTGCTCGGACTCGACGACACGGTCATCGAGCTGAACATCACCCCCGACCGCGGCTACTGCTTCTCGGTGCGCGGTCTGGCCCGCGAACTGGCCTGCGGTTTCGACCTCGAATACGCCGACCCGGCCGTGCGGACGTTGCCTGACGACGAGCGGGAGGCCTGGCCGATCCGGGTTGAGCCGAGCTCTCAGTGCACCCGTTTCGCGGCTCGCCGGGTCACCGGCGTCGACCCGAAAGCGGTCAGTCCTTGGTGGTTGCAGCGCAGGCTTCTGCTGTCGGGTGTGCGCCCAATTTCGCCCGCGGTCGACGTCACCAACTATGTGATGCTCGAGCTCGGTCAGCCACTGCACGCCTTCGATGCCGAGAAGGTGTCGGGCGGGCTGGTGGTGCGCACCGCCAACCAAGGCGAGACGCTACGCACCCTGGACGATGTGGAGCGCGTGCTCGATGCCGAGGATGTGGTGATCGCTGACGATTCCGGCGTCGTCTCCTTGGCCGGCGTGATGGGTGGCGCGAGCACCGAGGTCGGCACCGAGAGCACCGACATCCTGTTGGAGGCGGCCACCTGGAACCCGCTGCTGGTGTACCGGACCGCCCGCAGGCACAAGCTGGTGTCCGAGGCCGGCAAGCGCTACGAGCGGGTGGTCGACCCCGAGATCAACGTCGCCGCGCTCGACCGCGCCGCCAGACTGCTCGCCGAAATCGCCGGTGGCACAGTCGAATCCGTGCTATCCGACATTCGCCTACCGGTCCCGGTAGCCGAGCCGATCCGCATCGACATCGACCTGGCCGACCGCGTCGCGGGCATTATCTACCCGACCGGGACCTCGGCTCGTCGCCTGGCGCAGATCGGCTGCCTCGTCGAGGTCGGCGTCAGCGACTCCGGGCACGGCCAGCTGGTGGTCACGCCGCCGAGCTGGCGCCCCGACCTGACCCAGCCCGCCGACCTGGTGGAAGAGGTGTTGCGGCTGGAGGGGCTCGAACAGATCCCGTCCGTGCTGCCGACCGCCCCGGCCGGCCGTGGTCTCACCCCGGCACAGCGCCGCCGCCGCGCGGTCAGCCGTGCGCTGGCTTTCGCGGGCTGCGTGGAGGTGTCGCCGCCGGCGTTCCTGCCCGCCGGGGTGTTCGACACCTGGGGTCTGGACGTCGACGACCCGCGCCGCGCCACCACCCGAGTGGTGAACCCGCTCGACGTCGACCGCGCCGAGCTGGCCACCACCTTGCTGCCCGGTCTGCTCGAGGTGGCGGCACGCAACATTTCGCGCGGGGCGCGTGATCTGGCCATCTACGGCATCGCGCAGGTCGTGCTGCCCGGACCGAACACGAGGCCGGTCCAGGAGCTGCCGGTGGATCGGCGTCCGACCGACGACGAGATCGCCGAACTGCTCGATTCGCTGCCCGCCCAGCCGGTGCGCGTGGCGGCCGTCCTGACCGGCCGCCGCGAGCCGCGCGGGCCGTGGGGCGAGGGCCGCCCGGCCCAAGCCGCCGACGCATTCGCCCTCGCCGACGCTGTCGCCGACGCGGCGGGCGTGACCATCGAACGCCGTGCCGCGGTCTATCTGCCGTGGCACCCTGGTCGCTGCGCCGAGCTGGTGGTCGAGGGAACCGTCGTCGGTTACGCGGGTGAACTGCACCCCGCCGTGCTGGAACGTTCGGGCCTGCCGCCGCGCACCTGCGCCGTCGAACTCGATCTGGACGCGCTTCCGTTGCGGGAGTCCCGGCCGGTCCCGACGGTGTCCCCGTTCCCCGCGGTGTTGCAGGACGTTTCGGTGAGCGTCGAGAAGACGATCTCCGCAGCATCGGTGGAGTCCGCGTTGCGCACCGGCGGCGGCGAACTGCTCGAGGACATCGCGCTGTTCGACGTGTATGAAGGTGCCCAGGCGGGCGAGGGACGCAAGTCGCTCACCTACGCGCTGCGCTTCCGTGCCACCGACCGGACGCTCACCGAGGACGAGGCCAGCGCGGCGCGTGACGCGGCCGTCACCGCGGCTTCCGACACCGTCGGTGCGGTCCTGCGCGGCTGATCGGCACCGTTTTCGAGACCGTGCTGCCATGTGGCCGCACGGTCTCGTCGTCTCCGCCCCCGCTCGGCAGTCATCTGGACGCGGACCTGGCCATTCGCCTGGACATGTCTATCGCGGTCCTCCGGGCCTTCCACCGCACCCGGTGCGGACTATCCCGCGCACCGCGGGCCCGTTGTCGGCGTCGATCCGTACTGGCACCGGCATCGCCGCTTCCCGGCGCGGCATGACCTGCCTGCCGCATCGGCGCCGACAGGGAGTAAGAACGTGGGCATGCGACATCCGGCCAGTCCGATCCTCAACGCGCTGACCTACTTGCCGGCGCGGACGGTGCTGCATACCCCGGCGGTGCTCGGGATGGACTACACCGAGCTCTCCCCGCGCACGGCGGACGGTGAGATCCTGCATGCCTGGTGGATGCCCGCGCGAAATTCGATCGGGCATATTCTGTTCGCGCACGGCAACGCGGGCAACATCGGTGACCGGGTGCCGATCTTCGCGCTGCTCACCGAGGCCGGATTCGACGTGCTGGCCTTCGATTACCGCGGCTACGGACGCAGCACCGGCAGGCCCACCGAGCACGGCACTTACCTCGATGCCCGCGCCGCGCGCAAGGCCATGCTGGCACAACCGGGTGTCGATCCGGATCGGGTGGTGTACCTGGGGAAGTCACTCGGCGGCGGCGTCATGCTCGAACTGGCGCAGGAGCATCCACCGGCCGGATTGATGCTGATGTCCACGTTCACCGGCATCCGTGACGCGGCCCGCTCGGTGTACCCATTCCTGCCTGCACCGCTCGTGCCGAACGCCTATCCGAGCGAGCGCCGCATCCGCGCGCTGCGCGCCCCGGTGCTGATCATGCACGGAGACCAGGACGAACTGCTGCCGCTGCGGCACGCCGAACGGCTCTACGCCGCGGCGCGAGAGCCGAAACGGCTCGTCGTGTTTCCCGGCGCGGGTCACAACGACCTGATCCTCGTCGGTGGCTCGGCGTGGTACGGCCTCGTGCGCGACTGGGCGGGCGCGCTCGTCCGGCTGTGAACCGTTCGCCGTGGTCGCGGCTGCGTAGCCTGGCGGTATGAGTGACAACAGCGAGATCGCGGGGCGGCTGGCGGCGCTGTCCGACGCGGAATTGGCCGGTGTGCTGCTGGTCGCGACGGCGGAACGCTCCGGGTTCGCGGCGGTGCACGCGGCGCTGCTCGGCCTCGTCGAGGCAGGTGATCCGGGGGCTGTCGCCGATGTGAGTCCTGACACTTCGGGCGCGGCCGCATACGGTCCTGCGGCGGTGCCGGACGTATCCGGGCAGGTCGGAGACGTTACGGGGGTACCCGTGGTACCGGCACCGCCGCCCGGTAATTCGACGCACGTCCCGGGTGGCGGGTATTCGTCGGCTGGCGTTCCTACTTTTGAGTCAGTTCGCGATAAGGTCGAGCAGCGCTTCGGCACTGCCCAGGGGATGGGCGAACTCGACCGGGAGACCCCGGCCGGCCGCGGCGTCGACGAACAATGGGAGGCACGCGAGCAGGCCGCGCGTGCGCGCCTGGATCGGATACGGAAATCGTTGCACGACAACGAGTTCGAGACGCGTGAGCCGTAATCCGGGCCGGGTGCACCGGACTACGACTGTGATGGGTGGAACTCGATGACCGAGCCGCGTGAGATCGCCGAACGGCTGCTGGACGCCCAGGTGGAATTCCTCCTCGCCGAGGTGACCGGCGACCGCTTCGCCGAGGTGGTCGCACGCGACACCGAATCCGTCCTTCAGGTCGCCGACACCCTGGTCTTCCGTGACATCGTCGAGGTCGAGCAGGCCAAGCAGACCGTTCGCACCGTCATCGATCTGATCGGCGGCAGCCCGGTGTTCGCCGACATGGTCGGCGTGTTCGCCGACTCCGTCTACGACCACATCGCCGCCAACCACGACTACACGCTCGGCCAGGTGGTCGAGCGCGAGCCGGTAGAGGCGCTGCTGGAGAAAATCTTCGGCATGCACCAAGCCCAGGAACGCATCCTGGACCGGCTCACCGAGAGCCCGCTCGTGGCCACCGTCGCCTCGAAGTTCGTCGACAAGCTGATCAACGACTTCATGCAGGTCAACCGAGAGCGTGCTGAGAAGATCCCGGGCGTCTCCTCGCTCATGTCGTTCGGCCAGTCCGCTGCCAACCGCGCGAAGAAGGTGGCCGACAGCACGTTCGTGGGCGACCTGGCGGGCAAGGGGGCGCTGTTCGCACTGAAACGCACCAACAACGCCATCCGTGAGATGCTGCGCGACGCTCCGGTGCACGACGCCGCGATGGAGTTCTGGGACCTGCACGCCGACGAACCGGTCAGCGGTCTGCGCGAATACCTGAGTCAGAAGGACCTCAACGAGCTGGTCGTGCTCTGCTACGAGATCGCCGTCACCACCCGTGAGAAGGAGTATTTCGGCTTGCTCGTCGACGAGTGTGTCGAGGTGTTCTTCACGAAGTACGGCGACTACACCGTGGCCGCCATGCTGCCGGAACTCGGACTCACCGGCGACGACATCGCCAACGAGATTCTGCGCTACGGGCCCGCGGTTCTCGAGGGCGCGAAGAAGAACGGCGTCCTGGCC
Organism: Nocardia sp. NPDC023852; assembly: GCF_040639505.1. Lineage (NCBI taxonomy): Bacteria > Bacillati > Actinomycetota > Actinomycetes > Mycobacteriales > Nocardiaceae > Nocardia > Nocardia sp. NPDC023852. The sequence goes on from NZ_JBFAAB010000016.1 coordinate 145,124, forward strand.
GGGCTGATCCGCGAGCGTCTGGCGCCGTTCTACACTTCCGACGCGGTGCTCGGCATCCTCGCCGGGAAGTAGCGGCGGGGACGGTCTCGGGCAGAATCGTCGCGTGATGTCGGAGCGGTTGCCGAGGCAGGTCGGTTTGTCGCGTCGACGGCGAAACTTCTGTGCGGGTCAGGGTGGGGCCGGCTCAGGTTCACGGTTCACCGACGTTTGACACCAGCCACCTGGTCCGGGTCCAACGCGATCAGCCGTGGGTCATCGATGTCATCGACGAGGTCCGAGATCGCGGCAAATTCCGCCGTCGTCAACGACGCTCCTCGCAGACTGTCCAGTAGCAGCGATACGAACGAGGCAGGCGTGTCGATGATTTCGCGAAGTTCGGCCAACGCCATGTCGCCGAGACGGTCGGCCACCTCGTTGAGGATACGGTCGGCGGCGGTTCGATGGGATTGTGGCGCGGCCGGGTTCCCGTACCGCACCTCGAACCGCGCGTAGTACTCCGCGGCGCTCAGTACGGACCCGCGCCGGTCGTAGCCGTAGGACATTCCGATCAGGTCCGGCACACCGGGCCAGGAGGAATCATCCCAGAACAGTGGAGTGCCGAGGTGCGGCTCGAGCAGCGCCGCGAATCCTTCGTTGGTGACATCGTCATCGTGACAGGGAGCGATTTCGATGAACAGTCGGGCACCGGCCGCGACCTTGTGGTGCCCGTCCAACAGGTAACTCATCCGGGTATGGGGATACTCGGGACCGGCCGGGCCCGGCGCGACGAGTACCGCTACCGGTTCCGCGCCGGACTGGATCTTGGTGCGGTACCACTCGATTCGGTCGAGATCCGGCGGGGGCCAGGTGTCGGTGGGAAGGAAATCGCCGCTGGCGCCGAATTGGAGATCACCGGTTCCAGGCGGCCACGGCCAGGTATGCAGATGTTCGTTGGTGAATATCCCCAATCTCGGATGTAGCCAGTGCTCTCCGATCCTGATTTCGTACTGCCCAGGCTCGAACAGCGTGAACAACGGCCGGATTCGGTCCAGGAGCTCCCGAGTCACGAACGGCTTGCCGGAGTAATCACGTTCGATCACTGGATCGGCAAGCCAGTCGGTCAGGTCATCGAACCCGGACGGACGGTGTTCGGGCGCCAGCCGAGCCACCAGCCGCAGGTAGGTGCCGCGCGCGACCAATGCCTCGGCGAACGCGGGTTTTCCGCGAAACCACAGCACGCTCGCCTCTGGGTTCGCCCGTGAGCCGAGAACGCGGATCACGCCCGCACCCTCGGATATGTCGACGAGTTCACCGGGCCAGGTCAGCTCGGGCTCGCAGACCGAGGCGTACAGGGGGCGCGCCCGCCGAGCGGTGCGTGGTTGATCCCGCAGCGCGGCATCGAGATCAGCCGGGCCGAACTCCAGTGGATCGTCGGTGTGGCATTCGGACCAGTCACCCGCGGCGCAACCGCATGGCAGTTCGTGCCCGTCCGGCTTGGGCACCAGCTCATCGGGCGAGTGATGCCGCAGCCCCTCGGTCTGCTCGATGAACCGCGAAGCGATTGCCACGGACGTTCGATACTCGTCCGAATCCGCGGTATACCGTCGCCGTGGTCGCCCGTTCGGATGCCAACACCAGCGCTCACTCCGAGGAATGCAGTCGAGCAGCCGCACCGTCGGATCCAGACCCAGCGCCTGGTAGGCGGCGAGGATGTAGTGGCCGTCCAGGACAAACGCCAGTTCGTCGCTGTGCCCCGGCCGGGAAGCATCCAACGCCAAGACCACCGGGCGCTCGCCTGACCGGATCGCCGCCATGCTGTTCTCGAAAGCCGGATCGTTCACCGTCTTGTCTGAACTGGGATCGGCACCGCGGTGTGCGGCGATCAACGTCAACGCGCCTGCCTGGACCAGGATGGGACGTTCAGTGTCCGGATGTTCGACCCGCACCGATAGCTCGACGGACGGAGGAAACTGCCACCAGCTCGGTGTGGTCAACGCGGCGATCCTGTGCTCCGCCGCAGGGCTTTTCGCGAGTTCGAAGGGAAGACCGACGCACTCGACCAATTCGCGTGGCCGAGCCGGGCCGCCCGAGGCGCGTGCGACAACGACCCCATCCGCACTGGGCCAGCACAACCAGGACCATTGCCGGTCGTATCGCACCGCGCACCCGATCCCCGCCGACACGATCGCCACCGCGGCATTGCCATCGCACACGAGGGTCGGCTTGTCCGTCCACGCCATCGGCCGGGATCGTCGCCTACTTCGGCAGTGCCGGGACGATGGCCTCGCCGACGCTCTGCAAGCGATCGCATGGGTCGCCGCTGGTCTTGTTGACCAACGTCAGCTGCAGCAGCCCCTGCCCGGCGGGGAACAGCACGTCGCACATCTGATCCTTGGCCGCGCCGTCCACCCGGAACTGGCGTCCGCTGCGTCCGGCGATCGTGACGTCCTGGAAGTCGACGTTGCCCGGCCTCCGCTCGAACTCGGCCACGGTCCCGCCGGTGGAGAACACGCCGAGGGTGTAGTCGGCGCCCCTCCACCCGCAGATCTCCCAGCCGGGCTGCTTGACGCCGCCGACGCCGACCTGCTTGGTCGCCGGATCGAGCCCGGCGGCGCTCAGCGCGTCGTCGGGTATCCCGGTGCATGGATCGAACAGCCGCGTGGGCGCGTCACTCGTTGCCGCGGCCTGCGTCGTGGTCGTGGCCGGTGTCGTCTCGGTCGACTCGCCGCAGGCGGCGAGTCCGAGCACAAGTGCTGCCGCCAAGGGGACCAATGTGATTCGGTGCGCCATCCCGCCCTCTTGCCCTCCGATGTATCCGGGCCGGACTGTATCAGACCTCGTAGCGGGCCTGATAGTGGGCGAAGACCGAGAAGCGCACAATGGCTGTCGGCGACAGCCATTGTCCGGAGACAGAGCGGGATCCGCGGTCAGCAGGTGTCGGTCGCGCGGTTTCCCAGCTCGCGGGCTGACCGCGGAGACGCGTCTGCACTGAAATCCCGTGAGACGCCGCAGATCTGCGGTTACCTCGGCGAGAGTGGGGACCTGCACAGATCCAGGCTCTTGGTCGGCGATGGATCGTGTTCGCGCGCGGTGGTTCGGTGATCACCCGAGAGGCCCGATCGCCCGATCGCCCGATCGCCCGGTCGTCGGCGGAACGTGGTCGCCCAGCATCTGGGCGGGTCGGTGCCAACGCGGTCCGTCGGATCGTCTGTCCGCCTCCGGCGCCGACCCGATCGCATACACCGCAGTGCCCCTGGCCTGCATGTTCGCTGGCGCAGTGTGCTCAGCGTCGCCGCGGTGTGTGCCGCGTCGCATACCGTCGCCGGCCGAAGGACAATACTGTCGGAACATGGGCGAATCGACGATCGAGACGCAACAGGACGCCACCCGGCCGCTGCGCGACGACATCCGGTTTCTCGGTGGCGTGCTCGGTGACACCATCCGCGATCACGAGGGCCCTGAGGTCTTCGACCTGATCGAGCGGGTGCGTATCGAGGCGTTCCGGGTGCGTCGCGAGGAAGTCGGACGCAGCGCCGTCGCGGAGATGCTCGACGGTGTCGACATCGCGGTGGCCCTACCGCTCATTCGCGCGTTCAGCTATTTCGTGCTGCTGGCCAACTTGGCGGAGGACATCCAGCGCGATCGCCGCCGCGCCGCGCACGAGGCGGCCGGGGAGCCACCGCAGGATTCGTCGCTGGCGGCGACTTACCGCAAACTGGACGCGGCCGCGCTGGACGGCGACCGGGTCGCCGATCTGCTGGCCGATGCGCTGGTGTCGCCGGTGATCACCGCGCACCCGACCGAGACCCGCCGTCGCACGGTCTTCGACGTGCAGACCCGGATCACCGAGCTGATGCGTCTTCGCCAGCGCTATAGCGAGACCGAACGGGAGCGCGCCGATTTCGAACAGCAGATCCGCCGCCAGGTGCTGAGCCTGTGGCACACCGCGCTGATCAGGTTGGCGCGCTTGCGGATCCAGGACGAGATCTCGGTGGGCCTGCGCTACTACGACATCACCCTGTTCGACGTGATTCCGGCGATCAACGCCGAAGTGCGCGCCGCCTTGCGCTCGCGCTGGCCGGGAGTCGAGCTGCTGCGGCGCCCGATCCTGCGTCCCGGCTCATGGATCGGCGGCGACCGCGACGGAAACCCTTATGTGAACGCCGATGTCGTGCGTCAGGCGGCGTACCGGGCCGCGGCTGTCGCCTTCGGGCGCTATCTGCACGAGCTGGTCGAGCTGGAGAAATCGCTGTCGCTCTCGGCCCGTCTCGTCGCGGTGACGCCCGAGGTGGCCGCCCTCGCCGCGACCGGTTACCGCGATCCGGCCACGCACGCCGACGAACCGTATCGCCGTGCACTGCACCATATTCGCGGCCGTGTGACCGCCACCGCCGAGGCCGCGCTCGGGGAGATTCCGCCGGGTGGCCTCGACGTCGGGGCGCGGCCCTACTCGACGCCGCAAGCGGTCCTCGACGATCTCGACGCGGTGGACGCGTCGCTGCGCGGTAGCGGCGACGACCTGCTCGCCGACGACCGTCTCGCGCGGCTGCGCCACGCGGTGGAGACGTTCGGCTTCCACCTGCAGGGTCTGGACATGCGACAGAATTCCGAAGTGCACGAGCAGGTGGTCACCGAGCTGCTGGCCTGGGCGGGCGTGCACCCGGACTACGCGAGCTTGTCCGAGGCACAGCGGGTGCAGCTGCTCGCTGCCGAGCTGCGCACCCGCCGCCCGCTGCTCGGCCCGCATGCGCGGCTGAGCGAGCTCGCCGTCAAGGAACTCGACATCGTCCGCGCCGCACGGGATGTCGTGGCGGTCCTCGGCGCCGAGGCGGTGCCCAGCTACGTGATCAGCATGTGCACCTCGGTCAGCGACCTGCTCGAGGCCGCGCTGTTGCTGAAGGAGGGCGGGCTGCTCGATCCCGGCGAGCCGGACGGGCAGCCGAGCTGCGCGGTGGGCATCGTGCCGCTGTTCGAGACCATCGAGGACCTGGGCGCCGGTGCCGCGACCCTGGCCGCGGCACTGGACGTGCCGGTCTATCGCGAGCTGGTGACGGCACAGGGGATGCGCCAAGAGGTGATGCTCGGCTACTCCGACTCCAACAAGGACGGTGGATATCTGGCCGCCAACTGGGCGCTGTATCGGGCGGAGCTGGATCTGGTGGAGGTCGCCCGCAAGACCGGAATCCGGTTGCGGCTTTTCCACGGTCGCGGTGGCACCGTCGGCCGGGGCGGCGGCCGCAGTTTCGACGCCATTCTCGCCCAGCCCGCAGGCGCGGTGCGCGGCTCGCTGCGGCTCACCGAACAGGGCGAGGTGATCGCGGCGAAGTATGCGGAACCGGGTGCGGCGCACCGTAACCTCGAGTCGCTGATCGCGGGCACCTTGGAGTCGACGTTGCTCGACGTGGAGGGCCTCGGCCCGGACGCGGAGCCGTCCTACGGCATCATGGACGACCTGGCCGAGCGCGCCCGCGCGGCGTATGCCCACCTGGTGCACGACACCCCGGGATTCGTCGAGTACTTCCGCCAGTCCACGCCGGTCGCCGAGGTCGGCGACCTGAACATCGGCAGCAGGCCCGCCTCGCGCAAGCCGACGAACTCGGTCGCCGACCTGCGCGCCATACCGTGGGTGATGTCCTGGAGTCAGGCGCGGGTGATGCTGCCCGGCTGGTACGGCACCGGGACGGCGCTGGAGCAGTGGATCGGCGGCGATCCGGAGCGCCTGGCGACCCTGGCCGATCTCTACCGTCGCTGGCCGTTTTTCCGTACGGTGCTGTCCAACCTGGCCCAGGTGATGGCCAAGAGCGACCTCGATATCGCCGCCCGCTACGCCGAACTGGTCGACGAGGTGGCGTTGCGGGAGCAGATCTTCGGCATGATCCGCGACGAGCACGCCCGCACCATCCGCATGCACGCCGCGATCACCGGCAACGACCACCTGCTCGCCGACAATCCCTCGCTCGCCGAGTCCATCCACAACCGCTTCCCCTACCTGGAACCGCTCAACCAGATGCAGGTGGAACTGTTGCGCCGCCTCCGGGCCGGTGACGACTCGGAACTTGTGCGGCGCGGAATCCTGCTGACCATGAACGGCCTGGCCACCGCCCTGCGCAACTCCGGCTGAACGGGATACGTTCGGCACGGAAGTCCCCGCACCGAGCACGCCGGCGATCAGAGGTGACGATGGCGACGGCGTCGATCTCGACGAGTATCTCAGGGCTGCAGAACAATTGGACCAAACACTATATGCAACAAGCGTTGCGCGTACGGCAAGAGCTATCGGGTATGTGCACCGGGCTGGCCGGGAAGGAATGCCGTGTCGATCGACCAAGCAGTCGTAGCAGCACTGGGGGACCGCACGATCGGGCCCGAGCACAAGGGCATGCCGCCCGCGTCCTGGGGGCACACCGTGCGCGAATTCCTGGCGACCGCCCCCACCCTCGACCAGCTGGAGACCCCGATCCTGACCGTCGACCGGGCGGCCGTCTCGGCGAACGTCGCGGTAATGGCCGACTGGGTGAGCGCGGCGGGCGTGCGGTTGGCGCCGCACGGCAAGACCACGATGGCCCCACAGTTGTGGGCCGAACAGTTGGCCGCCGGGTCGTGGGGGATCACCCTGGCCACCATCTGGCAGACGCAGGTCGCGCGATCCTTCGGCGTCGCGCGGGTGCTGCTGGCCAACGCGTTGGTCGATCCGGTCGGATTGCACTGGGTGGCGGCGGAATCGGCGAACGATCCGTCGTTCGAGTTCGTCTGCTGGGCAGACAGCGTCGAAACGGTCGCGCTGATGCAGGAGCATCTGAACACGGCTCCAGGTGCGGAGCGGGTCCGTGTGCTGGTGGAACTCGGTGGACCGCACGGCCGTACCGGCGCGCGCACCGTCGACCAGGCACTCGCCGTGGCGGAGGCGATCGGTGCGGCGTCGCGACTGTCCCTGGCAGGGGTGGGCGGTTATGAGGGCGCGCTCGCGCACGACCGCACGCCGAATGGCATCCACGCGGTGCGCGACTACCTGGACGAACTCGCGCGACTGCACCGCGAGATCGACGCCGCCGGGCTGTACCACGGCCCAGCGATCGTCACTGCGGGGGGCAGCGCCTACCCCGACTTGGTCGTCGAACGCCTGGCCCTGCTCGCCGACGAGCAGGCCGCACAGGGTGTCTCGACCACGGTCGTCCTGCGGTCCGGGGCCTATCTCATCCACGACGACGGCTTTTACGAGGGCATTTCACCCTTGGCGGCGCCGCGCAGCGAGAAGCCGCTGCGTTCGGCGATGCACGGCTGGGCGCGCACGCTCTCGCGCCCGGAGCCCGGGCTCGCCCTGCTGGACGCGGGGAAGCGCGATCTGCCCTTCGATGAAGGGCTTCCGGTCCCGCAGCGGATTGCGGGACCGGAAGGCACTCCACTGAACCCGGGCGCCACCGTGTCGGCGCTCAACGACCAGCACACCTTCCTGCGCCTGCCGGGTGGCGACGCGACGGAACTGCCGATCGGTACGGTCGTGCGCCTCGGCCTGTCCCATCCGTGCACCGCCTTCGACAAATGGCGGCTCATTCCCGTGATCGACGACGCCGACGCACCGACGCCGCGCGTCGTCGACCTCCTGCACACCTTCTTCTGATGAGCCGAAACCCATCACCGACTTGCTCTTCGGTGCTGTCGACATCATCGACGGCACCGGCGAGCGCTCGCGGTGGCCGCGATCCTGTTCGCGCTCTTCAGTTGAGCGCGCCGCCGACCAGTGCGCGTACCAACCGGTTCAACGCGCCGTGCGGGTCGAACTCCGGCACGGGGCTGATCACCTGGTGCAGGATCGCGCCATCGAGGTAGTCGACGAGGATCTTCGCCACCGCCCGCTCGGCGCCGACGTTCGCCAGCAGCGTCGCCGCCCATTCGGTCAGCCGAGGGTGCCCGCGTCGCACGGTTTCCCGCAGCGCGGGCATCGTCTGCGCTTCCAGGAGAAGGGCGTATCTGGCCAGTGTCCTGGTGCGATCGGCCGCTACCGCGTGGACGACAAAGCCTGTCATGGCGTCGATGAGTTCGGTGATCGTGCGCGGCGCTGGTATCCGGTTCAGCGCCTCCCAGTCCGCGTAGTCGCGTTCCTCGAGCCGCTCGGCGATGCCGATCAGCAGCGCCTCGCGGGTGCGGAAGTAATTGGAAGCCGACCCGCTCGGCATGGCGGCGGCCTTGTCGACGGCGCGGTGGGTGAGCGCGCGCGTGCCTTGCGACCCCAGTAGGTCGATTGCCGCGTCCAAGAGGAGTTCGCGCTTCATGGGCACCTGTTGATACTACATCGGTAGTGATGTGCGTAACGGCGATGTTGCTCGACACCGCATCCGTAGTGCTGTGCGGGTCATGACGGCTCGTCCCTGTCGAGCAGGCCGGTGGCGGCTGAAGGCGACGACTCGACCCGCTATGACCGTGAACGCAGGCCGCGCACCCAGATGATCGCGACCCGGTCGCGACGCATCGGCGTGGTGGCGCAGCTTTCGTTCGCGCCCGCCGTCGCGATCGCACCGCCTCGGCCGTGTACCTTCTAGCTCGGTTCCACTGAAATCGCTTGCGCCGGTGTGGGATTGGATCTGTGACCAGCTGTTGCGGGTCATGCTGTCGTAGTTACTGCGTTGGCTGGACGTGAGTGGGTTGTTATGGTGTGGGCGTGAATTCTCCGGAGTCGTCCAGACGGTAGCCGTCCAGCCTGTGTGCTGGACGGCGTTGTGAGTGCGAGGCCTGTCGGTCGTTGAGCGACTGATGACAGGTGGGTATTTCGCAACGCCGGGCGATGGTGGTTTCTTGCCGTCGGGTGATGGTTCGCCCGATTCTGCGACGATCTCGGGTGCCATGTCATATGCGTGGTACCCCTCGTATCCGGGGAGTTGTCTTTCTATGCCCGTTGTGGTGTTCGTGCTGGCTGTCGCGGTCTTCGCGCAGGGCACGTCTGAGTTCATGGTGTCGGGGTTGCTGCGGCAGATCGCTGCCGACGTCGGGGTCTCGCCGGGGACCGCGGGGTTGCTGACGTCACTGTTCGCGGCCGGCATGGTGCTCGGGGCGCCGGTGATGGCGATGGCGGCAGTCCGGTCGCCGGTCAGGTATTCCGTAGCAGCGTTTTTGGCGTTGTTCTGTGTCGCTCATGTCGTCGGTGCTGTGGCCACGGATTTCGCGGCGCTGCTGGCGACCCGGGTCGTCGCGGCGGTCGCCAACGCTGGATTCTTGGCGACAGTGTTGGCTGCTCTGCCGCGGCTGGTCGGCCCGGCCGTGGTCGGACGCGCCACCTCTGTGGTTGTGTCCGGGGTGACGGTTGCCTGCATTGCCGGTGTGCCTGCCGGGACATTGCTCGGACAGGTCTGGGGATGGCGTTCGGCGTTCTGGGCCGTTGCCATCGTCAGCGCAGCGGCGCTGGTGCCGGTGTGGGCGATGGTTCCTCGTGACGACGCGCGCGACCGTGACCGCCTGGACACGCAGGGGCCGTCGATGTGGCGAGAGTGGGCCGTGGTGGTCAGACGGCCGGTCCGTGCTGCCGTCATCGTCGGTGTGCTGGTCAACGCGGCGACATTCGCCGGGTTCACCTATCTGGGCACGATCACCGGCGGTATTCCCGAGGCGAGTGGTGGTGGGGTTCCGGTCGTGCTCGCATTGTTCGGCGTCGGTTCGTTCGTCGGTGTGACTCTCAGCGGCCGCTACATCGACCGCTACCGCAGGCAGATCGTCACTGTCGGAACGGTGGTGCTCGTCGGCGTCTGGCTGCTTGCCGCTCTGACCGCACACACACTCACCGGCGTGTCGATCATGGCGGCGGTCGCGGGCGCGGTCGCGTTCGGTGTCGGGTCGACCCTGATCGCAACGATTATGCAGACCGCTGCGCCAACCGCCTCGCGTATCTCGGGGGCACTGGCGACCACGGCTTTCAATATCGGCGCCGTCCTCGGCCCCGCCGCTGCCGGTGTGGTCGTCGACCACACTGATCACCCCACGACGGCGCTGTGGTGCAGCAGCGCCTTCATGCTTGCCGCGGTGGCTGTCGTGCTGGTCGGTCGTCGGCGCACCGCGACCCCGGTCGAGGAGGTGCGTGTCGATGCACACTGACGCTCAGCTTTCCGTGGAACGTCGGCGACGGCCGTCCGACCGGTGGAGAGTTCGATGGCACACTGTTCAGGACTCGCGCTGGCGTCGGTGGAGTGGTCCGGGGCGGGCTCGGCGGAGGTCGGGCGCCGCGGAACTATGGTGCGGGGAAGTCGCGCACCGCGCGGTCGCAGCGGACGGCCTGGGCGCGGATCGCGCCGACCAGTTCCGGTGGACCGGTCAGCACGGTGAAATCGATGTCGACCGAGGTGATCATCCAGACCAGCCCCTCGGGCGACTCGCCGCCGACGTGTAGTCGGCAGCTGCGGTCGTCGACGGCCTCCACGACACCCATGCCGGGCCATACGCTGTCTGCGGCGTCCTCGGCGGAGCTGTGCAGCAGTACCGTCGCCTGATAGGGCCACGAGCGGGCGGACAATCGCATCGAAAGATACGCGACCACACCACCTTCGGGTGGCTCGCGCGGCGAGAATCGAGGTCCGGTGGGAATTCGTGGCGTGATCCGGTCGGCGCGGAAGGTACGCCAGTCGGCGCGGTCCACATCCCAGGCGACCAGGTACCAGTGCCTGCTGAAATGCACCAGGGTGTGCGGCTCGACCGAGCGGACGCTCGACACTCCGCTGTGCGCGCGGTAGTCGAACCGCAGGCGTTCGTGTCGATCACACGCCTCGGCGATGGCCATCAGCGTGTCCGGCGGTACGGTCGCGCCGGGGGCGGCGACGCGCAGGGTGGCGCCGCGTAGCGTGCGAACCCGGTGACGCAACCGTGGCGGAAGCACCTGTTCCAATTTCGTCAGGGCCCGCAGCGATGCCTCCTCGATGCCGGTCACGGTGCCGCCGGAGGCGCTGCGCAGGCCGACCACCACCGCGACCGCCTCGTCGTCGTCGAGCAGCAGCGGCGGCAGTGCGGCGCCCGCGCCGAGCCGATAGCCCGCGGCGCCGCGGGTGGCGTGCACCGGGTAGCCGAGTTCGCGCAGCCGGTCGATATCGCGACGCACCGTGCGTCCGGTGACGCCGAGCCGTTCGGCCAGTTCGGCCCCGGTCCAGTCGCGATTGGCCTGTAGCAGGGCCAGGAGTTTGAGCAATCGCGCCGAGGATTCCAGCATGACGTCCAGAATGCCAGGAAGTTAGGAACGAAACTGTCCTAAGCGCTTCCTAGCGTGGTCGCCATGAGCACCGAACACGACATCCGCCCCTTCCGCATCGACATCCCGCAGGACCGGATCGACGATCTGCACCACCGGCTCGCGAACACGCTGTGGCCGGACGACCTGCCCGGCGTCGGCTGGGACAAAGGCATGCGCGTGTCGTATCTGCGGCCGCTCGCCGAATATTGGCACACCGAATTCGATTGGCGCGCGACGGAATCCCGGCTGAACGAGCTGCCGCAGTTCGTCACCGAGATCGACGGGCAGCAGATGCATTTCCTGCATGTCCGTTCGCCGGAGCCGGGCGCGCTGCCGCTGCTGCTCAATCACGGCTGGCCGGCCTCGTTCGTCGAGTTCCTGGACGTGATCGGGCCGCTGAGCGATCCGCGCGCGCACGGCGCCGACCCGGCCGACGCCTTCCATCTCGTGATCCCTTCGCTGCCTGGGTTCGCGTTCTCGGAGGTGGCAACCGCGGTCGGGGCAGGCGCGACCGAGCAGTTCGCGGAGGTGGTCGCAAAACTCATGGCGCGACTCGGTTACGAACGCTACGGCGTGCATGGTGGCGACGCGGGTTTCTTCGTCGCTAGCCGGCTGGGCCACATCGCGGGCGAGCACCTCGCCGGGATCCACCTGAACGGACCGATCACCATGCCGGGATGGGACAGCGGCGACGCCGAATCCTGGGGTGACGCGGACGAATCCACGACCGCGGGCGATCCGTCCTGGGGCGGTGGCGAATCCGACTACAGCACCGAGGATCAAGCGAAGCTGGCCGCGCTGACCGGGCCGGAGAGCTATTCCCGCTACGACTACGCGATGGTGCAATCCACGCGACCGCAGACGCTGGCGATCGGCGTGCACGACTCGCCCGCGGGGCTGCTGTCCTGGATCATCGACCTGTTCCGGCAGTACACGAATCCGGCGATCGAACTGCCTGAAGACGCGGTGGGCCGGGACGCGCTACTGACCAATATCAGCCTCTACTGGTTCACCGGGACCTTCGCCTCCTCGCTTCGGCTCTACAGCGAGTCCGCGGCGTGGGGCGCGCCGCTGCAGAAGTCCGGCGTGCCGACCGCGGCGGCGATCTTCCCCGGCAGCATGTCCATCCGCAAGCTGGCCGAGAACGAGCACAACATCGTGCGGTGGACCGAATTCGACCGCGGCGGGCATTTCGCGGCGATGGAAGCGCCGGATCTGCTGACCGTGGACGTGCGGGAATTCTTCCGGTCGCTGCGCTGACCGCTCGGGTGTTTGCGCCGCCGCCCCGGGTGCTCGCCAGGGCGGCGTCGGTCTATGCGCGCGCGTAGCGCGCGTGCATGGCGGCGGCCGTGGCCGCGAGCCGGGCGCGCAGTTCGGCCGGTTCGAGGACCTCGAGGAATTCACCGAGCGGCAGAATGCCGTGCGCGAGCACCTCGTAGGACTCCGAGGGCACGACCACCTCCACCCACCCTTCGGCATCGGGCGGGCCCGCCGAAGCCATCGCCTCCGCGACCGCGACCGGATCGTTCATCAGCCGCAGTAGCCGCAGGTGCGTGGCCGCGATCCGGCAGCGCGCGCGGACGCGCAGCATCGAGTGTGCGAAATCGTCGGCCGCGTCGGACCAGTGCGCCCGCAGATCGAAGTCCGCGGGACGGACGAAGGTCTCGACGGTCGGTTCGGCGGCGAGAATCCGGCCCACCCGGTAGGAGCGGACCGCCGATCCGCCGCGTGCGACGAGATACCAGGTGCCCGCCTTCAACACCAGGCCGAGCGGGTCCAGGTAGCGTTCGACAACCTCGTCCTTGCGGCCGTAGCGGACGTGCAGCCTGCGGTCGTGCCAGAGCGCGTCGGCGACCGTGGCGAGCGTCGGCGTCTCGTCGGGACGGTGGAACCAGCCCGGTGCGTCGACGTGCACGCGCTCGGCGATGCGCGTCGCGCGCCCACGCAGTTCGGGTGGCAATGCGGCGAGCACCTTCAGTTGCGCGGTGGCCAGTACGGTGCCGAGTCCGAGATCAGCTGCGGCACTCGGTAATCCGGCCAGCAGCACCGCGTCGGCCTCCTCCGTGGTGAGTCCGGTCAGCCGGGTCCGGTAGCCGTCCACCAGTTGCACGCCGCCCCCGCGCCCCGGCTCGCTGTACACCGGCACGCCCGCCGCCGAGAGCGCATCGACGTCGCGGTAGACGGTGCGCACCGACACTTCCAGTTCCTTGGCCAGTTCCGGCGCGGTGGTGCGGCCCCGCGTTTGCAGCAACAGCAGCAGCTGCACCAGTCGACTCGCCCGCATGCCGCGAGACTAGCCGGAAAACATGACAGGCGATGTCAAGAATGCGTCGTACTGTCCTCGCCATGACCCCTTGGAGCGCATTCGTCGAAGAAGCCCCCCGCGTCGCCGAAATCTTCACCCGCAGGCACCGAGCCACGGGCAATCTCTGCATGCTCGGCACCCTCCGTTCCGACGGTTTCCCGCGAATCAGTCCGATCGAGCCGAGGGTCTTCGAGGGGATGCTCGTGATCGCCGGTATGCCGGGGACTACCAAGTTCCGTGATCTGGCCCGTGATCCGCGTTTCTGCCTGCACACCGCCACCGTCGACCCGAATGTGTCCGACGGTGACGCCAAGCTCTTCGGCACTGTCGTCCACCTTCCGGACAAGGAAGTGCACGCCCGTTTCGCCCAGAAACTCTTCGACGACAGCGGATTCGACATCCGGGGCCAGGAGTTCGACCACTTCTACGTCGCCGATCTCACCGGCGCCTCTACGGTGGAAGTCGTCGACGACCACCTCGACATCACCATCTGGAAGCCCGGCGAGGGTGAGCGCGTGGTGCGCAAGCACTGAGGCACGGTGGCGATTCCGGCGGCCACCGCAGCATGTGCCACCGGGGTATCGGCGCGTCCGGGCGGGGATGGCGTCATCGGTCCGGTGCCCGCTCTTTCACCAGATTCAACGCCGTTTCGGGCCCATCGCACGTCCACACCGTGTTGTCGCTGGCCGTCCGGCCGACGTCTCACGAGTGGGGTTGGGTGATCGCGCGAATCTCCCGGTAGCTCGGAATCCGGGTGGTGACTGGCGTACTGTCGCGCACGGCGCGCGCGACGTCGACAGCTGCCGCCAGGGCAGCGCGGTACAGCAGCGAGCCGGTACTGATCCGGCGAACACCGAGCTCGGCGAGCGTCGCGATCGACGGCCCAGTCGCCGAGTAGAGAATGTTGACGGGCACGGGTATCGCCGCGACGATCCGGCCGATTTCGTCCGGATCGGTCAGGCCGGGGACGAAGACGCCGTCGGCGCCGGCGGCGGTGTACCGCTCGGCGCGGGCGAGGGTGGCACCGTGCTCGAGGTTCAACCAGTAGGTGTCGACGCGGGCGTTGACGAACAGCTCCGGCGTACGTGCCTTGATCGCGGAGATCAGCTCGGCCTGATGCTCTGGTCCGGCCAGCGCGGTGTCCGCCCGGCCGTCCTCCAGGTTCACTCCGGCGATACCGAATTCGGCCAGCCGTCCGACGTATTCGGCGACGGTGGCCGGACAATCGCTGAACCCACCCTCGATGTCGACGGTCACCGGCACCGGCAGCCTGGCGAGCCGTCGCGCCAACGCGAGGGTTTCCTCGCCGGTGACCCCGGTGCCGTCGGCGAGCCCCGCCGCCGCGGCGACTCCGAGGCTGGTGGTGCCGATCGCCGGAAAGCCTTCGGCCGCGAGCAGTGCCGCCGACCCGAAGTCCCAGGCATTGGGCAGGACCAGCGGCTCGGCGCGGTGGTGCAGCGCACGGAAGGTCTGGGTTCTGGTCATCGACATTACTGGGCATACCCGGTCCATCCCGCGACGCTATCTCGCGGTTGTTTCGGCGCCCGCCGAAACAACCGCGAACAATCATGGTGTGGTGCCGACCAGAGGAGCCCAGCTGGCGGGCCTGGCCATGTTGCTCGCCGACCCGACCCGCGCCGACATGTGCCTCGCCCTGATAGACGGCCGAGCCTGGACCGCGGGCGAACTCGCGCGCCACGCCGGCGTCGCGCCGTCCACCGCCACCGAGCACCTCGACCGCCTGCTCGACGGCGGCCTTCTGATCGAGCGTCGCCAGGGCCGTCACCGCTACGTTCAGCTGGCCGGCCCGCACGTGGCGGAACTCTTGGAAACCATGGTCGCCCACCTCGGCCCGCCCGGCGCCGCGGTGAGCGGACTGCGCACCGCCACCGTCGCGGCCGCGCTCGCCCGGGGCCGCACCTGCTACGACCACCTCGCAGGTCGTCTCGGCGTCGTCGTCACCGGGGCCATGATCGCGCGCGGCCTGCTCGACGACGACGGCGGTTTCGTGCTCACCGCATCGGGGCTCGCCTGGCTCACCGGGCCGATAGGCGTCGATTCCGCGGCGCTGCACGCCACTCGGCGTCCGGTCGTTCGCCCTTGCCTGGACTGGACCGAGCGCCGCACCCACCTGGGCGGCTCGGCGGGCGCGCAGCTCTGCCGCCGGTTGCGGGACTTGGCCTGGATCACGCGAGTCGGCACCGGACGTGCCGTGCGCGTCACCCCGGAAGGAGAAGCCGGGCTGGCGGACGCCCTCGGCATCGACCCGGCGGCGCTGCGCTGAGGCGCGGGGTGCTGCTCCGGGTTCACAGACCGCCGCGGTGGCGATTCGTCCGCGTCACGGCAGGGGTCTGCCGCGGCGCGGTATTCGGCGCGACGGTAAGCCGGTATCCGGTGCACCTCCCGCGGCGGGTACTGCACCGCGGGAGGTGCTCGGGTGCATGCTCCTCGCGTCGTCCGGTGCTCCGTGGCGGACTGTTTGGGTAACTTCGGGCCGGGTATCACGGGCGCGTGGCCGACCAGGACGGACCCCGGTCTGTGAATGAGATTGCATAGTCATGCATAATCATCACATGGTTGATTCCTCGGATATGCCTCACCAGCCTGTCGTGCGGGTCGCGGTGGCTGGTGCGAGCGGATACGCGGGCGGCGAAGTGCTGCGCCTGCTTCTCGGGCATCCGGCCTACCGAGCCGGGCGCCTCGCCATCGGGGCGCTGACCGCGGGATCGAACGCAGGAGCCACGCTGGGGGAGTTGCAGCCGCATCTGCTGCCGCTTGCCGAACGGATACTCGCGCCGACCACGGCGGACGAGCTGGCCGGACATGACGTGGTCTTTCTCGGCCTGCCGCACGGGCAGTCCGCGGCCATCGCGGAGAAGCTGCCCGAGTCGACGGTGATCATCGACTGCGGTGCCGATTTCCGCCTCACCGACCCGGAAGCGTGGGAAAAGTACTACGGCAGCCCGCACGCGGGCAGTTGGCCCTACGGTCTGCCCGAGCTGCCCGGCGGCCGGGACAAGCTGCGCGGCGCGCACCGGATCGCGGTCCCGGGGTGCTACCCGACCGTGGCCAGCCTCGCGCTCGCCCCCGCCGTGGCGGCGGGCATCGTCGAGCCCGCCGTGCACGTGGTCGCGGTCAGCGGCACCTCCGGTGCGGGCCGCAAGCTGGACGTGGCGCTGCTCGGCACCGAGGTGATGGGCTCGGCGCGGGCCTACGGCATCGCGGGCGCGCACCGGCACACGCCGGAAATCGCGCAGAACCTGACGGCGGCGGGCGGCACGGACGTCGCCGTATCGTTCACCCCGGTGCTCGCACCGATGCCGCGCGGCATCCTCGCCACCTGCACCGCACCCACCCGTGTCGACGCCGCGCAGGCGCGCGCCGTCTACGAAAAAGCCTATGCCGACGAGCCTTTCGTGCACATGCTGCCGGAAGGCGTGCTGCCGCAGACCGGTTCGGTGCTCGGTTCCAACGCCGTCACGCTGCAGGTGGCGGTGGACGCCGGCGCGGGCCTGCTGGTCGTGATCGGCGCGATCGACAACTTGACCAAGGGCACCGCGGGTGCCGCGGTGCAATCGATGAACTTGGCCGTCGGATTCGACGAGACCGCAGGACTTTCCACCGTAGGAGTGGCACCGTGACGACAACCGCTGGGAGTACGACCGAGAGCGCGGGCGGCAAGCTGGTGCGCAACCAAGGCGTCACGGCGCCGCTCGGCTTCCGCGCGGCGGGCATCGCCGCGGGCATCAAGGCCAGCGGCAAGCCGGATCTGGCGCTGGTGTTCAACGAAGGCCCCGAATACGCGGCCGCGGGCGTGTTCACCAGCAACAAGGTGAAGGCGGCTCCGGTGCTGTGGTCGCAGCAGGTGCTGACCGGCAAGCAGTTGCGCGCGGTGATCCTGAACTCCGGCGGCGCCAACGCCTGCACCGGGCCCGCCGGATTTCAGGACACGCACCGAACCGCCGAGGAACTCGCCGCCGCGCTGAGCAATTGGGGTACCGAGACCGGTGCTGGTGAGATCGCCGTCTGCTCGACCGGACTCATCGGCGACCGGCTGCCGATGGACAAGCTGATTCCCGCCGTCACCGAGATCGTGCACGAGATGGGCGGTGGCCTCTCCGGTGGTTCGGACGCCGCGTACGCGATCATGACCACCGACACCGTGCCCAAAGAGGCGGCCTACCACCATCGCGACAAATGGAACGTCGGCGGCATGGCCAAAGGGGCGGGCATGCTGGCCCCCGCGCTGGCGACGATGCTGGTGGTGCTGACCACCGACGCCGCGGTCACCGCCGACCAGCTCGACCAGGCCCTGCGCAACGCCACCGAGCGCACCTTCGACCGGCTCGACGTGGACGGCTCCTGCTCCACCAATGACACCGTGCTGTTGCTGGCCAACGGCGCCAGCGAGGTCACCCCGAGCCAGGAGGAGCTCGATGCCGCCGTGCTCGCGGTCTGCGACGACTTGGCCGCCCAACTGATGGCCGACGCCGAGGGTGTCACCAAACGGGTGCTGATCACCGTCGCGGGCGCGGTCAGCGAGCACGAGGCGCTGGCCGCGGCGCGGACCGTCGCCCGCGACAGCCTGGTCAAGACGGCGCTGTTCGGCTCCGACCCGAACTGGGGCCGGGTGCTCGCCGCGGTCGGCATGGCGCCGGTCACGCTCGACCCGAACCGGATCTCGGTGTCGTTCAACGGGAACCCGGTGTGCCTCGACGGCGTCGGTGCGCCGGGCGCCCGCGAGGTGGACCTGTCCGGCGCCGACATCGAGGTGCTGATCGAGCTGAATGTCGGTGCCGCCCGCGCGACCATCCGCACCACGGACCTCTCGCACGGCTACGTCGAAGAGAACTCGGCCTACAGCTCATGACCAGTCAGGTGCTGCATACGCTCTCGGCGCTGGACAAGGCGCACGTCCTTGCCGGCGCGTTGCCGTGGCTGCAGAGGTTTCGGGACAAGATCGTCGTGGTGAAGTACGGCGGCAACGCCATGGTCGACGAGGAACTCAAGCGGGCCTTCGCCGCCGACATGGCTTTCCTGCGCACGGTCGGTGTGCGCCCGGTGGTGGTGCACGGGGGCGGCCCGCAGATCAGCGCGATGCTGAAGAAGCTCGGCATGCAAGGGGAATTCCGAGGTGGCTTCCGGGTGACCACACCCGAGGTGATGGACGTGGTGCGGATGGTGCTGTTCGGCCAGGTCGGCCGCGAACTGGTCGGGTTGATCAACGCGCACGGCCCGTATGCGGTCGGCACCTCCGGTGAGGACGCGGGGCTGTTCACCGCGACCCGCCGCACCGTCGATGTGGACGGCGAGCCGACCGACATCGGCTTGGTCGGTGACGTCACCGCGGTGAACCCGGATGCCGTGCTCGACCTGATCGGCGCGGGCCGCATCCCGGTGGTGTCGACGATCGCGCCGGACGCCGATGGCGTGGTGCACAACATCAACGCCGACACCGCCGCCGCCGCGCTCGCCGAGGGTATCGGGGCAGAGAAGCTGGTGGTGCTCACCGATGTCGAGGGCCTGTACACGAACTGGCCGGACCGGTCGTCGCTCGCGACGCGCATCGACACCGCCGAGCTGACGGAGTTGCTCCCCAGCCTGGACACGGGCATGGTGCCCAAGATGGAAGCCTGCCTGCGCGCCGTGCAAGCGGGGGTGCCGACCGCTCATGTGATCGACGGTCGCGTCCCGCACGCCGTGCTGCTGGAACTGTTCACCGGAGAAGGAATCGGAACGATGGTGACGCCCGCCCCGCTCATCCCGAGCGGGTCGCGGCCACTGGACGGAACGAAACAATGACGACAGCTGAACTGCGGAAGCGGTGGTCCGCCGCGCTGATGAACAACTACGGCACCCCCAAGGTCGCGCTGGTGCGCGGCGCGGGCGCAGTGGTCTACGACGCGGACGGGAACCGCTACCTCGATTTCCTCGGCGGCATCGCGGTCAACAGCCTCGGCCACGCGCACCCGGCGATCCTGGAGGCGGTTACCCAGCAACTCGGCACGCTCGGGCACGTCTCGAATCTGTATGCCAGCGAGCCGGTCATCGAGCTGGCCGAGCGGTTGCTCGCGCACTTCGGCGACGGCGAGGGCCGGGCATTCTTCTGCAACTCCGGCACCGAGGCTGTCGAGGCGGCGTTCAAGATCGCTCGGTTGACCGGGCGGCGCAAGATCATCGCCTGCGACGAGGCGTTCCACGGCCGCACCATGGGGGCGCTGGCTCTCACCGGGCAACCGTCCAAGCGGACGCCGTTCGAGCCGATGCCCGCGGGCGTCGTGCACGTGCCCTACGGTGACGCCGCGGCGCTGGACGCCGTGGTCGACGAGGACACCGCCGCGGTGTTCCTCGAGCCGATGATGGGGGAGAGCGGCGTGGTGGTTCCGCCGTTCGACTACTTGGTCACGGCGCGCGAGATCACCGCGCGCAACGGAGCGCTGCTGGTGCTCGACGAGGTGCAGACCGGTATCGGCCGGACCGGGACGTTCTACGCGCACCAAGCAGTCGGCGTCGTGCCGGACGTGATCACCCTGGCCAAGGGCCTCGGTGGCGGGCTCCCGATCGGCGCGGTGCTGGCCAACGGCCGGGCGGCCGAACTGCTCACGCCTGGCCTGCACGGCACCACCTTCGGCGGCAACCCGGTGTGCGCGGCGGCTGCCCTCGCGGTGCTGCGCACGATCGACGACACCGATTTGCTGTCGCATGTGCAGTCCGTCGGCAAGCGGCTCAGCGACGGCATCGAACTGTTGGAGCACCCGCTGATCGACCGGGTGCGCGGGGCGGGCCTGCTGCTCGGCATCGTGCTCACCGAGGACCTGTCTGCGCAGGTCGAGGCGCGGGCGCGGGCGGCGGGATACCTGGTGAACCCGGCCAAGCCTGACGTGATCCGGCTCGCTCCGCCGCTGGTGCTCACCGAGACCCAGGCCGACAACTTCGTCGCCGACCTGCCGGGGATCTTGGACGGCGCACTAGCGGACGCGAAAGGGGTTGCGGCGCAATGATCTCCGGGCCCTTGCGGCATTTCCTGCGAGACGACGACGTCAGCCCGGCCGAGCAGGCCGAAATTCTCGCGCTCGCGGCCGAACTCAAGAAGGCACCATTCTCCCGGCGCCCCCTGGAGGGTCCGCGCGGCGTCGGCGTGATCTTCGAGAAGAACTCCACTCGCACCCGGTTCTCCTTCGAGATGGGCATCGCCCAGCTCGGTGGACACGCGGTGGTCGTCGACGGTCGCGACACCCAGCTGGGCAGGGAGGAGACGCTCGGCGACACTGGCCGCGTGCTGTCGCGCTATGTCGACGCGATCGTGTGGCGCACCTTCGAGCAGGTCCGGCTGGACGAAATGGCCGCCAGCGCGACGGTCCCTGTGGTGAACGCGCTGTCCGATGAATTCCATCCGTGCCAGGTGCTCGCCGACCTGCAGACCCTCGCCGAGCACAAGGGCGACCTGATCGGCCGCAACCTCGCCTACTTCGGCGACGGCGCCAACAACATGGCGCACTCGCTGCTGCTCGGCGGTGTCACGGCGGGTCTGAACGTGACCATCGCCGCGCCTGCCGGTTTCGAACCGCTGCCCTGGATCGTGGAGGCCGCGCGTAAGCGGGCCGCCGACACCGGTGCCACCATTACGTTGACCGGCGATCCGGTCGCCGCCGCCGAAGGCGCCGACGCGCTGGTCACCGATACTTGGACCTCTATGGGACAGGAGAACGACGGCCTGGACCGGGTCGGCCCCTTCCGGCCGTTCCAGCTCAACGCCGGCCTGCTCGCGCACGCGCAGCCGGACGCCGTTGTGCTGCATTGCCTTCCCGCACACCGCGGCGAGGAGGTCACCGACGAGGTGCTGGACGGCCCGCACAGCGTGGTGTGGGACGAGGCGGAGAACCGGCTGCACGCACAGAAGGCGCTGCTGGTCTGGCTGCTGGAGCGACGATGCGGGAGCGCGGTGTGACCGAGGTCAGAGGCGGCCCGGCCATCGCGCGCACCCGCGCCGGTCGGCAGTCACGCATCGTCGAACTGCTCTCGGCGCACGCGGTGCGCAGCCAGACCGAGCTGGCGGCGCTGCTGGCGGCCGAGGGCATCGACACCACTCAGGCGACGCTGTCGCGGGATCTGGACGAACTGGGGGCAGTGAAGCTCCGTGCCGCCGACGGCGGTGCGGGCGTCTACGTGGTGCCCGAGGACGGCAGTCCCTTCCGCGGCGTCACCGGTGGCACCGACCGGTTGTCCAAGTTGCTCGGCGACCTGCTGGTCTCCACCGACTCCAGCGGCAACATCGCGGTCCTGCGCACCCCGCCCGGCGCCGCCCACTATCTGGCCAGCGCCCTCGACCGCGCCGCCCTGCCGTACATCGTCGGCACCATCGCGGGCGACGACACCATCGCTGTCATCGCGCGTGAGCCCCTCACCGGCGCGGAAGTGGCCGCCAAGATCGAGGAACTCGCCTGACGGTGCGGTGTCTCTCGGCTGTCGCCAGCAGTTCTGACCGCTAGGTGCGTGGTGGGCTGGCAGTCGATCGCGCAATCGACTGGCGCGCCGATGGCGAACTTCCTAATGTAGGTAAGTACCTACTTAGGGAGGTCTCTATGACCACGATGAGTGCGCGTGAGTTCAATCGCGACGTGAGTGCGGCCAAACGCGCCGCTGTCGAGGGCCCGGTCGTGATCACCGATCGTGGCGCGGAGGCTTTCGTGCTGCTATCGATCGAGGAGTATCGGAGGTTGCGCGCGGACAGTCAGGACATTGTGGAGCGGTTGAGCATGGAGGATGACGACATCGACTTCGATCCGGCTCAGTTGACCGTCGAGTTGAAGGTTCCGCGGCTGTGACATTCCTGCTCGATACGAACGTCCTGAGTGAACTGCGGAAGTCCTCTCGTGCGGCGAATCCTTCGGTTCGGGCCTGGATGGCAGGCCGGAGGCCGTCCGAGCTGTATATGAGCGTCGTCACTGTACTGGAGATCGAGGTTGGCATCGGTCGAGTCGAACGACGTGACTCGACGCGGGGGAAGCGGCTGCGAAGGTGGCTGGAGGACGACGTGCTCGATGTGTTCGCAGGCCGGATTCTGGGGATCGACCCGGCCGTCGCGCGTCGCGTCGCGCGGCTGCACGTGCCGGACCCGCGCCCCGAGCGTGATGCCATGATCGCCGCTACGGCGAGCGAACACGGCATGACGCTCGTGACGCGGAACGTGAAGGACTTCGCTCCGATGGACGTGCCGGTGATCAATCCTTGGGAGTCGTGAGCACGCCCATCGGCATTGCCGGTCGGGCGTCTGGATGGCCTCGCCGGGATGCGTCACCGGCGTGGTGCTGCGGCAGGGGGTGGTGAGGCAAGAGGTATTGCCGACGGGTTCGTCAGTCTGAGCGGGTGGCGCACGCCAGCCCCGGTTGTGAATGGGATTGCATCGTCGTGCATAATCATTTGTAGCACGACGTGGGCGAGCCGAGAGTGGTCTCGAGGCGTCGGGGCCGGGCCGCGCCCGCCGCTCGGACCCGCCATACTGCTGGTACACCTACCGAAAACCGAGGAGCACACAGAACATGTCCGAGCGCGTCGTACTCGCCTACTCCGGTGGGCTGGACACCTCCGTGGCGATCAGCTGGATCGGCAAGGAGACCGGCGCCGAGGTGGTGGCCGTGGCCATCGACCTCGGCCAGGGTGGCGAGGACATGAACGTGGTGCGTCAGCGAGCGCTGGACTGCGGCGCCGTCGAGGCGATCGTGGTCGATGCCCGTGACGAGTTCGCCACCGAGTACTGCCTGCCCACCATCCAGGCCAACGCCATGTACATGGGCGAGTACCCCCTGGTCTCGGCGATCAGCCGCCCGCTGATCGTCAAGCACCTGGTCGAGGCCGCCAAGTTCCATGGGGCCAGTACCGTCGCGCACGGCTGCACCGGCAAAGGCAACGATCAGGTCCGCTTCGAGGTCGGCATCGGCGCGCTCGCGCCCGACCTGAACGTGATCGCCCCGGTCCGCGACTACGCGTGGACCAGGGAGAAGGCCATTGCCTTCGCCGAGGAGAACGCGCTGCCGATCAACGTCACCAAGAAATCCCCGTTCTCCATCGACCAGAACGTCTGGGGCCGTGCCGTCGAGACCGGCTTCCTCGAGGACCTGTGGAACGCTCCGACCAAGGACGTCTACGACTACACCTCCGACCCGACCGTCAACTTCGAGGCGCCGGACGAGCTCATCGTCACCTTCGACAAGGGCGTGCCGGTGGCCATCGACGGGCGCCAGGTCAGCGTGCTCGAGGCGATCGTCGAACTGAACCATCGCGCGGGCCGCCAAGGCGTCGGCCGCCTCGACATGGTCGAGGACCGATTGGTCGGCATCAAGAGCCGCGAGATCTACGAGGCGCCCGGCGCCATCGCGCTGATCACCGCGCATCAGGCCCTCGAAAACGTCACCATCGAGCGCGAACTGGGCCGCTACAAGCGGCAGGTCGAGCAGCGCTGGGGCGAGCTGGCCTACGACGGCCTGTGGTTCTCCCCGCTCAAGCGCGCTCTGGACGCCTTCATCGGCGACACCCAGCAGCATGTCTCCGGCGACATCCGAATGGTCCTGCACGGCGGCTCCGCCGTGGTCAACGGTCGTCGCTCCGAGCAGTCGCTCTACGACTTCAACCTGGCCACCTACGACGAGGGCGACACCTTCGACCAGTCGCTGGCCAAGGGCTTCGTGCAGATCCACGGCTTGTCCTCCAAGGTC
Source organism: Nocardia sp. NPDC023852 (assembly GCF_040639505.1). Classification (NCBI taxonomy): domain Bacteria; kingdom Bacillati; phylum Actinomycetota; class Actinomycetes; order Mycobacteriales; family Nocardiaceae; genus Nocardia; species Nocardia sp. NPDC023852. Next base: position 169,323 of record NZ_JBFAAB010000016.1, read on the forward strand.
GCCGCCCGCCGTGACCTGAGCCAGAAGTAGTCCCACGCGCGCCGGTGCACGGACGCGCACCGGCGCGCTGTCGGCTACCGCCACAGTCGTAGTCTCGCAAATCCTCATCACCCAACTAGTACGGCCTGAAGGCTCGGAGAGGCGGACCAGTGACGCAGAGCGGCAGCACGAACCAGGGTGCGCTCTGGGGCGGGCGATTCGCCTCCGGGCCCGCCGAGGCCATGGCCGCGCTGAGCAAGTCGACGCACTTCGACTGGGCTCTGGCCCCATACGATATCCGTGCGTCGAAAGCACACGCGCGGGTGCTGCACAAGGCGGGGCTGCTCTCCGACGGCGACCTGTCGGGGATGCTGGCCGGACTGGATCGGCTTGCGGCGGATGTGGATTCGGGTGTGTTCCGGCCCGCCGACTCGGACGAGGACGTGCACGGCGCGCTGGAGCGCGGGCTGATCGAGCGAGTGGGCGCCGAGCTCGGCGGCAGGCTGCGTGCGGGCCGTTCGCGTAACGACCAGGTGGCCACCTTGTTCCGGATGTGGTTGCGCGACGGTGTGCGCCGGGTCGCGGCGGGTGTGCTCGCGGTGGTCGACGCGCTCGTCGCTCAGGCCGCGGCGCACCCGGACGCGGTGATGCCGGGCAAGACGCACCTGCAGGCCGCCCAGCCGGTGCTGCTGGCCCACCATCTACTCGCCCACGCCCACCCGCTGCTGCGCGACCTTGACCGGCTGCGCGACTTCGATAAGCGGGCGGCGGTGTCGCCCTATGGTTCCGGCGCGCTGGCGGGCTCCTCGCTCGGACTCGACCCGGAGGCGATCGCCGCGGACCTGGATTTCGACGCGGCCGCCGCCAACTCGATCGACGCCACCTCGGCGCGGGATTTCGCCGCCGAGGCTGCCTTTGTGCTCGCCATGATCGGCGTAGACCTGAGCCGGATGGCCGAAGAGGTGATCCTCTGGAGCACACCGGAATTCGGCTACATCACCCTGGCCGACGCGTGGTCCACCGGCTCTTCGATCATGCCGCAGAAGAAGAACCCGGACGTCTCCGAGCTCACCCGCGGCAAGGCCGGCAGGCTGATCGGAAACCTCACCGGACTGCTGGCCACCCTCAAGGCGCAGCCCCTGGCCTATAACCGTGACCTGCAGGAGGACAAGGAGCCCTTGTTCGATTCGGTCGCCCAGCTCGAGCTGCTGCTCCCGGCCATCGCGGGCCTTGTCTCGACACTGACCTTCCACACCGACCGTATGGCCGAACTCGCGCCCGCCGGTTTCACACTGGCCACCGATATCGCCGAATGGCTTGTCCGCCAGGGTGTTCCATTCCGTGTCGCGCATGAGGCGGCAGGCGCCTGCGTGCGTGCCGCCGAATCCCGCGGCGTCGGCCTCGACGAGCTCACCGACGAGGAGTTCGCCGCCATCGACCCCGCGCTGACCGGAAGAGTGCGTGAGGTTCTCACCGTGCAGGGCTCCATCGCGTCTCGGGACGCCCGCGGCGGAACCGCGGGCGTGCAGGTCGCCTCCCAGCTCGAGGAGGTACGGCGGGCGGCGGCCGAGGCACGCGCCTGGCTGGGCTGACTCAGCGGGGCCGTGCGGAGCCGGTATTCGGAGCGAATGTCCCTGTTCGGCGAATGACGTCGAGTCGATCGGCCCTACCAGGTGATGGTGATATCGGCGCCGCTGAACAGGAGATCGCTTCGCCGCGTGGTGCGACTCGCCTCCGGGACGAGTTCGGCCTCCGGCGCGAGTTCACGTAGCTGCCGGAGGAACACTTCGACGGCGAGCGTGGCCATGCTCTTGCCCGGGCAGACGTGCCTGCCGAACCCGAAGGTCAACGGCAGCTTGCCGGTACCCTGCAGATCCGAACAGTCGGGAAAGGCCTCCGGGTCGCGGTTGGCCGCGGCGAACATCACCAGCACCGGTCCCGCCGGGAGTCGAGTGCCGCTTCGCAGGACGACCGGTGTCTTGACATGACGTTTCCACGCCACGAGTCCGGGGTCGAGCTGGAGGATCTTCGCGGCAACCCGTCCGGAGCCTTCCGGGTCGGCGAGCAGATCCCACCACGCCCGGTCCGGGTCCGTGAGCAGCCGCTGCACCCCTTGCTGGATGCTGCCGCTCACGGTGTGCACACCGGCGGCGAGGGAATTCGCCATGGCCGACACGGCGATTCGGTGGGAGAGCCCGGCGTCGCGAAGCCTGCGCGCGAATCCGGTCGCCGCACTGCCACGGCCCTCCCGGACCGCCCGGCCGCTCACGGTGAACAACCATCCGAGTGCGGCGACAGCATCGGCCAATTCGCGGCCGCGCATGACGCGGCCGAGTAGTCCCGATTGCGCGCCGCTCCATGCCGCCACGTGTGGCCAGTCCGACTCGGGCAACCCCACGGCCGCACCGCACGTCCGTGCGGCGTATGTCATCGACAATGCCGTGACGTCGAGGTGTGTGCCGGGTCGGTAGCCCGAATCGCGCACCGCGTCGTGGAAGTGCTCGACCATGGCGGCGGCACGGTGCGGCCGGTCGCCGGGGGAGATCGTGAAGTGCCCCGACGGACCAGCCATGGTGTTCCACACGCGCTTGTGCAGGCGGTCGTCGGTCAAGTTGGCGGTCGCCTTGGCGGGCGGCGGAACCAGGTGCCGGACGAAATGCGGGATGGCCCGCGGAGTCGCCACGATCCGCGCGTAACCCACCAGCGGATCCAACGAATTCGCGTTGGATAACCCGGGAGTGGCCGCGTCCAGCACCTCGCGCACATCGGCGTACTTCCAGATCATGCGTAGTCCGGATGGGTGCCGATAGGTCGGCTCCGGCCATTCGTGCAGTAGCCGATAGCGTTCGTCGCGTTCCGCGAACGATATTTCGTTGCAGGTCAGCGTTTCGAAGGGAAACTCAACCACCGCGACGTCTTGCCTGCCGATCATTTGCCAGATCGTATGCTCCGCGATTGCCCCGGTCCTACCGGTGTTCCCCACCTTGGGGAGCTGGGTGGCGTCCGGCGCAGGGCATCGCTCTGTGTGGTGCGTGGAACTGGCTACGCTGCGGCGATGACCTTGCTACTGCTCGCATTGGCCATCGCGTCCGAGGTGACCGCGACCGTTTCGCTGAAGCTCTCCGACGGGTTCAGCAAGCTCATACCCTCGTTGGTAATGGTCGTCGGCTACAGCGCGGCGTTCTTCTTCCTATCCCAGGCGTTGAAGCGCGGCATGACGATTGGGGTGGCGTACGGCATCTGGTCGGCGGTGGGTGTCGCCGCGATCGCGGTGATCGGTGTGCTGTTTCTGGGCGAGCGGCTGACCGTGGTCCAGGTCGGCGGAATCGGGCTGGTGATCCTCGGTGTGCTGGCGTTGGAACTCGGCGGCGCACACTGAGCCTTTCCGGGTAGCGGCGTGTCGGGGTCAGGTCGTTCGGCCGTGTTCGATATGCAGCAGTACCAGGGCGGCGGCCACGATGTTGCCGATGC
>NZ_JBFAAB010000017.1:0-145189 GCF_040639505.1 Nocardia sp. NPDC023852
AATCGGGAACTCGAGAAGCGGGTGGTCGAGCTGGAGCGAGTCAATGCGGTATTACGTTCTGCGAGTGCATATTTCGCCTCGGAGCTCGACCAGACCCGGAGGTGATCGTGCGGTTCGTCAAAGAACACCCGCAGTACCCGGTCGAGCTCGTATTACGGGTGCTCGAAATTCCGTCCTCAACCTTTTATGAGTGGCGCAGGCGCGGCGCGCGGCCCTCGGCGCGGCAGCTGCTGGAGGAGGAACTGCTGGGCGAAATCGTGGACATCCACACCAGCTCGGGCGGCGCGTATGGCTCGTCGCGGGTGCATGCCATGCTCGCCCGTCGCGGCATTCGGGTCGGTCGCAAACGAGTCGAGCGGTTGATGCGGTCGGCGGGGTTGCAAGGCGCATTCCTGCGGCGCAGGTGGCGGGTTCCGTCGAAGCGACAGAATCCGCGAACGCCCTGTTCGCTTACATCGACGGCTGGTACAACTCCCAGCGCATACAGAAGAAGCTGGGCTGGCGATCACCCGACGAGTTCGAAGCCAGCTATCATCAACCGGTTCCAGCCGGAACCAGATAATTCGCTCTCCGGCTAAGCGGGGGAACCTCAATCAGCCCGCCGTTGACCCGCCAGGTCAGGTTGTCGCCAGGACGCCACCCGAGAGCGCCCAGCACCGATTTATCGGCCACGCGTCCATTGGTGTCGACGGCCCGGATGCCGTAGACAGCCGTGCTCTCGCGCGGTGGCTCCAGGTTTGCCATCGGCAGCGCGGGCCCGGTTCGCGGCGACTGGTCGCCGCGGAACCGCGCGGTAGCCGCAGTGGGTGAGAAGAAGGGAATGACCGGAGCGAGTGTGTCATCGGTCACACAAATCACCCCCAAAGAGGGTGAAACCGCAGGTCACGAGGATTGAGTCGAGGCGAGTGTCCGAGCACTGCTCGAACACCTTTCCTACAGCACCGATGCTACAAATTTGTGTCCGGAGGGGGACTTGAACCCCCACGCCCGATAAAGGGCACTAGCACCTCAAGCTAGCGCGTCTGCCATTCCGCCACCCGGACCGGTGGTGCTCAGCAAGATTATCGGATCCCTCCGCGTGGACCAAATCGCGCCTGGGCCTGGCGATACTCGGGATGGCTTCGGCGCGGCGACGCCGCGCGGGCCGCGCGACCGAAGGGTTTGTTTCGGGTGCACGCCCCGCGCGGGTGTCAGTGGAGTTCTTCGAAGGTACGTTCGAAGGCAAGGGTGCCGTGGCCGTCTGTTACCTGGCGGTCGAGGAGTGATTGGAGGGGAGCCACGAAGTCGAGGGTGACTCCCGCGTCGCGGCTGGCGCGGTTGATCGCACCGAGTGCGGATTTGTGGAAGGCGATGGATTGGACAGGGTCGGCGTAGTTGCCGGCGTCGATGACGCGGCCTTGGTATGGAAGTGATTGGGTCATCGCGGCGACCCACGCGGCGGCCCGTTCGCCGAACTCGGCGGCCGACACGCCGACCGAACGCATCATGGCTGCGCCGTGCAAGAAGCCGCCGAACATCGCGTACATGGCCGCGAGCAGGGCGAAGTCGTAGGTTGACGCGAGTCCCGCGTCGTCGCCGAAGTACTCTGCGGCAGCGAGCAATTCGAGGGTCTCGCGGTGGGCGTCAAAGATTTCATGTGAGCCGCTGTAGAGGATCGAGGCGCCCGGCTGGCCGATCATGGACGGCACCGCCATGATTCCGCCGTCGAGGAAGGCGCTGCCGTGCTCGGCCGCCCAGGCCGCGAGTTCACGAGCCTCGCCGGGAGCGGTGCTGGTCAAGTTGATCAGCTGCCGTCCGGACAGCCGGTGGGCCACCGGGTCCAGGGTGTCGTGTACCGAGGCGTGGTCGAGCAGGACTGTGATGATCAGCCCTCCGGCGCGGATCGCTTCGTCGACGGTGGCAGCACCGGCGGCCCCTGCCGCGACAAGGTCGGCGTCTTTGCCGGGTGTGCGGTTCCATACCGTCGTCGGCAGGCCCGCCTTCAGGAAGGCCGCGGCCAGCGCTTTGCCCATCGCGCCCAGCCCCAGGATCGCGACCGGGGTGTTCGTAGTCTCCGCCATTGCGGTTCAACTCCTTGGAAGATGGAAAACATCGTGGTCAGCGCGCTGAAGCCAAGGTTGCCCTTTGCCCGGCGGACCGGCAAGTACCTACTATTTTGTCTGGTACTTACCAAACTGTATGTAAGCAGGTAGAGAGGTCGGACGATGGGCGCGAAGCGATCCGGGCCGTATTTCTGTGGTATCGACGCCGCGATGGACGTAGTCGGCGGCAAGTGGAAGGCGCTGATTCTGTGGGAGTTGGCGAACCACATGGTGCGGCGCTTCGGCGAATTGCGCCGGGGCCTGCCGGGCGTCTCGGAAAAGATGCTGATTCAGCAGCTGCGGGAGCTGGAGGAGGACGGGATCGTGAACCGGGTCGTCTATCGCGAGGTGCCGCCGCGGGTCGAGTATCGCCTGACCGCTCGCGGGGTCTCGCTCAACGCCGCTCTGGAACCACTGGGCGCTTGGGGTCGCGACCGCATAGATCGAATCGGCGCGGCGCGCGTGCACCAGTCGGACTGACCAGCCTATCGTTGTGCGCCCGAACAGCGGTCGGTGCGACTGTGATCCCATTCGGCTGTGCCGAACCGACAGGCCGCGAGCCACCATCGGGCAAGTCGGAGAAGGTCCGCGACTTCGTCGTCCAGAGTCTCGAACGCGGGCGCTGCCGTAGGAGGCTGATCCGCGGTCTCGGGAACGCGGATGCGATCGCGCAAGGCGAAAGCGAGTTGGAGTGCGGCCTCCGCGGATCCGCGTTCACGGTCGGGAATCCCCTCCCTGGCTGTGGATCAAGCCAGTATCTGCGAATCCACCGCCCACTACCAACACCATCAGCCCGATCACCGGCCATGCGGCCGCGGCGGGAACCGACGAGGTCATTGCCGCGTGAACAAGACGTTCCTCAGGCTCTGGTCGCGCAGCGGCGGCCATGACCATAGTGGCGAACAACTCCGCTTCCCGTTCCCAGGTATCCGTGTAGTTCGAGCGGCCGAGGACGGCCTGCACCGTCGACGGGTCGATGCTCGGCAGGACCGACCGGAACAGTGGATCCAATGCCGTCATCGAACCGCTGGGCACGATCGTGACCGATCGCCGGATTCGAAGGCCGACCGACCAGACGGTACCGGGGGAGAGCACCGATTACGATCAGGATGATGCGGATCCGCCCGGAGCCTCGAGCAGGCTGATTACCTACCACGGCCGAGTGCGCGCGGCCCTGGCTCGGTGGTGAGTGCACCGAGGCTCGTCCGTCAGGTGGTAGGAAAGGGGACGTGTCCGCAACTGGCGAAGGAATTGATCCGAACAGAAGCTCACGCGCGGTGTCGGAAGTGGTGGAGCTGGTCAGCACGCTGATCCGCTTCGACACCTCCAACACCGGCGACCTGGCCACTACCAAGGTCGAGCGCGAGTGCGCGCAGTGGGTGGCCGATCAGCTGAATCAGGCGGGGTACACCACCGAGTACGTGGAATCCGGGGCGCCGGGGCGCGGCAACGTGTTCGCGCGGCTCGAAGGCGCCGATCGCACCCGGGGTGCGCTGCTGATCCACGGGCACCTGGATGTGGTGCCCGCCGAAGCCTCCGACTGGAGCGTGCATCCGTTCTCGGGCGCGGTGCGCGACGGCTACGTGTGGGGTCGCGGCGCGATCGACATGAAAGACATGGTCGGGATGATGCTGGCGCTTGCCCGCCAGTTCAAGCTCGAGGGCACGGTGCCGCCGCGCGATCTGGTGTTCGCCTTCATCGCCGACGAGGAGAACGGCGGCAAGTGGGGTTCGCAGTGGTTGGTGGACAACCGGCCCGACCTGTTCGAGGGCATCACCGAGGCCGTTGGGGAGGTCGGTGGTTTCTCGCTGACGGTCCCGCGTCCCGACGGCACCGAACGCAGGCTGTATCTGGTGGAGACGGCCGAGAAGGGTCTGGGCTGGATGCGTTTGCGCGCCAAGGCCCGCGCCGGTCACGGCTCGTTCCTGCACGAGGACAACGCGGTGACCATCCTCTCGGCCGCGGTGGCGAGACTGGGCAAACACACCTTCCCGCTGGTTCTCTCGGATTCGGTAGCCGAGTTCCTGGCCGCCGTCGCCGAGGAGACCGGGTTGGAGCTCGACCCGTCCAGTCCCGACATCGAGGGCCAGCTGGCCAAGCTGGGCACCATCTCCCGCATCATCGGCGCGACGCTGCGCGACACCGCGAATCCGACCATGCTGCAGGCCGGCTACAAGGCCAACGTGATCCCGCAGACCGCCGAGGCCGTGGTCGACTGCCGCGTAGTCCCAGGACGGCAGGCGGCGTTCGAGCGTGAGGTGGACGAACTGATCGGCCCGGACGTCGAACGCGAGTGGATCACCAAACTCGATTCCTACGAGACGACCTTCGACGGCGACCTGGTCGACGCGATGAACAACGCGGTGTTGGCCCACGACCCATGTGGCCGCGCCGTGCCCTACATGCTGTCCGGTGGCACGGACGCGAAAGCGTTCGCCCGCTTGGGAATTCGCTGCTTCGGGTTCGCACCGCTGCAGCTGCCGCCGGAGTTGGACTTCACCGCCCTGTTCCATGGCGTCGACGAGCGGGTTCCGGTGGAGGCTCTCGAATTCGGCACCCGTGTGCTCGAACACTTCCTACTGCACAGCTGAACCGATCCGAAAGAGGTTCCATGACTTACAACCCGTACGACGCGCTTCCTCAGCTACCGTCCTTCACCCTCACCTCCGACGATGTCACCGACGGGCAACCGCTAGGCAACAACCAGGTCAGCGGCGTGTTCGGCGCGGGAGGCAACGACATCTCGCCGCAGTTGTCCTGGTCGGGCTTCCCTGCGGAGACCAAGAGCTTCGCGGTCACGGTGTACGACCCTGACGCGCCCACCGCCTCTGGTTTCTGGCACTGGGTAGTCGCCGACATCCCGGCCGGCGTGACCTCGCTCCCCAGCGGCGCGGGCAGCGGGGAGGAGGGCGGAGCGATGCCGTCCGGGTCGATCACGCTGCGCAACGATGGGGGCTTCCACGGCTACGTCGGCGCGGCACCGCCGCCTGGTCACGGCCCGCACCGCTATTTCATCGTCGTGCACGCAGTGGACGTCGAAAGGCTCGGCATCGACGAAAACGCCACACCCGCCTACCTCGGCTTCACCTTGTTCTCGCACACGCTGGCCCGCGCCACCCTGATCGGCACCTACGAGCAGAAGTAGAACTCGGACACGAGCTGTGGTCCTGGGCGAAATGCTCAGGGCCACAATGCTTTTTCCTGTGCATCTGCCCATCTGCATGCCGCCGTTACTCGAGTCGGTCACCATTCATGACACGGGTTACCCAGGCGAGATAGACCCCTGAGAGAGGGGATGGGTTGGGGCGGGAGGCGTTTCGAGGGATATGGATATCCTCTGTCCGTTGTCACCGCTCCAAGAGAAGACCCAGAGGAGGACTGATGGGTTCCGAACGCACTGTCCGCGAGGTGGTGGACATGATCATCGAGCTCGGTCTTGTCGACCGGTCCATACCCGCGGAGACCTTCGAGCCGGACGTACTCGACGAGCCGCTGAGCTACTTCGGACACACGGCCCAGGAGGCCGTGCTCAGTCTGCTCAGCGAACTGGAAATTCGATACTGGTTCGATTACAAGACGTTTCGCGGCATCCACGAGGCCGACGACGCCGAACGGCTGCAGTGGTATCGGGAAGAGTTGCAGTCGATCGCCTCCTGCAGCCGCGGCGTGGTGACCATCACCAACGTGCGACTGGTCGAGAACGATGCGGGCTGGCGGCTGCAGTTCGACTGTAACGGCGTGACCGAGTCGTGGCCGGTGTATCCCGGGGATGAGAACGAGGCTTTCGAAGCCGGACTTGTCTTCGCCACGCACCTCACCGGGATCCCCGCGAACTCCCCAGAGCGCTTTTGTGCCGTGGATCCCGGAGACGAGGACGTGAACGGGGAAGCCGTCTTCGGCGATCCCGAGGCGCTCAATCGGCTGGGCGCGCATTTCGGACTCACATTCACGGCGTAGCCGATCGAGAGACCGGCCGACAGCAGACGTGAGCGGCTTTGCCGACCAGCACCTGAGGACCGGACAATCAGGTCGATCAGGCCGATAGCGCAGCGGCAGTTGAACGCTGGTGCCCCGTCGACCAAAGGCGGTACGCTACCACTGAAGGCGACCCAGGCGGGCTGCTTGATGGAACGATGAGGGAACGAATTCAATATCCGCACGGAAACGGCCTTTGTGTTGTTCTTCGCCGGGCTCATATTCTTGTGGGCACTGGTTCTCGGTGTGTGGAAATGGCAGGCGATGACCAACTCGCCGAATGGCTTGGCACACCCCTACGTCGATATCGCCCACCGAGCCGCATTGCTCTACGCGTTCGCGACCGGGCTGATCGCGGTGTTCGTCGAACTGTCCGGTTGGCCGTCAGCGGTGAACTTCGCTGCGGCTGCGACGATGATCCTGCTGTTCGTGGTGACGATCGCGAACTATATCCGGCTCGGATTGCGGCGTGAGACCGACAACCAGATGCGCAACCCACCGCCCTCGATGCGTTTCGTGCTAGCCGCTCTGATCGTCGGCGGAGATCGGAGGCTTCAGTGTCCTACTCATCGGCTTCGCCACGGCGCAGCTGTAGTACGCCGACCTCTTGGTATCCCCTCCGATGCCGTCTGCTGACCGCTCGTGAGGAATAGCGCGCGCGGCACTGGTACGACGCGGTCGAGATAACGATGGACGACCCGAAGAGGTATCCGAGAGTGCCTGTGAGCGGTGGCTCGGATCGATCATCGTAGCCACGTGCGGGAATTGTGGTTGGCCTTCCTCGGACGTCGAGACCTTTACGCGCCGATGAGATCCGTGGCCGATGCGGAGCCTGGCCGCGCGTGGACGGTTTCGCCCGGCGTGATGACAACCGGATCAACAGCCAACGGCACGTCACCGACGCTCGGGACCACCGCCGCAGGGTCATCGGCGGGCACGGGGAGCTGCCCAGTATCCGGCTCGACCGCCCACGGCGCGGAATCCGTGGGAATCCAGTGCTTGCGACGCCTGCGCTTGGCCTCCAGATAGTCGCGGGCCCGCTCACTGTGCACCTCGGTCCGCAACGGCACCGCGGTGACTTGCAAACCGGCCTGCCGCAGGGCTTCGACCTTGCCGGGGTTGTTGGTGAGCAACTGCACCGAACGCAGGCCCAGATCCGTCAGAGCGCGCGCGGTCGCGACGTAGGTGCGGGCGTCGGCAGGGTAGCCGAGCTTCTCATAGCTGGCGAATGTATCGGTGCCCGACAGTTCGCTCTCCCTGTACCCGAGCGCCTTCGCGATCAGTCCCGCGCCGCGGCCCTCCTGCTCCAGATAGACCAGCACCCCGCAACCCGCGGCCTGAATGAGATCGAGCGCCTTGTCCAGCTCGGGCCCGCAATCGCAGTCATCGGATCGCAACGCCTCACCGTACAGGCAACGCGAGTGCACCCTGACCAGACATCCGTCGGTTACCGCACCGAACATCAACAGGTGTCCCCGCTCGTTGTCCTCGTTCAGTTCCACCACACGAACTCGCAAATCATGCCCCTTGCGACCGAACCGATGATCGGTATCGGCAAGGCCGGAGACAATTCTGGTCAATGCTCCTCCGTAGCGAGTCGGAATATCCGTTCGACCTCACTCACCAGTGGCATTGCGCCGGGGACATCCCCGACCGATTGCGTCGCCACCATCGCGGCGGTCGCCCAGACGTAGTCGTTGCGTTCGGCGGGGCGGCGCGTCGAAACGAGACGATATACCAGCGCGGCGGAGAAGGCGGCGTGAGCGCCGACCGAGTCCTCCAGCGCGGTCGGAAACGGCTGGAATTCAGCGCTGACCTGGTCGGACCACACCGTGCACCGAAAGTCCTGGATCGCGCACACCGACCGCACTCCGAGCGCACGCAGCAGCGTTGCGGTCTGGGCACCGGAGCCGGTGGCGCCGTCGGGCAGCATCGCCAGCGCTCCGAGTTCCTTGTCCGCGCCGACCAGATAGTCCACTGCGCCGAGGTACTGGTAGAGATACTGGGGGCGATCCAGCGGCGGCGCCGGATGGACGACCACCAGCGGCCGGGTTTCCAGGCACCGCAGCTCCGCCATGATCTGCTCGATGACCCCGGTCGGTTGTTCGAAGGTGAGCAATATCGCATCGGAGCCGGCCAGCGCGTTGCGGATGCCCGAACTGCGTAAATCCTGGGCGCTCAACCGGATTCGCTCATCCTTGCATCCGATCGTGCTGGCCGCGCCGGTGCCGGCGATGATCACCGACGTGACCGGTGTCGGCGCGTAAGGCACCACCTTGACCAGTTCGGTGTCGACCCGTTCGCTGCGCAGATACTCCAGAATGCGACTTCCGGCGTCGTCGTCGCCGACCGCCGAGATCAGGCGAACGTCCATCCCGAGCCGGGCGGCCGCGACCGCGCGGGTCAGGCCCTTACCGCCGGGATGCTCCTCATAGCTGCCCCGGGCGGTGCCGCCCGGGCCCGGAATCCGGTCGACCAGGTACATGTGGTCGATGACCGCGTCACCGATCACAGTCACCGCACCGCGGGACTTCGCCGAAATCGACTGGCGCACGGTAATTTCCGATGCAGCGATGACGGCGTCGACGACGTGTGCGCCGTCGAAGACCGACGCCGTGGCCAGCAGGGAGGCCAGTTCGGTGAACGCACGGTGCTCGGGCGCCGCACGCAGCGACCGAACCGTCGGCGCGGCGGGAATCCGTTGCGCCCCCATGGCTTCGTGCAGCACATCCCAGCGCTGGGTGAGATATTCGCGACGCTCACCCAAATCCGAGGCGTACAGACGGTCGAGGTCCACGCCGTTCGGCGGACGCTCGCGCAGCAGACCCAATGACAGCTCCGCATCGACGATCAGCCGGTCGGTGGGCTCCAACCGCAGGACCAGCTCCTGCACCAGCGGCAGTACCGCCTCCTCCCGCGCGATGCCGGCACGCCACGCGTACTGGCGCACCGCGAGCAGATCCAGCAGCGGCAGCACGTCGATTTCGGTGTTGCGCAAACGGTTCGAGCTCAGCCCGGACCGTTTGCACAACCGCGTAAGGATATTGCGAACGGCAACCATTCCCGAGTCCTGCGCGACCATGGCGAATGCCCCCTCCTCGATCGGCGCGTCGTCGGTGCGCCGCACTCACGTCAGCCACTCGGGTTTAGTCAGCCAGCGAACTGTCAATTACCAAATTACAACGGCAATTGCGCGCGGGGAACGGCAAATGCCACACTTGATGTGGCGATCCCCATCGCAGCACCAGGCATTCGGGAGGGCTGGTGATGAAAGTGATTCTCCTGATATGGCAGATTCGACGGCGACGGCAGCACCGCCCCGCCGGACCAGAGACCGAGCTGGTGGCGAAGTCGGTGGTGGACTGAACGAGCCGCCCAACTCACCCGCAGCGAAGAAGCCGCCCACAGGCCGTCTGTGCGTCCGCCGGGCCGAGCACAGCCTCCTGCGATCGGTGCGCCACGGCCAACTCGTCCGCCACGGAGCCAGCTGTGGCGACCTACGCGAAGTGGGCGTGGCGGGCAGGCAGCGAGGAACAGGCATGGCGACTGAATTGGTGCACTCCCCGCCTCACCCGCGAACAGGCACGAGCCGCAATGAACCTGAGCGGACTGCTCAGCGCCTTCGGCTCGGCAACGGACCCGTCGGCCCACGAGTGCGCCGACGCACAGGGAATCACCCTGCAGCACGCATCGATCGCGCTGCCTCAGCGGATGCACGACAGGAGGCATTCGTGACCATCGATCCCAGCACCCTGGAGCCGGCCTCACTCCACCTGTTGCACCGGAGACAACAATGACCGTTCACACCACCGAATGGACGATGACCAGTGACATCACCCCGGAGTCGGCCTACCGCGACATCGAGGGCACCGACATATGGCGGCTGAGCTGGCTGCCGAACCGGTCACTGACCCGCGCCCAAGCGCAGGCGGGTATGGAACTCGACGAACTGCTCAGCGACCCGCACGGTGTCCACGACCGGATGATCCAGGCCCGCGCCGACACCTATGCCGACCAACTGGGCATACTGCGCGAACACGCCGTGATCCTGCTGGCCAAGCGGATGGCGGCGAGATTGAGCCACGACCAGCGAACGAAAGGCGACACGGCGCCGCCGGGGCCCGGCCCGCGTACCCGACGATTGCGCACCCACAGCATCGAACCGCCATTCGTGCACGGCTGACAGATCGACCGCGCCGCCGACGCGACTCAGGCGTCGGCGGTGTGCTCCGCGCCGACGGCCTCGCTGATACTGCGATATCCATCCGCGCGCACCCGATCGGCGAGACCACGATGGATCTTGCGCATCCAGAACGGGCCGCCATAGATGAAGCCTGTGTAGCCCTGCAACAGGGTGGCGCCGGCAAGGATGCGTTCCCATGCCTGGTCGACAGTTTCGATGCCGCCCACCGAGATGAGCACGAGACGGTCGCCGACACGGCGGTACAGGCGGCGCAGAACCTCGAGGGAACGGTCGGCGACTGGTGCGCCGGACAGGCCTCCCGGGCCCATGGCGGCAACCTCGGCGGGACCTGTGCGCAGCCCATCGCGGCGGATAGTGGTGTTAGTGGCCACGATGCCCGCCAGACCGAGCTCGACGGCGAGATCGGCAACCGCGTCGATGTCCTCGTCGGATAGATCCGGGGCGATCTTCACCAGGACCGGCACCCGCACACGGTCCAGCACCGCACGCAGAATCGGGCGCAGCGATTCGACGGCCTGCAGGTCACGCAGGCCGGGGGTATTGGGGGAGCTGACATTGACGACGACGAAGTCGGCGTGCGGCCCGAGCAGGGCGGCACTGGTCGCGTAATCGGCGGCCGCGTCGTCGGGTTCGACGATCTTCGTCTTGCCGATATTGGCGCCGATCGGCACGCCCCCGCGTCGGTTGCGCAGCTGTTCGGCGGCAGCGGCCGCCCCGTGGTTGTTGAAACCCATTCGGTTGATCAGGGCATGGTCGGCGGGCAGCCGGAACAGCCTCGGCGCGGGATTGCCCGGCTGGGCCTGGGCGGTGACGGTACCGATCTCAGCGAAACCGAACCCGAGCGGGGCCCACGCGTCGACGCCGTCGGCATTCTTGTCGAAACCGGCGGCCAGGCCGAGCGGCGCGGGGAAATCAACCCCGAACGCGGTGCCGCGCAGGACGGGGTCATTCGTGGTCAGTAGCTCGGTCATCGCCCAGCGCAGCGGCGGGAACCAGGCGGCAAACCGCATGGCGGCAAAGGCCAGATGGTGGATGCGTTCCGGCGGAACCAGGAACATCAGTCGTAGTAGCAGGGCGTACATCGGCTCACATTCCGGGTTCGGGCTGAGGTATTGCGGATTTTCGTCGGCGCAGCAGCACCCGCCTGCTGCCGTCGGTGTAGGCCCGCACCCGCGACAGCTCCCAGCCACCGAACTCGGCCTGGATCGTCAGCCGCATGGACGCGGTCACCCGCGTCACGTCGGGTGGCAAGCGCAGCGGCACATACTCGTAATCGTCGCTGCTGGTCTCCCAGCCCGCGGGCAGGCCACGCTGGCGCGCCCGGTGCGCCGTCGGATCGGGAGGTGCCGCGGAATCGTCGCCCGCGCGCGGTGTCCGAGCCATCAGTGCCCTCTCTTCCGATCGTTCGCACCGATCCGTTGCAGACCGTCGCCGGTCGCGGACCCCACGAACAAGTCACCGGTGCGCTGCTCGATGGCCACCGAGTTCGGCTGCCGAACGGTCGAGTAGCGGCCCACTTCCTCCGGTATACCCGTCGACAGGTCGAATCCGACGACTTCGTTGCTCTGCGTACACGTCACCCATACGGTGTCGGACCGCTGGTCATAGGCGAGCGCGTAAGGCGACGATCCTACCGGGAACCGCTGACGCAGCACGAGCGGTCCAGCACTATAGACCAGCAGTTCGTTACCTGCGGTATCGGCGACGACGATACGGCCGAACAGATCGGTGACCAGGTTGGTGGCGCCGTCGCCCGCGCGAAGCGCCGGACCGAGGCGGTCTGCACCGAGGTCGACCTGGGTCAAAGAGGTTTGGCGGCGGTCCAGCACAGAGACGTGTTCACCGGTGAGCGCGACCGCGTCGGCGGAGGCGAGCCCCGACACGGTCTCGGCGACCTTACCGTCGGGGGAGACGGTGCGGACCTTGCCGTCCGCGGTGCCGACGATCAGCGACCCGTCCTGGCGCTGCTGTACCGACTCGGCGTCGCCGTCGACCGGTATCTCGCTCATCACGCCGGTCACGAGGTCCACACGGATGACACGGTTCGCCGCGGGCACCAGGACTTCCCCTGGCTTGCCTTGGGCCAGACCTGCCCCGTGTGCGGGCAGCTGCAGGGTGCGCATGCCGGGATCCGGAATGCCTCCGGGGCCGACGCGGGTGAGCGTTGCGGGATCGACGACGAAGAGCATGGCGGTGGTGTCGCTGCTCGCGTCGAGCGCGACGAGCTGCCCGGTGCCCACCTCGGCGAGCAGTCCGCCGACCTGATTCGCGAGCGCGAAGACCTCGCCCGCAGGCCGCGCGCTCGCGGCGGGCGCGACCGCGGCAGTGGCCGGTTCCCTGGTCGGCTGATCGTCACCGCCGGTGCCGGAGGAGCATCCGGCCAGCAGCACCAGCAATGCCACACCTGCGAATGCCGAGCAGACCGAGCCACGAGGGCGCATCCACCGAACTCCTTCTACCGACGAATCTTCCGCAACCGAACCATCTGACCATGATGACGTAACCGACCGACCGACCGGGTCTCTACTCGAGCAGAATGTCGGTGATCGGGGTTACGGTGGACTCCACACACTGTCCGAATCAGGGAGTTCCGGTTGAAAGCCGACAATCCGTCGGGATTTACCATCGACGACATCACCGTCGGCGGCTACGCGCACGGGTTCGGCACGACGGCCGACGGCCGCCCCTACGCGTTCCGCACGGTCCGCTCGACCCTGATGCTCGAGATCTACCGCCGCGACCTCGACAGCGCCGTCCCTGCCCCGGAAGACGTGGTGGCGGTCGCCGAGGCCAGAGTCACCGACATCGACCTCGAGGACGAACGCAGTGTCATCGCCCTGGTGCGGGATATGATCCCCGACGCCGCACCGGTCGAGTCCGCCGCGGACCGGGACGTCACGACCGTGCGAGCCCTGCTGGGACGAATCAGCGCCGTAATCGAGGGTATGTAGACAGTGATGACTGACACACCGCTCGCCCGGGCCGCCCGGATCGCGGCAGGCCTGCTGTGGGTGGCCGTCGCCGCGGCCTGCAGCACCGGCCCGGACGAGGCCGCCGTCGACGCCGCGCGCTCCTCTGCGAACGCATCGCTGTCGGCGTCGGTCACCGCCTCGGCCAGCGCCGCCCACCGGCCGCTACCCACCGCCGCCGAGCTCGACGCCCACATCAAACGGGCACTGGACCCGGCACTGCCCGACAGCGAACGCACCGACCTGATCGAGGACGGCGAGGCCTTCCGCCAGGCTATCCCCGACATGTACAGGGCGCTGCAGGACAACCCCCGCGCCGTCTACGGCGTCACCGACCCCGTCTTCGACAACCACGACGGCACGCTCACCGCGACCATGCGGCTGGACAAGGACGGCACCGGCACCACCGTGCGCACCACCGTTATGCACTTCGTTCTCGTCGACGGCAAGTGGAAGATCTCGCGCACCGACTTGTGCGGCATCCTGCGCTCCGCCGACTACCGCACCCCGGCCTGCGGCTGAACCGGGCTCCGCGACCCGATGCTGAGATCCGGATCGCTGCGGTGGGGACGGTTCGTCCACCGCAACCGCTATCTCGTGCTGGCCGCGTCCGTACTGTTCGTACTGGTGTCGGGTTGGTACGGTCGCGACCTGTCCGGGCGGCTGACCCAGGAGGGCTGGTTCGATGAGAACAGCGAATCGGTCGCGGCCGCCGAACTGGCCGACAACACCTTCGGGCGCGACACCGACAGCGACCTGATCCTGCTCTACACCGCCCCAGACGGGAAGACGGTCGACGATCCCACCGTCCGCGGACCGGTGACCGAACAACTCGCACACCTGCTGGCGACCTATCCCGACCACATACTGAAGATCGACAGCTATTGGGACAGCCCGTTTTCCACACAGGCCACCGACGCCTCGCACACCCACGCGTTCGCCAGCATCGGCTTGCGCGGCGCGGGCACCGCGACCGTGGAGAACTACACAGCCATCAAAGACCATCTCGGCTCCGGGCACGACGGCGGTGGCCCCGGCGGCACCACGGTGCAGCCGGCCGGATTGCAGCCGGTCGTCGAAGGCATCAACAGCGGCATGCAGCACGACATCAAACGCGCGGAAATCATCGCCTTGCCGATCGTGGCGATCCTGCTGTATTTCGTGTTCGGCGGCGTCATCGGCGCGCTGCTACCGGTGCTGATCGGCGGCATGACGATCCTGGGCACGCAAGGCGGACTGCGACTGCTGACCGACTACATCGACGTCAACGTCTTCGCCAACGCCGTCATGACTTTGGTGAGTCTTGGACTGGCGATCGATTACGGGCTGTTCACCGTCACCCGTTTCCGGGAGGAGCTCGCGGCCGGACACACGGTGGAGGAGTCCACCGCGCGTACCGTCGCGACCGCGGGACGCACGGTGCTGTTCTCGGCGGCGATCATCGCCATCAGCCTCGGCGCGCTGTTCATCTTCCCGATCGGGGTGCTGCGCTCGGTGCCCTACGGCGGCATCAGTTCGGTACTGCTGGCGGCGTTGCTGTCGGTGACCGCGCTGCCCGCGGCGTCGAGCATCGTCGGACACCGCATCGACTTCCTCGGGTGGAAGCGGTTCTCCCGAACCAGGACCGAGGCGCAGATCGACGCCGGGTTCTTCTCCCGGCTCGCGCTGTGGGCGATGCGGCGCCCGCTCGCGGTGGTGGTCTCGATCGCGCTCGGGCTACTCGCGCTGAGTATCCCCTTGCGGCACATCGAGTTCGGCGGACTCAGCGAGCGGTATCTCGCCGACGACAATCCGGCGCGGGTGGCGCAGGAACGATTCGACGAACTGTTCCCGAGCTTCCGTACCGAGCCGTTGAAACTCGTCGTGGTGGGCGCCGACCCGCAGCAGTTGAGCGACATCCGATTCGCCGCCAACCAGGTCGCCGGGCTGACCGGACGGTTCGATCCCTCCGCGCCGACCACAGACGGAATCAACGTGCTCGCCGCCGGGCTCGCCGACAAACGCGAAGCGGACCGGGTGATCGCGGCGTTGCGGGCTCTCCCCGAACCACCCGGGGTCGAGGTGATGGTCGCCGGGGTGCCCGCGCTGGAACGCGACAGCATCAACGGTCTGCTGAAGGGTCTGCCGACACTGCTGGCGATCCTGGTGTCCGCGGCGCTGGCGCTGATCTACGCGGCATGCCGGTCGGTCGTGCTCGCGCTGAAGGCCGTCGCGATGAGCGCACTCAGCCTCATCTCGACCCTCGGCGTGCTGACCTGGGTGTTCGTCGAGGGGCACGGCGCGGGAATGTTGCATTTCACGCCGGGACCGTTGATGTTCGCGGTGCTCGCGCTGATCGTGACAGTGCTGTTCGGGCTGTCCACCGACTACGAGGTGTTCCTGCTGTCGCGGATGTCGGAGGCGCGCGCCGGAGGCGCCGACGCGCCGGAGGCGATCCGCTACGGCATCGCCCACACCGGCGGCGTGATCACCTCCGCGGCCGCAATTCTCATCGTGGTCACCGGCGCGTTCGGATTCTCCGACCTGGTGCTGATGAAATACATCGCCTACGGGATGATCGCGGCACTGATCCTGGATGCCACCGTTATCCGCATGCTTTTGACGCCCGCCGTCCTGAAAATGATCTGGCGGTAGCTTCACGTCACGTAGGTCGCCGTGGCGCAAATTCACCGGCGGACGGGAAGGACCAATTGGGCGCCGGTGACCGGGTGGTCGAGGACCTCCACCGGGTGCTGGTAGACGCGAGTGAGCAAGGCAGTCGTGAGGACGTCGCGGGGTGGGCCGTCGGCAGCGATGCGACCGGATTCGAGGACGGCGACGCGGTCGCCATAGGCGGCGGCGATACCGAGATCGTGCAGGACCACCACCACCGCGGCGCCTGCGGCGGCGCGAGCGGTGGCCAGACGCAGCACGGCTTCCTGGTGGCCGAGGTCCAGTGCGGCAGTCGGCTCGTCCAGCAGCAGGGTGCCGGTGTCCTGGGCGAGCACGCGGGCCAGCGCCACCCGGGCGCGTTCACCGCCGGACAGCGTCGGAAACGACCGGGCGGCAAGGTGTTCCACGTCGGTGGCGGCCATCGCGGCGGCGATCTGCTCCTCGTCACGTTCGCGGCGCTCGGTGCGCACCCAAGGCGCGCGGCCCATGGCCACCACTTCTCGTGCGGTGAACGGGAATCCGACGGTGTGGCTCTGCGGCAGCACGGCCCGCCGCCGCGCCATGTCCAACGGCGACCAATGCGCCAACGCCCGCCCATCGAGCTCGACCACTCCTTCGCTGGGCGTCAACTCCCCGGCCAGCGCAGCCAGCAGCGTCGACTTGCCCGCACCGTTCGGGCCCACCAGCGCCACGACCTGCCCCGCGACCACGTCGAAGTCGACCCCCTCGAGAACACGCCGACTGTGCGCCCCACCGCCGCGCCGATCCACACTGACCCCGACCGCGCGCGCCGTCACCACCCCGCGTTCCGGCGCCACCGGCACTTCCTGCCCCCGAGCGAACACCCCGCCCAACCCGTGCCGCACCCCGCTCACCGATCACCTCCCACACGAATGCCACCGATCGAGGGGTACACCACGGAGAGGCTTACTCGGCGTTTGCCGCAGCTCCGTGCCACTCGACGGAGAGCGCGGGCGGTCACGCCCAGCCCCCGGAGCGGGCTCGGGTGCGGCGCAACAGCCAGAAGAAGAAGGGGCCGCCGATCAAGGAGGTGAGCATGCCCAGGGGGAGATCGGCGTTGTCGACCAGGGAACGCGCGGCGACGTCGGCGGCGAGCAGGACGACGGCGCCGACGATCGCGCTGAGCGGAATCAGGACGCGGTGGCCGGGGCCGACAAGCATGCGCACGAGGTGCGGGACGATGAGGCCGACGAACAGGATGATTCCCGTGAACGCGACACCGGCGGTGGCCAGAACAGCGACGACGACGATCACGTTGCGGCGCAAACGCTCCACATCGACGCCGAGATGGCGCGCCGCGGACTCACCGAGCGCGAGCAGGTCCAGCCGGGGCGCGATGAGCACTGACGCGGCCACACCGACGGAAGTGAGGCACGCGACCACGCCGACGGATTCCCACGTGGCGCCGTTGAGCGACCCCAACTGCCAGAACACGATCTGGTCGCGGGCCGCCGGAGAAGCGACGAACAACAACAACGCGATCAACCCGCCCGCGAACGCGTTGATCGCCACACCGGTGAGCACAAGCGTGACGACCTCGGTGCGACCGTTGGAACGCGCCAGCACATACACCAGCAACGTGGTCGCCAACCCCGAGACGAACGCGGCCGCCGCCACTGACCATGCAGCGACGAACGCGCCGCCGACCACGATCACCGTTCCCGCACCGACCGCCGCGCCCGCCGATACCCCGATCACCCCCGGTTCGGCGAGCGGATTCGCGAATACCCCCTGCAACAGCGCACCCGCTGTCGCGAGCGCGGCCCCGACCAGCATCGCCAGCACCACCCGCGGGAACCGCACCTGCCACAGCGTCACCTCCCCGGCGGAATGCGCGGGCATCGGCCCCCACTCCAGCCCGATACGGTGCAGAACGCTGCCGGCCACCTCGGCCGGTGTCGTCGGCACCTGACCGATTGCCGCCGACGCGAGCGCCAGCACGATCAGCCCGGCGATTGCCACCACGAACACGATCATCACCTGCGAGCGGCGCCGCGACTTCGCCGCAGCCGTGACCGTGGGCCCCGCCGGCTTCGTGGCCGAGGAACTCATGCGGGCTCGGTGCCGTACACGGCCTTGCTCAGTGCCGCGATTACCCGCCCGGTGTTGGGTCCGAAGCTCAGCAGCACCGCATCGGACATGTCCACCACGCGCTTGTCCCGGCCGGCCGGAGTCTGGGCGATGCCGGGCACCTTTTGCAGCCCGTCGACTCCGCCGACGGATTTCAAACCGTCCGACATCACCAGCAGCACATCCGGCGCCGCACCGATCATGGCCTCGCTGGTGATCGCGGTGAACGGCTCGGTCAACCCGGCGACGGTTCCCGCGTCGCGTGCGCCGAGCGCGGCGATCAACGCGTCCGCGCCCGACCCAGGCCCGGCGAGCATCGTAATGGCGGTGGAGCGCAGATACAGGAACGCTATGGTCAGTCGCGGATCCCTGGCGGGCACTGCGGCGCTCGCGGCGGCGATCTCGTCGCGGGTGCGCTGCGCCAGCGCCTGCCCGCGATCCGGCACGCCGAGCGCGCCGGCGACAGCCTCGATCTGTGGCACCACCCCCTCCATCGTGCGCTGCGGATCGAAGTAGACGACCGTGACACCGGCCGCGCGCAGCTGCTCTCGCACAGCGGGCGCGGCACTGGTGGTGTCGGTCAGGAACACCGAAGGCCGCAGCGCGAGAACCGATTCCGCATTCAGCGACCCGTTGCCGCCTGACACGTTGGGAACATCCCGCACCGCGGGGAACGCGGCTGAAGTGCTACGCCCGACCAGCTTCGGTCCCAAACCGAGCGCGTAGACGATCTGGGCGAGGGTGCCGTAGCGGTCCACGGCGATGATGCGGCCCACGTCGGTGACGGTGACCTGGGTGCCGTCGAACGAGCGCACCGTCACCGGCAGCGCGGGCGTCGGTTCCGACCCGATCGGCACCGGGTCCAGATCGCTCAACGTCGCCGTCGACGGCCCGTGTCCCGCGTGCGAGGTCCCACTGTCGGCACCGCACGCGACCGCACCGACGAGCAGGCCCACCGCGAACACAGCCGAGACGGCACGCAACCCCCCGGTTCGGACTCGACGGAGACGCCCACCCACGGTTGCTGCAGTGCTCATGCGGGCAAGGCTAATCCGCCTCATTCGGTGCGTGCACTGACGTCGTCCAGTGCGGCCGCGATCGCGCGCGGCAGTTCGAGCGTTTCGGCAGCCAGCACCCCGGTGAGCTGCCCGATATCGCGGGCGCCGACGATCATGCTCGCGATGGCGGGCCGATCACGGATCCAGGCCAGCGCTACGGCCAGCGGCGAGGTGCCCAGCCCATCCGCGGCGGTCACCAGTGCGTCCACCACCCGGGTGGCGCGGTCGTCGAGACCGCTGCGGATCTCCGCGGCGGTCGCCTCGTCGGCGCCACGCGAGTCGGCCGGAACACCGTCACGGTACTTGCCGGTGAGGATGCCACCCGCCAGCGGCGCCGAGGCGATCACACCGACACCATGATGCTGGGCCGCCGGTACGAAGTCGGCCTCCGCGCCGCGCGCGAGCAGCGAATACGGTGTCTGCGCAGCGGTCACCGGCACGATCGCGGCCAAGCTGGCCAGCTGCCAGGCCCCGAACCCACGTACCCCCGCGTAGCGGACCCGCCCGGAACGCACGGCCTGCTCCAGGGTCGCGGCGACCTCCTCGAGCGGCGTCCGCGGATCCCACACCGCGACATTCCAGATGTCGAGATAGTCGGTGCCGAACTCGAGCAGCGTCCGATCCAACTGCCCCAGCAGCGCCCGCCGAGAGGTGTCCACCGTGGTCCGCGCCACCTCAGAGCCGGGCACCGCGGGCCCGGTCGGCGCCGGAGCGCGCCGCAGCGCGATCCCCGCGCATCCGCTGAGCACCACATCGTCACGCGACACCAGATCCCCCAGCAGCTCGGCCAGAATCCGCTGCGCGCCGCCGCCCGCGTAAGCGGGGGAGGTGTCCACCAGCGTGCCACCCGCGTCCACGAACGCCACCAGCTGCACCGCGGCGTCCTCGGCGTCGGTGTGCGATCCCCACGTGTGGGTCGCCAGGCCGATCCGGGACACCCGGAGGCCGCTGCGTCCGACCGTCCGCTGTTCCATCACCGTGTCCGCGCATTCGTCACGGCGCCAAGCCTAGAGTGTGCCGCCCCGAGTCGGCGTCCACGCGCACCGTGGGTCGCGGCGCAACGGCCCGACATGTCGGCAACGGCCCGACACGGTACTGTCGCTGCGAGATTGCGGCGATGATCACGTCGGTGGTGCAACCTGCCGGCACGCCAATTGCCCAGTCGGATCGAAGGTTTCGGGCAGCAGGGAGAGGTAGTTCGTGGTTGAGTCGATGACCTGGGTACAGGCACTGGTGCTCGGTCTGGTGCAGGGATTGACAGAGTTCCTGCCGATTTCGTCGTCGGCGCATCTGCGCATCGTGTCGGCGGTGTTCTTCGGCGACGACGCGGGCGCCTCGTTCACCGCGGTCACCCAGCTGGGCACCGAGGCCGCCGTGCTGGTGTATTTCGCCAAGGACATCGGGCGGATCGTGCTCGCCTGGTTCCGCGGCCTCGCCGACAAGACGCACCGCGGACTGGACTACCGGGTGGGCTGGTATGTGATCATCGCCACCATCCCCATCGGCGTGCTCGGATTCCTGTTCAAAGACCAGATCCGCACGGGGGCGCGGAATCTGTGGCTGGTGTCGTTCATGTTGATCGCGTTCGCGCTGGTGATCGCCGCCGGTGAATACTACGGACGCAAAGAGCGTCCGATCGGGGAGTTGACCACCCGCGACGGTCTGGTGATGGGTTTCGCGCAGTGCCTCGCGCTGGTTCCCGGTGTGTCACGTTCGGGCGCGACGTCGACGGCTGGTCTGTTCCTCGGTCTCGAGCGCGAAGCGGCCGTGCGGTTTTCGTTCCTGCTCGCCATTCCCGCCGTGACCGCCTCGGGTCTGTTCAGCCTTCCGGACGCGTTCGAACCCGCCGGCCAGGGACTCCATGCCAGCGGGCCGCAACTGCTGGTGGCGACGCTGCTGGCGTTCGTGGTCGGCTACGCTTCGGTAGCGTGGCTGCTGCGGTTCGTGGCGCGGCATTCACTGGACTGGTTTGTCGGCTACCGCATCGTGCTGGGCCTGACCATCATGGGTCTGCTGGCGGGCGGGGTGGTCTCGGCGACATGATCGCTAGGCTGACCGCATGACGGTGATCCTGTTGCGGCACGGGGCGTCGACCTCGAACCTCGCCCGCACTCTGGCCGGTCGCAGTACCGGCGTCGAGCTCACCGAGCGCGGCGACGAGCAGGCGAGGGCGGTGGCCGAACGACTGGCCGGGTTACCGATCGAACGCATCGTGCACTCCCCACTGCTGCGCTGCCAGCGCACGGTAGCGCCGCTGGCGGAGAAGTTCGGGCTCGAGCCGGTGTTCGATGAACGACTCATCGAAGTGGACTACGGCGAATGGACCGGGCGTCCGATCGCCGAACTACTCGAGGAACCGCTGTGGAAGGTCGTGCAGCGACACGCCTCCGGCGCGGTATTCCCCGGGGGCGAGGGCCTGGCGCAGGTGCAAACCCGTGCGGTGGCCGCGATCCGCGACCACGACCGGGCACTGGCCGAGCAACACGGCCGCGACGCACTGTGGGTGGCGTGCACGCACGGCGACGTGATCAAATCGGTGCTCGCCGACGCCCTGGGCATCCACCTCGACGGCTTCCAACGGATCATGGTGGAGCCCGCCTCGATCAGCGTGATTCGCTACACCCCGACCGCGCCCTACGTGTGGCGGCTCAACGACAC
This sequence comes from Nocardia sp. NPDC023852, assembly GCF_040639505.1. Classification (NCBI taxonomy): domain Bacteria; kingdom Bacillati; phylum Actinomycetota; class Actinomycetes; order Mycobacteriales; family Nocardiaceae; genus Nocardia; species Nocardia sp. NPDC023852. The sequence continues at coordinate 21,689 of NZ_JBFAAB010000017.1, forward strand.
CGGCACCGATCTTTCCGCCCTCGCGGCGACCGGACCGCAACGCTCGGCGCCGACATCTGCCGCCGGCACCGGCGCCGCGACCGCCGACGCTTCCGGGCCGGTTCCCGGCGGGGAGCTTGGTGGTACCGGAAGTGCGGATAATGGGAATGCGGAGCGCTGAGATTCCTTGTAAACGATGTAGCAACCGTTGTATGGAAGCCGCGCGCCGCGGGTAGTCGATCAGGGTCACGTATCAGGAGGTGCATGTGTCACGCGCAATCCATGTATTTCGCACCCCCGATCGTTTCGTCGCCGGGACCGTCGGTGAGCCGGGCGATCGCGCGTTCTATTTACAGGCCGTTCAGGAACCGCGCGTCGTCAGCGTGCTGCTGGAGAAGCAGCAGGTCAAGGTGCTCGCCGACCGGATGGGTCTGCTGTTGGACGAGGTGGCCCGCCGCTTCGGCGCCGAGGTGCCGCCGCAGGCCGAGGATGTCAGCGACAACGCACCGCTGGTGACCCCGATCGACGCCGAATTCCGGGTCGGCACCATGGGTCTCGGCTGGGACGCCGACGCAGGCGCGGTGGTGGTGGAACTGCTGGCGATCACCGAAACCGAGGTCGACGAGTCGGTGGTACTCGACGACACCGAGGAGGGCCCCGACGCGGTGCGCGTGTTCCTCACCCCGATCCAGGCCCGCGAGTTCGCGCTGCGCTCGACCCGGGTGATCGCGGCCGGGCGTCCCCCGTGCCCGCTGTGCGGTGAACCACTGTCGGCGCGGGGGCACATGTGTGTGCGCACCAACGGATACAAGCGCGGCGACATCTTCGGCGCGGCCGAAGCAGAGGAGTGAGTCGGTGGTCGAGACCGGGGACCGATTCCGCAGCGGCGAGCTGACGGTGATCGGGCGGGTGACTACCGCCAGCAACGTGACCCTGGTCTGCGAGGTGATCGACACCGCCCCCGACGACGCGAACGGCCTTCCGCTGCGGGTCGTGTACAAGCCGATCCGTGGCGAGCAGCCGCTGTGGGATTTCCCGGACGGCACCCTGGCCGGACGCGAGGTGGCGTCGTATCTGATCTCCGAGGCAATCGGCTGGGCCCTGATCCCGGAGACGATCCTGCGGGAGGGGCCCTTCGGACCGGGCATGGTACAACGCTGGGTCGAGGGCGTGGACAACCACACCGCGCAGGGTAACCGGCTCGACCTGATCGACCTGTGCCCGGCGGGTGCGATACCGGAGGGTTTCTGCGAGGTGCTGCGCGCGCTCGACCAGGAAGGAAACGAGGTGTCACTGATCCACGCCGACGATCCGCGACTGCAACGGATGGCGGTGCTGGACATCCTGCTCAACAACGCCGACCGCAAGGGCGGGCACGCACTGGAAGGCGTGGACGGGCAGGTGTACGGCGTCGACCACGGCATCTGCCTGCACGCCGAGCACAAGCTGCGCACCGTGCTGTGGGGGTGGGCCGGTCAGCCGATCTCCGACGGCCTGATCGCCGACCTCACCGCATTCGCGAAAGAGTTGCCCGGCGCGTTCGCGGACACGCTCAGCGAACACATCACCGACGCCGAGATCGATGCGCTCACCGAACGCACCCAGCGGGTGCTCGACGACCCGGTGATGCCTGTGCCGCGTACGGCACGACCGATCCCGTGGCCTGCCTTCTGACCTCGCCGGCCGATTCCGCGGCGATGGCGATGCCGTCGCGGAATTCCTGGCACAGTTGAGCTTCGATGCTCGGCGCGACGACGAGGAGGACCCGATGACCCATTCCACCGGAGACCGTGCGGCACCGACCGTGCAGATCGGGATCGGCGCGCCGACCTACAAATTCGCATTGCACTACGTGCATCTCTACGACAAGAAGCCCTACCCCGACACCGACCTGCATCTCTACGACAACGGCATCTACTGGCTCAGTTCGGAGGGGGAGAACCACTTCGGGGTCTACGTCCTCACCGAGGGGTCGGTGGACTCGGGCCGGTTCACCATCCGGTTCATCTCGTTGCCCTCACCGGACTGGGGCGACACGGTCGCCTACCACGAACTCGAGTTCGACGTGGCTCGCGGCGAGTTCACCCAGATCGCCCTCGCCGACACCGACCCGGACATTCCGGACCTGGACGGGACATTCGCGATCACCCGGAACACGATCACCGATCCCACCCGCCGCGCCGACAGCTGATTCAGCGAAACCAAAAACCTTGACATCCCCCGATTCGCTGGAAGACGCAGCTCGGCACCGGCCGCCCGACGACTCCCGCGCGGCGCGAGGCCGGGCCGGGGGCGGATGATCTCGACCACACCCTTACCCTCGTAATCATGCAGTCCTGGTCCGATACCGCCCTTCCGACCGTCCCCGGAGCAGGGCCGCCGTTGCGGTTGTACGACACCGCGGACCGTCAGGTGCGACCGATTACCCCCGGTGCGACAGCCACCATGTACGTCTGCGGGATCACCCCCTACGACGCGACCCACCTCGGGCACGCCGCGACCTACCTGACCTTCGACCTGGTCAACCGGGTGTTACGAGACGCGGGCCACGACGTGCACTACGTGCAGAACGTCACCGATGTCGACGATCCGCTCTTCGAGCGGGCCGCGCGCGACGGCGTGGACTGGCGAGACCTGGGCTCTGCCGAGATCGACCTGTTCCGCGAGGACATGTCGGCGCTGCGCATCGTGCCGCCGCGCGACTACATCGGCGCCGTCGAATCCGTCGACGAAGTCGTCGAATTCGTGCAGAAGCTCCTGGCGTCCGGCGCGGCCTACGTCGTCGACGACGCCGAGTACCCCGACATCTACTTCCGCGCCGACGCCACCGAGCAGTTCGGCTACGAATCCGGTTACGACCGCGCCACGATGGAGCGACTGTTCGCCGAGCGTGGCGGCGACCCGAACCGCCCCGGCAAGCGCGACGCCATCGACGCGCTGCTGTGGCGCTCGGCCAGGTCCGGTGAGCCGTCGTGGCCTGCCCCGTTCGGCGCGGGCCGACCGGGCTGGCATATCGAGTGTTCGGCGATCGCGTTGAACCGGATCGGCCCGGAATTCGACATCCAGGGCGGCGGCAGCGACCTGATCTACCCCCACCACGAATACTCCGCCGCACACGGCGAGGCGCTGATCGCGGGCCGTCGTTTCGCCCGCCACTACGTGCACGCCGGACTGATCGGACTGCACGGGGAAAAGATGTCGAAGTCCAAAGGCAATCTGGTGCTGGTGTCGGCGCTGCGCCGCGGCGGCGTCGACCCCGCCGCCATCCGCCTCGGGCTGCTGGCCGGCCACTACCGGCAGGACCGCATGTGGACCGAGGAGGTCCTCGAGCAGGCCCAGCGACGCCTCGAGTTGTGGCGCTCGGCCGCCGCGTCGGCGGCGGGCCCGTCGGCCACCGACACGGTCACGCGCCTGCGCCAGCACCTGGCCGACGACCTGGACACACCCAAAACGCTGGACGCCGTGGACAACTGGGCCCGGCAGGCCCTCGACTACGGCGGCATCGACACCGAGGCGCCCGCACTGATCACCACGGCGGTCGACGCCCTGCTCGGCGTCCGCCTGTAACCGACTGACCTGTCCTCGCTGCAGGCCGGCGCGATTGTCGAGCGCATCGCTTGCTTGCGCCACGCCCGCTATGACTTCACCGTCGGCGCGGGGTGAAGTGACCGTGATCCGGCAGCGGCACTCCGCACGCACCCCGCCGGACCCGGAAAGCCGATCGTCGCGGTTCTTTGGTTCTTTTCCCGTCCGGAGCCGGGCGTTGTGCTCGCGCACCACCGACGGAGCGTCGCATGCGCTCTTACCGTCGACGCACCTCTCCTACCGCGCCACCTGCGCTGCGGCTGGTTCGTGCACCGTGTCGCCCGGCTTCTCGGCGTAGAGCCGCTCGATCTCCTCGGCGTATTTGGCCGAGATCGGCTTGCGCCGCAGCTTCATCGTCAGCGTCACCTCGTCTCCGCCCGGCTCCCAAAAGGTGGGCAGCACCGTGAAGCGTTTGATCTGCTCCACACGCGACAGGGTCGCATTGCCCGCCGCGACGCCACGTGCGATCTCGGCCAGCACACCGGGATCGGCGGCCAGAGCTGGCGCCGACGCGTCCGGCAAACCGTGCCTGGCGGCGTACAGCGCCGCGGTCTCGGCGTCGATGACGATCAGCGCCGTGTTGTAAGGGCGGGCATCGCCGATCGCGGCGATGGCACCGACCAGCGCGGTCGCGGCTTTGACGGCGTTCTCGATATTGGCGGGGGACATGTTCTTTCCCGCGGAGTTGATGATCAGCTCCTTCTTACGGTCGACCACGCGCAGGTAGCCGCCGTCGTCCACGGCGAGAATATCGCCGGTGTGCAGCCAACCGTCGGCGTCGAGTGCCTCGGCGGTCTTGTGCGGTTCCTTGCGGTAGCCCTTCATCACCAGCGGCCCGCGCACCAGGAATTCGCCGTCCTCAGCAATCCGCCACTGCATCCCGGGCAGCATCCGGCCCACCGAGCCCAGGCGCGCCTGGGCGGGCGGGCAGGCGCTGGCCACGCAGGTGAGTTCGGACATGCCCCAGATCTCCGAGATCGGAATGCCTAGCCCGAAGAAGAACCCGAGCGTCTGCGGCGGAATCGGCGCGGCACCGGACATGGCCCACTTCAGCTGGTCCAAACCGATTTTCGCGCGCAACGCCGACAGCACCCGCTGGTCGGCCTCCGCCCATTCCGCGGCCAGCTCGGCACCGATCGCCGTACCACTCAGCTGCGCGTCGGCTTTGCGCGCCGCCACCCCCAACGCCCACTGCAACCCCACCCGGGTGGTCTCGTCCGGTTCGTTCGCGACCGCGAACTCGATGGCCGCCTTCAACTTCTCCCACACTCTCGGCACCGCGCCCCAGATCGTCGGATGCACATCGACCAACGCGGCAGGCAGCAGCGAGCGGTCGGGCACCACCGTGATCTGAATGCCGTAGACCTGCTGCAAGTACAGACAGCAGAACCGGTCGGCCATGTGCGCCGAGGGCAGGTAGGAGGTCTGGCGATCACCGAACACCACCGGAAGCACGGCGTGGAACGCGCGCGCTTCGGCCAGCAGGTTGCTGTGCGTGATCTCGACACCCTTCGGGTTTCCGGTGGTGCCGGAGGTGTAAACGAGGGTGAGAATGTCATCGGGCCGCACGGCCTGCCAGGTAGCCTCGAAATCGAAATCGCCGCTGCCCATGGCTTTCAGCTCGTGGAGGCCGAGCGTGCCCTCCGGTGCGCCATCGATGCAGATGATGGTGTCGATCGGCGCGCCGGAGCGGCGGATGCGCTCAACGTACTGCTGCTCACAAATCACCACCCGGTTGCCCGCGTTCTCGAACACGTAGTTCAGCTGCTCGGGGGCGAGGGTGTTGTACACCGAAAACGAGGTCGCGCCGGTGTGCTGGACGCCGACCTCGACGGGATAGAACTCCACTCGATTACCCATCATCAGCGCGACGGTGTCGCCGCGGCCGATCCCGAGCGCATGCAGCCCGGCGGCCACCTCGCGAACCTGGTCGGCGTACTGCCGCCAGGTAAGCGTGTGATCACCGCCGATGGATCGGACGGCCACCGCGGCCGGATCGATCACCGCGTTGCGCTGGAATGCGGCACAGGACGTATTCGGTTCGCTCATCCCACAACCTCGTTCAGTACACCTGACTTTCCCAGACCGTAAGTGCCCGGCTGACGCGCGGGGGCCTTTTCGACCGTTTTGGGCTTTCGTTCCCACCCTATGTCGATGTCGAGGTCGTCCACCCAGCAAAAATATGCGGCTCGGATCAGCTCGTCGGCCGCGAGCAGCACGCTGATGTAGTCGCCCTCACCATGATCGACAGCGAGGCACACGCGAACGCGCGGCGGGGATTCGGTCCGCTGCTGAGGCCGCGCCCGAATATGGGCGCCGCGAACTTCGCTGAGCTCGGCCCGAGCGGCGCGACGATGGGGTACTGTACGGTGCGTCAAGTCCGGCTCGAACGAACAGAACGGCGCCGCGAATGTCACGTGTGGTCACCAAAGAGCAGTACTTCGACACCGCACTGGAGGTGCTCGCCGAATTCGGGTTCAAGGGCCTCAACATCGGCGTGCTATGTCGGCGGCTCGGCGTCACCAGCGGCTCGTTCTACCATCACTTCGGCAGCTGGCAAGGATTCGTCGATGCCCTGCTCGACCACTGGGAGAACCGTCAGGTCCGCATCCTGCGGACGCTGAAGTTCAACCAGGGCAACCCCGACGACGACATCCGCGCCATGTCCGTTCTCGCCGCCGGATTGCACCATGCCGCCGAGGCCGCGATCCGCGCGTGGGCCGCCAATGACGAATCGGTCAATCTCGCCCTCAAACGCGTCGACGAATCCCGCAGGCGCACCGTGCACAAGGCGATCAAGGGTGTCGTCGGCGACGACGACACGACCACCGTGGTGACCTCGCTGGGCATGGCGATGCTGGTCGGGTACCAGCAGATCGCCGCGGGCGGCGAGGAGCTGTCGCTCGATGGGCTGCTCACCGAATACGCGCGCCTGATCTACTCACACTCCCAGCGCTGAGACCCGGCCGCTAGCCGAGCAGCTCGTCCACGTAGCACCACCGCCACGCCTCACCCGGCTCTACGCTGCGCATCACCGGATGCCCGCTGCCCGCGAAGTGCTTGGTCGCATGATTGCCCGGCGACGAGTCACAGCACGCGATGTGCCCACAGGACAGGCACATTCGCAGATGCACCCACGCCAGCCCCTCGGCCACACATTCGGCACACTCGTCGGCCCCAGCAGCCTCACGCACCAGCGGCATGGCACGCAGATGCGCGCAGTTGTCGTCGGCCACCGGGCCCGCCAGCGGTTCGACGCGCTCTTCCTCGGCCTCGTCGAAGCGGTCGATCATCGACTCCTCGAGATCCAGCTGCGCCATAACGTGCTGGAGGATCTCGTAGTCCACCGCGCCGGAATCCCGCACTCGCAACACGATTTCGCGTTCGCCGCGCAGCATCTCCAGCCGCAACCGCCGGTACTCGGCGGTGGGGGTGGCCAGTTCCGACTCGCCGCGCCCGAGCCGCTCCCACGCGGCGTTGCTCTTCCAGGTCACGCGGTCGCGCAGCATCTCGACCACCGCCGGCGGGGTATCCGGCGTGATCGCCGCATCGAGCGCGGCCAGACCCGCCGCGGTGGATTGCTGCAGCAGGTTGGCCTTCTGCAACGCATCCTCGGCGCGGCTGGGCCCGCGCAGCCGCAGCCACCGCATCAGCCATGGCAGCGACGTCCCCTGCAACAGCAGCGTTCCTGCCACCACGACCAGCGCGAGGAGTTTCAGCACCGGCAATTGCGGAGTGTCCTCGGGCAACAGCAGCACCGCCGCCAATGTCACCACGCCGCGCATCCCCGCCCACGACACCACAACCGGGTGCGTCAACGGCACATCGTCGGTCCTCCCGAACCTGCGTGACAGCAGCGTCGACGGAAACACCCACAGCGGCCGCGCCAGCATCGTCACCGCCAGCACCATGATCGCCGCCGACACCAGAGTGCGGTGGTCCAGTCCGCTGCTCCACGCACCCTCGACAATCGCGCGCACCTGTAACCCGATTATGACGAACACCGAACTCTCCAGGATGAACTGTATGGTCCGCCAGTTGATGCGCTCGGAGATCCGCGACGCCGCGCTCTGCCACACCGGTGCGCCGTGGCCGAGGATCATGCCGCAGCAGACGACGGCGATCACCCCCGAGGCGTGGATGCCCTCGGCGGGCAGATACGCTGCGAACGGAGCCAAGAACGACAGCGTCGTGTCGAGCACCGGGTCGGTGATGCGCCGCCGCAGCATCGCCAGCAGGTAGGCGACGACGATGCCGACCGCCGCGCCACCACACGTCGCGAGCAGGAAGTCACCGCCGGCCTGCCACACCGATACGGTGCCTGCCGACGCCGCTATCGCGGTGCGCAACGCCACCAACGCGGTCGCGTCGTTGAACAGCGACTCCGCCTCCAGGATCGTCACGATCCGCCGCGGCATCCCGATCCGGCGCGCCACCGCCGTCGCGGCCACCGCGTCCGGCGGCGCCACCACAGCACCCAACGCGACCGCGACCGCGAACGGCACCGGAAGCAGCCACCACACCACCGCCGCTACGACGAACGTGCTGAACAGCACCAACCCCACCGACAGCAGCACTATGGCGCGCACATTGGCGCGGAAATCCACCAGCGACGTGCGAATCGCGGCGGTATACAGCAATGGAGGCAGCAGACCGAGCAGAATGATCTCCGGATCCGGGTGGATCTCCGGCACGAACGGCAGATACGACGCCGCCACCCCGGCCAGCGTCAGTACCAACGGTTCGGACACCCCGAACCGACGCGCCAGCGCCGCCAACGCGGCCGCCGACGCGACGAGAACAACCAGGCCGATCGCGACATGCACCGTTGCATTCTCGCAGAGCGCACGATCGGCAACCGGCCGCGCGGTAGATGACACGTGCGCGGTCGGCGGAACGGCTGTGCCCGGCGCGTCCACGCGCCATGCTTGTCGGCGAAAGGGAGGTAGGCATGGAGGAGTTTGCGTCCTGGCGGGCGAATGGACGACGGCACACCCACCGCGGTCACCAGATCTTCTGGCGAGACGGCGGCGGAGGTGCCGAAGGCACGCTCGTCTGTATCCACGGATTTCCCACCGCGTCGTGGGACTGGCACGCTGTCTGGCCCGGTCTGTGCGAACGCTTCGCGCGGGTCATCGCCCCGGACATGATCGGTTTCGGCTGGTCGGCGAAACCGCGCCACTACAACTACACGATCGGCGACCAGGCCGACATCCACGAAAACCTGCTGCGCGAACAAGGCGTCGGCCGGTATCACGTCCTCGCCCACGACTACGGCGACACGGTCACACAGGAACTGCTGGCCCGCGACGCCGAACGCCGTGCGGCAGGCGACGAATCACTGGTGATCGAATCGGTGTGCCTGCTCAACGGCGGCCTGTTCCCAGAAGCCCACCGACCACGCCCGATACAGCGGCTGCTGGCTAGCCCACTGGGACCGGCAGTCGGGGTACTCGGCAGCGAGCGCACCTTCGGCCACAGCCTGGCCGCGGTGTTCGGCCCCGACACCAAACCCAGCGACACCGAAGCAAACCAGTTCTGGCTGCTGTGGTGCAGCAAGCATGGTAAACGCAACGGGCACAAGCTGATCCACTACATGGCCGAGCGCCGCAAGCATCGGGAACGCTGGGTCGGCGCGCTGCAGCAGGCGCAGGTCCCGATCCGGCTCATCGACGGCCTGCTCGACCCGGTCTCCGGCGCACATATGGTGCGCCGCTTCCGCGAGCTGATCCCCGACCCGGACGTGGTGGAGCTGCCAAGGATCGGCCATTACCCCCAGCTCGAGGCGCCGAAGGAGATGCTGACGGCGTTCCTGGAATTTCACGGCAACCGGGTCGGCTGAACCCGCGCCATCGAGGATGCGCGTACGGGACATATGGACGACCGCACCGCGGGTTGCGTGGAACCCGGTCGTGTGAACCGGGAGGATCTGTCCACGTGTGAGCGAGGGCAGATCCTCCCTATCCGTCGGTCGCCAACACCACCAACGAAACCACCTGCAACGGACTGATCCGATTCGGCTCGGACGAACTCACCCACTCGCCGCACCGGGGTGCGCGACCGGTCGGGGTCATGATGCAGCCCACCCATCGCCGTCGCCTTTGGGAGATATACCCGTTCGACAACACGTCTTGCGGATTCCCTTCGATCCGCGTCACCTGGTCGCCCTCGACCCTGACCAGGATTCCGCAGTGGCTGAATGGCGGGGTAGCTGCGCTTTTCGTCCCGAATCAACCAGCCAAGGCCGCAATCACACTCCTGGCCTGATGATCGGCGCCCAGCTGGTTCGGGTGGAACGGCACCGCCGGGCCCACCGGATCACTGGAGAACGGGATCAGCCCCTCCACCCACCGCGTCCCTGGCGCCTGGCACGCGTCGTGCCCGATGCTCGTGGCGTACGAGTCGACGAACTCCACACCGGTCGTCCGCGCCACTCGCGCCAGCATCGCGTCCAGCTCGATCAACTTGTGCCCCAGCCAGTTGGCGTCCGCATCCGAGATCGGGACAGCCGGAAAGCAACCAGATCCGGTGCCGACGCCCGCGAAGTAGTCCAGCAGCAGAATTCGCGCACGCGGCGACCGCGCACGGACGCCCTCGATCACCGCCGTCACCTTCGGCGCGACCGCGGCGATGCTGGCCGACATCCGATCCACGCCGTCGACCACCAGCGTATTCAGACAGGGCGACACCGCAGGGTCGGCGGTCAGGCAGCGCTGGACCGTGGTGGCCAATCCCGCGTCGTTACCGCCGATTTCGAGGGTCACCAGATCCGTCGATGCGGTGAGGCGATCGAACTGCGGCGCGTTCACTCCACTCACAGTGCTCTGCGCAGAGGCCATATGCGCGGTCGTCGCCCCGCCACAGGTCGCGTCCCGAAACACCGGTATCGCCAGTGCCGCGGCCACCTGCTTGGCGTAGTCGGCCCGGCTCTGTGCGCACCCGATCGGCACGAACTCGTCGGTCGGCTGACTCAACGAGGCATCGGCCGCCCACGAATCTCCCAGAGCGACGTACTCACCGAATAGGGGAGCCGCCGAGGAAGCCGACACCTGCACGCCCGAGACAGCAGCGCCGATCGCCGCACATGCCACCACCGCGCGCACCCTCCCACCCATACAGCCTCCGCACCTAGCCGACTTTCAGCAAACTTGGACGTTCGTACAATACTAGTGAACCTAGCATCTCACTATCCAGCATTCACGCGCAGCCTCCAGATCGCGCCGGGCTCAGCACGTTTCAGTGCAAATCGTGGACTGGACCACCGACGTGACCGACCAGCCCAGGCGCCGACATTGCTCATTGCGACGTTCAATCGCAGCCGTCCCCGGAGACCAAGTAGGGGAGTCACCTCTCAGCTACACAGTCGGGCACCCTGCTGGTGACGGATTCCTCCTTCGACGGAACACGAAATCCGGGCAGGTACCGATTCGCCCCCGGAATCAGCAGGTGAATCAGCGGACCGATCCCGAACGCGTACACGAGCGTCCCGATACCGACACTGCCGCCGAGAACCCACCCCGTCGACAACACCGTCACCTCGATCGCCGTACGCACCACCCACACCGATTTACCGGTCCGGCGAACCAGTCCAGTCATCAATCCATCCCGCGGCCCCGGCCCCATGCCCGCGCCGATATACAACACACTGGCCAACGCGTTCAGCATCACCGCTGCGCCCATCACCCCCACCCGCACCGGCAGCGCCTCCCACGGCGGCAACCACCCCAGGCCGACGTCGACCGACAGCGCGATCACCACCACATTGCTCACCGTTCCCAATCCGGGCAACTGCCGCAACGGGATCCACGCCAGCAACACCGCGACACCGGTCACCGCCGTCACCGCCCCGAAACTGATCGAGACATGCCGCCCCACCCCTTGATGAAACACATCCCACGGATCCAGTCCGAGCCCCGCCCGCACCATCACGGCCATCGAGAACCCGTACAACCACAACCCGACATACAACGCGACCACCCGACGAACCAGCACCGACCGAGCATGCCGAAAACTGGACCGCCAAAACAGAGCCACCTACCAACTACTGGACTGTAAAACGCTACCGCCACCCGCCCCACCCACACCGCTCATGCGGTTCGTAATCAGCCACGTGCGCTACCGGCTACGGCAACGGCGCAGACCAGCGCAGCACGGTTCCCCCGGTGGGGCTGTTCTCGATGCCGAAACTACCGCCCGCGCGCTCCGCACGGGCCGCCAAATCGGCCAGCCCGCTGTGCCACCTAAGGTCATCGGGAACGCCGGTCCCGTCGTCGATCACCTCGATAACGATGTCGTCACCCACTGTGAGGCTGACCGAAACCAAGGTCGCGGCAGCATGCCGGACAGCGTTGATCGTCCCCTCGCGCACCACCGCCGCGACGTCCTCGGACAACAGCGGCGCCAGTACGGAAACAGGACCGGCCAGGTGCACCGTGGTACGTAAGCTGCCGTCGGCGGTCGCCTCGGCGACAATGTCATGCAGTCGCTTACGGAAAGTGGGGGTCTTGGTGGCGCAGGTGCTGCTCTGCAGATCGAAGATCGAGTGCCGGATATGTTGCACGATGGCCTGCAGGTCGTCGATGGTTTCAGTAAGCCGGGCCTCGACTTCGGGCGCACGGGCCCGGCGCAAAGTGCCCTGCAGCGACAGGCCCACCGCGAAAAGTCGCTGCATGACGTGATCGTGCAGATCGCGCGCGATCCTGTCACGATCCGAAAGCACGTCCAGCTCCCGCATCCGCCGTTGCGTGTCCGCCAAGTGCAGCGCAAGCGCGGCTTGATGAGAGAAAGCCACCATCATCGACTGCGCCGCAGTGTCCAAGCGCGGCGCACCGGCAGGCCGCAAGGTAGCGAGTACACCGATGGTGGTGTTCGCGGCTCGTAACGGTAGGACCAGCACCGGGCCGAGTGCCGCCGCAGAGCCGAACAGCACATTGTGCAGCAGCCGGTCGACGGACAAGGCATGCTCTTCCCGGAAAACCGTGCCGGAATGAGATTCGCTGATCGGGATCCGCCGCCCGATCAGCACGTCGGCTTCCACGCCCGCAGCCGCGACCACCGCCAACTCGGTCACTTCTTCATAAGGGATATCGGGGTCGTCGGGCAGGGCCAGAAACGTACAGGCAGAGTCCGTGAGTGTCAACGCGCGTTGTGCGATGAGGTCGAGCACTTCGCCGGGCTCGCCGCCCGCGAGCAGTTCGGTCGACACGTCGCGGATCCCTTCCAGCCACTGCTGGCGGATCCGGGACTGTTCGTAGAACCGGGCGTTCTCGATCGCGATGCCCGCGGCCGCGGCGAGAGCCTGGACGACGACCTCATCGTCCTCGGTGAACTCCTGGCCGCCTACCTTCTCGGTGAGGTAAAGATTGCCGAACACCTCATCGCGGACCTTGACCGGCACACCGAGAAATGTACCCATCGGCGGATGATGTGCAGGAAAGCCGACCGACGAGGGATGAGCCGAAAGATCAGCCAGCCGAACAGGTTTCGGTTGATCGAACGGTAGGGCGAGCACACCGTGGCCACGAGGAAGATCACCGATCAACACCCGGGTACGGTCATCAATGCCCTCGTGAACGAACTCCGCGAGCTGGTTGGCGGCCGTTTCGGTTTCGCGGACGCCGAGGGCGCCATACCGTGCGTCGACCAACTCGATAGCGGCGTGCACGAGGGAGCGCAGCGTGTTGCCGAGATCCAATCCAGCGGTGATAACGAGCATGGCCTCGATGAGCCGGTCCATCTGGTCGCGGACGCCGACAATCTGCGCGATCCGGTCCTGGACCTCGAGGAGCAACTCACGTAGCCGCAGCTGAGACAGGGCCTCGCTGACCGGCAACCAGTCACTGGAACCGGTCTCGGACCGCTGGCGTTCCATGCTCGGAATTCTCTCATGCCCCCCAGCAGAAGCCACCCAACAGGAGGTCACCACAGTGGAAGTCCGTCCCATCAGTAGAGGACGTCCTGCTCTTACCGACAGCACGTCACCGGTGGCAACGTAGGTATCGGATGCGGACGAAGGAGAGATGGACGACAGATGGATCACCGACTGCCCGACGATCACACCATGAAGGCGGCGCTCGCGCTCGCGGTACGGGCACCGTCGGTACACAACACTCAGCCGTGGCGGTTCCGCATCGGCGAGCGCAGCGTGCACATCCATCTCGACCCGACTCGAGCGCTGACCCCGACCGATCCCGATCAGCGTGATCTCGTACTGAGCTGCGGGACCGCACTGCACCACTTGCGGATCGCGCTCGCCGCCATGGGATGGTCAGCTGTCGTGCACCGACTGCCGAATCCCGCCGATCGCAATCACCTGGCTTCGATCGAACTCGTCCCGAACCGGCCGACCATGACCGACATCGCGCTGAGTGCCGCGATCACCGACAGACGAACCGACCGCAGGAACTACAGCTCCAAGCCTCTACCGCCTGGCTATCTCGGGCTCGTCACCGAACGCGCCGCGGAGTTCGGCGGCGTCATTCGCCAGGCCGCATACGAATCACGCAACCGGCTCGTCGAGGCGATGAACGCGGCGGCACGACAACACCCAGAAGACCCGGACTATCAACTCGAGCTGGCGGCATGGAGCGGCAAGCACGACACCACCGACGGTGCACCGGCACGCGACACCCCGCCACCCCACACCAGCCAGAGGACGCCGAGCCAAGTCTTCACCCCGCCACGGCTGGTCGATTCCATCCGCGAACCCGACTACGCCGAACTGCTGGTGCTCGGCACAGCGGCCGACGACCGGCTGTCGCGACTGCGCGCGGGAGAAGCGGCGAGCGCGGTCCTCTTGACCGCCACGAATGTCGGATTGGCCACCTGCCTGCTGACCGAGCCGCTACAGATTCCCGAACTGCGCAAGAAGATCCGCCACGGCGTGCTCGACGACGCCACCTTCCCGCAAGCCATCATCAGAATCGGCTGGCTGCCCGACGACACCCCGCCGCTGCCGATGCCGCCACGACGAACGGTCGACGAACTGCTGGACCCGTTCGACGCCGAGGAAACCACCGCCCACTGAGCAGCGCCTTCCGTTGCGAGTGAGCCTTTCAATTGCCCCTCGATGACCAATGGCGCAAACCGCGTCGCAGTGGGCAACCGAGGACCGGTGGCCGCCCAGCGAGGGACTTTCGTCTCTGCCACGCACCAGACCCTGCGGGAATTCTCGATAGCGAACCCGACGACGATAGGTAAACCCCATGGCCGACTCCGCTGCCTCACAGTCCGCCCCGCAAATGATCGCAGCCGTCGACGGATCCGCCAGCTCGTATCAAGCGGTGGCCTGGGCAGCGGTCGAGGCTGCCATGCACCGCCGACAACTGCACATTCTCACCTCGATAGCACTTCCCAGCGGTTTCGGTCCCGGCATGACACCCAGCGAGTCGGACATGGAGTCCATGCGCCGCGACGGCGAGCGGATCGTCACAGAAGCCAGCAGGATCGCGCGAGCCGCGGTGCCGGATGCCGAACTCGTGCTCACCACAGAGGTGTCGTTCGACCTCCCAGTTCCCACACTGATCGCTCGGTCGGAACAAGTGAAAATGCTGGTGGTCGGCAGCCGGGGCCTCAGCGCCTTCCACCGCGCGCCGCTCGGCTCGGTCAGCACCGCGGTGACCCGGCACGCACACTGCCCAGTCGTGGTCATCCACTCGCGGTCATCCACGACATCGCAGGCATCGTCCACCGGCGCAGCCCCGTAGGTCATGAATTCTCCGTGACATAGCACCGGTCCTCGGTCACAAACCACGCGGCCGGCGAGCTAGGGTAGTGGCGCCGACCAGCGCAGGACGGTGCCGCCGGACGGACGGCTCTCGATACTGAAACAGCCACCCGCCTGCTCCGCTCGCGTCGCCAGATTCGCCAATCCGCTGCGGCGGGTGATGTCGTCGCGTAGACCGACCCCGTCGTCGGTCACTTCGATCGTGACGTCATCGTGTACCCGCAATTCGACCGACACGGTGGTTGCCGAAGCGTGCCGCACCACGTTGCTGACCGCTTCTCGAAGGACAGCCTCCACATCATCGGACAACGGGGGCGCCAGGACGGTGACGGGCCCAGCCAATCGCACGGTGGTACGTAGTCCACTCTCGGCGGTCATGTCGACGATGATGCCGTGCACATGTTTGCGGTACTTCGAGGAATCCACTGCCGAGTTGCTCTGCAGGTCGAAGATCGAATGGCGAATGTCCTGCACGATCGCCTGGACATCGTCGACGGTTTCCATCAGCCGGGCCTTGATTTCCGGCGCCCGTGCCCGCTGCACCGTTCCCTGGAGAGAAAGCCCGACCGCGAACAGTCGCTGGATGACGTGGTCGTGCAGGCCTCGGGCGATGCGGTCGCGATCGGATAGCACGTCGAGCTCCCGCATCCGGCGCTGAGTGTCGACCAGTCGCAGCGCCAGTGCTGCCTGGTCGGCGATCGCGGCCATCATCGAATCGGCAGGGGCGGCGAGGAGCGTCGCGTCGGCGGGCCGAACAGTGATCAGCACACCGAGGACTGAGCGTCCGGCCCGCAGCGGAAGGATCAGCGCTGGACCCAGCTGGGTAGAGCCGAAGAGCTGGAAGTAGGACCGCTTGTCGACCGCGATCATGCGCCCGTCCCGGAAGGCTTCGCCGGCACCGGATTGTTCGAGAGGTATCCGCCGCCCAATGAGCTCCTCGCAGCCGCTTCCCGCCGCGGAGACCACGACCAGCTCGGTCACCTCATCGTGGGGGATGTCCGTGTCCTCAGGCAAAGCGAGAAACGTGTATGCGGACTTTGTGAGCGTCAGTGCTCGCTCGGCGACAAGATCAAGGACCTCTCCCGGCTCGCCGCCCGCCAGCAACTCGGTCGCCACATCCCAGGTCGCCTCCAGCCACTGCTGCCGCAAACGGGACTGCTCGTAGAGACGGGCATTCTCGATGGCGATGCCCGCGGCCGCGGCGAGTGCCCGCACCACGACCTCATCGTCTTCGGTGAACTCCTGGCCTCCCGCCTTCTCGGTGAGATAGAGATTGCCGAAGACCTCGCCACGCACCTGCACCGGCACACCGAGAAACGTGTGCATCGGTGGATGATGCTCCGGGAAGCCGACCGAGGACGGATGGTCCGAAAGATTCAGCAGCCGAAGAGGTTTCGGCTGCTGAATGAGCAGACCGAGCACTCCGTGGCCACGCGGAAGGTCTCCGATCAACACACGAGTCCGGTCATCGATCCCTTCGTAGACGAACTCGGCGAGTTGATTGCTTGCCCTGTCGGCCTCCAGGACCCCGAGCGCGCCGTACCCGGCATCGACGAGTTCGATGGCGGCGTGCACGATCGTGCGCAGCGTGTTGTCGAGGTCCAGTCCGGCCGTGATCACCAACATCGCCTCGACCAGCCGGTCCATCCGATCGCGCACATCGACGATCAGCGCGATCCGCTCCTGAACTTCGATCAGCAGCTCGCGCAGCCGCAACTGGGACAGCGTTTCGGTTACCGCCATCCGGCCATTCGGGCCTGTCCCGGACGGCTGTCGTTCCATATCCGGCATTCTTCCACGCTCGATGCCTGGATCTGACCGCTGAGCACTGGAAACCTGGGCAGGCGGCTGGCTAGTCCGATCTGTCCGGTCGGTTGAGCTTCGAGGCCAGCACCGCTGCCTGAGTACGTCGTTCCACCCCGAGCTTGGTCAGCAATCGCGACACATAGTTCTTGACGGTCTTCTCGGCCAGGTACATCCGACCGGCAATTTGCCGGTTGGTCAGCCCCTCGCCGAGCAAGGCGAGCAGCGTTCTCTCCTGGTCGGTGAGGCTCGCCAGCGGGCCGGTCTTTTCCTCGGCCTCCGAGCGAAGCTTGACCATGAGCGCGGCGGCGGCGCGGTTGTCGAGCAGCGATTTGCCTGCCCCGATCTCACGAATGGCATCGATCAGTTCGAGGCTTTTGATGTCCTTGACGACATATCCGCTGGCTCCGGCCAGGATGGCGTTGAGCATCGCCTGCTCGTCGGTGAACGACGTCAGAATGAGACAGCGCAGATCCTGGTTCGCCGAGAGTAGCTCCCGGCACAGTTCGATGCCGTTGCCATCGGGTAGCCGCACGTCGAGGACCACGACGTCGGGCTGCAACGCGGGAACCCGCGCCAGCGCCTGTGAGTAACTGCTCGCCTCACCTATCACCTCGAGGTCCGGCTCCACACCGATGAGATCACCGACCCCGCGGCGGACGATCTCATGGTCGTCGACCAAGAACACCGTGACCATGGGTACACCTCTTTCTCAATCGACATCATCCCGGACTATGGAGCGCGCAGTAGGCACGCCGGATTTCGACCGTGAGCCGGTACCTGCCTGCCGTCCGCTGTCATGACTATTCTGCGCCGATAGCAGGCACGCGCGCCCCACAAAAAAGACACGATAATTTCGTCCACGCGACAGAGGGAACCAGACCACAACATTCGTCACAGTGACAGAATTGTATGCATAGCTATGCATACATACATGCGTGCGCCAACGGTCAATCCGACCCACTTCGAACTCGCTCGGAGACTCGAGATCAACCGAATAAAATCTCAGCTCTCATTGCTCTCAGATTTCAGCACATCCAACGCGCGCAGCATCACGGATGCACCAATGAACTCGGCCGGTTCTTCCGCCGATAATCAACATTATGTCAAGTGGGCCACGGACGGTCCGGATAGCCCCGAAGTTCTACGGGTTCGGGCGCCGGAGTGCGCCCTTACCGATCTGTTCCCGGAGGATGTCGCCGTGACCTGCGTGCCTGGCGAATTCCTCGATCATGGCGAGCAGGGTCCATCGCATGCTGACCTTGCCCTCGCGGGGATTGTCCTTGGTGTCGTCGAGGTCGAAGCGGGACGCGATCACTCGTGATCGTTGGCTTGCGCGCTCGAACTCGGCGATGACGTCGCTCAGCGACTCGTCATCGGCGACGGCGAAGGTGCCCTCGTCGCGGTCGGAGTATCCGTCGCATTCGAATTTGTCGAGTCCCGCCCAGAACCGTTGGAACCAGATCCGTTCCGCGGCGGCAGCATGCTTGATCAATGAGATCGGTGTCGTCAGCGACGTAACGAGTCGTCGGCGGGCGTCCACGTCAGACAAACCGCGTACGGTCTCGATAAGTGCTTCGCGGTTGCGGTCGAGCATGTTCTCGATGATCGCTCGCTCGGTGCCGTTGGTGATTCGGAGGGTACTCATGGGTTTTCACTCCATTCTGTTGTGTGATTGAGGCCTGTGCGGTCTGTATCGGTCCGGCTGCACGACACAAGGCGGCGGTGCGGCGATAGATCTCGGGATAGACGAAGCGTCCGGCGTCAGGGAACGACCGGGAAAGAGAGAAGCGCTCGCCGCGCGGATTCAACCAAGAGTGGGCGATGCGGGCCTGCATCGATGCCGCAGCCCAGGCCTGTCAGAAGGCCTGCTACCTAGGGTCAGTAGGCCGTAGATCTTGATTCCGGGCGAGATTCGGAGCAGTCGAATACGATCAACGCGAATATGCAGGATCACCAGCCCAAGGGCCGACGACGGCCAGTGGTCCGCCCCGCGTCGACGGCCCGGCGAACTAGTCTTCGGTTCCAACTCGCAGCTGCGCTCGCGCCGAGGTCTACGCCTGATCACAGTGCGGCACCCCGTGAGCTATGTCAGCTCACGGGGTGCCATGCATTCGCGTGGACCTGTGACCATGCCGATCAACGCCATGCGGTCCGGATCAAGAAAGTGTGTCAGCCAGCTCCGCATGCAATTCGAACAGCGCCGGGATCTGGTCAGCCGGCCGGCGGCCCATGCCGCACTCGGTGGCGATGCCGAAGTCCGCGACGGCGGTGCGGGCGGCTTCGATCCGGCGCAGTGCACCGTCTCGACCGTCGGTGGCGTGCACCAAGCCGAGGTATAGATCGGTTTCGGGCGGCAGCTCGAGATCGGCGAGGGGTTTGAAGTAGTCGGCGTCTGCACGCGACCGAGGAACCGGCATGTGGATCCAATCGACGCGCCTGCCCAACCCAGAAAGAATTCGGGTCGCGACCGAGACCAGCCGCCCGGTATCAGCGGGTTCGGCGAAGTGGCGGTGGCCGAAGTCGCCGTAGCACAGGTGGTATCCGAGTTCGACCGGCTCCGGAACCGCGGCACCCAACCGGACCAGCCGCTGTGCGACTTCCTCGAGCTGAGTCGGATAGTCGCCGCCGAACCAGGACGGGAACACGCCTTCGAAGATGGCGAACTCGACCGCAGTATCCCATTGCACCGCAAGGTCTTCCGCCGGAATGCCGTCGACGATATGGGCCAGCTCGCTGCGCAGCTGCGCCTCGTACCTGCCCTCCAACTCCCCCTGCGGTCCCGCGACGAACGCCCCGATCACCGCGATCGGCGTCGGTAGGCACACCTGGAATCGGGTACCCTGCGGGATCACACCTTCCTCCCGCAGCCGCCGGAAGACCTGCCACGACTCCAGGGCGGCGTCGGCATAGCCCAAGGGGCCGAAGTCTATTGATGCCCCGTCTACGCCCGGTTTAGGTTGCACTCGCTCGCTCGGCCCGTATTCCGGGCTCGGCGGCGGAACGGTTTCCAGGTCCGGGTGTGCCTGCATCTTGGGCAGCTGCCACACCACCCAGTTGTCACGCACTCCTGTCTCACCATCCGGAATGCGCTTCAATCGAGAACCTATCCGCTGCGCTGCTTCCGAGAACACCGTCTGCGCATCCGCCAACGGAACGCTGCCGCACAGATGAACTCCGCGACCCCTACCCACAACAACCTCCTAACATCGCTTACCGCTGGTCGAGCCGACCTGGTCGAGACCGGATTGTTGCCACGCACCGTCCCACTCTGCGCGAGACCGAGCGATGGTGCGCGGTCGGGTCACAGGCTCGCGATGAGGTCGCGCTACGCGATGCAGCGTAAGCGCGGTCGCGCAATGAAGTTCCCCACATTTGGGAAGTGGTCGAGCGCGGCTCGGCCGCAGGAATCCGGCGATGCTGCGGTGGACCAATTTCGCTCGCAGCCAGGATGCGGGAGGCATCGCACGTGCTCAGATCATTTGTGGAGTCCGTGGATTGGGCGCGATCCGATAGAACATCGTCGAGCAGATCGGCCACCTCCGTCGGCTATGCGCAGCGCACACTTCTGTTCCAGCGCGACGGCCTGGTCTCGTAGCGGTACTGCTCCCTGCGAGTCTTCCAACCGTTCAACGCTGTCCGGCGATAGACGAGGTCTCGAACAAATGGTTCGCGGCGGCCCGCCGATCGTCGACGAGCAGCGACGCTCCCACCGCCAGGAGCTACGCCATTCCGGGTGGGCACGAATCGACTTGCACAATAAGGTTTCTGCCTGTCATAGATTCGGCGCTCACCGGAGGTCTCGTCACCATCTGCGACCTGCTCATCCTGATCAACGGACTGCCCGGTTCCGGGAAGTCGACCCTCGCGCCGACCTTGGCACAGGAGCTCGGCGCGCATCTCATCTCGAAGGACATCATCAAGGAGGCGTTGGGTTCCGGGCTCGACAATGCGTCTGTGATACCGAATCTCGGAGCGATCGCGATGGACGCAACATGGGCGCTGAGTGCCGCGCTACCAGGCGTAGTAGTGGTCGACTCCTGGTGGTTCAAACCGCGTGATTCACGGTTCCTCGCGAACGGAATCAATACCTCCGGCGCGACGCGAGCCGTCGAAGTCTGGTGTGCGGCGCCTCCCGATGTCGCATTGGCGCGATACCGCGGCCGTACCCGCGCCGCGCTATACCACGATGACGCCCACCTCTCCCATGACTGGAACCGATGGGCGCGACTCGCCGAACCGATCGCCCTCACCCCCGTCGTCTCCATCGATACCAACGCGCCGGTGGACTGCGCGGACCTTGCACGGCAGGTCATGGCGGCGGCGACGGTCGTCATCGATGATGTGCTGTAGCGCGAAACCGAAAGTTTGCAGCTCGGGGTCGTTTCTGAGTGTCTAGGCCGTTTCTTCTTTTAGAAGTGGGTTGATTCGAATACAGGACACATGCTTATATGCGCAGATGTACGTATCTAGATGTACCATAGAAGTGATCCAAAAGAACAGCCCCGCATCCGGCGTCTCGGACGATTCAGGAACGTCTACATTCGGATCGATGAACGCACCGTCGTTACCTGCCCAGGCTCCGCCCTGAGCACCTGCAACGCGCAACGTACGCACCGGGTTTCCACACCCCTCCCCTAGTCCGCAACACGAGAGCAATAACCCAGGGCACCAGCGTCATTCAGGTGAGCCAGCCAGGTCGGCAAGTTCCCCACTCACCTTTCGCCACCGCACAACGCCGTTCGCGCGCCCATACGAGGTTGAACTAATGTTCGGCCGGTGCTTGGACATTCACATGCGACCAGTGGCGCCCTGGCCTGGTCGGCGGCGGCCGCGGCGCTTCCGGTTACGGTGCTGACCTATCCAGCTCTACAGGATGCGACGGGACATCTCGGCATCGTCGACCTGCTGCTCGGGGTCTTCCTCACCGCTGGAGCGGCACTACTCCCCGACGCGGACCACCCCGATGGAACGATCGCCCACGCACTGGGTCCGATTACACACTCCGCGTGCAAGCTCATCTCCTGGATCTCAGGCGGCCACCGTCACGCCACACACTCATTGGCGTTCGTCGCGGCAGTCGCCTACGGCACCTGGGCCGGCGAGCACTGGCTCGGACGATGGTTCACCCTGGGTCTCGTGTTCTTCCTGCTGGCGCTGGCCGTCCGCGCACTGCACCTGTGTCCGTCCGGCCACAGCTTCAAAGCGTGGGGACCCATTGTCGTCTTGGCCGCTGCGGGAACCTTCGCGATGGACCATTGGATCGCGGACAAGCCGGTGTGGTTGCCATTTGCCGTCGGCCTCGGTGCGCTGGCCCACCTGATCGGCGACTGCCTCACCGACCATGGATGTCGATTGTTCTGGCCCTTCGACATCCGCGTCCGCTTCCCGATCATCGATCGAACCGGGAACAAAGTCGAAATCTGGATCGTGTCACCGCTGTTCACACTCGGCACCCTTGCCATTCTCTGGTACACGATTACACACCAGCCCTGACACCGCGTCGTCGGACGCGTGCTCCGTCATCGAACGGTAGGTGACGAACAAACTCCGGATGCCAGGCGATTCCCAGAGACTCTCCGATGCATCGTCGGCGATCTACAAGCAAAGTCCAGACGTGGCCGCCCTGGCGCTCCCCTGCCTCATTGTGAGACGACCGAGCTGGATGCCCCTGGCCTCGTTGCGTTTTTGGTGAAGTGGACTGAGTGTGATCGATCAGTGAAAGGTGATTCATTGTTAGATGCGCATATCTACGTAAGGACATGTTTTATAGCTCGCTGGCTGACACCGGCTCCGGCACTGGGCTTCGCCCACCTGGGGCCGTGGGCGCCACCTTCCCTGCCACTATTTCCCACGGAACTCCGCACTCTCCCGGCTACCCTGATTCCATGCTCCCATCGACAATGCGGCCGGAGCGCTGGACTCCTCCGCACGCTCCGGCCCGCGCACGCCGAACCCGGAGCGTCCCACCACTTCCCGCAGTGAAGCGATTAGAGCTGCCCGGCAAAGGCCCCGAGGATGTGGTGCTCTCCCCCGACGGCAGGTTGATCGCAGGCACGGAGAACGGAGCGATCCTCAGCATCGATCCGGCGACCGGTGACGTGCGGGAACTCGCGAACACCGGCGGCCGCCCGCTCGGCCTACACGCCGACGGCGACGACCGCATTCTGATCTGCGATTTCGAGCTAGGGCTCCTGGAGCTGACCCCCGACGGCAAACTCACCGTACTGGTCGACGAGATCGACAGTGAACGACTCCGATTCGCCAGCAACGTGGTTCGGGATACCGACGGGACGATCTACTTCTCCTCGTCATCGCGCCGGTACTCGCTCGACGAGTACATGGGCGACATCTTGGAGCATTCCGGGACCGGCCGCCTATTCCGCCGCGACCTTGCGGGCAAGGTGGAGACCCTCATCGACGACCTCCAGTTCGCCAATGGCGTCGTTCTCGCACCCGACCGTTCCTGCGTGGTGGTCGCCGAGACCGGGGGCTACCGCGTGACTCGATACTGGCTGACCGGGCCCGAGGCGGGAACCTGCGATCGGCTGATCGAGAATCTGCCGGGATTCCCGGACAACATGGGCCTCGGCAGCGACGGCCTGATTTGGATTGCCCTTCCCTCGCCGCGAAATCCGCTGCTGGATCGCCTTCTTCCGCTGCCGGGCATTCTGCGCCGCATCGTATGGACGCTTCCGGAGTGGATGCAGCCCAAACCGGCCAAAACGGTCTGGGTAATGGCGGTCGATTTCGAGGGCAAGGTGGTGCACGACCTCCAGATCGAGGGCACCGACTACTCGATGGTGACCGGTGTGGTGGAGCAGGACGGTGTGCTGTATCTGGGCAGTCTCATCGAGTCGGCGGTGGCTGTGTCGCGGGTGCCCTGAGCCGGCGCGCCCGCTCCACCGCGGGGCGGTCTACGGGGCCATGCCGCCTTGGCTCACGACAGAAGCGCAGCCCTCGGTTCCGCCCCGCCCATGACACCATCGGTGAGTCTCCGCTGGGCAGGACGTCGATTCGCTGCGCACCATGTCCCGTTCGTCGTTCAGAGGAGGTCTTCGGGGTCGGCGTCCGCTTCTAGACGGACGTCGGCGGCGAACTGGGATTCGGGGTCGGCTTCTTCGGTGTGCGCGGCATACAGCAGCTGGCAGCCACGGATGCCGTCGAGGAGGTCTTCCAGGAGGTCGAGGGCTGGGCGCGCGGGATCGAGCCGGCTGATGCGAAAGCCGGCGAGCATCGCGTCGCGGGTGTCGGCGTCGACGCCGAATTTGTGTGCCTGCGCTTCGATGTCGGCGACCCGCGCGACGAGGCCCCAAGGCGTGGGTACGCGTCCTTCGTGCACCGCCATGGCTTCGGCGATGAGGTCGACGACCACGTCGGTCGGGGTCTCTCCGGCGCAGAGCCGTTCGAGGACCAGGGTGGGGGTCTCGACCTGGAGCGCCTCGATGTCGTCGGCTTCCGCGACGACATCCGTGGTCGGAACGTTCGCGGTCTCCCCCGCCACTTCGGCCGCCGCGTAGAGCCAGTGGGCAGCGGCGACGGAGGCGGAGGCTGGATCGAGTTCGGTGAACAGTTCGATGGTGCCGAGTGGGTCGGAACGCAGCAGGGCGTCGGCGGCGTGGACTTGGGCCGGGGACACATCGGGCCGGGACAGTTCGACCGCTTGGCGTGCGCGGCCGGAGAGGTCGCCGCGCTCGGCGGATTCGATGGCCACCTGTTCGGTGCGGACCTCGGCGAGCACGGTGTCGCGCAGGGCGTCGGCGCCGATCTCGTGGAGGGTGCGTCCGACGCAGTGTGCGGATTCGACGACGCCGCTGTAGGAGACGAGCAGTCCTTCTTCGGTGGGGAGGTTGGGGGTTCGCAAAGCGCCTTCGACTTCTTTGAAGTTCCTGCGTTCCTCGGCGCGACGCCACGCCTCGCTGTTGGGGACATCGGGGTCGCCTGCGGCGCTGGCCGGGTGGGTGTAGGTGCGCCACTGGAACCGCGACAATGTGGTGAGGTTCGACGCCAGATCGGTGGCCTGGTCGGTGGTCACCTGCGGAGGCAGCGTGGCCACGGACTGGGCGAGGTCGCCTCGTCCGGTTGCCCAGGTGGCGACGAGGGCGGTTCGGTCGGCGTCGAATGCGTATCGGGTCACCCGGCAAGTCTGCTCGATCTGTGGCGGATGCGCGCGGCCAAGTGGTCGGCCCCGCGGCGACGTGCCGCGTTTCGCGGGTGCATGCTGGGAAGATAGGGGTATGACTCTCGATCATGGTGATCCCGGCGATGCTCCTTCGGTTCCGCGGCCGCTGGCGCCGCTGCTGAATCCGGCTCGTCCCACGGCGGCGGAGGAGGCGAGAACCGTTGCGGCGGCGACGAATACCGCGACATTGGCCAGCCTTGCCGAGGACGGGTCGCCGTGGGCGTCGTTGGTGACCTATGGGTTGTTGGACGGGCAGCCGGTGCTGTGTGTGTCGCGGTTGGCTGAGCACGGCCGCAATCTGGAAGGCGATCCGCGGGCGAGTCTGGCGATCGTGGCGCCGGATCCGCCGGCGGACCCGCTGGCGGGTACGAGGATCACATTGTCGGGTGTGGTGGAGCGTCCGGTCGGTGTGGAAGCGGTAGCCGCGCGGGAGGCGCATCTGGCGGCGGTTCCGGCGGCGAGGACGTATATCGACTACAGCGATTTCTCGGTGTGGGTGTTGCGGGTGCGGCGGGTGCGCTGGGTCGGCGGTTACGGCCGGATGGATTCGGCTAGCGCCGAGCACTACGCGGCGGCCGAGCCGGACCCGGTGGCGCCGGTGGCGGCGCCTGCCATCGCGCATCTCAACGACGATCATGCCGAGGCGTTGCTCGACATAGCGCGGGCGTGGGGCGGCTATCCCGATTCTACCGAGGCGAGTTGTGAGCGTGCCGACCGCTACGGGTTGGATCTGCGGGTGGTGACGCCGCGTGGGGTAGCACGCACGAGGGTGGGTTATGCGGCGCCGATTGGTTCGATCGGTCGGTTGCGGGAGGCGACTGTGGAGTTGGCGCGGCGATCGCGGCGGGATTGAGTCCTCGCGGAACCGTGACGGTACTGCGATCGGCGACACGGCTGGCTCTACACCTGAGGTCAGCAATCTGACAGTTACGCTACGGCGATGCATACACGCAGACGCCGGCGCGGGTGGGCCGCGCCGTTCGCCGCGGCGGCCGTGTTGACGGCGTCCGGCGTTTCCGCTGCTCAGCCGCCTGGGCATGTGCCGGAACTCGGTGCGGATTTCCTGTGGGGTGTGTCGGCGTCCGGGTTCCAGTCCGAAGGGCACGCACCGGATAGCAACTGGCGGCGCTATATTGCCTCGGGTGAGACGGCGGACCCATACCACGATTCGGTGGACTTCACCCGGCGCTATATCACCGACATCGGCCTAGCGGAACGGCTTGGGGTGAAGGTCTACCGGGTCGGTATCGAGTGGGCGCGGGTGCAGCCGGCGCCGGGTACCTGGGACGAGGCGGCGTTCGGTTTCTATGACAACGTGATCGCCCGGATCGTCGCGGCGGGTATGCGGCCGATGCTGACCTTGGATCACTGGGTGTATCCGGGTTGGGCGTTGGAGCGTGGTGGGTGGCGCGACCAGGGGATGGTCGAGAACTGGTTGGCGAACATGCGCAAGGTGGTGGACCGTTATGCCTCGCGCAATCCGCTGTGGGTGACGTTCAACGAGCCGGCCGCGTATGTCGGCACCGAGTTGCGCACCGGCGGGATCAGTGTCGAGGAGGCGCCGGTGATGCTGGATCGGATCGCGCAGGCGCACAACGATATCTACGATGTCATCCACCGGTTCCAGCCGGACGCGCAGGTGACCAGCAATCTGGGCTATGTGGCGGGTGCGGAGACCGAGGTCAATCAGCCGATCGTCGATCGGATCGCGGCGAAGTTGGATTTCGTCGGCGTCGATTACTATTTCGCTCGGCTGCCGGAGACCGGGGCATCAGCGCAGGGTGGTGCCGAGGGCGGTCCACCGCTCTGGGAGTTGCCGGTGCAGCCGGAGGGTATCTACTACGCATTGCGGCATTACGCGCGGCAGTTCCCTGATCGGCCGCTGTATGTGGTGGAGAACGGTATCCCGACGGAGAACGGGAAGGCTCGTCCGGACGGTTACAGCCGTGCCGATCATCTGCGGGACACGGTGTACTGGCTGCAACGCGCGAGAGCCGACGGCATGAACGTGATCGGCTACAACTATTGGAGTCTCACCGACAACTACGAGTGGGGTTCCTACGCGCCGCGGTTCGGTCTCTACACGGTCGACGTGCTCACCGATCCGACACTGACTCGCCGCCCGACCGACGCGGTCGACGCGTATACCCGGCTTATCCGTGCGGGTGGGGTCGACGCAACCTACCTCCCGACCCGCGCCCCGGTTCCCTGCCTACAGATCGATGCGCCGCAAGCGTGCCCGGAGGACGGATCCGCTGAGGAGTGAATGGGTTTCGAACTCGTTTGCGGTACGCGCGCTCTTCGGCTCGGGTCGACGCAGCCCGGCGGTGCTGGACGGGTGTTGTCGAGTCGGTCCCCGGTGCGGATCGAATGCGCTGGCATCGTGACGGGTGGCGTTTGTGGTACCTCCGGAGATCCGGCGACGGCCGACTTGGTGAGGGATGTGCGTGGCTGCGGTAACGTCGGCTGAGAGCATGTGTCGCGTTCGCGGGTGACGCACGGTCCACCCGGAAAGGTGATCGATGAGGTCCGATAGCCATCTTCCGCTTGCCATGGACTACACGGCGGCATCCTTTTCGGAGTGCTTGCGCCAGTACGCACCAGAGTTGCTGCCTGACAAGAGTGTCGACGCTGTAGGCATCGGCGGCGCGGACATCGCGCCGCATGGGACGACGATCGTGGCGGTCGGTTATCGCGGTGGTGTGGTGCTCGCCGGTGACCGTAGGGGGACCATGGCGCATCTGCTGTCGACTCGCGATATGGAGAAGGTTTTCATCACCGATACTTACTCGGCGGCGGGTTTCGCGGGCACGGTCGGTATGGCACTGGAGCTGATCCGGTTGTTCGCGGTCGAACTCGAGCACTACGAGAAGATCGAGGGCGCGTCGCTGACGTTCGACGGCAAGGCCAACAAGCTGTCGAAGATGGTGCGCGACAACCTGCCGGCCGCCCTGCAGGACATGGCGGTGGTCCCGCTCCTGGTCGGCTACGACCTGGATGCTACCGATCCCGAGCAGGCCGCGCGGATCGTGTCTTTCGACGTGGTGGGTGGCCGTTACGAGGAGCGGTTCGGCTATACGGCGGTCGGTTCGGGTTCGCTGTTCGCGAAGTCGGCGCTGAAGAAGACCTACCGTCGTGATATCGATGAGCAGGGGGCGTTGCGTATTGCCGTGGAGGCGCTGTTCGACGCGGCCGACGACGACACAGCGACGGGCGGTCCGGATCTGCTGCGTGATATCTATCCGACCGCGGTGGTGGTTGACGCCGAGGGCGCCGTCGAGGTCGGCAGTGACCGTCTTGCGGAGATCGCCCGTGCGATCGTCAGCGATCGTGCTGCTGCGGAAGACACTGACGACGGCGTGCGCTCCGCATGACGCAATCCAACAATCGGTCAAGCGCCCAGGATTGATGCGCGCTACCGCGCCGCTTATCCGAGGACGAATGTGATCGAACTCGCAAAGTTGACATGTTAAGCGTGTCACAGGAATTGCGTTGCGTGGCAAATCGAAGCCGGCGTGCCCCTTCGCATGTCGAGGGGCTCGCAACCGGGAGCAAAGGCAAAAGCCAAGATCAGCGCCCTCGGTGAAAAGTTACCGGCCGGTTGGATCACAGTGCTGGTTTGCGGCGTCGGGACCGGCGACAACGCATGGGAGATCGATCACGCTTGATCCGTTCCGCCTCGGCACTTACCGTAATTTACGTCGATGGCCGATGTCGCCCATTCGAATTCCATCTCACCGAAAAGCTGTGTTCCCAGCCACGGGGCAATTTGTCCAAATGGACGTTATTGCCTTGGGCGGCTGAATAATTCACGCGACACCATCGAAACTGGAGCAATGGTACAACCAACCCCTTGGCAAGTGAACGAAGCGCAATCCCGTCGGAGCCAGAACTCCGCCCGCCCGACACTCGGCGCGGCGCCACGCGGGGAGGATCGTCGATCGGAGTGGGGCTATCTGTTTGCCGCCGTCGGAAGCGTGGTCACCTTCATCCTGTTGTTCCAGCCGTGGCTTTCGGCGTCCGGTTCGGGCGGCCGGGTCAGCACCGACGCCTTCGGCCGGGTAGACGGGATCACCAGCAGTGGCGCCGACGACTCGGCCAGCTACGGCGACTGGGGCGTGTCCAGCTTCGGCAACATGGAAATCACCGGCGTCTGGGGCTTGCTGGCGAGCGGCGCCATGGTGACAACTGTGTTCGCGGTGATAGCGCACCGGCGGCTGCGCACCGAGGTGCTCTCCTGTCTGATCATGGGTTCCAGCGCGGCCGTGGCGCTTCTGGTCCTCATCACCTTGATGTATCTCGATGCCAAGGGACCCGAACTTCGCAGCCTGACTGTCCAGCACGAAGGGTTCGGCTCGATCATGGACAGGCTTTTGGGTGCGTCGACGGCTTCGGATGCCGATCCGCGTCCCATCGCCAGTGCAGGCTTGACTCCCGCGGCGTTGGTCGGCGGCTTGACGGCTTGCGGTACCGCGGTAGCCGCGCTCGCTCAGGGCACCCGCCGGTACGCGGCCAACCTGCTGTGGCGCGCCGCCGAACCACAGCCGGCGTCGCAGCCCGTGCCCGTGGCCGCGGTTGACGTACACATCGAGCAGACACCGTCGGAACCGGACAAAGGCCTGGCCCTGTGGGAGGAGCTGGTCTTCGACGACGATGTGATCGCGAACGTCACCTGGGTGCGGAATCCGTTGGCCGCGCCGCTGCACCAGACCCCCGACGGCTCGGCCACTCGCACCCCGATACTCATCGGCTAGCAGGGTGATAGGTGCCGCCACTGTGACCGTGGCGGCACCTTCGCCGTGGCCGGCGGAGTGATCGACTTGGAACCGGTCCCGTCTGCGCTGCGGCAGGGGCGGAATGTTCAGCGGCCGGCGCACGGTGAAGTACTCCCCCGTGTGGTCGATCGGCTGGACCCGGTCCGCGTCCAGCGCCGCGGCACCGTCTCCGGCGGAGGTCAACGCCCCGGGCTGCTGGCTAGTGATCGCGGCCGCGTACACACTGACGGCACCGCTGAGGCCAGTGAGGGTCTTCAGAGGTCGGTGGCGCACGTCGGCATTGCCCATGGAGCTGACGCTAGCCGTTTCTGCTCCTGGACCCACGGGTTGCGATCAGCGTGATCCTCTCCGGCCGAGCCGGATCGAGAAACCCGAAGCTTCCCCGAATCATGTCCCGAGCCGGACACATCACGACCGTGGCGGCGGAGCCCGCGGCGGCCCGCACCGTGGACGTCGCGGGGCGGTGGCGTCGCGGGGCGTTCGTCAGTGGTCGACGATGCCGCTGATCTCGTTCGGCGCCGAAGGCAACGTGGTTGTGGCCGTGACGGCGTCGGTGGTGAGGTCGACTCGCAGAACCTTTTTCGTCGCCGGGTCGGACACATAGGCTATGGCGCCGCGGGCGAAAAGAGCCGGGCGCGGCTGCTGCCACTGCAGCGGTTCCTGCCACGGGTCGGTGACCTGTATTGTGCGGGTCACGCTGCCCGCGACCGGGTCGATGACGTGGATTCGGCCGTCGGTGCCGAGGATGAGAGCCTCGCCCTGCGGGCCGCGGGCCAGCGAACGGAAAGTGTAGCTCGTGCCGATGACGACAAGACGCAAGGTCCCCGTGGTGGTGTCGATCAGCGAAACCTGCTGCGGCCGTTCGAGTTCCGCATCCGGGTCTTGCTTGTAGTCGCCGAGCACGATCGGCGAGGCCTCGCTTCCGGACTGGTTGCCGATACGGCCGTAGGGTGTCGGGCTCGTTACCTTCGTGATCACACCGTTGCGGTAGACCAGTGCACCGTTCTGGCAGCCGATCACGACTGCCTCGTCCTTCGCGGTGGCTTCGCCGTGCGCGCCCGCACAGTCCTCGTTGCGGGTGATCTCCTTTCGATCGCGGTCGAGGACGGCGATGCCGACACGCTTCTCTTCGGTGCCGAGCGTGACGACCAGTTGACCGTTGGCCAGTTCGATCGCGACACCGTGGTGGGGCGCGGCCGAGCGATACATCTCCGTCCGCGGCTTGCCGCCGTTGAGCTGGGCGGGATCGAAGACGGTGACCTCGCCAGTACCGTCGGCGAATAGCACCGTGCGCCCGGCGTGCCGCACGACGTGGCCGGGTTCCGCTGCGGGAAACGCGATATCGGTGAATTCGGCGTGCGCGGCGTCGAAGACGCGGAACCTGTCCTTGGTGGACACCATCAGATGCTGACCGTCACCTACGGGATTGAGCCGGTTGAAGCCGTCGAGCCGCACCTCGCCGCGCTGTTCCAGCGACGTTCCGTCCAGGACGTAGATGCCGCCGTCGTAGGTGAGGGCGATCGGTTCGCCGATCGGCGGGTGCGCGGATTGGTCCGAACCGCATCCGCTCAGCGCGACCGTCGCGGCGATCAGACCGGACAGGGCCACATTTGTGGTGGCTCGTGACCGACTAGGCATGTGCTGCTCCATTTCTCGTGCGACTTCTAGGCCGGAGGCGCGGTGAGCCCGCGGACGATGGCGGCTGTGTTGGTGCGCATCATGTCCAGGTAGCTGCCCGCTCCGCTGCCCGGCCGGGTGAGCGATTCGCTGTGCAGCGCGATCACCTGAATGTGCACGCCTACCTGGTCGGCCAGGACGCGGGCCAGTCGGTCGGGCTGGGAGGAGTCGGCGAAGATCGCGCCGACTCCCGCGGTGCGAATCGCGCCGGCGAGCGCGCCGAGATCCGACGGGCTGGGCGAGGCGAGCGTCGTACCGCTGGGGATCACCGCCCCGATCACCTGGAAGCCGAAACGCTGTGCCAAGTAGCCGAAGACGTGATGGTTGGTCACCAGCTGCCGCCGTTCGGGCGGTATCACTGCGAACTGTTCGGCCATCCACCGGTCGAGCTGGTCGATCTCGGCGAGATATCGGTCGGTGTTCGCTCGCACCGTGTCGGCGTCGATGCCGCGCACATGGTCGAGGACGTGCGCGCTGATCACCTCGACGGCGCGGTGCACGCGATGTGGATCGGTCCAGAAATGCGGGTCGGCCCGACCGGCCGACTCGTCGGCCACGTAGCTGATCGGATCGATGTGATCGGCCACCGCCAAGGCGGGCACTCCCGCGGAGCGGGCCGCGGCCACGTTGCGTGCCACCCCCTCCTCGAGACCGAGTCCGTTGTACACGACCAGACCCGCGCGTTCGAGTTCAGCTGCCTGCTTGGCAGAGATCGCGAAGGAATGCGGATCGGTGTCGGGGGCCATCAGCACCGTCACGTCGGCCGCGTCACCGACGACGGCGCGGGTCAGGTCGCCCAGGATGTTGGTGGTGACGACGATTCCGCTGCGGTCGGTCGTGCTACCGCAGGCCGTCGGCGCCGCGAGTAGAAGGCAAGCGACCAGGCCGCGGATCAGTATCCTCATCGGCCGGTCTCCACCATCAGCGTCGGGGCGATGTCCAAGGGGAAGGTGCGGGCCGAGCGAAGGTTGTCGTTGTAGGCGATTTCGTGCACGGCGCGGCCTGCCGGGTCGTTGACATAGGCACGGTTGGCGTCGACCTCGATCACCGGCAGCGTTCGGTCGCCCACCGGTGCGGCGAGCAGCGCAACTTGCGCGGTCTGCCTGCCGGTTCCGGCGTCGAGGGCGTGCAGGGTGCCGTCGCGGGTCAGCACCAGCAGTGCGGAGCCCTCCCCCGCGGTGTTCACCGCGACGGCGTCGGCGATCGGCACCAGAGTCCAGGTCTTCTTCCTGATATCCAGCACCCAGACACCGTCGCTCCCGGCAAGGGCGGTCAGGGTGGTGCTGCCCGGGCGATGGGTGAATTCCATGGCGCGGCCGCCCATTCCGCGCGGGTACGGGATTTTCTCGGTACCGAATGCTCCGTCGCGCCGCGCGAGCACCAGTGCGCCGTCGGCGCAGCCGATCGCGAGTCCGCGCCGTGTCACTGCGTGGCCACGGGGGTCCGGGCAGGGCTCGGTGGCGGTCGCCGCGACCGCTCCATCTCGAGTCCGCACCTCGACTCGGTCAGCGGTGGCGACGACGAGGTGCTCGGCGTAGGGCACAGCGGCGCCGCGGTCGACGCGACCGCGTTCGATGATCGAACCGGCATCGAGCGAGCCGCGGTCGAGCAGAATCGTCCCACCGTTGTCGAAGCCGACGGCCGCGATCATCGGATCGCTGTGCGCATCGGACACTTCCGCGCCGGAAAAGGCGCCGACGGTGCGGACCTGTGCGCGGTAGTAGTGGACATGGTCACCGTGGTCGACTATCCATGCGCCGCTGTCGACGACTCGCACCGAGTCCGCTGCGCCCAAATAGGCGAACCGACCGTCACCGGCGATGTGGCGTGCACCCTGGACCTGGTCGGCCTGCATGACCTCTTCGGTGATGAGGTCGATGACCCGGACCGCGCCGGTGCTCCCGTCCGCCACCACAAGACGTGTCTGCGGCTCGGCCGTTTCCTCCGCGCCCGCGACATAGCCGTGTGTCGTCTCCTCGGTGACTGGAGCGTCTCCGCCGCCCGCGCCGCAGCCCAGCAATGGCAGAGCGGCGAGAACGACCATCAGCATGGCCCCCGCTCCTCCTCCGGCCGACCGGACCCGATCCCGTAGTGCGGAGGCCATCGCGGACACGAAGAACGTCGCCACCGCGACGGCGGCGATCGTGGCCCCGGCAGCGATGTCCGCATGCCATGAAATCCACAATCCGGCGAAGGTGGACAGTGATCCCAGTGCGGCGGCGACGAGCATGATCACCGGGATGCGGCTCGACCAGTACATCGCCGCCGCTGGCGGGGCGATCAGCAACCCGAAGACGAGCAGGGTGCCGACGATGTGGAACGACGCGACGATCGCCAGCGTCACCAGGCCGACCAGCACGGCGTGCGCCGCCTTGGGGCGCAGTCCGAGCGTGTGCGCCTTGCGTGGATCGAAGGTGAGCGCGACGAAGGCCCGATGGCCGAGGACGGCCACCGCCGCGGCGACCACGAGCGCGACGGTTAGATAGCCGAGGTCGCGTTCGCGCACAGCCAGCACGTCGCCGAACAGGAAGCCGGTCAAGTCGACTGCGAACGACTGGGAGCGCGAAACGATGATCACACCGGTCGCGAGCATCCCGACGAACAGAAGTCCGATCGCGGTGTCGGGTGCGAACCGTCTATTGCGTCCGAGCACCGAGACACCGAACGCCATTGCCGCGCAACTGATCGCCGCGCCCAGCAACAGGTTGCCGCCGAGCAACGAGGCCACCGCGACTCCCGGCAGCATGCCGTGGGCCATCGCGTCGCCGAGAAAGGCCATGCCGCGCACCACCACCCATGTTCCGGCCAGTGCGCACACGCAGGACACCAGCAGCCCGCCCCACATCGCTCGTTGCACGAAAGCCACCTCGTACGGGGCGAACAGCCAGTCCATAGCGCAGCACCCTATAGTGATAATGATTATCGTTTCAATCGAGGTGATATGCGACACACTACGGGGCACGCGATCCGCGTCGAGCGGCTCCACGCCGGATACCACGGACGGCCGGTCCTCTACGAGGTGACCGCGTCGATCCCGCGCGGACGGATCACAGCGCTGGTCGGGCCCAACGGATCGGGAAAGTCGACGCTGCTGGGCGTGCTGGCGGGCGTCGTGCGGCCGGAGCAGGGCTCCGTACACCGCACGAGCGCGCACCGTCCCGCATTCGTCATGCAGCACACCACGATTCCCGCGACGCTGCCGTTGACGGTCCGCGATACGGTCTCGATGGGCCGGTGGGCACATCGCGGCCCGTGGCGGCGGCTGTCCAGCGAGGACCACACCATCGTGCATCGCTGTCTGGAACGCATGGCCGTCGGCGATCTCGCGCCGCGCCGCCTCGACACCCTCTCCGGCGGTCAGCGCCAGCGTGTGTTGCTCGCCCAGGCGCTGGCGCAGGAATCCGACGTGCTCCTGCTCGACGAACCTGCCGCCGGCCTGGATTCGGAGTCGCACCAAGAGATTTCGCGCGTCCTCACCGAGCTCGGCGACCAGGGTGTCACCGTCGTCCACGCTACCCACGATCACGAGGAAGCACGGCGGGCCGACCACTGCCTCGTTCTGCGCGACGGGCAGGTCCGGGCCGAGGGGCCCCCGGCAACGGCATTGTCCGATCGGCGACCGCTCTGACGCGAGCACCGGTGGAGCCAGCCCTGCGGTTCCACCGGGTGCGTCATCCGATGATGTCGGCGCCGGGGTGGGCGAGGCTCCATTCCGACCATTTCGAAAGATAGCCGTCCGGGGCATGGGACAGCTGACGACCCCGACGCGGACCGCTGTGACAGGTGCCGAGGTGATCCCAGGTGCCGCCGAGATGGTCGACGAGGCTGCCGGGACGGAACTCGACGGCAGCATCGTCCAGCTCACGTTCGAAGACCAGCCCGCGGAAGTCACCCGCCAGGGTGAACAGCAGCGGTCGCCCGGCGAGCTCGGTCTGCAGGACGCCGCCGTGGGAGCGCAGTGCCGCCACGGGTATCGCGACCGCGGCGCCCGTGGCCGCGTCACCGGCGCCCAAGACCAGCTCAGCCGGCGGCAGTCGGTGATCGATGAGTGCGGGACTGTGCAGGCGCACCTCCCCCAGGCTGGTGTGGGCGGCGTCGGGATCGAGTACGCCGGGCAGGTCGGCCACATGCGGGCGGGTTCGCATCTCGTCACCGGCCAACGCAACGGTCGTCGCCGGAAAATCGCGCGACCACGAACCCCAGTGGTCGATGAAGGCCGGGAGCCTGCGCAGCTGCGCGCCCGCGAGCGGTCCGCTGTGCGCGCGGCCGGTGAACGGATGCCAGCGGCTGTGCGTTTCGACATCCGCGATGGTGAAGGTCCCAAGCGCCCGGTACGGACTGTTGGCCGTCCGCTCCACCAGGCTGAATACCAGTGGCTGAGCACCGTCGCTGTCGGGATCGGAACGAACGCCGATGTCGCACTGCATGCCTCGCACAGGCTCAGAACCACAGGGGTTGTGGGAAACCACGGATATCCCGGTTCGCCGGTGCCGGTCATCGCCTCTGTCCACAGGTAGCCTTCAGGCTCCTCGGACAGCAGAAACGTATCGTTGACCAAGTGGTGGTTGGCGAGGATCCACCACGGATAGGCGCGCGCCTGCGCACCGACGAGCACACCGACCACCGGATCGTCGCCACGCATGTGATCCGCGCGGTTCGCATCGACGACCGGCGGGTTGTTCAGCGGCAGGAACCACGGCCGCTTCCGCGCCGGGGAGAAGCCATCGGCGCGGCTCATCGGGAACCGCCGCCTTCATTCCTGCCGAGGAAGGCGAACAGCTCTACCTTGTCGATGATCGGCTCATTCCGCTCATAGGCAACGGACTTGACCCAGCGCAACGCCGCGTCGAGTTCACCGTCGGTGAGGGCGATGCCGTGTTGCGCGACCACCGCCTGCAGGACCCTTTTGCTGGCAAGCTGAGTGATCTCGATCCGCGGTTCGACTCCGAGCACGGCCATCGGATCAAAGGGACGGAACACACCTCGATCCAGGAATGGTGTGCCGGTGGAGATCGAATTCACGCCGGTGCCGCAGATGGGGTCGGTGACCTTCAGCGGCACCCCGGTGATCCGGCTGACATTCGCTGCGATCGGTACGACCCGGTGCAGATCGGGAGGCTGCTCCCACAGGTCGACGGGTTCCCCCACCGCGCTCTTCACCGAACAGACGACGCCGGAAAGTGCGACGACCACCTGTTCGGTCGCCGCGAGCCCATTCCGCTCGCCCAAGCCCATCCAGGAGGACGCGACCACACGGACGCCCTGCGCCACCGATTCCATGATGTTGGCCAGCGCAAAGCCGAGATCGTTGTGCAGATGGACCCCCACCACCGCGTCCGCGACGTACTGGGGATCGTTGGCGTCCGCGCCTGAGAGCGCCACGTCGATCGGGATACCGCCACAAGTGTCGAGAGCGTAGGCGAGGCAGTCGAGTCCGCGCTGGAGTGCCTGCGCCCGTGAAGCCATGCCCAGCGCGTGCGCCAGCTCATCGGACGCCGGGATCCAGAAAGTGATCCTGGGATGTGCGGCGTCGCGCAGCGCGGTACGGCCGAGGTCGATATCGTGTCGCGTGGCTCGGCCGTGTGAGGCGAGCGAGCAGTTGTCGACGCTCTCGGCGAGCACCCGCATGGCCTGCACCTCTTCGGGGCCGATCGCAGGGAAACCCGCGGCGAAGATCACCTGGCTCGGCCCTTCGGAACCGAAGATGCCACCGGTCTCACGGGCGATGAGCGCGCGTTCGGACCCGCTCATGATCGTCTTCGCCTGCGCTCCGTCGCGCGCGCACTCCTCCCAGATCACAAGCCTGCCACGGGATGCGGCCTGTTTCGGCCGGTCATGTGCGCCCATGGGACGTCCTCTCCGATGATGGTTATCGATCCTGGTAGATCCACGGTCGACGGTGCTGGTCGCGAGACTGGAAGTCGGCGATGGCCCTGCTGTGGGCACGGATCAGGTCGATGGCCGTGCGGCCGGTACTCAGCAGCATGCGCTGCACGGTCGTCAGCTCGAACCGCACCGAGCGCCCGTCCGGGAGCACGACCGTGGACCGCACGATGTCGATGGTGAGTGCGATGGTCGTGCGGGCGGTGATCATGGCCGCGATATCGCCGATCCAGCTGCTCGGTACCACCACGGGCACGATCTGGTTCTGCACGCAATTGGCGGCGAAGATGGATCCGAAGCTCGGCGCGATGATCGCTTCGATGCCGGCGTCCCGCAGCGCCCAGACCGCGGCCTCACGGGAACTGCCGCAGCCGAAGTTCGCCCCCGTGAGCAGTAGGCTCGCCGCGCGGAATTCCGGGCGGTCCAACACGAACGGTGCATCGGACCGGCCCCGCCAGCAGGCGAACAGGTGCTGGCCGCAGTCGTCGCCCGCACGAGGCGGAATGTCGCGGGAACGGATGATGAGATCGGTGCTCACGTTATCGATCAGCAGGGGAGCAACCACCCCGGTGCGGGTCGAGCCGGCCATCAGAGCGCTCTCGGGTCGGTGATCGCCCCCGCCACGGCCGAGGCGGCGACGGTAGCCGGGCTTGCCAAGTGGGAGCGCGTCGCAGGCCCCTGACGATGCTCGAAGTTCCGGTTCGTGGTCGTGATCACGCGGCGGCCGCCGAATCCTTCCCCTCCGGCGTAAAAGCACATCGAGCACCCCGGCTCGCGCCAGGCGAAGCCTGCGGCGACGAACACCTCGGCAAGACCCTCGAGTTCGGCTCGGCGCTTCACCTCCTGTGAACCGGGCACGCAGATCGCTTGCACACCTGGGGCGACGATCCGGCCGTGCAGCACCGCCGACGCCGCACGCAGATCCGACAGGCGACTGTTCGTGCAGGATCCGATGAACGCCACGTCGATCGGTATGCCGAGAACCGGCTGCCCAGGGGAGAGCCCCATATAGCGCAGCGCACGGTCGATGTCGTCGGCCCGTACTCCTTCGGGCGCGGGGACGCGGCCGTGAACAGAGACGACTTGCGCCGGGCTTGTCCCCCAAGTTATTTGCGGAGCAACAGAATCACAGGCGACCGACAGTGTCGCAGCGTAGGGTGCGCCGGGATCCGAGGACAGGGCGCGCCACTGGCTCAGTGCTTGGTCCCAGGCGGCGCCCGTCGGGGCATGCGGTGTGCCGGACAGGAACTCGAAGGTGGTGTCGTCCGGGGCGACAATCGCGGTGCGGGCGCCGAATTCGACGGACGATGCCCTGACCGGGGTCGTTCACGTCGAACAGGCGCAGCGCGTGTCGGCGCGCTCCCGCGCGCAGTTCACCGATGAACGTCGCGCCTCGCGGCACCGATGTCCGATCGGTGCGGCCGGGTTTCGTCTCCACGACATGATCGACTGTCGCGAACACCGACTCCGGTCGCGCCACGGGTGTGCCCGCATCGCTCAGCTTGCGCAACACCAGCCCGCCACCGCGGTCGTGCAGCATGAGACGATCGATATGGAGGACGCAGGCGCCACCGCCGAGGTCTGCCACGACATGCTGCGCCCAGATCTTGTCGATGACGTTCGCCGGCGCTTTTCGCGTCGTTGTATCCATTACGCACCGTCGATCTCGGCCGCCAGCATCGTCGCGATCTGTGCCACAGCGGGTTTCCCGTTCGGCGTGACGGGTAGTTCCGGCCAGATCGCGATGTGCGCGGGGACCGCGGATGTGGGCAGCGCGTGCATCAGTTCCGTACCTAGCTCGGCCGCATCGATGCCATCGCGAGCCAGCACCGCGACGGCGACCGCGGTGCGCCCGTCCACGCGCACGCCCACCGCGACGGCATCGACAACCTCGGGGTGCGCGGCGAGCGCACTCTCGACATCGGTGGGCCATACCCGGGTCCCGTCCTCGAGCGTGATCACCCGGGAGCCACGGCTCTTGATGTAGACGTAGCCGTCTTCGTCCTGGTAGCCGAAGTCGCCGGTGTACACCACCGTCTGTCCGGGGAAGGCGCCGTGGGTACACAGTTGGGTCGCCGTCAGTTCCGGCTGGCCGAGATAGCCGTGCATGATCCCGGGCCCGATATGGGCGATTTCGCCCACGGTACCGACCGGTGCCAGCGCCTGTTCATCGCGCGCGATGAACAGTGTGGAGCCCTCGACGGCCCGTCCGACACTGTCGATCCGGTGCCGGTGCTCCGGTGCGTTGATCGGAAAGTGCGTCATCTGCCGCACCTCGGCCTGTCCGTAGATCTCGAATACGCGTACACCGGGGCCGAGACG
This sequence comes from Nocardia sp. NPDC023852, assembly GCF_040639505.1. Classification (NCBI taxonomy): domain Bacteria; kingdom Bacillati; phylum Actinomycetota; class Actinomycetes; order Mycobacteriales; family Nocardiaceae; genus Nocardia; species Nocardia sp. NPDC023852. Next base: position 61,620 of record NZ_JBFAAB010000017.1, read on the forward strand.
GGCGAACAGTTGTCGCAGACGTGAGCGCGGCATGTGCAGTCCACCGGTGAAGATGTAGCGCAGCGTCGGCACGTCGCCGAACAGCGGCTCGTCGACGGCGCCGCTCGCCAGAGCGGCCGTCCACATCGGCGTGGCACCGCCCAGGCCGGTGATCCCCGACCGCCTGATCACGTCGCCGAGTTCTTTGCCCCTGGCTCGGCTCAAATGCAGTGCCGCGCCGGTGAACAGCGTGCTGAAGATCTGGACGAGCCCGAGATTGCTGCCGAAACCGACGTTGCACAACAGCCGGTCGTTCGCCGTGATGCCGCTCCCGACGATCTGCACGTCGGCGAAGTGCTCCAACCCTCGGCGGGTGCCGAGGACGGCTTTCGGCCGCCCGGTCGACCCCGAGGAGAAGTGTGCCTCCGCGATGCCGGGAAAACCGGCCGAACCGGCACGAACCTCGTCCGCCGATGGATCGAGGCCGCCGGGCCGCACTCGAATCGGGGGGAACGCGGCCCGGTCGTCGTCCGACAGCAGCCCGGTGCCGAACTCGTCGACGAGCACTCCGATGGGATCCATCCGCTCGATGAGCCAGCGCCGATCGCCGGGCGAAAACCGTTCGCTGAGAAAGCAGAACGCCCCACCTTGTAGTAGCAGTGCACAGGCCACCGCGACGGATTCCGGGGTCTGCCGGGTGAGCAGCGGCACCAGATGCCCGGGGCCGACGCCGAGCGCGGCGAGTTGCCTGCGGTATCGGCGGACCGCCACCCGCAGCTCACCGAACGTCATCACCCGCGGGGGCGTGTGTTCCTCGTCGACGACGGCGGGGCGGTGGTCCGGCCAGGCGGCGAGAGCGGTCGCGAGTCGTTCACCGAACATGCGGCCCGGTCTCCTTCGTGCGGGCCGGACGGGCGTGTTCGGGAATCGTGTCCCAGGTGGCGAGGGCTTGCTCGATGAGCTCGGTGTCGGAACTCCAGCCGTATTCGCCCGCGATTCCGCTGACCTCGCCCGGTCCGGGCTTGTAGATCGGGCGGGTCACCATGCCGTGTTTGATGCGCTCGCGAGGGAAGTCGACACAGACGTTGGCCACGGGATCCCGAAAAACGTTCATCGGCTCGTCGCCCTGCTCCAGCTTGCGCAGTTCGCGTAACAGCAGCTTCCGGTACTTGATGATGCCGGTGTCGGAGACGCCCAGCTTCTCCCGATCGCGCTCAGCGATGGCACCCTGCTCCACCCAGGCCATGTAGTCCTGGTTGAAGCTGAAATTCAAAATCCAGTCCCCGAATTCGTCCTTCAGCGGTACATAGCGAAACGGTATCTGCCGCTGCCGAGGAGCTTTGGTTCCGGGCGCTGTCGGAAAGACGTAGAGCGAGATGTGATTGGTGTGCGTGTCGTCGATCGGCACCCGGAATTGCATCGTGTAGGCGAACTGGCATCCGGTGACGAGGATATGCGGAAAGATCACCGGATGGCCGACGGTCCAGTCCTCCTCTGTTCCGGTGTCGCCCTCCACCATTCGCGCCTTTGCCATGCCGTATTCGAAGTCGTAGAAGCGGATTCGGCGATGCCGCTTGCCCGCTGTCGGGCCGAGCCCTTCGAACCGGGTCTCATCCCCCATGTTCGTGACCTGGCGCAAATAGTTCGGATAGTTGGTATGTAGCCACTCGGTGTGCACCGGATCGAGCGAATTCTCTTGGCACTGAAGCCAATTACACGGTAACTCGGCAATGGAAATGTCGCGCACGGCCTCCTCCCACACCAGCGGCGCCCACCGCGGCAGCAGCGGTGCGGAACCGGCGCCGAGATATGCCCACACCAGCCCCGCCAGTTCCTGAACCGGAAACCCGGGTATGCCACAGCTACGGGCGAAATGATCGTTGCCCTGCATGGTCATCTCGAAGGGCTGATCGATACACGAACCATCGGTGGCGAACTTCCAGCCGTGGTATGGGCATCGGATGCCGTCCTGCTCGACCATGCCGAGCGCGAGGTTCACTCGGCGGTGCGAACAGTAGCGATCGATCAGCCCCAGTCGCCCACTGCGATCTCGAAACAGCACCAGATCTTCGCCGAGTAGGCGCACCTCTTTCGTGCGCAGCGGGCTCGAGTCCAGTTCCGCGACGGGCGCGATCGGATGCCAGTAACGACGCATCAATTCGCCCATCGGGGTTCCGCTACTCACCCGCACCAAGCGTTCGTTGTCGGACGATTTCAACATCGGGCACCCTCGACTTTTCCCGAGCTGCATGTGACTTAGGTCACGTACCATTGGATAACGGCCCAATCAATGCGTCGCGCAGGCTGATTCGCACAACTTCGACTCGAACAGCGGCTGCGCCGCGCGGTCGACGAACGGGATGCCACCGTTGCGATCGCACTCGGCGGTCGAGGACGCCCTGCTGTACCTGGATTCTGCCCGGCTCGCCGACGAACTCGGTTCCCGTACCGTCGCATTGCCCAGGGCGGATCACGCGGTCGACGATCATCCTGCGGTATTGCGGTGCGGCGAATCCGGTTGCTACTCAATTACTTCCGAACAGCCAGGGATGGCCTTCCGGAGTGGCGCGGACGTTTCGTGACCGCGGGCTACGCGCAAACGAGTCTGGTCGTCACCCGCGATGGCGAGGTGATCGTAATGCGGCCCGGCGACACCGTGTGGACCCCGCCCGGCGAAGAGCACTGGCACGGCGCGGGGCCCGAGTCGTTCATGACCCACCTCGCGCTGTGGGAAGGCGACGCCGTGACGTGGGCCGCGCGCGTCACCGACGAGGAGTACCGCACCGCCGCCGACCACATCCCGAAGCAGGTGCGTCGATGACCCGCCTGGGCCGCAGGACCGAACCACCCGATCCGCCACTTTGTCTGAGAGCAAACCGTTGTTTTACGTGGTCAGGTGAGGTGATTTCCGGGGTCGCCGGTGGGCGAAGCGGCGCATCACCGGTAGGTCGACCCAGTGGTAGATCGCGGCGGCGGCCAGTACTGAGAGCGCGAAGCAGAGTGTCGTGCAGCCCAGCCAGCCGAGGAATCCGAACTGTCGTCCGCCGATGACCAGGCGGGTGACCAGAACCATGATGGGCAGTTGGATCGCGTAGAACGCGAAGGAGATATTGCCGAGCCACACCAGGGGGCGGGAGGCGATGAGCCCGGAGACCCCTTGCAGATCCCGCGCGGCGATCGTCGCGACCAGGGCGCATATCGGTCCCACCACCAGGGCCGACATCTTGTAGGTCACGGGCACTACCCAGGTCGCCGCGTAGGCGAGTGCCAGCGCGACCACCGGCAGCGTCAACCGGGTGGTGCGCCACCGCCCTTCGATCACCATTCGCGCTACCAGCATCCCGGCGAAGAACTCGGGCAGCCGCGAAAGCGGAAAATTGTAGCTGAACCAGTACGACTGAACGATCGGGATATCAGCCTGCCTGAACCACGCGGGGGAGGCATGCAGTTCGGTTGGCGGGGATACCTCACCCGGGACGAGGCGAGGCGCGAATGCGTTGGTGGTGCTGGTGGGGCCGTCGAGGCCGAGGTAGTAGGCGGTGTTCAGCAGGATGATAAACACCAGCAGACCGGTGATCCAGGGCAGTAACCGGTCGGTGTGTATGCGCCGCACCAGCGGCAGGACCAGCGGGAAGCTCAGGTAGAACAGGACTTCCGCCGCCAACGACCACGACGGAACGTTGAGCCCACCGACGGTCGTCCATTTCGGTACCCAGGTGTGGATCAACAGCAGGTTCGGCACCCAGGCGACGGTGCGGCTCAGCGGCACAGCAGCAACCAGGATGAATGCCGCGGCGGCAACAAGGTGGGTGGGGTAGATCTTGAGTGCGCGCCGCCGAAGGAAGGCCACGGTGGAGGTGCCGGGCCGAAACGACCAGTAGATGATGAATCCCGACAGCACGAAGAAGAACGTGACCGCCGTGGCGCCGAACTGCATCGGCACGAAGTCCTGATGGATCCGGCGGAACAGCTGCGACTTCTGGAACGGGTAGGTAGGCAAGAACACCAGCGCATGGAGAATGAACACCGTCGCCGCTGCCCACCACCGCGCCCCGGTGAGACCGGGCAGACCCCGCCCTGACGGGTTCGGACCCAACGAATCCTGGGTAGCGGGAACCGAAGGCCGCGGCATCGTCGAGGAGGCTGGAGCTGCTCCGTCCGCGGTGGCGGTCACCGCGTGATCCAGCGATGCAGCCCGACAGCGACGGCCGTGTCACCCTGCGCGCTGGCGTGGAAGGGCATGCCGACGAAGTCGGCACGCGGATCGAACAACCCGTTCACCCACGGCTGATCCGAGCACAGACCGTGTCCGGTGGTGACCGCCCGGGAATCGAAGAAGTCGACACCCAGGATAGCGGCCGCCTCCCGCTGCGCGCGATCGAGCCGGTCCATGTACTCCACCACGGCGGCGCCCCGGTTCTGGATGATGGCACCCACGCCGAGAACGTTGGCGCACAACACCTCCGAACCCGGGGGGACCAGTTCCGGGTAGCCGACGAGGACCATCCGTGCCTGCGGTGCGTAGTAGCGAATGTATTCGACGACTGCGCGGATGCGGTCGGCGTACTCTTTCCCGGTCACGGCCCGGTAGTCGGGGCTGCGGCCCTGCTCGGCGGCTTCGAGACCGCAACCGTCGCGCAGGTTGAAGATGCATGGACCCATCGCGGTCCACATCATGGTCTTGCTCGTGCCCCAGGTGTCGTTCATCCCCATCTGGATCGCCACCACCTGGGTGCGCGGACCGAACCCACCCGCGGCGTCAGCCAGGCGGGCTTCGTGGAGCAGGTTGTAGGCGGTTTGGCTCTGGATAGAAGCACCCGGGCACGAGACATCCACGAAATCCGATGTCCCGGCCACCCCCATCAATTGACTCAGCTGAATCGGCCATGCCGCCGGTCCGTGCCGGCACTCCTTCTCGTCACCATCGAGCCGAATGCCGTTCGCGGTGTAGGAATCCCCCAGGGCCACCAGCGCCTTACCGGCGGCCGGTGATTTCGCGGGCTCGGCCGAAGCAACCGTGGCGCTGCCGCCGAGCACCGCAAGGGTGAATACCGAAAGAGTTATGTGAAACAGTCTGATCGTCCGCGACGAAGCACGAACGTTTGTGCCGAACTTCATGGAATCACACACAGCCTTCGCGGATCAGTAACCGGGATGCGGCTCGAAACCCGGGTCCGGAAGCGTTGGCGCCGGCTTCGCCGGAGGTTCTGGCTTCGCCGGAGGCGCTGGCTGCCTGGGCTGTTCCTGGACCGCGGGTGGAGCGGGTTCCTGACTCGGCGGCTCGACCACGCTGGTCACGGTGGTCGGCGGGTTCACCGCCGACGGAACCGGCACCGAACTCGACTGCGGCGCAATACTCGTCACGGACGGCGCGACAACCGTCGTCGAAGTCGTCGCAGGTTCTCCGCCATCCGAGTCACCACACGCGGTCACACTCGGCAATCCAATCAGAACAAGAGAGAAGACAGACAGCACAACAGAGGATCGACTCACAAATATCCTTATCTTCGAAATGTCCTCGTCGATAGCTACACTGAACCAGCTGAGTCGGCATCGAGACCGTACCAGGAACCAGCGTCGAAATCGGCGTCCCAGCGGCAGCAGGATTGATCGCTGTATCCGAACAGGCCGTCGGCGACAAAGCCTCTCGCCGGCACTGGCCAACGCCGAAGAGCAGCCCCTCGCCGTGTTTCTATCAGAATCGTCGCATTACCATTCCCAGCGCCGGCATCACCAGGCGCGGTCGGGAGCGTGCGAGTCACGGTATAGACCATTCCCGAAGCCGAGGCCGGGATCAACACCCCGGTTCTCGGGGCAGGTCGTGCGGAGGACCGAACTTATTGGGAGACAGGCCTAGACCTCCGCATCGACTGTTCTTCGGGGCTCCGGTCGGCGAGTGCCTTGGAGCCGGGATGTCGCCTGCCCGAGCTACCGCGGCGCGTCCCGAGAACGGCTCCGTACGCGACACCTGCGACGAGGGATCCGAGCAGGCTCAGCGGCACCGTGTGGTAGAAGCCTTCGGGTAGGAAATCCTTCCCCCAGAAATTCACCGTAAAGCCTGCGAGGAAGCAGGCGAGCGCCGGGATGCGCCATCGGTCGGCGAAGCCACTCGCAGGGCGGAAGTAGCTGTCGACGTCGCGTTTGTCGACCAAGCCCCACAGCCAGTCGACGATCATGACGAAAGCGAACGGGCCGAGCAACTCACCTGCGCCGGTGACGAACACCTCGGCGTGCGTCAGGATGCCGGCCTGGGCGAGCAGAACACCTAGAACGCCGAGGATGACCGTGACGACGGGCTGTTCCCAGCTGCGCGGTTTGCGCACGGTGTTGAGGGTTACGAGCAGGTCGACGGTCGAGGGATAGAGATTCATGGCGTTGGTATGCAGTACGGCAAGCGCCGCGCCGATCGCCGCCACCGCGCCCCAACCGGTGATCTGCGCGCCGAGGACGGCGATGTTCCAGTCGCCGATCGCCTCCTGCGAGTAGGCGCCCATCACGCCCATGATCACGATGGGCATCATGATCCCAAGGCTCGGCATCAGGAAGTACCAGGTCCGCCCAGCTGTGCGCTCAGCAGGCAAACAGAAGCGCGAAATCGTCGACGTCTTATAAGTCCAGGACAGAATCGAGAACCCGGCGACAGCGGAAACCGCCGTGCCCCATGCCATCGGGGTGGTCTGGCGCGGAACGTGCAGTGAGTAGTGCGTCGCCAGATAGACGGTCAGCGCGGCGTAGCAGACGATGAACAGCAGCGCCGTGTAGCGGTAGAAGTACTCGAGCCACTTGAACCCGAACAGAACGAGCACGATGCAGATACCACCGACGATCCAGTACCACGGTGTCGCAGAGGTGTGACACAACGCCGCGATGATGAGGGCGCCAGTGGCCGTGTTCAGGCCGAAAAAGACGATGTTGACGAAGGAGAACAGCGCCGAGAGCAGAAAGGTCGCCGACCATCCGTAGGTGCGGCGAGCGACCACCAAAGCCGTGAGCGGCAGCTCACGGCCCATCTCGGAGAACAGGCCACAGGGAATCAGGAAGATCAGCCAACTCACCACGATCGCGCCGATCATGTACCAGAGCCCGTAGGGGTACAGAATCGCGCCGATCAGTGGCGTTATCGCGGAGCCGGACGTCATGGCCCAGACAATGAACAACTTTCCCGGTGTGGCAGTGCGTTGGTTGTCGGGTACCGGCGCCACGCCGACCGTCTCGACTTCACCACCTACTCGCCGCAACCACGAATCGGAGTCGGCAGCACCGGCTTCGCTCATCGCGCGAATGTACCGTCAATCAACGGCTCATTCAATAGGGGCTTGATTAGAGGTGCAACATCTCTGCGGCCGCCACCCGGGAAGGCGTCAAGGAACGGTCGGCGCGCGATGCCGGGGCCACTCCGGCCTACTCAACAACTTGCAGTTTATGAAATCTTGCAGTTTGTGCTAAATTTTCGGGCATGTCCCCATCGAAGCGTGCCGAGCCAACGATCGGGTTGCGCGAGCAGAAGAAGCTGCGGACCGAACTCGATCTCTGCATGGCCGCGCGGCGGCTGACGATCGAGCGGGGGCTCGATGCCACGACCGTCGAGGACATCGCGCGAGCCGTCGGTGTCTCGCCGCGCACGTTTTTCAACTACTACGAGACGAAGATGGACGCGGTGGTGGGTCCGGTCGGCGAGATCGGCACACCAGAATTGCGAGAGCTGTTCACCGCCGGCGGGCCGACCGGTGTGCTCATGGACGATCTCACCTGGCTGTTCGCCGCGGGATTCGAACCAGAAAGCGAAGTACGCGAGGGCATTTCCTTGGTCATCGAGATCATCAAAACCGAACCGAGGGTGCTCGCGGCCTTCGTCGCCTCCGGTGTCCGGTTGGAGGCCACCTTGGGCGAACTGCTCTCGGCACGGCTGGGTAGCGAGGCATCGCCCGAATTCACCTCGCTCGCAGCGGGAGTCATGACAACCATCACCACGAGGGCGGCGATGTCCTCAGCGGGTGATCCGACCGTATCGCTAGCCGCGGCGATGCGCGACCACTGTGCAATGGCCGCCCGGCTGTTCGAGCCGGCGGCCAGGAAAAGGAGACGTGCCGAATGACCACGACCGCCGAATCGCCGCCCGCCCCTATTGTCTTGACCCAGCGGAGAATCGGGCTCATCTTCGCCGCGCTGATCGCGGGCATGTTTCTGGCCAGCCTCGATCAGACGATCGTCGGCACCGCCATGCCGACCATCGTCGGCGATCTCGGTGGCATTTCCCATATGGCCTGGACCGCGACGTCATATCTGCTGGCGACCACCATCATGATGCCGATCTACGGAAAATTCGGTGACTTGTTCGGCAGGCGCTGGCCGTTCCTGTTCGCGATCACCATCTTCACCGTCGCATCCGTCGGCGCTGCCGCGTCGACGGGTTTCTGGGAGTTCATCACCTTCCGCGGCCTGCAGGGCGTGGGTGGCGGCGGCCTGATGATCCTGGCGCAGGCCATCATTGCCGATGTGGTGCCCGCGAAGGATCGCGGCAAGTATATGGCCCCGATGGGCGCCATCTTCGGCATCACTTCGGTCGCGGGCCCGCTGCTCGGCGGCTTCTTCGCCGATCACCTCGGCTGGCGCTGGTGCTTCTGGATCAATGTGCCGATCGGTATCGCCGCACTGTTCATCGCCTTCCGCTACCTGAGTATTCCCAGCCACCGCCCCAGGACCCGACCCGACTACCTCGGTGTCGTCCTGATGTCGGCCGCGACCACGCTGCTGATCCTGATCACCGACTGGGGCGGCAAGCAGTACACCTGGGGTTCGACGGTGATGGTGACGATGATCGCCGCGTTCGTGGTGATCGTGGCCGCGTTCGTGATGGTGCAGGCCCGAGCCGAGGAGCCGATGCTGCCGCTGTGGTTGTTCCGCAATCGGACGTTCGTGTTGACCTCGGCGATCGGATTCCTGGTCGGCCTTGTGATGTTCGCCGCGCTCGCCTTCATTCCGACCTATCTCCAAATGGCTACTGGTGCTTCGGCTTCCGTATCAGGCTTGCTGTTGATACCGATGATGATCGGTCTGATGATCACTCTGATCACTTCGATGACGATGGTTACCAAGACCGGTCGCTACAAGGTCTATCCGCCGCTCGGCGCGGCGCTCATGTTCGTGGACATGCTGTGGCTCACCCGGCTGGACGCCGATACCCCGATGTGGGTGGTTTCGGCGATGCTCTTCGTGATGGGCGCGGGCCTCGGTCTGATGATGCAGATCATCGTGCTCGTCGTGCAGAACGCGGTCTCACCCAACCAGATCGGCACCGCGACCAGCGCCAATAACTACTTCCGTGAGATGGGCGGCGCACTTGGTGTCGCTATTTTCGGTTCGATTTTCACCAACCGGTTGACCGAAGGCCTCACCGATGTGTTCCGGACGCACGGTCCGGAGGCAGTCCAGGCGAAAATCGACCCGACTGCACTGGTGCCATCGGTGGTCAAGAACCTGCCCCAGGGCCTGCACGATGCGATTGTCGGGTCGTACGTCGACGCCCTTGTCCCCGGTTTCTGGTACCTGATTCCGGGCGTGGTGATCGCATTCGTGCTCGCGCTGTTCATTCCGCACATGAAGCTCTCCGACGAGGCGGGTATGGTCGCTCGCGGCGAGGCGGTGATGGCGGATGACGCGCAGCAGTCGGATCCAGAACCGGAACTCGTGGCCGAGCCCCGAGGCGCAGGCGCCGACTGAAGCCCTCTGAGCAGGACGGTGGGGCGCTGGCCTGGCTAGCGCACCGCGGTCAGATACCTCGGCTGCTGCCACAGGTCGGTAAGCTCGTCGGGGAGTTCCGGAGCCGATCGACCGTAGGCTGTGGCCAGCTCGGCTGGACTGAATGCCCGGACAGTCCAGCCATTTTCGGTCAGCCATTGCGCCGGATCGGCCCGCTCGTCGTCGTAGAACAGCTCGGCCAGGTCGATATCACCGAACAGGGATTTGTCAAAATACTTCGACTCGATGGTCGCGAAGCGTTTGACATCGGTTCCGGTCATGAAACTCTCCACCCCGAGGTGGCTGCCGAGTGCGGAGAGTTCGACGATCTGCTCGAACAATGCGTCCTGCGCCGCACCGGGAAGATACGGCAGCAGCCCTTCTGCCGACCACACGGCGGGCTTGTCGGAATCGAAGCCCGCCGCCCGGAGAGCAGCGGGCCAGTCCTCTCGCAGGTCCACCGCCACCGCCCGCCGATCGGCCTTCGGTTGCGCAACGTGTTCGACGAGCACTTTCTCTTTGAACTCCAACACCTTCGGCTGGTCGATCTCGAATACCGTGGTACCCGCCGGCCAGTCGAGGCGATACGCCCGCGCATCCAACCCCGCTGCCACGATCACCGCCTGCCGCACCCCGTTCGCGACGGCCGACAAGAAGAACTCATCGAAGAACTTGGTCCGAAAACCCATGAAACCGGGAACCAGCGGCGTACCGTCCAGCGCGGAAGGGTCGGCCAACAAACCGGTGAAATGCGGCTCGCCCGCAGCCTCGACGAACAGCGGCGCGTAATCGTCCTCGATCAACGGATCGGGACCGGCCGCCTCCAACGCCCGAAACGTCGCGACCCCCAACGCCGTCAGCCCCACGCTACTGACGATGTCCCACACGTCTCCCTCAGTTCGCATAGCCGAAACACCTACCGATCTTTGTCGACATACGTGGACGTGACAACCAACCAGCAGGACGGCGAAGAGGGCCGCACAACTCGACGGCCTCGCACCGAGCTACTCGTTCGCACCAACCCGGAATCACCCATCTACTCGTGATTCTACGACAACCAGGTCCTCGACATGATGGGCCGCATCCTTGCAGCAACGCGGTATCTCGCTCCCGCAGAACAGTCCCGGCGCCCACACCGTAGACATCCATGGCTGAGCCGGGTCGGCGCCCGGCCTCACCTGCTGGGCATCCCGATGGGCATCCCGACTCAGCCGGAGTCCGGGCCCATGCCGGTGGCCTTCCCTGGCGGCTCGATGACGATCATCGCCCAGGCGTTCCCCGTACACGCCGCACCACGATCGCGCCGTAATCCCTGCTCGGCGGATCCGGATAGTAGTTGGGGACAATGTGCTTCCGGTCGGGCACCAGATAGTCGTGCCCCCGGTACATTTCCAGGAACGGATCGACAAGGCAGCCACCGAGCCTGCGAAACGCGTAGTCGCGCGCGTCGATCTCGCCGAACCGGCGGCAGTAGGCGTCGTAACCGGGAATCTTTGCTCCGGTGAGGACATAGTTCAGCGCGAATCGCTCGGCCAGCTCGACGGGGGTCTCCATCATCACCGCGTATGCGGTGCCGCCGCGCGCAGTGCGCTTCAGTGAGCCGGAAGCAAGGTAGATGGCGTTCGCCGTGTCCAGGTCGATCTCTGGGTAATAGCCGTTGCCGGTCACAGAGTCCCAATCGCTGAGCTCGGAAATCCTGTCCGCCGTGTACCGCATGGGGAAGCCCATCAAGGTGCCGACAACCTCGTCGTGCTGCTCGAAAATCCAGAACCCCTCGGGGAACGCGCGCAGGCGAGCCATCATCTGGTCTCGGCTGGCCCGCTGAGATTCCTCCCAGTCCTGCTCGACGGCCATGATCTCGTCCAGATCGTCCAGCGCCGCCTGCCGCACCCGGATCGTCATCGCACCTCCTGTGTCTTGCGGGAGTTCCCGCACCCCATCGGCCCGATGAGCGCTGCGCGATTGTGCCTCACCGCGCCTCCAGTGTCTTGCGGGAGTTCCCGCACCCCATCGGCCCGATGAGCGCTGCGCGATTGTGCCTCACCGCGCCTCCCAGGTGACGGGAAGGCATTCCAGACCATTGACGAATACGCCGTTCTTCCACCGCAACGTGTCCGGATCGGCCGCGAATCGCAGCTCCGGAAAGCGCTGCACCAGGATGCTGATCGCCGTCGTCGCCTCGAGTCTTGCCAGTGACGCACCGAGACAGAAGTGCAGGCCGAGACCGAAACCCAGGTGCCGATTCGGTGTCCTGGTGATGTCGAACCGGTCCGGTTCGGGAAACTGCGTGTGATCATGATGTGCAGACAGCAGCGAAGCGACGACCAGTTCCTCGGCCGGGATGACCGTTCCCCGGAACTCGACATCGGTCAGGGGAAAGGCCCCGGTGCTGTTCGCCACCGGCGGGCAGTATCGCAACACCTCTTCGATGGCCGGTTCGATGAGTTCCGGCGTGGCGCGCAGCCGACGCAGTTCCGCGGGATGCCGCAGCAGCGCCCACACCCCATTGCCGATGAGGTTCCCAGTCGTCTCGAAACCTGCCGCGATGAGCAGGAACACCATGCTCATCAGTTCCACCGACGACAGCCGGTCGCCATGCGTCTCCGCTTCGATCAACGCACTGGTGAGATCGTCGCGGGGCCGCCTGCGGCGCAGCGCGAGGAATTCCTCCAGGTACTGCTGGAACTCGATCGCCATGCGGCGCAAAGCGTCGAAGTCTCCTTCCGACGGCGGAGCGATCAGAATTCTGGTCCACTCCCGGAAGCGCTCCTGGTCTTCGATCGGAACCCCGATCAGCTCGACCAGCACGGTGATCGGCAGCCGGAAGGCCAAGGCGTCGAGCAGGTCCACCGAGTCCTGGCGCTCGGCCAGGTCCAGCAGCTTCGCCGTCGCTTCGGCGATGCGGGGGCGCAGCTGTGAGATCCGGCGGGGCGTGAATGCCTTGGCCACCAATGCGCGCATTCTGGTGTGCTCCGGCGGATCGGCGTAGAGCATGTGTTTGTCCAGCCGGTCGAATTCGGTGACCCGGAAGTACCGGGAGCGCGCCTGATCGGACAGTTTCCGCTTGTCCTTGGTGAAACGGGGGTCGCGGAGCAGTTCGGCGACGTCGGCGTAGCGGGTCACGCGCCACTCGGGCGCCCCCTGGTGCGGATTGAACAGCCGGACGATCGGTGCCTCGGCACGCATCAGCGCCAGCGTCGGCAACGGATCGACGCGCATCTGCTCACCCCAGAGATCGAACCGGTTCATTCCGGCCGCTCCAGCACCTTGCCGACTCGGAGCCAGGTGGGCCTTCCGCTGATCTCCCGCCACCACCGCGCCAGGTTCGGCCGCGCATCGATCAAGTCAGCGCCGTTGGAGGCGACCAGATACTGCAAGTAGGGCAGCCAGGTGACCTCGGCGAGAGAGAACTCAGGGCCGGCGAGGAACTCCTGCCTGGCCAGCGTGGCGTCCGCGACGTCGAACGGTGTGGCCAGCGCAGCGCGGGCAGCGACGATCGCGTCCTGGTCCGGTGGCGGTGGCAAAAGCGGCGCGGCGGGACTTTCCCGGATGATCTCGTAGACCGGGCCGCCGCGGACCAGCTCCCACACCGGGCCGCTGACATAGCTTTGCTCGATGCTGATCCACTGTTCCATCAGCCCGCGCAGCTGGAGGTTATCCGGCGTCAGCGCGGGGCCAAGCAGCCGCTGATCGAGATAGCGGATGATCGCCCGCGATTCGTACAGCAGGAACCCGTCGTCCTCGAGTACCGGAATCTCCCCGAAGGGCTGGCGTTCCCGGTGTTCGGGGGATTTGTCGTGTCCTTTGAGGACACTCACCTCGATCAGTTCGGCTTGGTGGTCTTTCTCCGCGAGCACCATCAGCACCTTGTGCGTACACGCGCTGGTGGCCGTCCCGTATACCTTCATCATGATCCATTTTCTACATGCTCGGCGAGCGCCTTCAGCAAGTACCGGGTGATCGCCCGTGGGGTCGGATGGTCGAAGGCGAGGGTCGCCGGCAGCGCGAGACCCGTTCGGGCGGCCAGTTCGTGCCGCAGTTGTACGGTCATCAGCGAATCCATGCCCAGTTCCATGAACATGCCGTCGACCGGCACATCCGAAGGCGAAGACTGGAGCACGGCAGCCGTGTCCGTGCGCACGGCTGACTCGATCGCGGCCTCCTTCTCGCCGTCCGGCAATCCGATCAGCTCATCGACCCAGCGCACCGGCTCCACGGCCGCCTGTTCCCCTGGCGGTTCTGGGGTGTCGAGCCAGTAACGTCTGCGCTGCCACGGATAGCGCGGCAACGACACCACCGGGCGGCGATCCCGGTAAAGGCCGGCGAAGTCCACCGGATACCCCGCGGTATAGAGTTCGGCGACCGAGCCGAGCAGGCCCCGCAGTTCCGGCCGCTCCCTGCGCAGCGTCGGTATCGCCGCTCCCCTGCCGAGACAGTTCGCCACATGGCCGGAGAGCACCGGATGCGGTGCTATCTCGAGGAAAGCCTGTTGCCCATCTCTGGCCGCGGCGTGCACGGCTTCGGCGAACCGGACCGGATGCCGGACGTTGTCCGCCCAATAGGCCGCGGTCAATTCATGTCCGCCGATCCGGTCGCCGCGGACCGTGCTGTACAGCGGGCACAAGGTCCGGCTGGCCTCGACCGTGCCGAGTTCCTCCGCGAGTTCGACGGCCAGCGGCGCCATCGACGGCGAGTGGAACGCGTAGTCGACCGGTAGCCTGCGGCAGCGAACGCCTCGTCGCTGGAGCGGGTCGAGCAGCGTGCGCAGCTCGTCCACCGCGCCGGAGAGCACGACGGATCTGTCATCGTTGACAGCCGCCACCGCGACCGAAGTGTCCGTTGTCGACATCAAGGCCGCGATCTCATCCTGGCTGAGCGCGACCGAGACCATCGCCCCCGAACCGTCGGCGCGTGCCATGATGCGGCCCCTGGACACCACGATCCTGATGGCGTCCGCGAGACTCAGCGCGCCCGCGACCTGCGCGGCGGCGATTTCCCCGACGCTGTGCCCGATGACCGCGTCCGGTCGAACGCCCCATGAGGACAGCAGGGAGGCCAGAGCGATCTGAATGGCGAACAGCGCGGGCTGGGCGATCTCGGTGCGCTGTAACCTCGACCTGTCCGGCGGCGCGGCCAGTTCGGCGAGCAGCGAGAACGACGCGTTCTGCGCGATGAGCTCATCGCATCTACCGAGTGTGGCGGCGAAGACCGGCTCGCTGGATTGCAATTGCCGTCCCATGCCGATCCACTGCGCGCCCTGTCCGGAGAAGACATAGGTGAGCGCGGGCGGTGTGTCGGCTCGTGCCGCGGTGACACCATCCCGAGCCAGGGCGTGCAACTTCTCGGCCAGCTCGGTTGCGGACTCGCCGACCACCGCGATCCGCCGCTCATGATGATCACGCCGGGCGCCCGCGGTGTAGGCGATGTCGTGCGGATCGCTGTCCCCCTCGAGGACACTCGCGTGTGCCGAAGCCAGGTCGATCAGTGCTGCCCGGCTTCGTGCCGACAGCGGAAGAAGGATCGGTCCGGCGCGCGGTGGCACCTGCTCGGCCGTGGGCGCTTCGGCGACGACGACATGCGCGTTGGTGCCGCTCATGCCGAACGAGCTGACGCCGGCGATCCGTGGCCGCTCGCCTGCGGGCCACGCGACGGCCGTCTTCGGTATCACGAAGGGAGTTCCGGTCAGGGAAATCCTCGGATTCAGTGTGTTGAAGTGCAGGTTGCGGGGAATTTTCCCGTACCGCAAGACCAGCACCGCCTTGATCAGTCCGGCGACACCGGCGGCGGCCTCGAGATGCCCGATGTTGGTCTTGACCGCGCCGAGCACACAACCGCCGCTGTCCGGGTCCGGCTCGCCGAAAACCTCGGTCAAGGCCTCGATCTCCACGGGGTCGCCGAGCGCGGTGCCGGTGCCGTGGGTCTCCACGTATCCGATGTCGCCGGGGCGCACGCGCGCATCGGCGAACGCCTGGCGCAGCATGTCCTGCTGCGCCAATGGGTTCGGCGCGGTCAGTCCGGCCGAGCGACCATCCGAGTTCATCGAAGAGCCCCGCAGCACCGCGAGCACCCGATCACCGTCGGCCAGCGCGTCCGACAGCTTCTTCAGCACAACGATTCCGCAACCCTCGCCCCGGACGAACCCGTTCGCGCGCGCGTCGAACGTGCGGCACCGGCCGTCCGGTGACAGCGCTTGCAGATCGGCGACCATCTCGGTGACCGAGTCGTCGAGAACGAGGTTCACTCCGCCGGCCAGCGCGAGCGAGCTCTCCCCTGTTCGCAGACTCCGGATCGCCAGGTGCACCGCGACCAGCGACGACGAGCACGCGGTATCCACCGACAGACTCGGCCCGCGCAGCCCGAGCAGGTACGACAACCGGCCCGCGCCGAAACTGTGCGCCGTTCCAGTGCCCGTGTACCCACCCATGGCGCCGGATCGGGCGCTGAGCAGCAGGTAGTCGTTGCTGCTCATACCGACGAACACGCCGGTTCTGCTGCCGGCCAGCCGCTCGGTCACCACTCCGGCGTCTTCCAGCGCCTCCCATGCGACTTCGAGCAGCAGCCGGTGTTGCGGATCCAGCGCGGCGGCCTCCCGCGGCGAGATCCCGAAGAACGCCGCGTCGAAACCGTCCACATCGGACAGAAAGGCACCTGTCCGCGTGGCATCCTCGGTAGCGGGGGCTGGCCGCTCGGACACCGCGTCGACGCCGTCGGAAAGCAGTGTCCAGAATGATTCCGGATCGTCGACCCCACCGGGAAAGCGGCAACCCATACCGATCACCGCGATGGGTTCGGTGTGCTGCCGCGTCAACCGCGCGACCTCGGCCTCCAGACTGCGCAGCGCGGAAGCGGCTTTGACAAGACGTGAGCGGTAGCCTTCCTCGTCGACGAGGGTCATGGCAGCTCCCCGTTTTCGAGCCGGTCGATCGAACCGTCGATCCGCGCCAGAAGGTCGTCTATGGCGAGGTCGTCGAACTCGTCGGTGGCCGCCTGCGGCTGGGCCATATCGAGTACGCCGAGTAGCTGTTCGGTCAGTGCTCGCACCGTCGGTGCGGCGTACAGCAACGTCGCGGACAGCCGGATGCCTAGCGCCGACTCCAGCCTGTTCCGGAGTTCGAGCGCCATCAGCGAGTCGACTCCCGTGGCGGCCAGCGGCGCCTTCCGGTCGATAAGAGCGGCGTCGAGGTGCAGGATCTGGCCTAGTTGCTCAGTCACGAGGGCGTCGATCAAGCTCGGGCGTTCAGCAGGGGTGGCCGCACGCAGCCGGTCTGCGAACCAGGGAGCCGATGGCCTTCTGTCGCTCTCGCGGCCGTCGTCCCGGAGTTCGCCGAACAGCGACGCACCTGCCGAGGCCGGGTAGAACGCCAGCCACTGTCGGAGATCGAGATTGGCCGCCGCGACCTGGCTGGTACTGCCGCTCAGCAGCCGACCGAGAATTTCCATGCCTTGCTCGGGCGTCAGGGTGCCGACCCCTCGGTGCGCGAGCCGCTCCCCTTCCGCGTTCCGTCCTGCCATGATGCCTTCCTGCGAGTACAGCCCCCAGTCCACGCACAATGCCGTTCGGCCACCGTGTTTCCGATGTCGCGCGAGCGCGCCGAGAAATGCGTTGGCGGCCGCGTAGTTGGCCTGTCCCGGCGAGCCGAGCAAGGCCGAGGCCGACGAGTACATGACGAAAAACTCCAACTTCCGGTCGCCGGTCAGCTCATGCAGATTCCACGCGCCCCGCATCTTGGGTGCCAGCACGCGCTCGTACCGTTCGGCGTCCAGTTCCAGAATGGTCCGATCGTCGAGCACCATGGCCGCGTGCAGCACTCCACGCAGTGGCGGCATCCGCTCGTCGATGTCCGTGAGGACTCGGGCGACGTCCTGGCGCCGGGCCACGTCCGCCCGGGCGACCACAACCTCGACGCCGTCCCCTCTGAGCTCGGCGATCCTGGCCTGCACGTGCGGCGCCGGATCGTGCCGTCCGGCCAGCACGAGGTGCCGCACCCCGCGCGCGGCCAGCCAGCGTGCCAGGCCGATGCCGAGACCGCCGAGACCGCCGCTGATGAGGTACGTCCCCTGGGGCAGGGTCGGCTCGGCGTTCCCGGTCTCGAACGAAGCCCGTACCAGCCTCGCCAGGTTCCGCCCTTCCTCGCGTAACGCGATCTCGTCTTCGCCGTCCGCCCCGACCAGCTCGGGGAGGAGTTCTTCAGCGGAACGGCTCGGCGCCCACCTTGATTGGAGGTCGACCCGCGTGCACTCCAGTTCGGGATGCTCGACACTCAGTGTCCTTGCCAGTCCCCACAACGGTGCTTGAGACACCTCGACCGGTTCGCGGCCTACCTGCTGCGCTGCCCTGGTGACCAGCCACAGCCGGGGCTGGTCCCGCAGGCGGAGGCGAGCGAGCGCGCGGACCAGACGCACCGTGCTGAGTCCGGTGATCTGCTGATCGGCGGTCAGCGTGTCGGCGGTGACGTGTTCGGTAATGGTGGTGTCCAGGCTCCACAGGTGTACCACCCCGATGCAGGCTCGTCCGCCGGCGGCGACGTCGTCGAGTAGCGCGCTCCACGCGTCGTCGTCGCCGATGTCGATATCCTCCTTGTCGACCAGTACGCAGGTCTGGCCACGCTGTTGCAGCAGCGTGGCCAGCGCCGTGCCGACACCGGTGGAATCGGTGAGCACCAGCCATGTCCCGGGAGCCCTTTCACCGGGATCCGGTGCCACGAGCCGTTGCACCGGGCGCCATGCCACCTGGTAGAGCCAGTCCCGGTACGGTTCTGCTTCGGCAGGCCTTGCCACCGTCAGCCCCTCGACCTCGACCAGCACCGCGCCGTCCTCATCGAGCACCAGCAGATCCCCACTGTCCTCGGTCGACCCCGCGCGCGCGTGTACCCACACGCGGCCACCGGGTGGCCGGTGCACGCGCAGCCGGTCGATCCGCACCGGAATGACCCCGCCGGTCGCGCGCCGGTCGAGCAGCACAGCCCCGAGTACCTGGAAGCATGCGTCCAGCAGCGCCGGGTGGCAGACGTACCCCGAGGACGACCCGGCCAGCTCGACCAAGGCAACGCCCTCACCGTCACCGGCCCAGATCCGTTGCACACCTCGGAAAGCCGGGCCGTAGCCGATGGTTCGACTGGCATACCGTTCGTAGTGCTCCGCCACGGCGACCTCGGTGCGGCACCGGTCCCGCACCGACGACGGCGACTCGGCCGGCGGTGGCCCGTCGTCGCCATGACGGACCGTTCCGTGCGCGCACGGAACCCACGGCTCGTCCCTCGTCGCTCGGCCATACACCTGAAAACGGCCGGAGTCCTCGATGAACTGGACGTGTCCGGAACCGTCCTTCCCGAGAATCACCATCCGGTCGAATGCGAGGTCCTCCAGCACCGACGATCGACCGGACGCACCGAGCGCCATCTCCACGTAGCCCGACGCCGGGAACACCACCGCGCCGTCCACCGTATGGTCGGCGAGATACGGCAGATCCAGTTCGCGTTCCCAGATCCGTGTGCCGGGTGAGGTCGCGGGGCTGACGGGCGCACCAAGCAATGGATGCCCATGGTCGGTGCGAGGACCCGGAGTTCGGTGCACCCAGTACCGCTGGCGCTGCCACGGGTAAGCAGGCAGCGGCACGCAGCGCCCGCCCTTCGGGTGCAGCGCGGGCCAGTCCACCTGGCAACCCCGGACATACAACGCGGCAAGCGATTCGAGGAACACCGCTCGCTCATCGTGTTCGCGCCGCCCGGACGGAATGACCGTTCCCCCGTCCTCTTCGATCGAGGGCAGCAGGATCGGGTGCGGGCTCAGCTCGACGAATACCGTGCGCCCCAGCGCCATGCAGTCACGAATCGCCTCTGAGAACAGCACGGGCTCACGAAGGTTGCGTATCCAGTACGTGGTATCCAGCTCCGCCGCGGCGCAGACCTTTCCGAGCACGGTAGACCACATCGGCACCGTGGTGGCCTCCGGTGTCAGCGTACCGAGCTGGCGACTCAGCTCATCGGTGATGGCGTCGACTTGCGGGCTGTGCGCGGCGACCTCGACCTTGATCCGACGACAGAACACCCCCGCACCGGCCAGCTCGGCCAGGAGCTCGTCCAACGCGGCCGGGTCACCGGAGAGCACGGTCGAGCGTGCGCTGTTGCTCGCCGCGATCGACACCCGATCGGCGAATCCGGACAGCACCGTGTGCGCCCGCTCCATCGGCAGGTCCACCAACGCCATCGCGCCGCGCCCGGCCAGTCCGCGCAGCAACCGGCTGCGGCGGCAGATGATCCGTGTCGCGTCGGCCAGCGTGAGCGCGCCGGCCACATGCGCGGCGGCCACCTCGCCCATGCTGTGTCCGATGACCGCGTCCGGCTCGATGCCCTTCGACCGCCACAGAGCCGCCAAGGCGACCTCCATCGCGAACAGCACCGGCTGCACTATGTCGACCCGGTCCAGCCGAGACCTGGACGGCTCGGCGGTCAATTCTTCGATAACAGACCAACCGGTCTCATTTTGGATCGCGTCGTCGCACGCATCGACAGCCGCGCGGAACGCGGGCTCACCGGCGAGCAGTGCGCGTCCCATGCCGAGCCATTGCGAGCCCTGCCCGGGGAACACGAACACCACTCGCGGCCGCTCGTCCGGTTCGGTGCCCGGCACCAGTCGCGGCGGCCCGTCGCCGGACAGGACCAGGGCGGCGCGGTACTCGTGATGGTGCCTGCGGACAGCCGCGGTGTAGGCGATATCGGCGGCCTCGGCCTGCCGCTCGGCGAGGCCGGCCCGGAAGGCGGCGACCAGATCGGTCAGCGCGTCCGCATGGCGAGCGGAGATCGGCACCAGCGCCGGTCCTGGTTCGGTCCTCGGAGACTCGGCGTGCTCCGGCGGATCGCCGACGATGACGTGCGCGTTGGTGCCGCTGATTCCGAACGAGCTGACGCCCGCCATCCGAGTCGCGCCGTCCTGTTTCGGCCACGGGACCGGATTCTTCGGCAATACCAGGGCGGTTCCGGTGAGGTCGATCCTGGGGTTGACGGTGCGCAGGTGCAGGTTCGCCGGGATACGCTCGTGCCGCAGCGCGAGCACGACCTTGATCAGCCCGATGACCCCGGCAGCCGCCTCGAGATGCCCGATGTTGGTCTTCAGCGCGCCGAGCACGCAGCGCGAACCGTCGTCCCGCAGCTCGCCGAGCACGTCGACGAGCGCGTCCACCTCGATAGGATCACCGAGCGGCGTTCCGGTGCCGTGCGTCTCGACATAGCCGATGTCCGCCGCGTCGGCGCGAGCGCTGCGCAAGGACTGACGGAGCAATGCCTTCTGCGCGGAGACATTGGGCGCGGTCAGCCCGGAGGAACGGCCGTCGGAGTTCACTGCGGAACCACGGATCACCGCGAGCACCGGATCGCCGTCTGCCACCGCATCGGAGAGCCGTCTGAGGACCAGCATCCCGCAGCCCTCACCTCGGACATAGCCGTTGGCCAGCGCGTCGAAAGTCTTGCATCGCCCGTCTTCGGACAGCGCCCGGGAACTGGCCAACATGTCGGTCATGTCTCTGGCCAGTATCAGGTTGACCCCGCCGGCCAGCGCCATCGTGCTCTCTCCGGATCGCAGGCTTTGGACCGCGAGATGCACGGCGACCAGCGACGACGAGCACGCAGTGTCCACGACCATGCTCGGCCCCTGAAGTCCGAGCACGTAGGACAGCCGTCCCGCGGGGAACGAGTGCCCGTTGCCGGTTACGGTATAGATGTCCCGTCTTCCGACGCTGAGCCGGTCGTAGTCGGTGACGACAACGCCGGCGAACACACCTGTCCTCGAGCCGGTCAGCCGGTCGGGCCGAGCATGCCCGGCCCGTTCCAGCGCCTCCCAGGCCACCTCCAGCAGCAGGCGCTGCTGGGGGTCCATCGCCTCGGCTTCCCGAGGCGCGATACCGAAGAAAGCCGCGTCGAATTTGTCCACATCGGACAGAAAACCGCCCCAGCGTGTCGGAGCTCCGGCGTCCTCGCCCGCCCACCGGTCCGGGGGCACTTCGGTGATCGCGTCGACGCCGTCATCGAGTAGCCGCCAGAATTTCTCAGGGCTGGTGCCGTCGCCCGGCACCCGGCACCCCATGCCGATGATGGCGATCGGCTCGGTCTTCGCCAGCAGCTCCCGGTCCAGCCTTGTCTGCAGGGTACGCATTGCCGCCAGGGCCTGCTTCACCGGCGACACCTGCTCAGTCATCGTGTTGTTCCTGTTCGACGAGCCGGATACTGTCCAGCAGCATGGCCTCTGCTTCCTCGTCGGAGAGCAGATCGATGTCCGCTGCGACGGAAGACCAATCGTCCGGTTCCGATTCCGCAGCCGGAGGTTCGGCCACCGCTGATTCGTCCGCGATGAATTCGGCGAGCGCGGCGATGGTGGAGTAGGTGAAGACCAGCGCGACGGACAACCGAACGCCGAGCGTGGATTCCAGCCGGTTGCGTAGCTCCACCGCCATCAACGAGTCCATGCCCATGTCCTGGAACGTCGCCTTCCGGCTCAGGCTCGCGGGATCTCGGTGCAACGTCAGCGAAACCTGCTCGATCAGATGCTCTTCGATCAACCCCGACCGTTCCGGGGCGCTGGTCGCAGCCAGCCTGCCGGCGAATGCGGTGGCGATGTCCGAGGCGCCGGATTCGATCTCGTCGAACAGCGGTGTCCCCGCCGTGCCGGGGAACGACTCGAACCAGTGCCGGAGATTCAGCTTCATGACCGCGAGCTGCACGAAGTCCGCGCGCACGCCGTGGTCCAATGCCCGCGCGAGACCCGCCGGGGACGCATCGGTGATGCCGTGTGCCGCCATGCCGTCCTGCGCGAGATGCAGGCTCAGTGCCCGCAAGCCGAGGGCGCGGCGATGGTGTGCGATCGCGTCCAGCCGCGCGCTTCCCATCGGGTCACCCAGGCATCCGAACAACGAGGCGACCGAAGAGCAGAGCACGAAAAGATCAAGCCTGCGATCGAGCGTCTGCTGATGCCACCGCCACGCGCTGTCGTCACCCTCCGCGTGGATGAGGCCGCACAAGGGACCGGCGGCGGCCTCGATCTCGGCGATCAGCCTGATCATCTCGCGGTCGTCGGTAACGCAGGTGTCGAAGATCGAGATCCGTGCGCCGGGACAGCTGATCGGCCCGATAGCACCGGTCCGGTCCAAGATCACGATGTTGCGCGCACCGCGGTCGGTCAGCCACCCGGCGAACGACTCCGCGAGTGCCGCGTCCTCGCAGTCGATCACATAGGAGCCGTCGGCCCGCAACGTCGCCGCCCGCTCACCGACATCCGGCACGCGAACCAGCCTGGCCACGAACCGGCCACCGGGACGCAGGGCGATATCGGTCTCCCGATCATCGCTGAGCAATTCCGACACCACCGTGGCCACCTCATCCGATGTCGGCCGAGCGGCAAGGTCCACCCGCGTGACGCACAGCTCCGGATGGTCGAGCCCGATCTCCCTGCCGAGTCCCCACAACGCGGCCTGGTCGACACCCACCGCAGAGGTGTGCTCGCCGACCGCCTGTGCGCCACGGGTCACCAGCCACAGCCGTGGCTGATCGCGCCATCCCATTCCGGCCAGCGCGTCGGCCAGCACCCGCGCGCTCGCGCTGCCGAGACTTCCGATGTGCACCACCCCGGCCGGCGCCGGTCCGGCCAGAACCGCCCGCAGAGACGCTATTCCAGTCAGGTCCGCTGTCCGCGCAGTCACCAGATCGCACTGTTTGGCTCGAGCTCGCAGTTCGTCCGCGAGTTCGGCGCCGAGGCAATCGTCGCCCACGAACACGATCCACGGCTCAACACGGTCTCGCACCGGTTCTCGGTGTGCTCGTTCGTGCCATTCGACGGTATACAAACAGTCCGCGACCGGGTCGGGATAGTGGAGCGGCCGCAAGCGCACGTCCTCGGCTTCCACCAGTACTCGGCCGGCGTCGTCCAGCAGGTAGAGGTCGAAGCCCGGTCCCGCCGATCGGCCGTGGGCCCATACCGGCCCCGTCGGCGTCCGATGCACTCGCAACCGACCGATCCCGGTCACCACGTTGCTGCCGGACGAACCGTTGCACAGGGCGATCAGCGCCTGCAGACCGGCGTCCAGCACCGAGGGGTGGATGCGGTAGTCGGCACCTCGATGGTGTGCCGGCTCCGGCGGCACGACCAGGGCCAGCACTTCGTCATGGCCGAACCACAGCTCCGAGACCAGCCGAAGGTGCGGACCGATGTCCAGCCCCGCCCCGGCCAGCGCATGGTAGTGCTGCGTCCCATCCCGGTATGCGGTGCAGCGGTGCCTGATCGCCGCGGGTTCCTCGCGCACATCCGGCTCGCCGGTGTCCGGGCCTACGGTGGCCAGCGCGTGCCGTACCCAGTCCGGACCGTGGCGGCTGAATACCTGGAAGAGTTCATCCCGCGTGCTGATCACTGCCTGGGTCGCGGGCACCACTGCGCCGGAAAGTTCCAGCATTCGCTCGAACGCCAGGTCGGTAACAGCGATGTCGCTGGTTCCGTACGCCTCGGCGCCCGAAGCCAGTGCCATTTCGGCGAAGGTGGCCGCCGAGAGTACGGTGCTCCCGCGCACCGTGAGGTCGGCGAGATACGGCAGCCGCGCGGGGTCCAGCGCGCGTTGCCAGTACCGGGTTCCGCGCTCCACCGCCGAGATCAAGCCCGCGCCGAGCAGCGGATGGCCTCCGTCGCCGCCGGAGAGCGCGGTGCGCCGGTCGGCCGCGAGCCAGTATCGCTTTCGCTGCCACGGGTAAGCGGGCAGCGAAACGACCCGACCGGTATCGAATAGCCGGTCGAAGTCCGGCAAGCAGCCACCGACGTACAGTGCGCCGGCCGCGCGGCGCAGCGCGGACCGTTCGTCTTCGCCCCTGCGCAGCGAAGCGATGGCGTGACCATCGACCCGGCGGGCGGCAAGGCATCGCTGGACGTTCTCCAGCAGAACCGGATGCGGCCCGATCTCCACGAAAATCCGGTACCCGTCGGAGATCGCGCCGTTCATCGCGTCCGCGAACCGCACGGTCTCCCGCACGTTTCGCACCCAGTAGTCAGCGGAGAATGGCTGATCATCAACGAGCTTTCCGGAAACTGTGCTGTAGACGGGCAACCGGCTCGGCCCCGGAGCGAGCGTGCCGAGCGCCTGAGACAATTCGTGCCCGGCCGCGTCCATCCGCGCACTGTGGAACGCGTAACCGACCCGGAGCTCTCGGCAGGGGACCCCGTCGTGGCGCAGCCGTCCGAGCAAGTCGGCCAGTGCGGCGGCGTCGCCGGACACGACGGCCGAATCGGGGTCGTTGACGGCGCCGATCGTGAGCTCTCCCTGGTACCCGCTCAGCAGGTCGCGTACCTGCTCGGCGGGCAGTTCCACGGAGGCCATCGCGCCTGCCCCGGCCGCGGCCTGCATCAACCGGCCCCGGTGATACACCACCTCGACCGCTTCGGCGATGGACAGCGACCCGGCCAGGTACGCGGCGGTGACTTCGCCGACGCTGTGGCCGATCAGCGCGTCCGGCGCGAGTCCCCATTCCTGCCACAGCCGCGCGATTCCCACCTGGATCGCGAACAGGGCCGGTTGCGCGACCGAGGTCTCATCGAGGCGACTACGTTCCGCCGGCGCGGTCAGCTCGGCCGTCAGCGACCACTCGGTCAGCGGCCGTAACAATCTTTCGCATTCCTCGACGGCGGCGCGAAACACCGGTTCGGCACGCAACAGGTTCCGGCCCATTCCGGCCCATTGCGAACCCTGGCCGGAGCATACGAACACGATCCCTCGCGACTCGTCATGGGCCACGCTGCCCATCCACGTGTTGCTGGGCATACTGCCCGCAACCGTCGCACGCAACGAATCGGCCAGCTCCTTCGGAGTCGAACCGGTCACCGCGAGCCGGTGTTCGTGGTGGTCCCGCCGCACCGCGGCCGTGTAACACAGGTCGCGCACCGCGATGTCGTTGCCGCTGCTGAACTCGCGCGCCATTGTGGTCGCCGATGCCAGCAGGGAATCGCGTGAGCGGGCGGAAAGCACCAGCAACTCCGTCCGGCCCTGGACCGGTGTCGGCGGCTCGGCGGCACCCAGGGTGTACAGCGTGCCCAATGAGTCGATCAAGGTGGAGCGGTCACGGTCACCCCGGCGCAATGTCGGCAGCGCCGTGCCGCCGTGCTGTTCGACCACCGACGTGAGAATCGGATGGGGGTCGGCGTCGACGAAAATCTGGCAGCCCCCGGCGAGCAGGTGTCCCATCGCGGTGTCGAATCGCCATGGTTCTCGTTCGGTGCGCACCCAGTGCTCGGCATCGAGCAGCGCGCCGTCCATCCGCGCCCCGGTGACCGAGGAGTAGAACGGTATTCGGGTCTCGCCGGGCCGCAAATCGGCGAGCGCGGCCCGCAAATCGGGCAGCACCGGGTCGACATAGGGACTGTGCGAGGCGTAGTCGACCCTGATCCGCGCCGACGCGACCGATCGCGCGGCGAGTTGGTCCCGTATCACCTGGATAGTTGCTCGATCGCCGGAGATCACCGTGCTTCCGGGGCTCGCACTGCCCGCGACCCATACGTCGCCGCCGTGCCGGGACAGCAGCTCATTCGTGGCTTCGGTGGACAGGTCGAGAACGGCCATGCCGCCGTGGCCGGAGAGTCCGGCGGCGATCGCGCTACGCCTGCACATGATCAATGTGGCGTCGTCGAGGCTGATCGCCCCCGCGACGTGCGCGGCGGCGACTTCACCCATGCTCATCCCGGCGACGGCATCCGGCTCGACCCCCCATGATCGCCACAGGCCGGTCAAAGCGACCTGCATCGCGAAGATCGCAGGCTGGGCCAGCTCGGTGCGCTCGATCCAGCTCTCGTCGGGGGAGGTCAGCAGCCGGGTAAGGGACCAGTCGACGTGCTGGCGCAGCGCGGTCTCACACCGCATGATTACCGACCGAAACGCCGGCTCGCGCAGCAACCGCGCACCCATCCCGGCCCACTGCGCGCCCTGACCGCCGAACAGAAACGTGATTGTCGGCCGGGCGCCGTCGACCTTTCCGGTGCTGATCCCGGCGCCTGCGTGGCCGCTGAGGAATCTCGCCGCGCCCGCGGCGAGTTCGTCGTGGTCGCGAATGGACAATGCGAGCCGGTGCGAGCCGTCCGCCTTCGCCGATGCGGCGGCGCACAAGCGGGCGATCGGGGGCCGGTCCAGAGTGGTCGCCAGCTCCCGCACCGTGGCACGGAGGCCGTCTTCGGTGTCCGCGGCAAGAGGCAGCAGGTGGACCGGAGCGTCCTCGCCGCTCTCGAGGACCACATGGCAGTTCGTGCCGCCGAACCCGAACGCGCTCACCCCGGCGATGAGGCGACCTCCCGCGTCACCTCGCCACTCCTCCGACCGCGACGGCACCCGTAGACCCCATTCGTCGAACGGGATATGTGGGTTGGCTTCCTCGAACTGGCCGCATGGTGGCACGGTGCGATGCCGCATCGCCAGCAGCACCTTGATCAGTCCGGCGATCCCGGCCGCCGCTTCGAGATGCCCGATCGCGCTCTTGACCGAACCGATCGGCAGCAACTGGTCACCAGCCCGGCCCGCGCCGAGCACAGTACCCAGCGCGCTTGCCTCGATCGGATCACCGAGCGCCGTTCCCGTCCCGTGTGCCTCGACGTACCCGACGTCGGCCGGCGCAACCCCCGCTCGGCGATAGGCGGTGCGCAGCAAGGACTCTTGGGCCAGCGGGCTCGGCGCGGTCAGGCCATTACTGAACCCGTCGTGGTTCACCGCGCTGCCCTTGAGCACGCCATGAATCGGATCACCGTCGGCGAGTGCCCGGTCGAGCGGCTTCAGCACGACCATCCCGGCGCCTTCGCCGCGGCCGTATCCATCGGCACGCGCGTCGAATGCTTTGGACCGCCCGTCCGGTGCCAGCGCACCGAGCCGGACCAGCGCATGCACCGTGTCCGGCGCCAGCATCAGGCTGACGCCACCGGCGAGCGCGAGATCGCACTCGCCGCCGCGCAGGCTCTGCGCCGCAAGGTGTACCGCGACCAGGGACGATGAGCAAGCGGTGTTCACCTGAAGACTCGGCCCGCGCGCACCCAATGTGTAGGACAGCCGGGCGGGAATAATGCTCGGGTCGCCTCCGGCCAACGTGTGCTGGGTGACCAGGTCCGGGTCCGCCCGAATTCCTGCACCGTACTCACTCCACATCGCACCGACGAACGCGCCGGTCCGGCTGCCTCCGAGACTGTGCGGCGGGATGCCCGCGTCCTCGAGGGCTTCCTGCATCAGTTCGAGCATGAGCCGTTGCTGCGGGTCGACGTGCGGAGCCTCCCGGGGAGAGATACCGAAGAACTCCGGGTCGAACTCGTCGATCCGGTCGAGGAATCCGCCGCGCGGAGGACCCTCTCCAGCCCATCGGCCGTCCGGCGGTTCGGTGAGCGCGTCCGCGCCCGAGCTGAGTAATCGCCAGAATGCCGCCGCGTCGGGAGCGCCGGGGAACCGGCAGGACAGACCGACGATCGCGATGGGCTGCTCCGGATCCGGCGATTCGTGCTGCGCCGAGGGTGTGGATCCGGCTCCGGTGAGTCGGCCTGCCAATGCGGTCGGCGTCGGATGCGCCCATAACAGGATCGGCGGCACCGGATGGTCGCCTGCCTCACTCAATTCCTCGGCGAGCACCGTCAACGTCAGTGAATCGAGCCCATAGCGGGTGAACGGCTCGCGGCCGTCGATCGCAGCGGGATCCAGCCCGCTCAGTGCGGCGATTCTGGCGATGAGCCAGTCCCGCACAGCCTCCATAGACCATGCCAGCATGGATAGGGTTACCTCCAGCAACCAACTAGATCTTGGCGCGTCGCCGGCGGCTCGCCCGAATCGGACCGAATAGTATCCCCGCCGAATTCGCCATGTAAAGGGGGCAATCCGTCTGGTCGGTTTGGGTTCAGGCCTGTCGCCTGCGGTGCCTGCGCCGACTCGATCTGTGACCCTGCAATCGCTGCCAGCAGTCAAAACCTTGGTAGTTCATGATCATTGAGGTGTTCTCATCGGCGTGAGCGGCAGCAGCCCCCAGCTCGAGCAGTGCCGCGAACCACGCCGCCTGCAGGTCATCGCCTCGGTTGCGGTGTGAGCGATTACCCTCACCTGCGTAGGATTCGGGCAAGTGCTCCGTTACCGCAAGATCGGTTGCTTTGGACCGTCCGGGATCCGGTGGAGCCCCGGAGTCTCCAACCAGCGCAGGACGGTGCACTGCCACCTGGCATCGACGGTGCGTTGACTGGCGAGATGCTTTGGATGCGTGGGATTTCAGGCCTCGCGCGTGAGGGTGACCAGGCCCCGGTCGGAGTGGGCGAAGAGTTCGAGCAGGTAGGACCAGACCTAGGCGGTCAGGTCAGGGGAACCGACCGTGATACCCGCACGACGCCGAGCGATGCTCGCTACGTTCTTGCGCGCCAGGAGCCAGCCGACGACGAGCGTTGGAATCATGATGACCACGGCCGCGATCACGGCGCCGCGCTGCACGTCATCGTCGCTGAATGCCATCAATACGACAACGCCGACGAGAAACAGCAATGTCGCCACGCTTGTATAAGGCGCGCCGACCAACCGGAAAGACGGGCGCTCGACAAGCCCGAGGCGCGACCGATGCCACAACTGCAACTGGCACATCACGATTGCCATCCACGACGCAATGGTGCCGAGCGCCGACATGTTCAGCACGATCTCGTATGCCTTCTCCGGCACCACCGCGTTCAATCCGACGCCGATCAGCGCGATCGTCCCGGTGGCGAGAATGCCGACATACGGTACACCGCCCTTCGACATTCGCGACGCCGCCGCTGGTGCGCTGCCGTTCATCGACATCGAGCGCAGAATGCGACCGGTCGAGTACAGTCCGGCGTTCAGGCTCGAGAAGGCTGCGGTCAATACGACCATATTCATGATCGAATCGGCCCCACCGATCCCGAGTTTCGAGAAGAACGTGACGAAGGGACTCTCCCCCGCCTTGAACGCCGTGTACGGCAGCAGCAGACCGAGCAGCACCAGCGATCCGACGTAGAACAGCGCGATCCGGGCGATCACGGAGTTGATCGCGCGCGGCATGATCTTCTCCGGATTCTCCGCCTCACCGGCGGCCGTGCCGACCAATTCCACTGCGGAATAGGCGAAGACGACACCTGTCGTCACTGTCACCAGCGGTAGCAGACCGACCGGGAAGAGGCCGCCGTGCTCGACGAGCACACCGACACCGGTCGGCATACCCTGCAGTGTGGACCGACCGGCCAGGAAGACCGTGCCGACGATCAGGAAGGTGACCAGCGCGACCACTTTGATCAGCGCGGCCCAGAACTCGAGCTCGCCGAACCACTTCACGGAGATGAGGTTGACGCTCACCACCAGCGCGAGGGCTACCAGGGCGATCAGCCACTGCGGAATCACCTCGAAAGCTCCCCAGTAATGGACATAGGTGGCGATGGCGGTGATGTCCACGATCCCGCTCATGCACCAGTGGAAGAAGTACATCCACCCGACCACGAATGCCAGCTTCTCGCCGTAGAACTCACGGGCGTAGGAGACGAACGATCCCGAGGAGGGGCGATGCAACACCAGCTCGCCGAGCGCCCGCAGGATGAAGAATACGAACACGCCACAGATGGCGTACACGATGAACAATCCTGGGCCCGCACTGGCCAAACGCCCACCCGCGCCCAGGAACAGCCCGGTGCCGATGGCGCCACCGATCGCGATCATCTGCAGCTGACGCGGGCGCAGCGACTTGTGATAACCGGCGTCCTCGGCGTACATCGCGTCCGCGGAAGCATCCGAAAGAGGTCGATCGATTGCCACGGCC
This sequence comes from Nocardia sp. NPDC023852, assembly GCF_040639505.1. Classification (NCBI taxonomy): domain Bacteria; kingdom Bacillati; phylum Actinomycetota; class Actinomycetes; order Mycobacteriales; family Nocardiaceae; genus Nocardia; species Nocardia sp. NPDC023852. Next base: position 92,123 of record NZ_JBFAAB010000017.1, read on the forward strand.
GAGACCTCTCGAGCGATGAACTATATCGCCAGACAATGTACCGCCATTTAATGGCTCGATCAATACTGTAAAGATTGCCGATCTGTGGGCAGTCGGACAGGGAAAACGCCGGGGGATTCGCCACTCGAGTCACCGAAAAGCCCTCGGCCTCGGCTGGACGCGCTTATCTGCGTCAGGTGCTGCCTGGCCCCCTGCTGATCGCAGCCGGCATCCTCGGCCGCGGGATCACGCTGCCGAGCCTGTCGTGGTTGGAATTGCTCGCCGGACTGATCTGGTCGCGCACCCGCGCCTAACGCACCGATGCACCGGCACCGACTCGGCGACCGCATGCACGGGCTGAGGGTGCGGCTGCGTCGCCGTCATCATCTGCCTGATCGGCGTCGCCGTCATCATCTATGCACCACGCAGCGCCTGAGTGGTCGACCGGCCCCGGGGGCCGGTCGGCGCAGCTCAGCTATGGGCAAGCGCGCGGTCGACAAACGCGCCGATGACCGGTCCGAGGGTTCGGGCGTAGCTGACTGTGAGGTGATTGTCATCGCGGTACACCAGGTTGTTGCCGACGATCGGGGGGCAGCGCGCGGTGGTGCAGAAGAGCGGGGTCAGGTCTGCGTACTGCCCGCCGCTGGCGGTGGCCGCCGCCTGCTCGGCCGCGATACCAGCGTCGTTCACAGCGACCGGCCGCGCGGGGGTGCATGCGGCGGCCTCGTCGATATGTTCCGACAGGCACACCGGCACGGTGGAGTGTGGATCGGGGATCCCCCCGAGAACAAGGACGGCCGAGCCGAAGTCCCTCATCTGGGCAACCATGCGGTTCAGGCCATCGATCCATGCCTGGTCATAGGAGACGAAGCCGAAGTCGCCACCATAGCGCCGGGACATGCTCACCACGATCAGCCGCGGGCGTTCGTCCCGGAGCCTGGCCAGGATCTGGCCACGCCATTGATCGCATTCGGTGTACTCCCGGCCCAGATAGGGACTGGTGATGGGCAGGTCGAGCAGTGGGCAGGTGACCTTTGCCATGGTTTCCAGCCGCCAGTGCCGCGGCACGGCGATCTGCTCGAACGCCGGAGTCCACATCGCGGCATGTGAGTCGCCGACCAAGGCCACTGTGGTAGCGGATCCCGTATCGCCGGAGGCGCACTCGCCGCTGCCCACCTCATGCCAGGACCGTACGCAGCCGTTGACGAATACCTCCGCCTTGTCGCCGGCCGCGTTGGCGAGCGAAGGGGTGAGATTCGAGGGGACAGCCTGGATTTCCGCCGAGGCAGCGATCACGGACTGCGCTTGTGCGACCAGCTGCCCGACCGCCTCGTCGTGCGGGGCGGTGGCGGGAACGGCCGGTGTCTCGGGTGCTGTGAGCGTTAGGGTCGGCGCCGCCATGCCACGGCCGACCGGGGCGGGCACGAGCACGAGCAGCGCCAGCGCCACACCGATGGAGACTGCGGTACTCGCGCCGCCACAAGCGAGGCTGAGGGTGGCCGAACGTCGCAATCGGGGGGCGAAGCGGACCGGATTCTCGACCAACCAGTGGGTGAGCATGGCGAGTCCGCCGGCCATGGCGACCGCGCCCAGCGAGCCGACCAGACCAAGCGGGCGGCCGAGCACCTGCGGTGCCAACACCAACACCGGCCAGTGCCAGAGGTACCAGGAATAGGACACGGTGCCGATCGCCCGCATCTCGGGCACAGCCAGGACGCGACCGACGCCGAATCGTGGTTCAGCACAACCGGATACGATCACCAGGGCGGCTCCCAGGACGGGCACCAGCGCCGCCGCGCCGGGATACCGAGTTGTCCCGCTCAGGTGAGCGCAGGCCACGCCGATCAAGCTCAACCCGACCCACCCGGCGGCGGCAGCCACCGATGTCGGCAGCCGGGACCACACGACGGCCGAGAGCGCCACCACGCCGCCCGCTGCCAGCTCCCAAGCCCGTGCGGGCAGTGAGAAGAATGCCCAGGGCTGCAGCGCGCCGGTCCAGATCAGCGAGGTCGCGAAAGAGAGCGCGGCGACGACCGCGAGGATGAACAGGTACGGGAGCGGGGAGGCCGAACCGGTTCGGCTCCGCCGCATGAGCCAGGCCGTGGCGATGATGAGCGCGGGCCACACCAGATAGAACTGCTCCTCCACGCCGAGCGACCAGAAGTGCTGAAATGGCGAGGGAGGCGTGTCGGCGGCAAGGTAGTCGGTGCCGCGCAGGGCGAGTCGACAGTTCCCGGCATACAGTGCGCTGGCGATCCCGTCGCCGAGAACTCGGCGGGCTTCCAGCGGCGACAGCAGCATCGCCGAGGCGATCGCGGTGGCGGCCAGCACGATGCCTGCCGCGGGCAGCAGCCGACGGGCGCGGGCGCCGTAGAACCGGGCCAGCCCGACAGTGCCGGTGCTCGCTGCTTCGCGGCAGAGTATTCCGGTGATGAGAAAGCCGGAAATGACAAAAAAGATGTCCACACCGACGAATCCGCCCGTGATTCCCGGCACCCCGGCATGGAAAAGCACGACAGCCAGTACGGCCACCGCTCGAAATCCCTCGATATCGGGCCTGAATCCCGGCTGTGGCGACGCGTGGTGAACCCGATCTGCCCGCCGATTTCGCAATCCGCTTCCGACCGTGGCCGTCATGGGCAGCATTGTTATCGGTCTCGTCGGCTATGTCGCGACGACTCGCCGCTCGCCGGGCTGCTGGCCTCGATGTTTCATGCAGCCCGGCATGATCGGATCGTTTGTCCGCGGGTCATCGAGTCACCCACGAATGTTGATCAGCCAGCGGCCAGACGAGGTAACTCCTCACAAACGTCTATTTCCATACATTCCGGTTTCCTGCAAGAGAACTCGCCATTTCAAGATGTATCACAAGCCACAAGATTAATTTAACAACGACACAGTGACTCGGTGTCAGCCTGGTCCGCGCGGCCTTTCGATACTCCCAAGTATCGGTGGCCCGGCGCAGCGGCCGATCATCTCAGGTCGGCTGGGGTCACTTACGCAGGTGGCGGACGAGGAAATCGCGCGCGGCGGTCGATGCCTGGCCGAACCGTTCCTCGTATACCGAGAAATGCCCACCCTCGAGGAGCTCGAGCTGCTTGGGTTCCAATGCCTCGGCGTAGCTTTGCAACGCCAGATCGGCCGGTGTGAGCGTGTCGTTATCGGCAACGATCATCAGCAGCGGGGTGGGTGAAACCCGGTGGATGAAGGCCTCGGGAGCATAGGACTGGAACTTATCGATACTGGAGACAGTCACCTCGTTACGCCAGGTGGGAACTCGAGGCCCGTTGTCCATGAGCCACCGGTAGACCTCGGCACCGGGCATGGCGACCATTTCCAGCGGATCGTCGGACGCCGCCTTGATCGTGGCATGCGGCGCACCGGCGAAGCGCTGTTTCCGATCCTCGGCGATCGCCTCGCGCACGTGAGGCAATTGCACCGACGGAACCAACCGGGTGAAAGTCGCCCAGCCCTGGGTCAGGGGCACCTGCGACACCACCGCGCGCACCCGGCGGTCGGTGGCCGCCACCACGAGCACATGGGCGCCCGCGTAGCTTGTCCCCCACACCCCGATCCGTTCCGCATCCACGCCGTCGAGCTGCTGCGCGAAGGTGATCGCATCGCGATAGCCGTCGATCTGCGCCACCGGATCCACCTCGAAACGGGGCTCGCCGTCGGAGGTTCCGAATCCGGGATGGTCGTAGACCAAGCACGCCAGACCGGCATCGGCCAGCACCTCGGCAAAGGGGGCGACCCACTCCTTCACCCCCGCGAAACCGTGGGTCATCACAACCAGCGGCGCGTCGGCCGCGGTATCGGTCGGGCGGTACAGCCATCCCCGCAATGTCACACCCTGGCTGACAAACTCCACGTCGGCGCGCAAGACCGGCCCCTTTCGTTACGATATGGAACGTAATTATTCGAAGGGTAATGACATACCCGAGTGGCGTCAATCACGTCCCGAGAACCCAACAGCGTCCAGCGCGGATCGCACCGTCAGCCGCACCAAACACTCATCGATCGGTCCGACGGCGGGAAACAGCGCACGCATCAGCATCGGTCCCGTGATGAGATCGCAGATCCATTCCGGATCCGTTCCCGGCGCTATCTCGCCCCTTGCCACCGCCCGATCCAGGATGGAGGCGGTGGACCTGCGGCGGGGCCGCAGGAATCGCTCGGAGAAACTGGCGGCAAGCGCCTCGTTGCGCGACAGGTCGTCGAGCAGGCCGGGCAATGCGTTGCCCAGGACCTCGTCGGTGAACAATTCCATCTGGTGGCGCTGGATCGCGAATAATTCGGCCTCGATACCGCCCAGATCCGCCGAGCCGGGATGCAGCCCGTAGCGGTCGATCAACACCGCGACCACCAGCTCGGCCCGGTCCGCGTAACGCCGGTACAGCGCCGGTCGGCTGGTAGCCGCCTCATCCGCCACCGCCTGCAGGGTGAGCGCACCGTAACCACACTGTGCGATCAGCCGCGCGGCGGCGTCGAGCAGCGCCCTGTCCACCGTGCGGTTCCGCGGCCGCCCCACACTCGGCAAGTCGTGACCCTCAGGCATCCGACCACCGTACGACGGCCGATAACACCGGCGAACGAGCACGAGCCCGATGGCGTGGCGACCGTCTCGACTATCGTTCGCCGCTGCGCACGGTCATTGCCATGACGTGCCCGTGCCGCTAGCCGTCCGAAGCCTGGATCAGCGCCTCCGCGAGCGATTCGGGTCGAGTCAGCTGCGACTCGTGGCTGCCCGGGGTGTAGATCACCGGAGCTCCTGGAAGGCGCTCGGGAAATCTTGGCGCCCAAGCGAACTCGCCAGGCGGCAGGGCGAGGTCGTCCTTGGAGAGTACATACGAGGACGGCAGTCGTAGCCGTTCCCATTCGTCGAGGTCGAGCGCTTCGTTCATGGTGTGGAACGGCTGGCGCTCGAGTAGTGGGTACACCACGTTCTGAGTCTCGGGCGAGGCGTCCTGCATGAATGCCGCACAGAAGACCTCGAACGGGAACATCACCGAGTTGTCCGGCGACCCTGCGGCCGACGCGCGGAACATCTCGCCGTAGGCGGGCGGGCACAGGTCGATCAGTGTCTCGCCGCTGTGCGGAACGAATGCGCTCCAGTACACGAGGCGGGAGATGCGGGTGGCAAGCCGCGCTGCCGCCCCGGACACCGGGAATCCGCCCCAACTGTGCCCGACCAGGACCGCATTGCGCAGCTCGGCGCGCTCGACGTAGTCGACGAGGTAATCGACGGCGTCGGCGAGGTGCACATCCGCGCGCTGGTCGCCGGCGTTGAGGCCCGGCAGTGTCGGCGTGTACACGACGTGGCCGTGCGCCCGTAGGTGCTCGGCCACCGGCCGCCAGCTCCATCCGGCATGGCAGGCGCCGTGGACGAGGACGAACGTACGCGACATCGTTGTCTCCTTCTACAAGTGGCGACAGTCGGGAAAGCGAGACGCCGCCGCAAGTGCGGGCAGACTTTCCTACGACTCGGTTCTCTCGATCTCGCGCGGACGACGGACACCCGGAGGGCGACGTTTTCGGAATCGGCGATCTGTGAGCCCTGTCACTATGTAACATACATCTATGAAATGTCAATTCAAGTGAAACACATTCCGGCGATTGATCGCGGCCCGAAGGGAGTGCGATGCGACCACGCGCACTGGTGTTCGACCTATACGGCGAGTTCTTCCGTTACACAGGAGGCGCCGCCAAGCTCGGCGCCCTCACCGAGCTGATGGGCGTTTTCGGCGTCGAATCGGCGACGGTGCGGGTGGTCATGACCCGCCTGCGCAAGGAAGGCTGGTTCGATTCCACGAAGTCTGGTCGTGAGGTGTCCTACCTGCTCAACGACAAGAGCTGGCAGCTACTCGACGACGGCCGCAGCCGCATCTTCCAGCGAAACTGCGACGAGTGGGACCGCACCTGGACTCAAGCGTTGGTCGACGAGTCCGGCCTGGTGCGCGAGCAGCGCAAGCGGATCGAGAAGTCGCTGAGCTGGTGGGGCTTCGGCACCTACGGCGGCACGGTCTGGTTCTCGCCGCACGACCGGGAAAAACAGTTGCGCGAGGCGCTGGACGGCGAGGACGACGTGCGGATTCAGTTCCTGCGCAGTAGGACCGCAGGCTTGCCGAGCGACCGCCTGATCGCCCAGCGCTGCTGGGATCTCGGCGAGCTCGGCGCCGACTATCAAACGTTCATCGAAGAGTTCCGCCCACGCCTGGCCCGCTACCGGCGCGGCCTGACCGGCAGCACCGCGCTGATCGAGCACATGATGCTGGTGCAGCACTACCGGCGCTACCCGTTCCGCGATCCAGATCTGCCGGAGATGCTGCTGCCCACCGGCTGGCGCGGGCGGGCCGCACACGAGGTGTTCACCGAGTGCCACGACGTCCTGCACGTCGAAGCCGAGTCGTTCGTCGCGTCGATAGCCGCCGCCACCTCGCCGACCGACGTCACCTAGATATGTAACATAAATTTTGACTAATAGTTTAATTATGTTACATAATGCACGCTAGCTTCGCATGTGCGATCCGCGCCACAGTCAGAGAAGGCGACCCCGATGTCACTCCCAGAGCAGCGCCCCGCTCCCCCGCCGCCCCTGCGCGTCGCGTGTATAGGCGGTGGCCCCGGTGGTCTATTCGCCGCCATCGCGCTCGCGCGCGCCGTGCCGGGCTCCGTCATCGACGTGTTCGAACGGAACAGCGAATCCGATGTGTTCGGTTTCGGGGTCGTGTTCTCCGACGCGACACTGGATAACGTCGACGCGGTCGACACGGTGCTGCGGGATGCGTTGGCCACCCACGGGCGGCACTGGGACAGCATCGAGGTCCACCTGAAGGACGCCACGGTCGCGGCCGGCGGCAACGGGATGTCGGCCATACACCGTCGCGTACTGCTCGGTGCTCTGCGACAGCGGGCGACAGAGCTGGGCGCGCGGCTGCACTTCTCGACCGAGGCGGATGTCGATGAGCTCGACGCCCGGGGTGCATACCACCTGATAGTGGCGGCCGATGGCACCAACTCCGCTGTGCGGCAAAGATTCCTGAATGAACTCGGACATTCGGTCGAGCAGGCGGCCGTCAAGTTCATCTGGTTCGGTACTACTTACCAGTTCCGAGGGCTGACCTTTCTGCACGAACAGTCCGAGCACGGCAATTTCGCCGTGCACGGATACCCGATCGGCTCGGGTCTGAGCACCTTCATCGTCGAGACCGACGAAACCACCTGGCGACGTGCGGGTCTCGAAAGATTCGACATGTCCGCCCCGCCAGGAGTTTCGGATGAGGTGACCCAGCGCTACCTCGAGCGGCTGTTCGCCGACCAGATCGACGGACAGGCACTGGTGGCCAACAACTCGCGCTGGGCCAACTTCCGCACCCGCCGGACCGACCGCTGGCATACCCGCGGCACCTACGGCACCCCGGTGGTACTGCTCGGTGACGCCGTACACACCGCGCACTTCTCGGTCGGTTCGGGCACCAAGATGGCCATGGAGGATGCCGCCGTGCTGGCCGGTACCGTGGCTGAGCAGCCCGCCGATCTGGAAGCCGCGCTCACGCGATTCCAGGAGATCCGCAGTCCGCAGGTGGGAAAGATCCAGGACTCGTCGATGCCGAGCCTGTCGTGGTGGGACCACTTCGGCGAGTACTACCGCGCCTTCGAGCCGTGGCAGTTCGGATTCCACTTCTTCAGCCGGTCCATCTCGGCGGAGAAGATCCGGGTGCGCGACGGCGAGTTCATCGCCGCCACCGAGCAGGCGTGGTACGCCGAATTCGGCGCGGCCCCGCTCGACACGCCCCTGCGGCTGGGGTCGACCATGTTCGGCTCCCGGATGCTTCGGTTGACCGAGTGCGGAGACGACCGAATACGACTCGGAGACGGCAACACAGCACTGTCCGCGGTGCGTGGGGCGGCAGGCGGTGACAGCACGGTGCCCCTCGTCATCGCGCCGGACATCGAAGCCAGCTCGCTGCCTGCCGACGTTCGCGCCGAGTTGGACCGGCTGTGCGCGTCACGGCCCGACGCGGTTGTCGTGCGCGGCGGCACCCCGCTGTCACGAGTCCTGTGCTCGGAGCATGTGCGCTTGAACCGGCACATCCCGGCGATCGTCGTCGATGCGCCCGCCGCCGTCCGTACGCGCCGGGCCGTCGACGAGCAGGATTGTGCGGCCACGCTGATTCTGTCCGGGCGCGCCGATGCGGTGGCGTTCGAACCGGATCCGCAGCCTGTCCCCCGGGTTCTGGCCGATGTCGAGGCGGCACGATGACCAGCACACGGACCTTCCCCACCGATGGCTCGTCCGTGGCACGGCCGCGGCTCGACCGACTCTTCCGTCCGGCCTCGGTCGCAGTGATCGGTGCCTCAGCGGTGCCAGGCAAACTCGGGTCGGTGATGCTCGAAGCCGTCGCATCGGGCGGTACCGGCATCCGAGCCGCCTATGGGATCAACCCGAGAATCGAGGGTGAGGGCATGCATCCCTCCCTGCGGGCGGCCACCGAATTTCATAGCGGTCCACTGGATTTGGCTGTGCTGTGCGTTCCCGCCGCGGCCACTCCCGACGCATTGCGCCAGGCAGCGGATTGTGGTGTCGGCGCTGCCGTGATCTGCTCGGGCGGATTCGGCGAGGTCGGCGGCGAGGGCGTCGGCTTGCAGGAAGAGTTGGCGACGATCATTGCCGCGACAGGTATTCGGCTACTGGGACCGAACACCTCGGGATTCTTCCGGCCCGGCGAGGCGACGGTCAGCTTCGTGCCGACCGTGCGGCACATCGCCCCAGGATCGGTCGCCGTCGTCGCGACCAGCGGCGGGATGAATCATGCGTTGTCGTTCCTGCTGTCCGAGCACGGCGTAGGCGTGGGATTCGGTGTGGGACTGGGTAATTGCGTAGACGTTACTCATGTCGACGTGCTCGAATATCTGCACACCGATCCGTCGATCACCGCTGTCGCGCTGCATATCGAGTCGGTCGACGACGGCGGCGCGCTGCTGTCCGCGCTGCACATGGTCACTACGGACAAGCCGGTGGTGGCAATGGTGGTCGGACGCAGCGACGTGTCGGCCTTCTCCGAATCCCACACCGGCGCGCTCGCCACCTCGTGGCGTACGACGCGTGCCCTGCTCGCGGAAGCCGGTGCCGTTGTGGTGGATTCGGAGCAACAGCTGGTCGACGCGTTGGCGGTGCTGAGCCGCACCAGGCTGCCCGCCTCCGCCGAGCCGGGCATCGGCGTGGTCACCGCGCAGGCGGGCCCCGGCTTGGTGGTACTGGATCAGCTCCTAGCAGACGCAGTTCGCGTACCTACGCTCGCTGCACACACCCAGCAGCACCTCGCGCGGTTATTGCCCTCGATGACCTACCAGTCGAATCCGGTGGATACCGGCCGACCGGGACCGACATTCGATGCCGTGCTCTCGGCCACCGCTGCCGATCCCGGGATCGATGCCCTGGCGGTCTATGCCCTCGCCGAGCCCGATGCTGTCGATCTCGCCGACGCGGTGCTCCGCTCGGGGGTCCACGAGCGGCTTCCGGTTGTGCTCGGCATCGGTGGCCCTGCCTCCGCTGTCGCCGAAACTGCCTCGGCGGCCGCGGCATTCGCCGTTCCCGTACTGGCGAGTCCGTCCGCGCTCGCCATCGGGATCCGGGCACTCGTGGCAGATGCGCGGGCTCGGTATCTGCACTCCGGAAACAGTGAGACGCCAGTTCCGCAACGCGCTCCGGCCGTCGTTCTCCCGATTGACGAATCCACCAGCCGGGAACCGGCCGGGACTCCGGATCGGCCGCCCGGCTCGGCGGACACAGACAAGCCGGCCCCGGCTATCGCGTTGCCCGCCGACGAGGCGACGGCCAAGGATCTGCTCGACGCACTGGACATTGCCACCCCACCTCGGCGCGTGTGTACCGACCGGGCCGCGGCCCACCGCGCGCTGACCGACCTTCCGCTTCCGGTGGTGGTGAAGATTCTCGACCCCGCGGTACTGCACAAGACCGAGATCGGCGGGGTACACCTGAACATTCGCACCACCACGGAGCTCGATGCGGCCCTCGACGCTCTCCACGCGATCAGCGCACCCGCCTATTTGGTGGAGAGTATGGCCGAGCCCGGTGTCGACCTGTTCCTCGGCATCCGCCGCGACCCGGTGTTCGGCCCCATCGTGGTTGCCGGTTCGGGCGGCACAGCGGCCGAGGCGATCGGGGATGTCGCCATCCGCAGCCACCGCGTCACCCTCGCGGGCGCGGCCGCCATGCTCGACGACCTGCAGTGCGCGCCCCTGCTGGACGGCTGGCGCGGCGGCCCGGTCCTCGATCGGGGTGAATTCGCCCGCATGGCGGTCACTCTCGCGCGCTACCTGACCGACCACCCGGAAATCGGTGATATCGAAATCAATCCCCTGCGGCTGACCGCGACCGGCCTGATCGCGCTCGACTCGGTCGTCGTGGCCACGCAGGACCGGCTCGAAGGAGAGCTGCCGTGAGCACCCGAGTTCCCGTGTCGATCGACGGCGTCGTGCCCTGGCCCGACGACGTCGCAGCGAGATACCGAAGGGCAGGGTACTGGCAGGACAGATCGCTGGCCTCCCACATCGCGGAGCAGGTCGCCCGCCGCCCGGACGATGAGGCCCTCGTGGATGGCCCGACCCGGATGACTTACCGACAGCTGTGGGATCGGGCCGCATCCTGCGCGCAGGCGCTGCTCGATCTGCACATCGCACCGGGTGACCGGATCGTGTTGCAGCTGCCGAACTGCTGGGAGTTCGTCGCGCTGACACTCGGCTGCCTGCGCATCGGTGTGGTGCCGGTGATGGCACTGCCTGCGCACCGGCAACACGAGCTCACGCATCTGGCTGCGGTGGCCGGCGCCGTCGCGATCGTGGTGGCCGACATCGACCGTGACACGGATCTGCGGCAGGTCGCCCAGCAGGTCGCGGTCCAGGTGCCCAGCCTCCGCTCCGTCTTGGTGCATGGTGAATTGTCCTCTGGCACAACCGAATATGCTTCCGAGAAGAGCCTTGGGGCTACTTTCGACACGACCGTGCGGTTCGCCGCTACCGATTACGAGCCCATGGGCGCCGATGTCGCCTGCATGCTGCTCTCCGGCGGCACCACCGGATTGCCCAAGCTGATCGTCCGCGCCAATGACGACTACGCCTACAACATTCTGCGGTGCAATGCGGTTTCCGAATTGAATTCGAGCACGGTCTATCTCGGCGCACTGCCCTGCAGCCACAATTTCCCGCTGGCCTGTCCCGGCGTGCTGGGCACACTGGTCGCCGGTGGCCGCGCAGTGATGTTGCCTTCGCCGTCCCCCGAGCGCGCGCTGCGCGCCATCGACGCCGAGGGCGTTACCGTCACGGCCGTCGTGCCGGCGATCGCACAGCGATGGATTGAGTATCAGCGTGAGCGAAAGATATTGCGCAGAAATAGCTTTCGCGTGTTGCAGGTAGGCGGCTCACGTATGCCCGACGAGCTTGCCGCCCGGGTCGAACCCGTACTCGGCGCACGGCTGCAGCAGGTGTTCGGCATGGCCGAGGGGTTGATCAACATGACCCGGCTCGACGACGACCTGGAGATCATTCTGACCACCCAGGGTCGGCCGGTCAGCGACGCCGACGAGATCCGGATCGTCGACGAAAGCGGCAATCCGGCGCCCAACGGCATTCCGGGCGCGCTGCTCACCCGCGGCCCCTATACTCCTCGCGGCTATTTCCGCGCGCCCGAGCACAATGCGCGCGCATTCACTACCGACGGCTGGTACCTCAGCGGGGATGTCGTCCGACGCCGCCCGGACGGCAACCTGGTCGTCGAGGGCCGGGACAAGGACATGATCAACCGCGGCGGGGAGAAGATCTCCGCCGAAGAAGTCGAGAACTTCGCATACCAACTCGACGGCGTCGAGATGGCGGCCGCCGTCGCCATGCCCGACCCCGTCCTCGGTGAGCGACTGTGCCTGTATCTTACTGTAGCGCAAGGACATTCGGTAGATCTTGCCGATGTCGTCGCCGTGATGGACGCTGCCGGGGTGGCCAGGTTCAAGATTCCGGAACGGCTCGAGGTCATCGCAACGATGCCCACAACGAAGGTCGGCAAGATCGACAAGAAAGCGCTCCGCGACGACATCCGCCAGCGCGTCGCCTGGGACCACGCGGAACCGGGGACTCGACCGAGGAAGCCACACCAATAGCGGCGATACACGAAAATTCGACTCTCACGGCGAGGGGCGCCGGACCGCTCGCCGCGGCCGCCTGGTGGGCTGCCGACCGCGGCGAGGCCTCCGTGCGCATCGAAGATTACCTCGATGGGCCGCCGGGCTGGCTGTGGGCCGTCCGGCAGGTCCGGCCGCACGCTTTGCATGGATGTTCATCCACGTCTTTCGTGCGGTTCACCCTTATTTTGTGACAAATTCTGGACGTTACGATATTTTTATGTAGCAATAGTTGGGTGGTTGAAGTACGTGATCACAGTCACAACAGCGGGCGCTCGCCATCGCCTCGGATCTCCGTGAAACCCGACGACACCATGTCGCTGAACTCGGGCCGCGACCCGCTACGTCCCGAGATAGCTCTGTCCTGGCAACGCTCCCGGCTCAGTGGACTCAGCCCCGCCACCCCCAACCTGCGGGTGGATTCCGATGCGGTGGATCGTCGGAGCCGTCTGGTCGCCGCCGCGGCACCGGTGCTGACCAAACTCGCCGAACAACTCGCCGACACACCTTTCTGCGTACTGTTCGCCGACCGGGAATCGCGCATCGTCGGCATGCCGACAGGGTCGCGCACGCTCCGTGACCGGCTCGACCGGCTCGGCGTCGTCACGGGTGGGGTCTTCCTCGAGGAAACCACCGGCACGAATTCCATCGCCACCGCACACGAACTGCACCGCGGTGTCGCCGTCCACGGTGACGAACACTACCTGGAGCCATTCAAGGCCTTCAGCTGCTACGGACACCCGATTAGCCACCCGGTGACCCGGCGGCTGGAAGGGGTCATCGACATCACCTGCCTGGAGGTACACGATTCACCGCTGCTGGGTCCGCTCATCACCCGCACCGCGCGCGACATCGAGGACCGCCTGCTGGCCGCGAGCCGCCGCGGCGAGCAGCGGCTGCTGGCCGCATTTCAGGTGGCCTGCGGCGGTCATCACCGGCCGGTGCTGGTACTCGGCACCGAGGTAACCCTGGCCAACCGCGCTGCCACCGAACTGCTCGACCCGCTCGATCACCTCCGCCTGCGGGACCTTGCCGCGGCCGGCGGTCGCCACGCCGAATCCCATGTTGTCCAGCTGGTGTCGGGGCAGTGCGTGACCGTGCGGGTGCGTGAGATCGAACCCGGACTCGACGGCACACTGTTCGAATTCGGCAGCGCCGACCGGCATCCGGCCACACCGACGGCCGATACCATCAGTTCGGAGGGCCTGCCGGGTCGGCCCGTCTACATCGGAGGTGCTCCCGGCACGGGCCGGACCACCTTGGCGCTGTTGATGCTCGGCGGCACCGAGGTCGTCGTGCTCGACGCAGTCGACGCCGCACACCAGGAGACGACGTGGCTGGACAGTCTCGAACGAGCCGCGTGCCACAGCCCGACCCTGCTCGTCGAGAACATTCATCTGCTGCCGGAGATCTGCGCTGTGCGGTTGCGCCGAGTGGTGGATCAGCCCCGGCTGCGCGTCGTCCTCACCGGCGCCCCGCTCGCCGAGCTCGCCGGACAGGGAGCACTACTGGCCGCGGCGTGCACGACACATCGTGACCTGGCCGTGCTCGCCGAGCGAACCGAGCAGCTGCCGCGGCTCATCCGGGTAATGCTCGACCAGCTCGGCGTCGGCGACCGGCTGCGCTTTACGCCGGCGACCTTGGCGGCGTTGGCCGGCCACCAGTGGCCGGGCAACCTCTGGGAACTGTCGGCGGTCGTGCGCAGCGTTGCCAGCCGTCGTTCGGCCGGGGACATAACCCCGTTCGATCTGCCACACCGATATCAGGTCAGCCCGCGACTGCGCGCCATGACTCCTCTCGAGCGCGCCGAACACGACGCGATCCTTGCCGCCCTCCGCGCGTGCAACGGCAACAAACAGCGGGCCGCTGAACGACTCGGCATCAGCCGGACCACCCTGTACAACCGGCTGCGCGCACTACATCTCACCGCCTGAAAAGCGTCCAGAATTTGAACACTCCAGCACGACCGCGAACTCCTAACGTGACAGTCGTCACACCCGCACGGCAAAGGAGCCGGATCGTGCAGATCACCGCCGCCCTCACCGAAACCCAAGGCGCGCCTTTTACGCTCACACCACTGGAACTCGATGATCCACGACCCGGTGAAGTCCTGGTCCGAATGGTCGGGTCCGGCGTCTGCCATACCGACCTCATCGTCCGCGATCAGTGGTACCCCGTCCCGTTGCCGGCCGTGCTCGGCCACGAGGGCTCCGGCGTGGTGGCTGCCGTTGGTGACGGAGTCAGCTATGTCGCGCCCGGCGACCATGTCGTGCTCACCTTCAATTCCTGTGGCGATTGCCGAATGTGCGTCGCCGGCCGGCCCGCCTACTGTGACCAGTTCTTCGCCTACAACTTCGCCGGTACCCGCGCCGACTCCAGCACTCCCTTGCATCGCGAGAGCGGCGATGTGCACGGCGTGTTCTTCGGGCAGTCGGCCTTCGCCACCTACGCCGTCGCCACCGAACGCAATGTGGTCAAGGTCGACCAGGCTGCGCCGCTGGAGCTGCTCGGTCCGCTGGGCTGCGGCATCCAGACCGGCGCCGGCGCCGTACTCAACACATTGCGGCCGCCGACGGGCAGCAGTCTGGCAATCTTCGGCGCCGGCTCGGTCGGGCTCAGTGCGGTGATGGCCGCCGCCGTCTCCGGCTGCACCACGATCATTGCCATCGACCTCAACCACGAGCGCTTGGAGCTGGCCAAGGACCTCGGGGCCACCCACACCATCGACGGCGCCGCCGACGACACGGTGGCGGCCATCCAAGAGCTCACGGACGGGCTGGGCGTGGACTACTCCATCGAGACCACCGCGGTTCCGGCCGTGCTGCGGCGGGCGGTGGATGCGCTGAACCAGGGCGGAACCTGCGGACTGATCGGCGCGGCCGCGCTCGGCACCGAGGCGTCGATCGACATGTCCAGTCTTCTGTTCGGCCGCAGCATCCGCGGCATCGTCGAAGGCGACAGCGTGCCGCGCATCTTCATCCCCAAACTCGTGCGGCTCTACCAGCAGGGGCGGTTCCCCATCGACAAGCTGATCAAGACCTATGCGTTCGACGACATCAACCAGGCCGTCGAGGACTCGGAAAAGGGGATCACCCTCAAGCCGGTCCTCACGTTCGCCTGAGCCTCTTCGACGATTCCAGGAGACAGTCATGACCGTCGTCAACGAGAACACCTTCACCACCTACGACACCTTCTACATCGGTGGCGAATGGGTGCAGCCCAGCACCGACCACACGATCACCCCGATCGATGCCAGCACCGAGCAACCGCTGGGTCGCGTGCCCGAGGGTGCCGAGGCCGATATCGACCGTGCCGTCGCCGCCGCTCGAGCAGCCTTCGACGACCCGTCGGGCTGGGCGCAGTGGGAGCCGCGCCGCCGCGCCGAGGCCATGGAGCGGTTGGCGGAGGCGATCGATAAGCGCGCCGATCAGTTCGTGCAGCGGGTCAGCGCTCAAAACGGTATGCCGGTGGCGGTAGCCCAGCAGCTCGAAATCGGTTATCCCACTGCTGTTCTGCGCTACTACGCCGGGCTTGCGCGCGAGCTGTCGACCATCGAGACCCGAGAGGGCCTGTTCGGCGGCCCCATCGATGTCCGCAGGTATCCGGTCGGTGTGGTCGCCGCCATAGTGCCGTGGAATTTCCCGCAGGCGCTGTCGATGTTCAAGATCGCACCCGCGATGGCCACCGGCTGCACGCTCGTCATCAAACCCTCACCGGAGACCGTGCTGGATGCGTACCTGCTCGCCGAGGCGATCGATGAGGCGCAGGTGCCGCACGGGGTGATCAATATCGTGCCGGCCGGGCGCGAAGTCGGAGCGTACTTGGTCGCGCACCCCGGCGTGGACAAGGTCGCCTTCACGGGATCGACCGCGGCGGGCCGCTCGATCGCCGAGATGTGCGGTCGGCTGTTGCGTCCGGTCACGTTGGAGCTCGGCGGCAAGTCGGCGGCAATCGTGCTCGACGACGCCGAACTGAATCTGGCGAAAATTGGTGCGGGGCTATTCGGTTCGACTCTGTTGAACAACGGCCAGACGTGTTTCCTCGGCACCCGGGTGCTGGCACCACGCAATCGCTATAACGAGGTAGTCGAGGCATTCACAGCGCTCGCGGGGTCGCTGACCGTCGGCATCGCCTCGGATCCCACCACACAGATCGGACCCATGGCGACCGCGCGACAACGAGAACGCGTCGAGTCGTACATCGCGAAGGGACGCTCCGAGGGCGCCCGCCTGACCGTCGGCGGCGCCCGCCCCAAGGACCTGGACCAGGGGTGGTTCGTCGAACCCACTGTCTTCGCCGATGTCGACAACGGCGCCACCATCGCTCGCGAGGAGATCTTCGGCCCTGTGCTGTCGCTCATCCCCTACGACGGCATCGATGACGCAGTCCGGATCGCCAACGACTCCGACTTCGGCCTCGGCGGCACGGTCTGGACCGCGGATCCCGAGCGCGGCGCCGCCGTCGCCCAGCGGATCCGCACCGGCACCATCGGCGTCAACCGCTATATCCCCGACCCGGCCGCGCCGTTCGGCGGCGTCAAGGCCAGCGGCCTCGGCCGCGAGCTCGGCCCGGAAGGACTGGCCGGCTACTTGCAGATTCAGACCGTCTACAGGTAGCCGCGAGCGGTTGGTCGCGGCGTTCGATGCCGCGACCAACCGCTTGTACAACGGAGCCCGACTTGCCCCGAACCTCGCTGCATGTGTCGTTGCCACCGGAAGCCTTGACACCCACGGAAACCTGCCCGGACGCCCGACCAGTGTGATGGCCACCGGCTGTGCATGCGGTCAGCGGCGGTGGTGCCGAGACCGCTGAACTCCGACCACCCCGATAAACCGGCGAACACCCAGATCGCCACCGGTGGAATGTGGCTCACTCATTGCTTCACCTTCTCGGTGAGTCCATCCAGCACAGCGGGCGAACCCTGAATCGCGGTTCGCTGCATGTGATGCAGTACGGCCCGGACGCCACCGAGCTCTTCGCCGCCGCCGGCGCGGCCAGGCCCGCCGTGCACGGCGTGCGGCAGTGGTGAGCCGTGGCCGGTGGATTCGGCGGCGTCGTCGCGGTCGAGTACCAGCAGTCTGCCGTGCCAGGGCGCGAGGCCGCGCACGATGTCCCGGACGAACGCGCCGTCGTGGCTGACCACCGATCCGACCAGGCTACCCGCACCGCGTACCGCCAATTCGATCGCGTGCGTGGTGGAATCGTAGGGAACGAGGGTACTGATCGGGCCGAATGCCTCGACCTCATGTGGCGCGCGGGCGTTCGGGTCGGTGCAGCGCAGCAGCATCGGCGGAAGGAATGCACCGCGTTCCGCATCGGCGTCCGTCAGGTCGAATGTCTCCGGATTGCCATGCACCAGTTTGCATTCTCTAGTCAGAGCGGCCAGCGCATGGCGAACTTCCTCGCGTTGCGCGAGGCTGGCCAGGGCACCCATGTCAACATCGTCGCGCGCCGGGTTGCCGACCCGGACAGCGGCCAATCGCGCGCCAACGGCCTCGGTGACGTCGTCGAGTAGCACGCGTGGCACCAGCGCTCGTCGGATCGCCGTGCACTTCTGCCCGGCTTTTACCGTCATTTCGGTAACGAGTTGCTCAATGAACAGGTCGAATTCGTCAGTGCCGAGGGTGGCGTCGGGTCCGAGGACCGAGCAGTTCAGCGAATCGGCCTCGGCGTTGAACCGGACGGCGTGACGGGTGATCGCCGGATGCGCGCGCAGGGCTGCGGCGGTGGCCGCCGAACCGGTGACCGACAGCAGGTCCTGGCCGGTGAGATGGTCGGCCAAGTCACCGGGGGGCGCGCAGACCAGTTGCAACGCGCCTTCGGGCAGCAGTCCGGAGTCGAGTATCCGGCGCACCACCAGCTCGGTGAGATAGGCGGTCTGGCTTGCTGGTTTCACGATGCTAGGCACCCCGGCCAGGAAGGCGGGGGCGAATTTCTCCAGCATGCCCCAGACCGGGAAGTTGAAGGCGTTGATCTGCACCGCAGCTCCAGTCAGCGGCGAGTAGAAATGTTGCACACCGAAGGATCGCGTCTTCCCGATCCATTCGGTGCCACCATCCAGCAGCGGGCCCGACTCCGGCAATTCCCGGGCACCCTTGCTGCCGTAGACGAACAGCACCCCGAGGCCGCCGTCTACATCGACACGCGAATCACGTTTTGTCGCACCACTTTGCGTGGACAACGCAGAGAATTCCGCAGTGTGCTCGCTGAGCTGCTTTCCCAGGTCCTTCAGGATCCGAGCACGCTCGGCGAAGTTCAGCGTGCGCAGCGCGGGGCCACCCACTGTACGGGCGTAGCCCAGCACCGCGCCGTAATCCGGTGTCTCGGTCGAGATTCGAGCCACCTCGGTGCCGGTCGCCGCGTCGTGGAGCGGACGCCCGGCATCAGTGGGGACCTGCCAGTTCCCCAGCAGGTAGCTCTGCAGTAACGATGTCATCAGTGCTTCTCTTTCCTGCGAACCGTGGCCGTCAGCCGAGCCGCTGCGGTTGTGGGCGATTGCCCGGACAGTTGGGGATAGGTGCGCTCTGCGTAGTCGATCCACGACGTGTCCATGCCGAGCGACCACAGCCGGACCGGCGCCGCGACCACGCCGTCGTCGCCGATCGCACGGATCGCCGTGACCCGACCCGCTCACCAGGTGTAGAAACCACGGCCGGTCTTGCGGCCCAGGTCACCGGCGGCCACCTTGTCGACGAGGATCGCGGGCGGCTCGAAACGGGACCCGTAGGTCTTCACCAGGTGGGTGGCGATGTCGAGGCGGACATCCAGTCCGACCAGGTCGCTCAGCCGCAGCGGCCCCATCGGATGTCGGTAGCCGAGTTCCATTGCGCGGTCGATATCTTCAGCGCTGGCGACACCGTCCTCGAGCATGCGCATGGCTTCCAAGCCGATCACGACACCGAGGCGGCTGGTCGCGAAGCCGGGTGTGTCGGCGACGACGATCTTTTCTTTGCCGATCTGCGCGACCGCGATCCGAGCTCGGGATAGGGCCACATCGCCGGTCTGTCGCCCGCGCACGATCTCCACCAGTGGCATCGACCAGACCGGATTGAAGAAGTGCAGACCCACGAACGCCTCTGGCCGGCGCAGCCCGGCCGCCAGTTCACCGATGCCGATACCGCTGGTGTTGGTGGCAAGCACAATCGGTTCCCGGCTTTCCATCCGAGCCAGCACGTCGCGCTTCAGATCGGCGCGCTCAGGCACCGCCTCCACCGCAAGTTCGAGTCCGGCGGGCAGGTCGTCGGTCGCCGACACCCATCGCACGCGCTCGGCGATCGACGCCACCGCGGCGCCATCGAGTTTCCCACGCTGATAGGCAATCGCAGCCTGTTCCTGGATCGTCTTCCGCGCGAGACGAATTCTTTCCCGGTCAGGCTCGACAACCGTCACCTCCGAGCCCGTTGCCGCGAAAACGTAGGCGATGCCGACCCCCATCGTGCCGGCGCCCACTACGCCCACCGTCAGCATTCGCTCAGCCGTGCTTGACATAGCCGGCCACGAACTCGGTGTCGGTGCCGATCGGCCCGATGTTCACCGCTCCGCCCGGGGCGCCCAGGCTACCGTCGCGCCCGGGCAGCGGCTCGGTGAAGAACCGTTCGGCGTCGGCAACGAACTGGTGCTGGCCGTCGGGCACTCGCCGGTCCTGACTGATGGCCTGCACCGGGCACACCGGTTCACAGTTGCCGCAATCGATGCACTCCAGTGGGTTGATGTAGAGCTTGCGCTCGCCCTCGTAGATGCAGTCGACCGGGCATTCCTCCATGCAGGAGCGGTCCATCACATCGATGCACGCTTCGGCGATCACGTATGGCATGACTGTTTCCTTACTCAGACCGGGACCGCGACCGGCGCGACGTCGGTGGAATGCCCTGGGAATACCGGCTGTTCGGGATCGATGTAGTGAGCGGCATTGTTGACCGCGGTCGCGGCCTCACCGAATCCGACCGCGATCAGCCGGACTTTGCCCGGGTAATCGTTGATATCGCCGGCGGCGAAGATACCCGGCATCGTCGTCTGCATCGTCGAGTCGACGACGATGTGGCGGCGGTCGCGAATCTCGATACCCCACTGCAGCAACGGCCCCAGGTTTGCGGTGAAACCGAGCGCGGCAATGATCCGCTGGCAGGGCACCGACCGAACAGCGCCGTCGTCGGTGACGATCTCGACAGCATGGATATTGGCGTCACCGACCACACGCTGGATCTGTGCGTTGGTGATCACCTCGACCGCCGACGCTTGGACGGCAGCCACCGTGCCGGAGTGGGCACGGAATATGTCGCGGCGATGCACCACCGTGACCGACCTGGCGATCGGATCCAGCGCCCGGGCCCAGTCGAAGGCGCTGTCGCCGCCGCCGACGATCACGACATCCCTGTCGGCGTATTCGTCGAGCCGCCGCACGAAATAGGCCAGCCCGGCACCGTGGAAGGCAGCGGCGGTAGGCAGCGGCCGCGGTGTGAAATTTCCGATGCCGCCGGTGATGATCACCGACTTCGCCTGGATCACGATATCTTCTGAAGTGGTTACGACAAAAGAATCACGCTCGTTTTTGCCCGGAATGCGTTCCAAGCGGTCGGCGCGCTGCCCCAGCAGATACACGGGGTCGAACGACGCCGCCTGTTCGAGCAGGCGCTCCACCAATTCCCGCCCGCGCACCGCGGGGAATCCGGCGATGTCGAAGATCTGCTTCTCCGGATACATCGCGCTGATCTGGCCGCCTGGTTCCGGCAGCGAATCGATCACCGCCACCGACAGTCCTCGGAAGCCCGCGTAATACGCGGCGAACAGCCCGGCCGGTCCGGCACCGACGATCAGCACGTCGACGGCCGTCGCATTCCCTGCGGTTGCCGACATTCTCTTCACTCCTGCTCGAAAGTCATTGCCCACCATGGTATTAAGTCACTTCAGTAGATCCGGTCAGCACGCCGGCCACCCGCTCGCGCAGCACGTTGCGGCGGATCTTGCCGGTCGCGGTCTTGGGCAGTTCCACCATCGCCACCATCGCGCGCGGCCGTTTGAACGCCGCCAATCCGTCCCGGCACCACGCGATCAGCTCCTCCGCGTCCACGCTGCGGCCGGCGTGCGCTACCACGCAGGCCACGGGCTTGTCCAAGCCCGACTTGTCCGGTGCGGCGACCACCACCGCCTCTGCGATGTCTGGATGCTGCAGCAAGCGCTCCTCGACCTCGGCAGGCGACACCCAGATGCCGCCGGCCTTGAGCATGTCCCCGGAACGGCCAAGACAGCTGTAGGTACCGTCGTCGTTGCGCAGGTAGGCATCGCCGGTGCACAGCCACTCGCCTTGGAATACCTGCCGGGTCGTCTCGGCCCGGCACCAATAGCCCGACGCGACGGACGAGCCCTTGAGAAAAAGAGTCCCCGAGTCCCCCACCGCATCGAGGACGACGCCGTTATCGTCACGCAACTGCACCTGGTAACCGGGCACCGGCACCCCGGACGAACCGGGGTGCACCTGCCGCGGCCGGTTGGACAGGAAGATGTGCAGCGCCTCGGTCGACCCGATGCCATCGAGCACCTCCACCCCGAACCGGTCGCGGAACCGTTCGAACAGTGCCGAAGGTAGCGCTTCACCTGCCGAAACACCTTGCCGCACCGTAGCGAAGGTATCGTCCGGCAGATCGCTGCCCAGCAGCGACGCATAGAACGTGGGGACCGCGAAGAATAACGTCGGTCGCGCGGTCCGGATCCGCTCCGCGATGACCGCAGTGGTGGGACGGGCGCGTTCCAGCACTGTGGTAGCGCCGACCGAGAGTGGGAAGAAGCACGAATTTCCGATACCGTAAGCGAAGAACAGCTTCGCCACCGAGAAGCACCGATCGCTCGGCGCGATGTCCAGCACCCCACGGCCGTAGTACTCCGCGACGTCGCGGATGCTGCCGTGCCGGTGCATGGCCGCCTTCGGGGTGCCGGTGGTACCGGAGGTGTACAGCCATAGCGCTGGCGAGTCCACCCACGTGCCGTAGGCGGTCGCGACCGGCTCGCCGCCGACAAGGTCCTTCCAGCGATGCACCGCTACGCCCGCGGCCACCTCGATATCTCCAGTACCGTCGAAAACCACATCGACAACCTCGGGGGCAGCCGCCACTGCCGGAGCGGCTGCTGCAGCGAATTCGCTTGACGCACAGAAGATTCGGGCCCTCGAGTCGGCGAGCACCTTTCCCAGCTCCGGCCCGGTCAGCATGGTGGACACCGGCACCGCAATCGCCCCGACATACATTGCCGCCAGGATCCCGGTGAGCAATTCCACATCGTCTGCCATGCAGAACAGCACCCGTTCCTCCGGTCGCAGACCCAGCAGCCGCAACCCGCCCGCGACCCGGTGTACTTCGTCGGCCAGATCCCGGTAGGTGAGCGTGCGGCCGGCGGCGAGGACCGCGGTGCGGGCGCCCCTTCCTTCCCGGATGTGCCGATCCACCAGGTATTCGGCGGCATTGAACAGCGGCGTGGCAGTCGTCGCCGGTGCTAGAGAACTCATCGCGCAGCCGCCTCAGGCGAGATAGACGTATTCGTAGTCGAACGGCTTGCCGTTGATGCCATGCACCGGCGGAGCTACCCAACTGGCGATCTTGCCCGGCTGGTACACCGGCTGCATCAGCGACTGGACGAAGAACAGATCCTCGTCGGTCGGCAGCCAATTCCGCTGCGCCTGCTCCCAGGTCGCCGCGTCGAGGATCGTGCCGGCCGGGCTGATGTGGAAATCGGCGTAGGCGCCGACCTCGCGGTTGAACCCGATGTTCGGCAGGCTCAACCGGAAGTCGATCCCGCTGTCGGAGAGGATCTTGTTCCACCGATTGAGACCGCTGCGGCAGTCGGCGATGTACTCGCTGCGCAGATCCAGGTTCAGCGCCAGCAACGCGGAGAGCTCCTGCTGCCCCCAGGTGCCGTCGGCAGTGGGCACGTCCATGAACATGCTGTCGTTGGTGAGCTGATGGTCGTCGGTGCGGCGCTCCTCCTGCCAGCGCCCCTTCAAGCCCGCGGTGAAGTAGTTCGCGGCGTTGGTGGAGGTGTCGCTGCCGAACAGGTCCAATGAAACGCTGTAGTGGAAGTTGATGTACTTCTGGATGATCTCCAGCGGAATACCGCCGTGTGACGCGATGTCCATGGTGTCGTGCTCGCGGATCAGTTCGGCGCTCCGCAGCACCACCCGGTCGATACCTGTGGTGCCGACGAACATGTGATGCGCCTCCTCCTTGAGCATGAACTCACAGGTGCGCGACAGCGGGTCGAACGCGCTCTCCTTCAGGGTGCCCAGCTGGTATTTGCCGTCACGGTCGGTGAAGTAGGTGAACATGTAGAACGCCAGCCAGTCGGCGGTCTTCTCGTTGAATGCGCCGAGGATGCGCGGCGAGTCGGGGCTGCCGGAGTTGCGGAACAGCAGCGCCTCGGCCTCCTCACGACCCTCCCTGCCGAAAAAGGCGTGCAACAGATACACCATCGCCCACAGGTGCCGGCCCTCTTCTACGTTGACCTGGAATAGGTTTCGCAAGTCGTACAGCGACGGAGCCGTCAGCCCGAGCAGCCGCTGCTGTTCCACCGAGGCGGGCTCGGTATCACCCTGAACCACGATCAACCGCTGCAGATCGGCACGGTATTCGCCGGGCACCTGCTGCCAGGCCGGCGCGCCCATGTGTTCACCGAAGGCGATGCGACGGTCCGGCTTGGGCTCCGACAGGAAGATCCCCCACCGATACTGGTTCAGCGCGACATGGCCGAAGTGCGCCCAGCCCTCGCGGCCGACCGATACCGCGGTCCGCAGATAGACGCCGTGTGTCTCCAGCGTGGGACCCATCTCACCCCACCAATTCAGGAATTTCGGCTGCCAGCCCTCGAGGGCGCGTTGCAGCCTGCGATCCGAGGACAGATCGACGTTGTTGGGGATCTTGTCCTCGTAGTTGATCGACGTGGTCATGATGGGTTACACCCGCTTCCTGTCGAAGACGGCCTTCTTGCCGGTGCCGTAACGACGCAGTGCGCCATCCGCGCCGGATGCGTTGGGCCGGACGAAGATCCAGTTCTGCCAAGCCGACAGCCGACCGAAGATCTTGGTCTCCAGAGTTTCCGGTCCGACAAACCGGTGATTGGCCTCCATGCCCGTGCAGGCATCCGGTGACAGCGCGGCGCGGCCCTCCACCGCGAGGCGAATCTCGTCCTCCCAGTCGATGTCGTCCGGCGCGGCGGTGACCAGGCCCAGCTCGGCAGCTTGCGCCGGGCTGAGCTGGCTGCCGACTTCCGTGTCCTGCAACCAATTCAGGTGATCGACGTGCCCGTAGAAGCGCGACTCCAATCGAGACAGGCCGTTGCCCATCGGGAAGACACCGAAGTTGGCCGCCGTCAACCGCAGCGATGCCCGCGCCTCGCTGCCCTCGTCGTCGAGTGGCGGGCCGTCGAGCATGTACTGCCGGTCACAGGCCCACGCCAGCTCGGCCAGCATGCCGGTATAGCAGCTGCCCGGCGCGAGCAGGGCGATCAGGCTGCGGCTGGTGACGTCCAGGCGCTTCAGCGTGCGCTTGTAGTACTGCACGATTTCATTCGCCAGCCAATGACTTTCAGCATTGACCAGCAACAGGTGCTCGTAGCCTTCGACGGTATCGAGATCGCCCCTGGTCTCGAAAATCCAGGTACCGATGGTTGTTTCGTTGGTGCGCAACCGGAGAATCAGATCGTCGAGCTGCCGGGTGAGCGCCAGCGGCCAAAACGCGGCGCCCTGCTCGGCGGCGGCGTCCATGTTCGCCGGGGCCCGGTCCACCGGCGCATGGACCGTGATCGTCACGGCCGAGTTGGCCCGATCGAACTCGGCGGTGACGAAATCGTAGGTGATGAGGTTCGGGCCGATCCGGCGATTCAAGGGGAGCAGTTCGACGCCGTCGGCGTCCGATGGGCGGTTCGACCGTCCCGCGAGCTCGGTAGCCCGCTCCCGCACGACTTCCTCGAACATTCGCGGCGGCGCCAACTCGTCGACCAGTGCCCACTGCACGGCTGTCTTGCCACGGACACCGTCGGATCGGGTGGCGAAGATGTCGGCCAGATCCTTACGCACCCGACGTTTGTCCACCACCCGGGTCAGTCCGCCGGTGCCCGGAAGCACCCCGAGCAGCGGCACTTCCGGAAGCGACACCGCCGAGGAGTTGTCGTCCACCAGCACGATGTGGTCACAGGCAAGCGCGAGCTCGTAGCCGCCGCCCGCGCAGGCACCGTTGACCGCGGCGAGATAGGTCTGCCCGGAGTTCGCGGTCGCATCTTCCATGCCGTTGCGGGTCTCGTTGGTGAACTTGCAGAAGTTCACCTTCCACCCATGCGGCGAGGCGGCCAGCATCCGGATATTGGCGCCCGCGCAGAACACCTTCTCCTTACCGCTTGTGACAACGACCGTCTTCACTGCGGGGTGTTCGAAACGCAGCCGTTGCGTCGCGTCGTAGAGCTCGATGTCGACACCGAGGTCGTAGGAGTTCAGCTTCAATTCGTAGCCGGGAACCAGTCCGCCATCCTCGGCCACGTCCAATATCAGCCAGGCCACCGCCCCGTCGACGCGCAATCGCCAATGCCGATAGCGGTCCGGGTGGGTGTCGAACGAAACCTCCGGTGCTGCGACGGCGTCGGCAGCGCCGGTGGCTGAGACGAGGGGCTCGTGACCCACATCGGTAGCGACTGCCATGAATCCTCCTCGTGGTGGCCATCACCTTTTCTCGATGAATACATACTACATCAATTAAGAGATGCGACATATCTTTGTAGATATTTGCTTGCGGCCGCACGCGCTGGTCCCGCCATCTACGATCTCGGAGCAGGGAGCAGGGCATGCCACCTAAGCTCGCCGCGCCGACGAACCACCGGAAGTGCAACTCGCGCGCATCGCCACCGCGCCATTGCGAAACGGCGGGAACACGGCATCCCGCACGCGATCTGCGTGGCAGCCAACCGCCTTCGCAGGCGAGTCGGGCGAACGACCGCAGGAGCCGCAACGTGGCGACGGGCATCATGATCAGTGCTCACGACGCGGGCTTCCGCTCCCGGCGCGCGAAAGGAATCCACTCCGACGAAGCGGAAGTCCTCGCCGTGCATGGGATCCGAGCGACAGCGCCTGCCGGACTCGGGCTACAGTCACCAGCGATTCACGGACGGGGCTTCGCAACCCCAATCATCGCTCAGTGATCCTCGGCGGCCAGCTCGCTCCACCGCCGACGCGCGGATTCCCGCCACCGGGTGTGCTTGTCCTCGAACAGCCTGGTCGCCGCCGTGCCACTCCACTGCGGGGGCAGGAGCAATTGCGGCAGTTGCGGGTCCAGGAACGGGAATCGGCGCCATTCGTGCACCAGCCGGATCTGGGCGAGGAAGACGTCGCTGGACGACCGCGGGTCGAGATCGGCGAATTCAGCGATGAATTCCTCGTAGTCGTGCTCGATCTCGGCAAGGTCCCACGCGGCGGCGACCATGTCCCGCTGGTTGCCGAGCGCGCCGTATTCGGCAACGAAGGAAAGAGCCTTGCCGGAGAGGTCGAGATCGTCGAGGATCGCCTTCGCGTCCGCCTCCACCGCCGTGCGCGGCGAGATCCACACGCCGGGTGAAGGCGAGCCGAACCCAGCCCAGCTGAGTTGCGTGCGTAGTTTGTGCCGCAGGGATCGCATCGATTCCGGGATGGAGATCAGTACCACCAGCCAGCGGCCGTCCCATGACTGCTCGCCGGATCCGAAGGTGTAAATCCGCTGCGCACCCTCGATGAGCAGCCGCCGGCCCGCGTCGGTCAGCGTCCACCGCACTCGACGGCCGACGCGGTCCGAGGCCAGCCAGCCTTCCGCGGCGGTCCGCGCCAAGGCCTGACGCGCAGACTTCTCCTCCACACCCACCAACCCGAGCGCACGGACCAAGGTGGCGGTCCACACCGGTTGACCGAACGGGAGCGTGAACTCGCCGAGGATCGTCATCAACAGCGAGCGCGCACTGCCTTCACCGACCTCACGCCGTCGGCTCACCGCGGGTACTGCGCCGGCTGGTCCACCGGAACTACCAGCGCCCTGTGATGCGCTCGCCACGTCAGAGCCTCCCTCGCTGCCGACACCGTCCGAACAAGAAGTTTCGCATTACTTTCTATCGGCAACCGATCCGACGGCGTCGAGACATGGTCGCGGATGCACCGCCCAAACGAACACATCGTCACCCACGTCGAATCCCCTTGTCCCGCTTGCGATTCATGAACGCCGTCATGCGCTCGAACTTCTCCGCGTCCTCGAAAAGCACGGCCTGGGCCAGCAGATCCACATGCGGGTGCGCTCCTTCGGGCGCATCTACGGCCAGCTTGGTCAGGCGCAACGCCATGGCCGAGCCCCGCAGCATCCGGTCCACGACCGCATCGGCGGTCTCGAACAGCTGCCACGGTTCGGTCACCTCGAGCAGCAGGCCCAGCCGCAACGCCTCGTCGGCAGCGAGCGTGCGGCCCGCCAGCAGCACCTGTTTGGCGACGCTCTCTCCCAGCAGGCGCACCAGCCGGAACGCGGCGCCCGCGCCGGGGAGGATGCCAAGCTGCGGTTCCGGCTGGCCGAACTTGGCTCGCCCGGTGGCCACGCGGATATCGCAGGCATATGCCAGTTCGGCGCCGCCGCCCAGCGCCCAGCCGTCGACCGCCGACACCGTCGGCATCGGCAGCGCCCGGATGCGTTCGAACAGCCGCAGATTGATGCCATCCAGCGCATCCTCGCAGCGGCGTCGCAGCAATTGTCCGATGTCGGCGCCGCCCGCGAAGACCCCCTCGACGCCGCCGGTCAGCACCAGCACCTTTGGTTCGGCTTCCAGCTCGGCACAAATCTCGTGCAATTCGGCGACCATGGCTGCGTCGATGGCATTGCGCTCAGCCGGCCGATGCAGCGTGACCCACAACCTGTCGACACGGCGCTCGATGCGCAATGTGGCGAATTCCGCCATGCCCACTCCTGTCGGCTCCAGCGAGTGGGATGCTCACCTGCCCCGCATATATTCAACATAACATTAACGAATCTTACATGTTATGTCGACTATTGCGACAAGGGGACCCCGATGGTCGCGACCAACTTCGCGCCTGACCGGCCCTGTCCCGCCTGGACTCCTACGGAACGCCGGAGGGGTCGAATGGAGCGGTGGAGCCAACCGCCTCGTAGACCTCCATCGCGGCGTTGGCCATGCCGGGACACTGGGCGAGAGGTGCGGAGTCGACGGCAAAGTCGGCGGCGGTGGCTGTGCGCACCTCGTCGACGGTGACTCCCGGTGCCGTTTCCACCAGCAACAGACCATGTTCGGCGATGTCGAGCACCGCCATGTCGGTGATTATCCGGTGCACGCAGCCCAAGCCGGTGAGCGGCAGGGTGCACTGCTCGAGGATTTTGGGTTCACCCTTGCGGGAGACGTGTTCCATCATCACGATCACGCGGCGGGCGCCGTGCACCAGATCCATTGCGCCGCCCATGCCCTTGACCATTGTGCCCGGAATCATCCAGTTGGCCAGATCTCCGCGGGCGCTGACCTGCATGGCGCCGAGCACGGCGACGTCGACCTGGCCGCCGCGGATCATGCCGAACGACTGTGCGGAGTCGAAGTAGGAGGCACCGGGCAGCACGGTGATGGTTTCCTTGCCCGCGTTGATCAGCTCGGGATCGAGTTCGTCCTCGGTCGGGTACGGGCCGACACCGAGCACGCCGTTCTCGGAGTGCAGCACTACGGTGATGTCGTCAGGCAGATAATTCGGCACCAGCGTCGGCATACCGATCCCGAGGTTGACGTATTGGCCGTCCGCCAGTTCCGCGGCGACCCGGGCCGCCATCTGTTCACGAGTCCGCTTCATGGCCGCACCGTTCTGTTCTCGATTCCGATCTCCACCTTGCCCACGGGCACGACGCGCTGCACATGAATACCTGGGGTGTGCACCTCGTCCGGGTCGAGCTCGCCCGGCTCCACCAGATGTTCGACCTGGGCGATGGTGATACGGCCCGCTGCGGCGGCGGGTGGATTGAAGTTGCGGGCGCTGGCCCGGTACACCAGATTGCCGTGCCGGTCGCCCTTCCAGGCATGCACCAAGGCGTAGTCGGTGACGATGCCACGCTCCATCACATAGGTGACCCCGCCGAAGACACGGGTCTCCTTCGGCGGGCTCGCGATCGCGATACCGCCGTTGCCGTCGTAGCGCAGCGGAAGTCCACCCTCGGCGACCTGGGTACCGACGCCGGCCGGGGTGAAGAAGGCCGGGATGCCCGCACCACCGGCTCGCATGCGCTCGGCGAGGGTGCCCTGCGGAGTCAGTTCCACCTCGAGCTCACCGGCCAGATACTGGCGCGCGAACTCCTCGTTGGAGCCGACATAGGAGCTGATGGTGCGCCGGATCCGATGCGCGGCAAGAAGCACACCGAGCCCGAAACCCGAAGTACCGCAATTATTGCTGACCACTTCCAGGCTGGTGGCCCCTTGCGCGAGCAGCGCGTTGACGAGCACTCCGGGAACTCCGACGAGGCCGAAGCCGCCTACTGCGAGCGAGGCGCCATCCGGTATGTCCTCGACCGCGTCGGCGGCATCGGCAATGACTTTGTCCATCACGAGCACCACCATAACCGAAGCTGTACGTATTGTGAACATGCATCCGTATGTCGAACATTTCTACTCCAGCGCGTTGCCTAGGCCACGCGTCGAGCCCTATGCTGTTCGTATACCGCAATTATGTCCACATTACGAACGCGAGGTATCGAGCATGCTGCACCTGCCATCGCGGTACCGCGGGATCGAGAAGGGCGAGGAGGCGCCCCTCGACTTTCCGGACTACCGGACGACCGCTCTACGCCACCCGAAGCAGCCGCTGAACCTGCTCCCGCAGGGGCTCGGGGAGTTGACCGGTCCGGTGCTCGGCGAAGGCCGGGTCATCGCCGCGGACGCCGATCTCACCCTCGTCAACGGCGGCGAGGCCAGCGGGCAGCGCATCGTCGTCCACGGCCGGGTGCTGGACAGCGACCGCAAGCCGGTGCCGACCACCTTGGTCGAGATCTGGCAGGCCAACGCCGCGGGACGCTATCGGCACCAGGGCGACCAGTGGCCGGCGCCACTGGATCCGCACTTCGACGGTGTGGGCCGGACCTTGACCGACACCGACGGCCACTACTCGTTCACCACGATCAAGCCCGGCGCCTACCCGTGGGGTAATCACTACAACGCATGGCGACCGGCCCACATCCATTTCTCCCTGTTCGGCCGGGCATTCCCCCAGCGCCTGGTCACCCAGATGTACTTTCCGGACGATCCACTGTTCTTCCAGGACCCGATCTACAACTCGGTGCCCGACGGCGCCCGCCAGCGCATGATCAGCGTCTTCGACTATGCGGCTACCACCGACAACTGGACGCTGGGATTCCGCTTCGACATCGTGCTGCGCGGCCGCGACGAGACGCCGTTCGAGGAGGACGACCACGATGAGTGACACCGGCTTCGCACCCCGCTACCCCGTCGTACCCGGCGACTTCAGCACCGTCGAATTCGGGCCGACCCCATCCCAGACCGCGGGCCCCTACCTGCACATCGGCCTGCTCTGGCCGGACGGACCCGAGGTGGTCACGCCCGGCGCCGAGGGCACGATCACGATCACGGTCACGGTGATCGACGGCCGACGGGAGCCGGTCGCCGACGCGCTCGTGGAGCTCTGGCAAGCCAATGCCGAGGGCGTCTTCGCGCACCCGGACGATCCACGGCCCCAAACGAATCCGGCCTTTCGCGGGTTCGGACGCTGCCCCACCGACACCACGGGCACCGCCGGCTTCATCACCGTCAAACCGGGCACCAACCCGGCTGGCGACGGCACGACCGAGGCGCCGCACCTGAACGTGTCGATCTTCGCGCGCGGCATGCTGAACCGGCTCATCACCCGGCTGTATTTCCCGGACGAGGCCGCCGCCAATGCCGCCGACCCAGTTCTGGGATCACTGTCGGACGCACAGCGGCACAAGCTGATCGCCATCGCTACCACCGACGGCTACCACCTGGACATCCTCGTGCAGGACCCCGACCCGGACGGCGACGAGACGCCGTTCTTCTACCTCTGACCCGGCCTCCCGCTCGGACCTCCGAAAGCCGTTTCCGACGCGAGACCGCCTTACAGGTAGACACCGACAAATTCAACCCTCTATAGGAGCCTGCGTGTCACGTGGAGAGCTGTTCGATCCCCTCTTCGGGGCCGCCGCGGTCGGGCCCGCGCTGTCGGACCGCGCCTGGATCACGGCGCTGCTGGACGTCGAGGCGGCACTGGCACGGGCCGAGGCCGACCTCGGCGTCATCGAGTCCGGGCACGCGGCTGCCATCGACGCGGCCGCGAAAGAGCTGGCCGAGCGCACCGACCCGGCCGAATTGGGGCGGGCGGCAGTGGCAGGCGGCAACCCGGTGATTCCGCTGGTAGGACAGCTGCGCGCGGCATGCGAGTCGGCGGGGGTGCCCGCGGCAGCCGTGCACAAGGGCGCTACCAGCCAGGACATCCTCGATACCGCGCTGATGCTGCTCGCCCGGCGCGCCGGTGTCCTCGTGGTCACGGATCTGCGGGCCGCCGCCGACGCCGCGGCGGCACTGGCGCGCGCGCACCGCGACACCTTGATGGCCGCCCGCACACTCGGACAGCAGGCCCTGCCCACCACCTTCGGGACACTGGCCGCGACCTGGTGCGCGGGCCTGGACCGCGCCGCGGGCAGACTCGCCGCGGTGCTGGCCGAGCTGCCGGTGCAATTCGGTGGCGCCGCGGGCACGCTCGCGGCGCTGCATCCTAACGGCTTGGCCGTCGCGACCGAACTTGCCACCGAACTCGGATTGGCCGATCAAGGCGTTCCCTGGCATGCCGAGCGGACGCGGATCGGTGAACTGGCGGCCGCGCTCGGTGTCGCCGCCGGGGCGATCGCCAAGACCACCACCGACATCATCGCCCTGGCCGCCAGTGAAGTCGGCGAGGTCAGTGAGGACTCCCCCGGCGGCTCCTCGACCATGCCACACAAGCGCAACGCGATCGCCGCGATCACCGCTCGGGCGGCTGCTCGCCGGGTGCCCGGACTGGTCGCCGACGCCCTCGGGTCGATGGATCACGAACTGCAGCGCGGCGCCGGTGCCTGGCATGCCGAATGGGAGACGACAACCGACCTGCTGCGGCTCACCGGTGGTGCCGCTCATCGCTTGGCGCAGAGCCTGACCGGCCTGCACGTGCACCCTCAGGCGATGGCCCGCAATCTCGCGGTCAGCAAGGGGCTACTGCTTGCCGAGCGGGTCACCGGAGCGCTCTCGGCGCATACCGACGCGGCGCGGGAGATCGTCACCACCGCCGCCACCAAGGAAAACCCCGAGCTCGCTACAGATCCCGCGCTCACCGATTACCTGGGACCAGCCCGGTTGCGTGAATTGCTGGACGCCGCCGAATACCTTGGTCACGCTCGTGAGTTCGTCGATCGGGTGCTGACCGAGCGCGGCGGCGTGGCCGGACTCGAATCCCGCACCCTCCCCCCATCGGCCGTAGATCCCGGACCGACCACGCCAGAGGCATCATCATGACCGTTGCACTCGCACATCACCGAACCGGAGCGGACGGCGGAGCCCCGTCCGTGGTCCTGCTCGGGTCGCTCGGATCCGATCGCACCATGTGGGCTCCACAGGTTGCCGCCCTGTCGGCCGCGCATGAGGTGATCGTCGTGGAACTGCGCGGTCACGGTGAATCCCCCACGCCCGCAGGGCCATACACAATCGATGAACTGGCAGGTGATGTCCTCGCACTACTCGATCGACTCGATCGCTGTGCGGTGCACTTGGTCGGGCTGTCGCTCGGCGGCGCGGTCGCGCAGTGGATCGCCACGCACGCACCAACTCGGGTGCGCACGCTGACACTGCTGTGCACCGCCGCGAAATTCGATGCGCCGCAAGGGTGGTTGAACCGCGCCGCGACGGTGCGAGCGAGCGGCACCGCCGCGATCGCCGAAGCGGTGGTGGCCCGCTGGTTCTCCGGCGCACTGGCCGAACGAGATCCAGCGCTCATCGCGCGCTGCCGGGCCATGGTCGCGACCACCGACGCCGAAGGCTATGCCGCCTGCTGCGAAGCGATCGCGAGCTGGGACGGCCGCGCGGATCTGGCCCGCATCACAGCTCCCACCCTGGTGATCGCGGGCGCGCAGGATCCGGCCACCACCCCGGTGGATCTGCGCCTCGTCGCCGAGGGCATCGCGAATTCCGCACTGCACGTGCTGGATCCGGCCGCGCACCTGGCCAGTGTCGAGCAGGCTGGACCGGTGTCGGCCCTGATCGCCGCGCACATCGCCGCTCCCGCGCAGCGCGCAGCCGCATTCGATGCGGGGATGCGGGTGCGCCGGTCGGTACTCGGCGACGCGCACGTGGATCGCGCGATCGCCGCCACTACCGAATTCACCGCTCCGTTTCAAGATTTCATCACCCGCACCGCATGGGGCGATGTGTGGCACCGGCCCGGGCTCGACCAGCACACCCGGCGGCTGCTGACCCTGGCCATCCTCACTGCGGTCGGCAACACCCACGAACTGGATATGCACATCCGCGCGGCGCTGCGGGCCGGCGTGCCACCCGCCGAACTCGCGGAGGTGTTCCTGCACACCGCGATCTATGCGGGCGTGCCGAACAGTAACCTCGCCTTCGGACTCGGCAAAGCGGCGCTCGCGGAGGGTGTCGGACCGGCCGGGTCCACCGCAGAGGAGGAACCGCACCGACCATGACCGAACCATCACCGGAGTATGTGCAATCGCTGGGCCGCGGGCTGGCCGTCATCCGATCCTTCGACGCCGAACACCCGCGCCGCACCCTCAGCGACGTTGCCAAGGCCACGGACCTGACTCGGGCCACCGCCCGGCGCTTTCTACTCACCCTGGTCGAACTCGGCTATGTTCGCACCGACGGTTCACTGTTCTCGTTGACGCCTCGCGTGCTGGAACTCGGCTACAGCTATCTTTCCAGCCTCACGCTGCCGGACGTAGCAGGGCCCCATCTGGAATCGCTGGCCAAGCAAGTGCACGAGTCGACCTCGGTGTCCATCCTCGACGGTGCGGACGTGGTGTACGTCGCGCGGGTCCCGGTCAGCCGGATCATGACGGTATCTATCAATATCGGCACCCGATTCCCCGCGTACGCCGCCTCGATGGGCCGGGTGCTGTTGGCCGGGCTGTCCGACGCCGCGCTCGAGGACTACCTCACGCATGTCATGCTCGTCCCGCTCACCGGACGGACCGTCATCACCGTCGACAGATTGCGCAAGGAAGTGGCGAAGGTACGCGCCGACGGCTACTGCATCGTCGACCAGGAACTCGAGGAGGGGCTGCGGTCACTGGCCGCACCGATCCGCGACAACACCGGCACGGTGGTCGCCGCGGTCAACATCTCCACCCAAGCCGCCCGATACTCGGCAGCGGCCGTGCGCAAGGATCTGGTGCCGCCGCTGCTGGCGACCGCTGAGGCCATCGCTCTGGACCTCACCCGTGTCCAGACGCAAACGTGAACCCCCTTTTCACCGCAAAGGAACTGTTATGCCCGAAGCCGTTATCTGCGAGCCGCTGCGGACCCCCGTCGGCCGTTTCGGCGGAGTTTTCAAAGACATCCCGCCGGAAACCCTCGCCGCGACAGTCATCTCGGAGCTACTGTCTCGCACCGGAATCGACGGCAACCAGGTCGATGACGTCATCCTCGGGCAGGCCGCACCCAACGGCGAAGCCCCCGCGATCGGCCGCATCGCCGCCTTGGACGCCGGACTCGGCGTCGAGGTGCCCGGCCTGCAGGTGGATCGGCGCTGCGGATCTGGGCTACAGGCCATCCTCCAGGCCTGCATGCAGGTCACCACCGGCGGCAGCGACCTAGTGCTGGCGGGCGGTGTCGAATCGATGAGCCAGGCCGAGTTCTATGCGACCGGCATGCGCTGGGGCATAAAGGGTGAGGGCGTGGCGCTCAGCGACCGACTGGCCAGGGCCCGAGTCACCGCGGGTGGCAAGAACTTCCCGGTCCCCGGCGGCATGATCGAAACCGCGGAGCACCTGCGCACCGAATTCGCTATCAGCCGAGCTGATCAGGACGCCCTCGCCGTCCAATCGCATCAGCGTGCCGTCGCCGCCCAAACCTCCGGACGTTTTGCCGAGGAAATCGTGGGAGTGAGGGTACCGCGACGTAAATCCGATCCGCTCCTGGTCGACACCGACGAACACCCGCGCGCCGACACCACCCTGGAAACCCTGGCTGACCTGCGTCCGATTCGAGCGAGCATCGACCCGGACTCGACCGTCACCGCGGGCAACGCCAGCGGTCAGAACGACGGCGCCGCGGTGTGCGTCGTCACGACCCCGGAGAAGGCCAGCGAACTCCGATTACGCCCGCTGGCCCGGCTGGCCTCCTGGGCAGTGGCGGGAGTCCCCCCACGCACCATGGGTATCGGACCGGTACCCGCCACCGAAAAGGCCCTCGCCCGGCTGAATCTCACCCTCGACGAGATGGATGTCATCGAGCTGAATGAGGCCTTCGCCGCCCAAACCCTCGCCGTACTACGCACTTGGAAGCTCGATCCTGGCGACACCCGAGTGAATCCCAACGGTTCCGGCATCTCCCTCGGCCACCCGGTCGGCGCTACCGGCGCCCGCATCCTGGCCACCCTGCTGCGCGAACTCGAGCGACGCGAGGGTCGATACGGCCTGGAAACCATGTGCATCGGCGGCGGACAAGGACTGGCGGCGGTCTTCGAACGACTGGTTTAGCCACGACGGGCAGGTCCGCGGTGCCGGAGACACTGCATGCGCACCTCGCCGCCAACCACCCCGGCCACGACTACACACGGGACGAAATCCTCTTCATCGACTACTGACGCCGGGCCGAACAAGCGTTCAGCGGCGCGGACCGCCATGAGGTAACAGGGGGGATGCCGACGAAATCTCGGTCATCTCATGGCGGCGAGGTTGTGCCAGAGGTTTTCGAGGCTGTCGGTGCCACCGAACAGTGTGGTGAAGTTGGTGGAGTCGATGAGCACGATGTCGCCGGCGCGTGGGCTGGTGGGTGGCATCCAGATCAGTGCGTTGAACTCCGTGTTACCGGCCGCGGTAAAGGGGTGGGGCCGGGTGGGGTCGATGCGTTGGCGGCCCAGGACACGTAGCGAGTCGCTTTCGGGCGCGGTGAGTTCGTAGTGCGGCAGATGGGGGTGGAAGTTGAGTGTGGTGACGTTGTCCAGCAACCGGGGTGCGTCAAGATCGCGGAAGCCGGTCAGGGGGGCGATCTCACCGGTGTCGTCGACGACCGCGGGACGCAGTCCCCATCTGTTGTGCACCGGTACGTCGAGCGCTTTCATCAGCGAGCGCGTGTACTGGCCGAATCGCTGCTGACGAGGAACCAGGCGGTCGCCGTGATGCGCGTATTCGATTTGCCGCTGCGTGTAGTCGTCGGTGAAGCCCACGTCGTGGTGCGGCGCCAACAGAAGGCAGGTGCCTTCCCGTTGCAGCCACTCGCGGAGGGCGGCGCCTTCCTCGGGTGCGGCTTCCTGCTCGGACAGGACGTGATCGAGTCCGAACACCATCAGCGTGTCGGTGTCGGCCAGGATCCGCTCGTCGATCGGCAAGGTGTAGCCGGCCTGGTCGATGCGTTGGAACACCGCGACGGGATGCCCGGTCGCCGCACCGGCGAGCTGCTGAAACGCCAGCGTGGAGCGATGGAACAGCTCGAGTGTGCCGGCAATGCCTTGCAGAAAGTGCTCCGCGTCGTACTCGGGAATCTCGTAGCTCGGCCACAGTACGTTGCGGACTTCGGTCATCGTGGAGAAGCGGTTATACATTTCGGCGGGATCGCGTTGGGACTCCCACGGATAGCTCCAGGTCCAATAAATGCTGATCCGCCGTCGCCCATCGTGCCTGCGCGAGACGTGGCTCTGGTTGTAGGTGCGGGCCGGAGAGCGGGTGCTCATGACGTCACCTCACGACTGCCGAGCGTGGCCAGGTATCGCAGGGCGCTGATACCCGGCAGGAAGAAGTACGCACCACCCCTGAGCGTGGTGAACGCCGGCAGGCCCTGGCACACCTTACGGATGGGTCGCTTGGGGATCGTGAACTCCAGGGCACCGTCCTGGGTGCCGCAGATGGGGTCGCGTTCATTGCCGAGTTCGTGAAAAGTCTTGTCGTTGATCCACACGTTTTGGGCGAACTCGAACTGACGGACCAGGCTGGCGCAGATGATGAACGCGGCAATGCCTCGGTCCACCCCATCATCGGGAGCGCCCTCGGGCAGGGCCGGCCCGTAGGTAGCGCCGCGGCGAATCATCCTTCGACGGTTCATGTTGACCGCAGTGTCACGTGGGTTGAGCCGCCGCACATGCGAGCCCAGCGGCACTGCGTAGCCATGCGGGTCCATCTCCTTGTAGTTGAAGTCATTGTTACGCATGGGATCGGCACCCAGCTGCGGATCATCACGGTCGGGGGCCAGCGCCAAAGGGGCGCCGCTGGGCCAGCGGCCCATGAATTTCGCGGCAAGTAGCTGCTGCTCGTCCGGGGTGTCGGCATGCGCTCGCAGATAATCTCGAAACGCCCCAACGTGTTCTTGCAGTCGCCGGTAGGCCATGTAGCTGCCGTTGCGGGACAAAACCTCCGGCTGCGGCAGCCCGTAGGGTGGCCCCTCCTCGTCGGGGTAGCCCACAATGAATTCACCGGGTTTCAACGGTGCACCCGAGCCCGGTGTCGGTTCTTCGCCGGATCCTTCGACCACCGGCTGGGACAACCGGTCTCGGAACCCGAAGTGGTCATGGGCGTAGTCGAATGGCGGCGTCGCGTTCAAATCCAAGAACGACAACACTCGCACACCCGGGCAGCGCGCTACGAGCCTGTTGTGTTCGGCGGTGCACCGCCGGTGTTCGACATCGGTGCGGGCGAACAAGATCGCGATGGCGTGCAGGTCATCACCGGCCAGCCCACCCACCCAGTGATCGGGATGATCAGCGCCGGTGTCGCCCAGAATGTCGGCGCGGGCGGCCATACCTTCACAGAACTCGTCAGGGAAAGTGGACAGCGCTTCCTCCGACACCCCCAGCGCCCGCAGCCCCCGCCAGGTGAAGGCCAGCGTGATCCAGCGCTGGGAGCCGTCCATCGTGGCGCGCGCGTCCGCAGCCGACTGAACCCGGTCCAGCAGCGCGGTCAACCATGCCCGGCCCCCGGCGGGATCATCGAAGGACAGGAACTCATAGCGGCCGGTCAACGCCGGGGTCCGAGTCAGCAGGATGTGCTGTATATCGTCGAGTTCGAGCATTGATCACTGCATCTGATCGAGCATGTCGGAGAACGCCGCCTCGAGCCGCAACGCCTTTTTGATCTTGTCAGCGGTGACGTAGGGATACTCGCCGTACTCGAGGAAGCTCGGAAATTGATGTTCGCGGACGAATTTCACGAACGCCTCCGGGTTTTCCTTCCAATCCTCGGGGAATCCTTCGAGATTGGTGAAAACCGTGGTGATACCGGTCTTGCCGAAGAGCGCCACGGCATCCTCGGTGTACTTGTCGAAATCGGTGTCGAAGATCCCTTGATATTGGAAATGCAATCCCGATCCGACATCGAACAACACCCACCGCAGATAATGCAGCCGCAGCGGCGCCAGCACATCCGGGCTACCCGCCACCGCGTCCTCTATCTGCTTGCCGTAGGCGCGAATGGCGTCTTCTCGACCCGGCTTCACCTTCGCGATGATCGAGAAACCATAGCCGGCCGGGGTCCGTGGATAAATCGGCCCATACCTACCCCGCTCCAGCTCGAAATAGCCTTCCTCGGGGATGGCCATCGCCGCCGGTCTACTCCAGTCGCCATCGGTCCCCGGCATGTCGTCACCTACCTTCATTACTGCAGTAAGCCGGACATCGAGACCCATCCTACGGACTGCACGTCTCGCCGAAAACCCCGGAAGTCGCCAAAATCGGGGCCGAAGTCACCTCACGGCGAGACTCGGTCGACGTGCGTCTGGAAAAGTAGCTGATTAACATATTTTCGGTCGATTCCGCTGACCCGAGCCCCTTCCGCACTTCCTGGTATGTGCTTGACAATTCAAATATATTACCGACCGGCGCATTGCGGTCCGGCCTCACTGTCCAGTTCGACAGTAAGCAGCGAAAATCTCGTCCGCGGGCCCCCTGTTTGACAGGATGACGTAATGTCGATACCGCCGCAGCACATCGAGCCGGCACCGCGCCAGTTGTCAACGCCGCGAGCCGCCGCATTGGCGGGAGTGATCTTCGCGGCGTTGTTCGGCACAACACTGATTTTGATCCGCGCCGAAATGCCCGAAGGCGTTCAAGATTCGACACAGTGGCTGAGCAGCCAACACACAGCGATCACCACGGCGACGGTACTGATGCCCTTCGCCGGTATCAGCTTCCTATGGTTCATCGCCGTCGTGCGCGACGGATTCGGACGATACGAAGACCGGTTCTTCGTGTCTGTCTTCCTCGGCAGCGGGCTGCTGTTCGTGGCGATGATGTTCGTCGCCACCGCCGTCGCCGCCGGCCTGGTCGCGAGCAACACCGGGGTCACCGACCCAGCCGCCCACGCTGAGGTGATCAGCTTCGGCAAGATGGTCGTGCTGTCGGTCACCAAGACCTACGCACTGCGGATGGCCGCCGTATTCATGATCTCGCTCGCGACGATTTGGCTGAAGACCGGGCTGATGCCCCGCTGGCTCGCCGGCCTCAGCTACCTACTCGCTCTGGCGATGCTCATCGCCAGCGAGACAAGCATGTGGGTGACGCTTGCGTTCCCCGCCTGGGTGCTGGTGGTCAGTAGCCTCATCTTGACGCGCTCCGGACTCATCGAACAACTACGTAACCATGGCGATTGAACCCGGCAACGCTACGATGAGATGACAATCGCCTGATTCGACCCTATTCGGTCGCGCACGGCTGAACCGGCTGGCGCGCGGGTTCCATGCTGGTGAGGATATGCCGAATGACGCGAGCGGATAACAGGTAAAGCACCTCCGGAAGAAACCCGCCACCGGGCCTGCGGAACTGTGCCACAGTACCCAGGTGGACGAGCCGTCTTCACCCATTTCGCCCGATCTGAAGATGGTCTACCAGACCGTGGCGAACCGACGTCTTCAATACGAAAACCTACTCTGGCAGGTGCCTACCGTCAGCCTGACCGCCCAGGCATTCTTATTCAGTATAGTGATGGGAGCCGACAACGAACCCCTCGCGCGGATAGCTTCGTCGCTCCTTGCGCTGATCATCTCACTGATCTCGATCATGCTCATGGCGAGCCATCGTCTCGCCGGACGCAAAGACGCGCTCTGGCTCGAGCGCTTCGAACAGCAGGAGCTCCACGCGGGAGCGTGGGGCGCACACGGCACAGCGTTCGAAACACACCAGGACATCGCGGATCTGGACGCCGGGTGGGTGGGCAAGCTGATACCCATGAAGCAGATGTTTACCGTCTGAGTCATTGGACTGGCATGTTTCGGCATGACTGCCATCTTTATAATTCTGAGGACACTGGTTGGTCTCATGCGCTGAGCCGTCTCGGCGGAACGGTCACACACATCCGGTATTCCACCACCTTTTCGCAAGTACACCTCTCGAGTCACCTCCGCGCCCGAGCGCGACCGATCGACCACTTCCATCGCCGCCGCACGGAACTCGGGCGAACTATCGCGAATTCTTCTGTCCCACAGCAACTCCTGTGACCACCCCGCTACGATCACCGAGCAATTCCAGCCAACCCACGCGGCCGGCAGAAGAACGTGCCCGCGACTGCCCGGCCCTTTCGATGCAGGAGTGACGCTCGAGCCCTGGTCGACCACTGCCAGGAAGCGCCGGAAGAAGTGCAGGCGAGCCTGACCGTCGGGATTCATCGGTCGGTGCCGCGACTGCATGACGTCGAGTCGATCAATCGGCGCAGGATGCGCCCGACACCCACATCCATCAGCTACCTGACAGCTATCTGCGCGGGGCTCATACGCGGTTCGGGCATGAATGATCGGATGCTGCGCACAACAAATCCGAGGAGGACTGGATTCGAGCGGGCAGTGGCCGCTTCAGGCTCATCGACCACGGCAAACATTGCCGCGCAACCGATCCACGCACCGCGAGCACAACGAATACGAAGCGAGATCCGCACCGAAGACTCCGCTACACGCACGGGTTACCTCAGGGGGAAAGTGGCTTCTTCAGTGGCGGTGGAAGATCCGTCGATAGCCGATCCGCCCTGATCGCTCGACGTCGGCCAGGTGGACCAATATCCCCGACTCGACTTGTGTCGAGTGGGAAACCACGACGCGGCCGCGGCATGTCCACCCGCATGATCCTCCGCGCGGCGGTAGAGCATATCGGGACACGCGGATCTTCCAACGATTCGGAGCGCATCCAGTTACTCTGAGCTGATGCGATCCCGGATCCGTCGGTACGTCCTGGCCGCGCTCGCCGCCGCCGCGTCGACCCTACTGCTCTGCACGCACTCCCCGGCCGCCCCACTGATTCGGCCGGCCGCCGCCTTACCACCACTCGACGCGGGATTCCTCTGGGGGGTCGCGGCCTCCGGATTTCAGTCCGAAGGCCATGCGCCCGACAGCAATTGGACACGTTACATTTCCGCGAACCACGATTACGACGCCCTTCACGATTCGGTCGACTTCTACGACCGCTATGCGTCGGACGTCGGCACGGCGGCCGACCTGGGGGTGCGGGTGTTCCGGATCGGAATCGAATGGGCCCGGCTGCAGCCTGCTCCGGGGGTCTGGGACGAGGCCGCGTTCCGTTTCTACGACGCGGTCATCGCGAGTATCGAGCAGGCCGGGATGCGGCCGATGATCACCTTGGACCACTGGGTGTACCCCGGATGGGCCGCCGACCGCGGTGGCTGGCGCGGTCCAGGCATGGTCGACGACTGGCTGACCAACATGCGCAAGGTCGTCGACCGCTATGCATCCCACAATCCGCTGTGGGTCACCGTGAACGAGCCGGTCGCCTACATCGTGCACGAGGTCCGCAACGGCGGCGCCGACGCGCCCGAGATGCTGGAGCGGGTTGCGCAGGCACACAACGTCATCTACGACTACATCCACCAGATCCAGCCCGGCGCTCAGGTGACCAGCAACGTCGGCTATGTCGCAGGCTCGGAGGCCCAGGTCAACGGTGCGCTCGTCGACCGCATCGGGGACCGGCTCGACTATGTGGGCGTCGACTACTACTTCGCCTACGATCCGGCGCAATCGCTGCTCTCGTCCATCGCGCGGGCCAGCGGATCGGCGATGCCGAACATACCTGGGCCGCACATCTGGGAGCTGCCCTTGCGCACGGAGGGCATCTACTATGCGCTGCAATACTATTCGCGCCGCTTCCCGAACAAGCCGCTCTACATCGTCGAGAACGGCATGCCCACCGAGAACGGCCGTCCCCGCGCCGATGGGTACACCCGCAGCGATCATCTCCGCGATACCATCTATTGGATTCAGCGCGCCAAGGCCGACGGTATCGACGTGATCGGCTACAACTATTGGAGCCTCACCGACAACTACGAATGGGGTAGCTACACACCACGATTCGGCCTCTACACCGTCGACGTGCGCACCGACCCGACCCTCACTCGCCGCCCCACCGACGCCGTCGGCGCCTACACCCGGATCGTCGCCGAGGGCGGTGTCCCCGCCGACTACCGCCCCACCCGCGGCCCGGCCATCTGCCTTCTTGTCGATCCACCGGCCAGCTGCCTGTCCCCGGTCGCGGGCCCGTAGCGCGCAGGCGGACCGCCGCCGATGATTCCGGACAACGCCACCGCGAAAAACGGAGCTCGAGACTAGGTGGTGATGCTGCGGCTGCCGCAATATCGGGTGGTGAATCGACGCAGAATCTCACTCGGCACGGTGACGGATTCTCGGTGGCCGAGGGCGGTGAGATAGTCCGCCTCGGCCGGGTCGAAATAGCCGGCGTGCCGGTAGGTTTGGATGCGCAGGGCGAGTCCGTTGCCGTCCAGTTCCGGATGGAATTGAGTGGCATACGCGTGCCGCCCGACTCGGATCATCTGTACCGGACAACCAGCCGACCCGGCGAGCAATACCGCGCCGGGCGGAACTTCCTGGCAGGCTTCCTTGTGGCCGACGAACGCCCGAAACGACCGCGGTATGCTCCGCAGGAGAGGATCGTCGTGGGCGGCGTCGGTCAATTCGATCGTCTGCGCGCCGACGGTCTCACCGTACCGTTCCTCGCTGACCTTTCCACCCAGCACGTCCGCCAGGGTGCTCAATCCGTAGCAGGCGCCCAGATACGGGAAGTCCCGTTGAACGATCTCGCTGGTCAGGTCCTTCAGCTTGGGCTCGAACCTCTTCTGGTAGTCGTACTTCTTGTCGTCGGGACTGCTGACGTTACTCGGGCCACCACCCACGATGATCGCCGAGAAATCGTCGAGGTCGATGTCGGGAAATGCCTGGTCCATCTGCACCCGCACGAAGTCGCCGACGTCGAGCTCGGTCGCGCGCAGGATGGCGTGGTATTCGTCGTCCGCGGCCACTCGCTCGGGCCGCAACTGCAGTAGCAGACAAGGCTTGGGCATGTATCAGATTGTGGAAGATCAGCGGCCACGAGGTG
This sequence comes from Nocardia sp. NPDC023852, assembly GCF_040639505.1. NCBI lineage: Bacteria > Bacillati > Actinomycetota > Actinomycetes > Mycobacteriales > Nocardiaceae > Nocardia > Nocardia sp. NPDC023852. The sequence continues at coordinate 135,875 of NZ_JBFAAB010000017.1, forward strand.
GCGTTCTTGACCGAAACTCCTCCGGTCGTCTGCCGGAACACCAGGAATTTCAGGTGCCCGCTACCTGGAGGACCGGCCATGCGTCTCCAACCACCGGATGTGGCCAGGACGGTTACCGTCAGGTGGTAGACCTCGTCACCGTAACTGGCCCGGGATCTGGCGACGTCAGGTGGACTTCGCTGGGATGGACGCCGAGCCCGCCGCCGACATGGTCCTTCAGTGCGATCTGGGCCAGTCGGTCCGCGCCGCGTCGATTCACGTCGTTCGCTCGGCCCCCGGTGCCCTTCGCTCCCGACGCCGACACTTCGGTCGAGGGCGTAGATCTCGGTGACCGTGCCGGTGAGCCAGTCGAGCTCATCCACCTCCGCCTGAGCCTAGGGTAACCCCGTTCTCGGCCCAGGAGAGGCCGATGTTCGCAAGGAATACCCGATCCCCCAGCAACGACCAGCGGTCGGCGTGAGGCGCTCGACTTCAGCGAGGCGAGGTACTGGAAACACGGGCCATGGCTCAGGGCACCCGAGGTGTACGGATTCGGCGCAGTTCGGCGGGAGCCGGACACGCGGCCGGCCGGGGGTCGGTGTGCCGCGAGAGGAGCACGGCGGCGGCCGTCGACTCGAACGTCGAAAGTGCGGGGTTCTTCGCCGCGCGCCACACCGACGCCGTGACCCTCACCCGTCCGCTGTACCTCGGTTCGCAGCTTTGTCGGGCCCGGCACGGGAGTCCACCGCTGGAGCCGGAGTTCGCGCAGCGCACAGGCGTTTCCCACCTGACGAGCAGCCGCGAACATCCTGTCCACCGTGGACATCAGAGGGAGAGCCGGCACATTCCATGTGGGACAGTGGTCCGCCACCCAGTCGTCGGCGGCCGGGTCGAGAAGTTCCTCCGTCGGGTGCGGCGCGGCGTCATCAGGCGGACCGACAGACAGGGGACCTGGTAGACCTCGGCCCCGTCGACCCACAGTGCGGCGTCGGCGACGGCCAGGCACGCGTTACCGCCCCACTCGATGCTCGACATGGTGAGCTCGATCGTCACGAGCTCGTCCTCGGGAGTGAAGGTTTGCGAATTCTGCGACCACGGCTGATGCACTGTCCATCGTGAGTATCGCTCCTTTCACGACCACCATGTCAGCCCAAGCAAGCTGCGCCGCACCAAGATAGCGCGCCCGTGGCTGCTAGTTTAACCCCTCTCTCCATAGGACGATCTTGTTTCGAGCCGTCGGACTCGAGCGCGGCGCTGGCACCGTGCCCGTATCCGCTCCCGGTCTGCGAGTGCCATATCGGCTACGTCCATCTGGAGATGCCGCGGCTGCATGACGTGTCGCTGGTGGTGCCCTCCAACGAGTCCCGAGGACCGAGGCTCGACGTGGTCGGTCCTGCCGGCCATCGAGCGAAATCGGCCGGACCGAAGTCATGGTTGGTCGAAGTATGACCGGGCAAGGCGGGCAAGGCGGGCAAAACCGGCGGGACTGACGCGGATGGCCCCTTTGCACGAGATGCCAACTTGGACAAGCGATCGTCTCGAACGGAAAGAGTTTTTTGAAGTCTTCTCATCCGGCCACTTCGGTGGAATGATGTGAGCCGCTGGAATTTTCCGATTCAACGGCGGTGCCGATCGATAGACCGGCACCGAGAGTGAGGTCATCACATGAGAATCAAGAAATTCGTCGTCACATCGCTGCTGGCCATCGCGGCTACCGGGATCGCGGCCGGTACTGCCCACGCGGGTCCGGGCACCATCGCCTCCACTTCGACGAGCGGAACCGACCGAGGAGTCACCTACACCAGTGGATTGTCCGAGGACCGCACAGGGGTGACGACCACCTTGGAGTCCGGCCGGTTCGCGTTGACCCCCGACGCGACCGCGGTTACCGTGACAGCTCCCGACGGTGTCGTAGTCGCGAGCCTGCCGATGTCCTTCCAGGCTTCGGGACAGCAGGTTCGGCTGAGCCCCGATATCAATACCGAAGGCACGGCGCTGACACTCAGGCCGGCAGACAAGTCCACCGCCGTCGGCGACATCGCGGAGTACAACCAGAATGTCGCTCAGTTGAAGGACATCGGCGCCGTCGGTGTTGTGGGCGGCGTCGTCGTCGGTGCCGCGATCGGCGCTGTCATCGGCACGCTGGTCGGTGCTCTGTTCCTGGTGGTCGGCGCTATTCCCGGCTTGTTCATCGGCCTCGTCGCCGGTGCCGTGATCGGCGCCTTCGTCGGTGGTGTCGTGCTCTGAGTCGGGTCAAGGTGGAATAGATTCCACCGACCGTGGATGTACCCCGAGGTCGCTCCGGCATGCGATGATCCGTATTGCCTGAGCGGTCTCGGGACATCCGATGGGACGAGGTGCTATCACCAGTCGGGCGCGCTGTGTCGTTGTGGCGACACCTCCGCGCCCACATCCAAGCCCTTATATCATCTAGACACATTCCGTGGGTGCACTGGATGGCCGTTCGCTCCCGTTGCGCGAGTGGACGCCTGTCATTAGGTTCATCGCATGAGTTCAGCTTTTCCGCGCTTGCTGTCGCCGCTCCAGCTGGGGCGCGTCACACTGCGCAATCGCGTGGTGATGGGTTCGATGCACACCGGCCTCGAGGACCGGGATTGGCACATCGACCGGCTGGCCGCGTTCTTCGCCGAACGGGCCCGCGGCGGCGTCGGCCTGATCGTCACCGGCGGGTATTCCCCCAACCGTGAAGGCTGGCTGTGGCCATTCGCCTGTGGGATGCTCACCGAGGCCGATGCCAAGCGACACCGCATCATCACCACGGCGGTACACGAGGCGGGGGCCAAGATCGCATTGCAGATCCTGCATGCGGGCCGCGATTCGAATATTCCCAACAATGTGTCGGCCTCGACGGTGGCGTCGCCGCTCGTCGCGTTCGAGCCTCGGGCATTGTCCGAGCAGGGCGTCGAATCGACGATCGCCGATCACGTGCGCTGCGCGGAGTTGGCGAAACTGGCAGGTTACGACGGCATCGAGCTGATGGGCGGCGAGGGCTTCCTGATCAACCAGTTCCTCGCCCCGCGCACGAACACCCGAACCGACGGCTGGGGCGGTTCGCCGGCGAACCGACGGCGGTTCCCGGTCGAGATCGCCGCCCGCACTCGGGCGGCGGTGGGCGAGGACTTCCTCATCATGTTCCGAATGTCGTTGGCCGAGTTCGTGGAGGATGGACAGACTTTCGAGGACATCATCGAGCTGGCGAAGGAATTGGAAGCCGCCGGGGTGGACATCATCAACACCGACATCGGCTGGCATGAGTCGCGGATACCGACCATTGCCACCTCCGTGCCGCGGGCCGCGTTCGTCGGATACACCGCAAAACTCAAAGCGCATGTGTCGATTCCGGTGTGTGCGTCGAATCGGATCAACATGCCCGAGACCGCCGAGGAGATCCTGGCTCGCGGCGACGCGGACCTCATCTCCCTGGCCCGTCCACTGCTGGCCGACCCGGAATGGGTGAACAAGGCCGCCGAATCCCGGGTCGATGAGATCAACACCTGCATCGCCTGCAACCAGGCCTGCCTCGACCACACCTTCACCAAACAGACCGTGTCCTGTTTGGTGAATCCGCGCGCCTGCCACGAAACACTGCTCCAGCTCCTGCCTACCCGCCGCGCCAAACGCGTCGCCGTCGTCGGCGCAGGCCCCGCGGGCCTGTCTGCCGCGATCGGGCTGGCCGAGCGCGGGCACCACGTCGAGCTCTTCGAAGCCGACGACAAAATCGGCGGCCAGTTCGACCTCGCTCGCCGTATCCCCGGTAAGGAGGAGTTCAACGAGTCGATCCGGTACTTCCACCGAAAACTCGAACTCACCGGTGTCACAGTACATTTGAACACCCACGCCACGGCCGAGCAGCTTGCGGCGGGTAGCTGGGACGAGGTCGTGCTGGCCACCGGCGTGCGGCCACGTATTCCCGATATCCCGGGAATCGACCACTCGATGGTGCTGTCCTACCCGGAGCTGATCCGGGCGGAAAGGCCCGTAGGCAAGCGCGTCGCCGTCGTCGGCGCGGGTGGAATCGGTTTCGACGTCAGCGAATTCCTCACGGTCGCCGGCCATACCGCACTGAAACTCGAGGAGTGGCAAGAGGAGTGGGGTGTCACCGACGACGATCACGCCCCCGGGCAGTTGACGACGCCCAAGCCCGCCCCTGCCATCAGGGAGGTGCAGTTACTGCAACGAAAGTCGGGCCCGTTCGGAACGACGCTGGGCAAGTCGACCGGCTGGATCCATCGCGCCGCTCTCGAGGCCAAGGGGGTCAAGCAGATCGGCGGGGTCAACTACGAGCGGATCGACGATCGCGGGCTGCACATCAGCTTCGGCGAGAAGCGGGAAGGTCGGCGTGTGATCGACGTCGACAACGTCATCGTCTGTGCCGGCCAGGAATCTGTCCGGGACCTGAAAGACCAGCTCGAAACCCTAGGTGTACGTGTGCATCTCATCGGCGGCGCCGATGAGGCCGGTGAATTGGATGCCAAGCGCGCCATCGAGCAGGGCACCCGCCTGGCGGCCGAGATCTGAACACTTCTCCCGTGATCGAGCTGCACATTTCCGCAGGTTGATCGCATAACGCGGTCAACCTGCGGAAGCGGCAGGAGAGCCACACTCTCCTGGGTTCCGGCGTCCGCCGGGATGAAGAAGGGAATTACGCGGTTCAGCCTCCCATTCGGACGAAGCTGGCGGTCGCCGTCGCATAGGTCTTGTCGGCTGCGTCGACGAGACGCGCTTCGGCAACTGCAGTCGTCCGGCCGACGTGCACGGTTCGAGCGATCGCGTGCAGTGTCCCCTGGGCGTGGGAGACTCCGCGCAGGAAGTTCGTGTTCATACTCACCGTCGTGACCAGGGACTTGTCCTCCAACGACAAATGGACCGCACCCCACGTCGCGATGTCGAGGACAGTGGTGACGACGCCGCCACCCACCACGCCGAGGAAGTTCACATGCCGCTCGTCCGGAGTGAGACTCAAGACCATCCGGCCCGGCTCGGCCTCCACGACCGCGATGTTGAGCAGCCTGGCCAGCGGCGGCTGCGGGAGATCGCCGGACCGCAGACGCTCCAACAGTTCGTCGCGGGACAGCTGCATCAGGCCCATTACCGCAAGTCCGGGATCGTCCCACTCCATATGCAGTGTCCGTGATCCGTTGGACATTTCGATCGTGGCCAGGTCGTTGTGTGTCATACCATTCCCTTCTTATTACTGCTTTGTAATCTGCTGGTCGATGAGAGCGAAGAGCTCGTCGGCGCTCGCCGCCTCGACGGCGACGCGGTCGCCGCGGGCCGCGGATTCACGGTCCTCCAGAGCTTCGGCCAGCGTCGAGCGGATCCGCTCGGCCAGGCGCTCCTTGTCCCCGCTGGACGACAGGGTCGCGAACAACGATCGAAGCGAGGTGATCTGGTCGTCGACCGCCGATGTGGTCGAGGTGGCATCCCACCGCGAGCGCAACAGTTTCGCCACCGCGGTGGCGGTCGGGTAGTCGAACACCAGCGTCGACGGTAGCTTCATGCCCGCCGCCTCGGCGAGCCGATTCCGTAACTCGACACCGCCGAGCGAATCGAATCCCAGTTCGTTGAATGGGGTCTCGGGCTCGATGGCGGCGGCCGAGGAGTATCCGAGAACAGCCGCGGCGTGTTCCCGCACGAAACCGAGTACCAGCGCATCCCGTTGGTCCTCCGGCGCGGCGGCGAGCCGCCCAGCCAACTGGCCGCCGGTGGCGACGTCGCTGGGCGCGCGTCGTGCCCGCGCAGGCACAAGGCCACTGAGCACATCGGACAACAGCCCGGCTCGGGCCTGGGCCGAGAGTGTCGGCTTGTCGAACTCGACGCAGGCGGCCACAGCCTCACCCGCGGCGACCGCGGCGTCGAACAGCGCAATCCCGTCGTCGTCGCCGAGCACTTTGATACCCATCCGCTCCAACCGTGCCACTGCGGCCCGATCCAGCTTTCCGGTCATGCCCACTTCCTGGCTCCAGGGTCCCCAGGCCACCGACAACGCGGGCAGCCCCTGGGCGCGGCGGGCGCGGGCCAGTCCGTCGAGGAACGAGTTCGCCGCCGCATAGTTGCCTTGTCCAGGCGCGCCGAGCATCGCCGCAACGGAGGAGAACATCACGAACGCCGCCAGGTCGTGGCCTCGGGTGAGCTCGTCCAGGTTCAGTGCGCCGTTGACTTTGGGTACGAGCACACGATCGATCTGTTCCGGTGTCAGTTTTTCGATCGTGGCGTCATCGACCACACCCGCGGAGTGAATCACCGCCGTCAACGGATAGTCGGTCCTGACCGATTCGAGAACAGCCGCCAAACTCGCTCGGTCACCGACATCACATGCGGCGACACGGGCTTCGGCTCCCATTTCGGTCAGTTCGGCGACCAGCTCCGCGACTCCCGCCGCCGCCTCGCCTCGCCGGGACACCAGCAGCAGGTGTTCGACGCCGTGCGCGGCCACCAGATGCCGAGCCATCACCGCGCCCAGCCCGCTGGTGCCGCCGGTGATCAACACCGTGCCGTCCCCGAACGCGGCGGAGTCGGATGACAGGGCCTCGGTGTCAGCCGTTTCCAACGGCTGAGCCGCGGCGGAAATACCACCCTCGGCCAGACGCGGCACGAACATCCGCCGGGCGCGTACCGCTACCTGCGCATGATCCGACTCGACCACACTCCGCACGACATCGGCGCCCAGCTCGCCGTCGTAGTCCAGCAGCACAATCCGGCCGGGGTTTTCCGATTGGGCGGTGCGGGCCATGCCTGCCACCGCGGCGGCGGCCAGGTCCACAGTCTCGCCCTGCAGGCCCGTCGCACGACGGGTCGCCACCACCAGGCGGGTGTCCGCCAGCCGCTCGATCGACAGCCAGGACCGCAGCACCTCCCAGGTTGTGTGGATCGACCGCCGAATCGCTCCGGCGCGCTCACCGTTGGTCGCGGTGAGGTCTTCGGCGAGCGGCCAGACGATCACGTCCGGAATCTCCTCGGCCGCGGCCAGCTCCGCTATGTCGGTGTAGTGGCGGTCGATCCCCGGCACCCGCGCCGAACCCAACGTCGCCGGCGCACCGGCAGACGCCGGAGCAGGCAGCGCCGATTCGATCCATTGCAGGTTCAGCGGCGACGAGCGTCGAGTCGTGCTTGCCGCGTTCAGCACTTCGGCGTCGACGGGACGCGTAACGACCGCATCGATGGTCAGCACGATTGAACCGGTGTCGTCGACAACGACGATCCCGGCCTTCCCATTGTCATCCCGGACCACTTTCGCGCGCACCGCGCCGACGCCGGAGCGCCACAGCCGCACTCCGGTGAACGAGAAGGGCAGCGGCAACCGACCCGCAGGCAAATCGTGGGTCAGCTCGTCGATGGCGACGTGCAGGCATGCGTCCAGCAACGCGGGATGGATGCCGAACGCGGATGCCGACCCGACGACGGATTCGTCGAGGGAGATTTCGGCGAATGTCTCCTCGCCGCGGGCCCACGTCGCGGTCACGCCCTGGAACGCCGGTCCGTACTCGAAACCCAGCTGCGCAAGTCGGTCATAGAGGGATGTGTCCTCCGACGCCTGGGCGCTGGCGGGGGGCCAGGTCTGTTCGCTCCAGGTCGGGGCAGCGTCAGCTGCGGCGGCCAGGACACCGCCCGCATGCAGCACCCACGGCTCCACGTCATGTGAGTCCCGGTCGGCGGCTTCGGAGCGAGAGTAGATCGCGAACGTGCGCCGACCCTCGCCGTCGGGCGCCCCGACACTCAGCTGCAGGTCGAACTCGGCGTCGCCCGCGAACACAAGCGGAGCCTCCAGCAGCAGTTCCTCGATGGCGCCGGCGTCCAGTCGCGAACCCGCGGCCAAGGCCAGTTCCGCGAATGCCGTCCCGGGTAGCAACACCGAGCCGAACACCGCGTGGTCGGCGATCCAGGGATGAGTGCGCACCGAGATCCGCCCGGTGAACAGCCACTCTTCTTTTCCCGCGAGCTGCACTGCGCTCGTCAGCAGCGGATGCCCGAACGAGCCTGCCACGACTTGGGACGCCGGCTGCAGCCAGTAGCGTTGGTGCTGAAACGCGTAGGTGGGCAATGCCTCCCGGCTCGCGGCGTGTCCGGCGAACAAGCGCCGCAAGTCCACTGGCATTCCCACTGTGTGCGCGTGTGCGAGGCACGTAACGAGCTGGACTACCTCGTCGATCGATCGCCGGGACGACGCCGCCACCATCCCCGCATTCGGACGCTCCGCCAGGCATTCACGGATCATCGCGGTGAGCACCGCGTCCGGGCCGACCTCCACGAACCTGCGCACACCGGACTCGACCAGAGTGTCCACACCGGGAGCGAACCGTACGCAACCGCGCACCTGCGCCACCCAGTACTCCGGATCACGCACCTCATCGCCTGCCTGCGCACCCGACACGTTCGACACGATCGGCAGGGACGGCTCCTGATAGGTCAATCCTTCGGCCACGACACGGAACTGGTCGAGCATGGGCTCCATCAACACCGAGTGAAACGCGTGCGAGACCCGCAGCCGCGTGTTCTTGCGGCCGACCTGGGAAAGGCCTTGCTGGATCTCGCCGACGGCATCCTCATCACCGGAGATCACCACCGCATCGGGACCATTCACCGCCGCGAGCGACACCCGACCGCTGTACCCAGCGATCGCTTCCGCCGCCTCGGCCTCCGGAACAGCGACTGCCAGCATCGCGCCGCCCTCCGGCAACGCCCCCATCAACCGACCACGCGCCGCCACCAACACACACGCATCCTCGAGCGACCACACCCCCGCCACGTACGCGGCGACAAGCTCACCGATCGAATGCCCGATCACCATATCCGGTGTCACACCGAACGACTCCACCAACCGGAACAACGCCACCTCGAACGCGAACAACGCAGGCTGCGTCCACTCCGTGCGATCCAACACGCCCCCCGAATCGGTGAACATCACCTCCCGCAACGACCCACCCAGATGACGATCGAACTCCCCACACACCTCGTCCAACGCCGCGGCGAACACCGGAAATGCCTGGTACAACCCAGCACCCATACCGACCCGCTGCGCACCCTGACCCGTGAACAGGAACGCTGTTTTTCCCGGACCCGCAACGCCGGCGACCACACCCGACGTCACCGAACCCGACGCCAAAGCAGCCAGGCCGGCCAACAACTCCTCCCGATCACGCCCGACAACGACCCCTCGCCGATCCAGCGTCGCCCGCGAGTCGACCAACGACCGCGCCACGGCCCCTGTATCCACATCCGGACGGTCGGCCAACCATGCCCGCAACCGGTCCGCCTGGCCCCGCAACGCCTCCTCCGACTTCGCCGACACCACCAGCGGCACCACGTCGATGTCGA
>NZ_JBFAAB010000018.1:0-125694 GCF_040639505.1 Nocardia sp. NPDC023852
GGCAGGCAAACTGGGCACGAAGCTGCTGATCACCCGCTGGCGGCCACCAACGATTGCGACCAAACCTCGGCCAGCGCATCCCGGATGACCTGCCGCTCCTCCCAAGACCGAGAGCCGGTCACCAACAACCCTCGTTAGCGCCGGGTCGGGCCCCCGCCACACCATGGCGGCGGGGGCCCGGGGCATCAGTTCATGCGGCGGTGGGGTCGAACTCGGCGGTGACGCGGTCCACGAGTTTCTTGGCTTCGGGGCTGTCGTGGTCGGTGGGCAGCTCCACGGGCTGTCCGTTGATCGGGACGGTGACCGGCCGACGGTTCGCCAGTATCTTCCCGGCACCATTGCCGAGCGGTACACCGGCCGAGGCGAGGATGCGGCCCATCGCGGTGTCGGCGCCGATCGGCGGGAGGGCTACGACGCCCTGTGGCCACTGCGCGCCTTCGATTTCGAAGAACTGATGGTAGCCGCCTATGTGCTGGTACCCGACCTGTTGCAAGTACAATTCGTCTGGCGTCGAGCCTTGCGTTTGACTTATCTCTTTGTTGAACGTGCCTTGGAACACGCCGCTGGTGGGGTCGAAGTGTGCATAGTGGCCCGATACGGACGCCTGTGTCTCGAGCAAGTCGAACATAGCCTTCATACCGTCGGGAGCAGGCTGGTTGTTCTTGGAGTAGAGAGCCTTGGCGCTATCGATGTCGGGCGGGTTCCACATGTGCGGGACGAGGTCGAGATCGTTGGCGTAGCGCTGCACCCGTTGCAGGCGTTGGGTGGTGTAGTCGACGAATTCCTGATTGCAGAAACTCGGTCCGGCGGTCGAGAGCACGCTGATCCTGGCTTTCTCGGATTCGTCCCATAGCCACTGGGTGTCGCGCAGGAACAGGGCGAGCGTGGGTGACAGGGCACCACCGAGGCTGTGGCCGGTGACGGTCAGGTCGATAGCCTTGTCGGGGAGCGTGCTCAGGAACACGGGCAAGGTGCGACCGGCGCCGGGACGGTCGCCGGAGGGGGTGATATTCATGAGGGTTTTCACCCCGATGGCCGTGCCGATCGTGTGCCAGGCGGCGAGATTCGCGAACCACGGCGTCTGAAGAATGAAGGAGTCCTCGACGAGCCAGTCGAACACCAGTGCGTCGGTGCTGCCTGCCATGGCGATCACGTACCGGGAGCGATCCTCGGTGCTTCGCACCATGTACATGGCGTTGACCGCGTACAAGTCGGTGTCGAACAGCGCGACCCCCGGACCCCATACGATCTCCCACCCCCCGATGACCTCCTGGTTGGTGTTGAGATACTGCTGGATCTTCTGACGGAGCGTGCGCTCCAAGTCGCTGTCTTCTTTGCTGATGCTGTTGACCAGATTCGCGTACTCGCACAGCTGGTATGTGATCTTGTCTTGCAGTGTCGGCTCGTTGATCGTCGTGGATCGTGCAGTCATTTTCCACTCCTTGCCGTATGAGTTTCATCCGAAACAGAGAGGAGAAAGCGGTGACGCGCATTCACACGCGGGTCCGCGGCGGGGACAGATCATCCCGGACCGGTAGCTGTGGATACGAGTCTAATCGGGGATGCTGCATGGATGGGTGACAACCGAGATGGCTTGCCGAGAGGTGGGCTGGAAGGATGTCGTTGTGCCCAAGCCCTGACCCCGTGAGTTCGGTGATGATGTGGTCCGGGTTGCCCTAGACCGTGATGACGGGGTCACATTGGAGCAGGTCGCCGCCGATTTCGGGGTCCATCCGGTGACGTTGTCGAAATGGATGCGCCAAGCCGATATCAATGCCGGGACGAAGCCCGGAACGAGTACGACCGAGTCAGCCGAGTTCCGTGAGTTGCGTCGCCGCAACAAGTTGCTCGAGCAGAAGAATGCGGTGTTTGCGCCGGGCGGCTGCGTATTTGTCGCAGGCGAATCTGCCGGGAGAAGGATCTACCCGCTTGTGAACGAGCTCGCCGTCGGCGGGATCCCGTGGCGGTGACGTGCCGGGTACTTCAGCTTGCTCGTCAACCGTATTACCGCTGGTTGGCTGCTCCGGTTACCAACGCCGAACTCATCGAGGAGTATCGAGCGAACGCGTTGTTCGACGCCCACCGCGACGACCCAAAAAATTCGGATATCGGTTCCTCGCCGATGAAGCCAGCACCGCAGGCCGGCAGATGGCGGATCTGCTCGACGAATCGGTGGTGGAGCGCGTTCGGCAAACGCAGACGCGGGAAAGCGGTGCGTCCGGGTCCGCCGGTCCACGACGACCTGGTTCAGCGTGTGTTTACTGCCGGTGGCCGAAATCGGTTGTGGCTGGCCAACATCGCACCGGTGAAGGCAAGCTCTACCTTTGTGCGATCAAGGACGTGTTCTCCGGCCGGATCGTCGGATACTCGATCGATGCTCGGATGCAATCCCGGCTCGCGGTCACTGCGTTGAACAATGCTGTGGCCCGTCGCGGTTCGGTCGACGACTGCATTCTGCACGCCGACCGAAGCCAATTTCGGTCCAGGAGTTGCGTTCACGCGTTGAATCGGCACCGGATCCTCGGATCGATGGGACGGGTCGGCGCGGCCGGGGACAACGCGGCGATGGAAAGCTTCTTCAGCCTGCTGCAACACAACGTCCCGGGTCGGCAGCAGTGGAACACGCGCGCACAGTTACGGCTCGCGATCGTGGGCTGGATCGAACGCAACTACCACCGGCGCCGCCGCCAAACCCGCCTTGGTCGATTGACCCCGATCGAATACGAGACAATCATGACCCCAGCAGCCACGAAGGCTGCATAACCACTGTCACCTCACCGTGCAGCAACCCCGTCCGTTCCGCGCGAACGTTGCGGACAGCGACCGACTGACCTGCGGCCCGCAAGGTTGCCCGGACGGTTCGAACTGACCGGGTGTTCGGACCTACCTTGCGGATTTCGGGACTCGAGTTCGTCATTCGGCTGGTCGGGCAAGGGACGGCCTGCTCGGCGGGGGTTGGGCGGAGTCGCCGCTTCGGGCGGCGGCGTGCAGGCCCCGGCAACGTCGATTGGGGAGGTACTCGCCCCCAACAGCACTCACCAACCGACAACCCCCAAGTTGGGAAGCCATCAAAATTGGCCGATACCAACATCTTCCGCGTGATGGTGGTGTCGAATTGCCATCGATCGGCGGTGTTGTAGATGACCGATGTAACCAGTCAGGAGTGCCCGCGTGCCACATGTAATCGATTCGGCTGTCTTCCCACATCTGGATGCCGACCTCGACCGCGTCCGAGAGGTTCTCGGACCCATACGGTTGGAAGGCAGGCCCGAACTGACCGCACTGACAGACGAAGGTCCCGACACCTCTCGCCGCCTGGTCCGGCCCACGTTGACCTTGCTGTCGTACTACCTGCTCACCGATCCCACGGTCCCGGCCGACGACCGGGTGGTGCGCGCCGCCGCTGCCATCGAGTTGCTGCACCTGGGCTCGCTCTACCACGACGACATCATCGATCACGCCTACCAGCGTCGCGGCCGTCCCAACGCCAACGCGGTGTGGGGATCGCACATGGCCGTGTTGACCAAGTCCCCTACAACCTGGTCAGGGCGGTCCGTCACGAGACTGGGTGCACCCGCAGCGAAGCCATCGAGCAGGTGCAGCGCCAAGTGGCCGAACAACGAGCCCAGCTCGAGGCGCTGATCCGCTACGTCCCCGCGCTCCTCCGGGTGCTTCCCGGCCTGTCGGGCAAGAAAAAGGACTATGCGGAGATATACGAGAACATGACGAACGCCGCACTCTGGGGCCGTGAAAACGATCGGTACGCACAAACCCCCGCCTCTGCAGCGCCGGACTTGGAACGCCTGCGCCGTGAGATCTACCTCCCGGCCGAAGAACCGGCTACTACCGCGCCGTAACCCCCCGCAGCCGGACCTCGCCAGTCCTTGGATGCGAGGTCCGGGGTGCGCATCCACATCGTGGTGGCACCGCTGAAACCCCCACTCCAGTCCCCGCCACGGCGGGCTTATCCGGCCTGCTGTCGTCGAAAAGCGAATGCCGCCGGTCAGCCGATGGTGAACGACAGCGTTGGGGCTGGCCTGCTCTTGCCCCTGCTGCTGTCGTAGGTCAGCACATACGGTCCGGTCGTCGGGTTCGGGACTACGAACACTGCGGTTGCGAGGACGACGACGCTTTCGTCGTCCGGTACCCGAACGTCGGCGACCACGATTTGGCCGCTCGGTGTACGCACCGTGAAGTAGTCATTGGAGATGTACGACTCGCCGCTGATCTCGAGGCGCAGCTCGATGTCCATCTTGTTGCGTTGGTTCCTCTTATAGCTGGGGCTCAGCTTGCCGCCGGTGATCTCGATGGTCGTCTGATTCTGCACCAGTGTGCCGGTGATATTCAGTGCCTGCGGCTGGATGCTCTCCACCTGCGCCGCGGCGGCGATCGGGATCTTGGTCTGGTTGTCGGAGGCTTGCCCGTACACCACGGTGACCGTGTCGAGCAGCCGGTCGAGATCCTTCGTGCTGGCGACGGTTGTGGTGATCTTTACTGCGGCCGAATCGTTTCCGGACACCGTCGGGGTGTCGAAGACGGCGCTCGCGTCGATCTCCTCGCCGATCTGGAGGTAGGTGTTCTCGCTGAGTCTCCTGACTTCCGACGTGGTGTTCTGGTACGTGATGTCGATGAGCAACTGGCCGCCGCCGGCCTGGCTCGGCACCACCGTCGCCTTGTTCACGGTGATGTCCAAGCCTCCGTACCAGCCGGTCTTGCCGACCGTCCGCACGGTGGACTGTGCGTTCGTGCCGCCTGGCTGGCTGTCGACGCTGGTGGTGACCGCGGCGTCCGTGGTCGGCCCCGACGTGCCGCCGATGCTGTTGCACGCCATCAGCGTCATCGCCGAGGTGGCGATGACGGCCGCCGACAGCATGGCGGGGTAGATGGTCGAGCGCATGCTGCCTCCAGGAAATTCGGACAACGCCGGCTTGTGGATCCACGGAGAAATCTTCGCCGGGCGCGGAGATGTTAACCGTGGGTGTGGTTAGCGGACCGTGCGGTCGTCCGAGTTTTGAGCAACCAGCATCCTTGCAGCTGCGGCAGATGCCGAACATCTCCAAAGTGTGGCTGACGTCGGTGAATCCGTGCTCGCCCGCAATGAATTCGGCCCATGTCTCCACCGTCGGCCTCCAGTACATGAGGGACAGCTCCCACAGCGGTTCGGAACGGTGCCACCGCTCACCGTGGGCTTCGCCGATCGCGATCGCTTCACGGCACAATGCGATCTCCTTATGGACGTCGCCGAGCCGATAGCGCGCCACCGCCTGCTGCTCGAGGAGTTGCCCCCGCGCCATCCCGTCTTACGGACACTTCCGCGAGCGCGGTCCCCAATATGTCCATGGCGCGGGGCAACTCGTCGTGTCGCAGGTACACGGCGCCGGTGAGGGCCGCGGCGATTGCGGCGGCCTGGACGTCACCCCCCCTGCCGGCAATGGCCCGGAGTCGGTCAGCATCGTCTCCGCCTCGTAGATCGCGAACTCCTCCAGCGCCAGCTGCCCTCCGATCCACAGCAATCGGGCGCGTTCGGCGGATACCTCCTGCAGACTGTCCAGAGCGCGATGAATCCACCGTCGCCCCTCGCGCACGAGACCGGTGAGGATTGCGATACCGCCCACAGCCGTACCAAGGACGGCGCCGGCCGCCACCTCGGCGGGATCACCGAGCGAGAAATCCAGGGCGGCGCGCATGTGTGGCTTGTCAACCAGCCCCGTCAGGATGTCCAGCGGCGCAGCTTGTCGTCGGCGCAGACCACTTCGGCCGCTCCGGCGCTGAAGCTGCCCATGAACACCGTGAGCAGCACCGACAGCGTCTGCTCCGCGGGGTGCACAAGTCGTAGCTCCATCTGATGAGCTGCTGGGGTGTCTGTTCCACCGTTTGCAGACCGGGCAACCTTATTACGCGCATGCGGCATTCGCCTTCACCGTCGAGCAACAAGACGCTGCGGCTTGACCTTTGGGCGCATGGGATGTCTGTGCGTGAAGTCGCTGTTTATGGAGATGCAGGCAGGATCGTCCGCGGGATTTCGTTGTGAGAGCGGGAGGTCGGGCCGGGTGAAGGTCCGCGAAAGGTTTGGGTTGGAATCGATGTCGGCAAGGCCTCGCATCACGTGTGCGTGGTGGATCAGGCGGGATAGGTCGTGTTCTCCCAAAGTGGTCAACGAGAGAGGAAGTCTGCGGACTCGCCGAGGGGACTCGTTCAGCCGGCCGACCCGCTGGGGAGACCCAGGAGAGACAGCAGAGATTGGGTCGGTGAGGGGGCGGGAGGCTGCGAGTTATCCGGAACCGCACCGGCGTACCGTGCATCCCGGACCACACCCTTGTGGGTGTCGCCGGGCTCCCAGCGCGGCTTGGGGTATTCGAAGTAGTTCAGGCTATCGTTGTAGTAACCCATGTAGTAGGGAGGGTCCTGCACCCATTTGCCCGGTTCCTGCTCGGTGGGGCAGTCCGCGTTCAGGCCCGCCCAGTTATGCGGTCCCACCCAGGTATGCTGCCCCGGAACCGTGACCCACTCCGCCGCCGCTCCGAGATTCCAGCAGATCGCATCCCAGTCGATACGATGGGTCTGATCGGTGTCATTGCGGCAAGTCGTCCCCACGCACCAGACCCCGGGCGCGAGCGTATGTCGCTGCGGATCCGGATCGGCGGCGGCCCGCGGCGCCAGTAGCCCCACGGTCACGATTCCAACCGCGGCAATCCCGATAGCCGTGCTCGCTCGTTGATTCACGATATGTCGACTCCTGTCCGAGCTGTACCTAGCTGTCGAATGATTGCGGCGCAGACTTGCAATCGGCTTAACATCGACTTAACGTCCTCTATCCGGCACCGCTGCGGTCTCAACAACACCGTCCTCCCCAGCCTCTGGAACCCGAGTTCGGCAGTTGGTCGCAGACGGGGTGGCGCGTCCGGCTCGAAGATCCAAGCGCTCTCCGAGCGTGCGACCACGTCGACAACCATCCGCAGCTGCGGCCCGGCTCGCGCACGACCGCGCTGTTCGATGTCAGCTGCGTCCTCACCACCGAGGCATAGACTTCGCCGATCTGACGCCCTCGGCGCTGCTGCACTACGGGATGGAACGTCGCCGCCTCGGGCTCGGCAAGAAGGGCGACACCACTCGCCTCGGCGGGCTGCTGGCGTGGCAAATATTGTGGAAGACAGGTCATTTCCCGCCATCCACCCCCGCCGACGATGCGGGCGTTCACCCACACCGGGCAACGCAGTGTCGAGGAGCTCGTGGACCGGTATCCGGTCCGCGACGCCGCGATCCGGCAGTTGCTCATCGACTACGTCCATCCCCGTAAAGCCGACTCGGACTACTGCCATGTCGAGAATATGACCCGGATGCTGGTGGGCCAGTTCTGGTCGGCGATCGAAGCGATCAACCCCGTCCAACCCAGCACCCTGCGGATCGATCGAACCACCTACGAACAACGGCGCGAGGGACTGAACTGGCTACCCGACGGGACCGCCCGCAAAGACCGAGCGGCACCCCTGACGGTGGGATCAGGTACTGCACGAAGGCAGGGCATCGGTAAGGCCCAACGCGCATGCTGGCTTGGGGTTCAGCCGCGCCGGCGGGGGCTGGAGAGCGTCTCGGTGGCCTGGTGGACGGCGGCGAGGCCGGTTTTGACGTAGCGCTTGTGCTCGGCGTCGATGCCGTGGTCCGGGGCGTGTTCGCCGGCCAGGGTCCAGGCTTTGGCGCGCGCCTGCGCGCGGGCGGGGTCCACCGCCGACAGCGCCTTAGTCCGCGCCCTCGGCCAGGGTGTCGATCAGCCGGGACACCGTCGTGTGTGCTCACCCGCCGGTGGCTGCCATTGGGACCCAACCACGTCCGGCGGAATTCTTGGAACTCATCGCTCCTGAACTCACCCGGACACTGCACTCGGCTAGCCGTATCGTTGCAGCTCAGAGCGCCTTTCTCCGTGATTGACACCTGGTACACCGCAACCGTCATGAAAGCAGCGGCTAGGCGCGCGCGGTGGCCGCACCCCACTCGTGGGCCAGTGCGGCCGCCTCGCCGCGTGAGCCGACGCCCAGCTTGTCCAGGATCTTCGCCACGTGGAACTTCACCGTTGACTCGCTGATGTGCAGGTCGCGGGCGATGTCCCGGTTGCGCCGACCGCGGGCCAGCTGACCCAGCACCTCCAGCTCCCGCGCGCCCAGCACGGTCAGCGGGTCCTCGCGTGGGGTGTCCGGCGGTCCGAGCGGGACTTCGACGGTCACCGTCGTGCCCCAGCCCGGCACCGCGTCCACCTCCAGCCGCCCGCCCAGCGGGCCCAGCCGTTCCTCGACCCGGCGCGCGTCGAGGGCGCCGCGGGACAGCGCGCCGGGGCCGTCGTCCCGCACAGTCGCGCGCAGTTCGACCGCGCCGATCTTCCAGCCGACATGGATCCGCCGTACCTGCCGCTGGTCGTCCAGCATTGCGTGTACGACGGCCCGGACCACCGCACGGGCCGTGGCAGCGACGTCGGCGGGAAGCACCCGGTCCGCGTCTTCCTCCGCGCCAGGCGTGCCCAGTTCCAGCAGCACGCCGCGGGGGCGCAGGACGCGGCTCAGCGACTCGGCAAGCCGGTCGAACGCGTCGCCGACCCGCTCCTCGGCCATCGCGTGGTCCAGTTCGGCCCGTGAACGTAGCTCGACAAGGGCTTTGACGGCGAGGTCGACGGCGCGGGTCCGGGCATCCTCATCGCTCAGAGAACGGTCGCGCAGGACGCCGAGCAGGGCTGTCAACGCGGCCCCGTGCGCGTCGCCGAGGGGGATCGCCTCGGCGAAGGCCGCGGACAGCCGCGTCTGGGTCTCGCTCAACGGCGCCCGGATCACCTCGACGGCCGACATCAGGTCCATGGCTGTGAGCGTAACCGGCGCGGCGCACGTCCCGGCTGTCCTTTCGGCCAGGGCGAACTGGCCGAACGGCCGGCCATCCTGGAGCCGGCCCTCCTCCAGGATGGAGCAGTCACCGATCATGGGAGTGAGAGATGAAAGCGATTGTTTACGGCGAGTACGGCGGTCCGGAGGTCCTGCGGCTGGAGGACGTCGAGGAGCCGCATGCCGGACCCGGACAGGTACGGCTGAAAGTCGCGGCCGCCGGCGTCAACCCGGTGGACTACAAGATCCGCAAGGGCTGGATGCCGGACATGGTGCCCGCGTCCCTGCCGGCGATCCCCGGCCTAGAAGCGGCCGGCGTGGTCGACGAGGTCGGGGCGGGCGTCACCGGTGTCGCGGTGGGCGACCAGGCGGTGGCCTGGACCGTCACCGGCTCCTACGCCGAGTACGCCCTGGCCGACGACTTCGCACCCAAGCCGGCCGGCCTCGGCTGGGAGACCGCCGCCGCGCTGCCGGTGGCCCTGGAGACCGCGGACCGCGTGCTCGGCACCCTCGGGGTGACGACCGGGGAGACGCTGCTGGTGCACGGCGCAGCAGGAGCAGTGGGCGCGTTCGGCGTCCAGCTCGCGGTGGCCCGCGGCGTCACCGTTGTCGGCACCGCGTCACCGCGTAACCACGACTACCTGCGCTCGCTCGGCGCGATCCCGGTCACCTACGGCGACGGACTCGCCGACCGGGTCCGGGCCCTCGCGCCGCAGGGCGTCGACGCGGTCTTCGACGTCGCCGGACAGGCCGCCCTGGAGGTGTCGATCGAACTGCGCGGCGGCACCGACCGGATCGTGACGATCACCGACCTGCGGGCCTTCGACCTGGGCATCGTGTTCTCCGGCAGTAACCGGCGGTTCGGGGTGCAGCTCGCCGACTACGCCCAGCTCGTCGCGGACGACGCGCTCGGCGTGCGCGTCGCCGCGAGCTTCGCGCTGGCCGACGCCGGCCGAGCACACGAACTGAGTGAGACCGGACACCCGGGCGGGAAGGTGGTCCTGATCCCATAGCGACATAGGACGGCCCCGGGCACAGGAGTGTGGGTGGCGGACACTGGTAAACGGCGATTCGGTCCACATGGCACCGGGCGACCTGCTGCTCACCCGGACCCGGACCTGGACCTGGACCTGGCACTATAACCTCGGCACGGAGCCGAGATCTGGTTCGACTGCCCGGACCTCTCCTTGGCCCGGACCTCGCCGCCATGTTCTTCGAGCAGGACGGCGAAGAACTGGGCAGATACCAGCCGGTGCAGTTCTCCAGGCTGCTCTCTCCCCTACAGCCGGAACTCGACGTGAACACCCGCCTGCGTGGTACGGCGGGATGACGACGGCGTATTCGTGCGGGGTGGTCAGCGGTCGTCGAGGGACATGTGCTGCTCGCTGTACCGGTCGCTTGGACACCGATGCATGCGGTGAGGTCGTCGAGGTCGGCCAGTTCGTCGGCCGAGAGCAGTACCTGGGTGGCCAATGCTGCTGCAGCAAAACTGGCCAGCATCGACCGGATGCAAAGCCGAGCGGGCACGTCCACAGTCACCGTTCTCGATATGCCGATCACGCAGAGGTCCGCACCACATGTCGACCTGCCAGAGCGGGAGGTCGCACCGGACTGAATTGGCGAACCTGCATGCTGTCGGGGTGAGGCGCGTTGAGGCGGGTGGATCATCGACATTGTGTCGCCGGGGACCCGTGTTGCCGTGACAGCATTGATCCCGAGTGTCGTTCGGTGTGGGTGCTGCGGATCGGACCGGCGGGCATTGTTGCTGCGCGCCGGTCCGATCTGCGAATTCGTGATGCTCAGGCCAGGTTCTGCGTGTAGAACGAAGTGAGCTTTTCGAACGGGATCAGCTCGGTGCGGTCGTAGAGATCCACGTGACCGGCGCCGGGCACGATCACCAACTCCTTGCGGTCACCGGCGAGGCGGTAGGCCTCTTCGCTGAATTCGCGGGAGTGGGCGTTCTCGCCGGTGATGAACAGCATCGGCCGTGGTGAGATGGTTTCGATGTCGTTGAACGGGTAGAAGTTCATGAACTTGGCGTTGCTCGACAGGGTGGGGTGGGTGGTGGTGTCCGGGCTCGCGCCCTCGGGTGTGACGGCGCCGCGCTGGGTGCGGTAGAAGTCGTAGAACTCGCGTTCGGCGGGTGTTGAGTTCGCGGTCAGTTCGTGGACGGTTCCGCTGGTGTATTCGGTGGGGCCACCACGGAATTCCACATCGCGTTGCGCGGCGGCGCGGGCAAGGATTGCCTGGCGCTGTTGCGGGGTGACGGAGTGGTTGAGTCCGTTGCGGTTGGCTGCGCCCATGTCATACATGCTGACGGTGGCGACGGCTTTGATGCGGGGATCGATTTTGGCCGCGGAAATAACGAAACTGCCGCTGCCGCAGATGCCGAGCGCGCCGATGCGCTCGGGGTCGACGGTGTCCTGGGTGCGCAGGTAGTCGACGCCGGAGGAGAAGGTCTCGGTGTAGAGGTCGGGGGCGACGGCGTTGCGGGGTTCTCCCGCGCTGCCGCCCCAGAACGCCAGGTCCAGGGCAAGAGTGACGAAGTCTTCTTCGGCCATTTTGGTGGCGTAGAGGTTGGCGCTCTGCTCTTTGACCGCGCCCATGGGGTGTCCGACCACCATGGCGGCGGCGCGGGTGCCGGGGGCGAGGTTCTTGGGGATGAACAGGTTGCCGGTGACGTCCATCTGGTACTGGTTCTTGAACTTCACCGACTGCATGGTGACCTGGTCGCTGGTGTAGAAGTTGTCCGCGCCGCGCGACAGGTCACCGGAGGCCAGGTTCGCCATCGGCGTCACCGGCGCGGCCGGGGTCGTGCCCGAGTCGGAGCCGGAGCAGGCCGAGGCGGCTAGAACAGCGAGGGTTGCGGCGCCGGCTCCGGCGATGCGTGCCCAGCGGCGAGAATGTCGCCGGACAGTCGTGGTGGTGATCATGGGTATTACTCCTGGTGCAGATTTCTTCGGTTGTCCGGGTGAGTTCGGTGGTCAGACGGTGAGCAGGGTTTTGATCGCTCGGCGTTCGTCCATCGCCTTGTAGCCCTCGGCGGCCTTGTCCAGGGGAAGAGTGAGGTCGAAGACCTTGCCGGGGTCCATCGTTCGGTTCCAGATGCGGTCGATGAGGTCGGGCAGGAAGCGGCGGACCGGGGCCGGGCCGCCCAGGAGGTGGACTTCGGCGAAGAACAGGCGGTCGGCTGGCAGGGTGACGCCGTCGTGGGCGACACCGACGTAGCCGACGTGCCCACCGGGGCGGGTGGAGTTGATGGCCTGCGTCATCGATTCCTGGGTGCCGACGGCCTCGATGACGCCGTGTGCACCGAGTCCACCGGTAAGGTCCTTGATAGCGGCCACACCTTCGTCACCGCGGGTCTCAACGATGTCGGTGGCGCCGAATTCGCGGGCCAGCGCCTGGCGGTCGGCGTGGCGGGACATTGCGATGATCCGTTCGCCGCCTAGCTCTTTCGCGGCGAGGACGCCCATCAGGCCGACCGCGCCGTCACCGACCACGGCGACGGTTTTGCCGGGACCGGCTGCGGCGGCCACGGCGGCGAACCAGCCGGTGCCGAGCACGTCGGAGGCTGCCAGCAGCGACGGGATCAGGTCGGGGTCGGGCATGGCCGGTGTCGCGACGAGGGTGCCGTCGGCAAAGGGGATGCGAGCCAATTCGGACTGGGTGCCGATGGCGCCTGCGACGATGCCGCTGCCCGCCGACCCTGGCCTGGTTCTCAACTTCTACACCGTCGAACCCGCCACGCCCTCGGCCGACGCGATGACCCTGCTCGGCACCTGGGCTGCCACCAACATCCATTCACCCGCGCCGGCCGACCAGTCCACCATCACCGGCGAATAGCCCGTCAACCTGCCTTCGAGAGGACGAGAATGACCACGATGGCGATCATCGGCGCCGGCCCGGGCCTGGGTGCAGCCACCGCGGCACGGTTCGGCC
The DNA here is from genome assembly GCF_040639505.1 of Nocardia sp. NPDC023852. Classification (NCBI taxonomy): domain Bacteria; kingdom Bacillati; phylum Actinomycetota; class Actinomycetes; order Mycobacteriales; family Nocardiaceae; genus Nocardia; species Nocardia sp. NPDC023852. The sequence goes on from NZ_JBFAAB010000018.1 coordinate 12,804, forward strand.
GCGAAGGTATGACTATCGCACCGATCTCCCGCAACAGCGACAACCTCGACCAGCTCACCAGCGAACTCGCCGAACGGGGTGTTCAGGCACGCGGCTACACCGCCGACGTCCAAGACCTGCTCCGCTGGGAAGGAGCGCTCGAACGAGCCGCCGCTGAACTCGGCCCGATCGAAGTGCTCCAATACAGTCCCGTGCCCCGCAAGGACTTCCTGCGCCCGGCCCTCGATACCACCGTCGAAAATCTCACCGCTCCGGCGCCATCGGCGGCGTCCCCAATACGCACCCTTAATCATCGTCTTGCGCTACAGAAGCTCGATCTGACCGGGCTCGGGCAGCGCGTGTGGGCGTTCGTCCGTATACCAGGCGTACTCGATTCCACTGAGCCAACCGTTCTCGACCCATAGAATGACCTCGCCGATCGGTGATCCGTTGCGGTCGGTGACCGCTCCGCTGGCGAAGATCCCGTCCGGCGAACCGGATGTTTGCACCGCACCGGGCCGCACCGCCAGATCGACACTCGGTGAACCGACACCCCACGTTGCGACGATCTGTGAATACGGCACCTGCGCCAGATACTCGGAGGCGCCGGGGGCGTTCGACGACAGCAGCTTGGTGACGACGCTGGTTTCGAGGTCGGTCAACGCTCGCGGCGGAATCACATCGTCGCTTCTTCGCCACCCAGTGACTTCACCAGTCCATCCAGACTGTGCTTCGGAACGAAGACATGCTCCATTGCCTCTTTGTCGAGCGCGTAATCCAGCGAGCACTTCACGGTTGCTCGACCTGGACCAGCTGCTTGCCGAGGTTGCCACCCTCGAAGACCGCGCGCAACGCGCTCGGCGCTGATTCCAGTCCGCTACTTACGGTTTCGGCGATCGTGATGTTTCCCTTGTCGTGCCAGTCGCGCAACGCCGTGAAGGCTTCCGGGAATCGGTCCAGATAGTCGAGGAAAATGAAGCCTTCCATGCGTGCTCGGTCGAGGGCCAAGCGCATGTAGTTCCGTGGGCCGGACGAAGGATCGGAGCCTTGATAGCCGGACGAGATGGCTCCGGCCAGCACGACACGAGCGCGGCGCGCGAGGTGCGCCAGGCCGCATTCGAGGATGCGGCCGCCGACACCGTCGAAGAAGACGTCGATGCCCTTCGGGGCCAAGCGGGTCAAAGAGACGTCGATGTCGTCGTGCTGGTAATCGATGGCGGCGTGCAGGCCCGCACAATCGGTGATCCAGGAGCATTTGCGCGGGCCGCCCGCGATCCCGATGACCTTGCAGCCCAACGCTTTCGCAATCTGGCCCGCGATGGAACCGGTCACGCCGGCCGCAGCCGATACCAGCACCGTCTGACCCGGCTCGGGACGACCGACGTCCGTCATACCGAAGTATGCGGTCAGGCCAGGTGCTCCGAACAGGCTCAGCATGAGCGTGGGCGGCACACCGTCGGGAATCAGGTTCAGCCCGAACAGTCCGCCCTCGGACGCCACAGCGTAGTCCTGCCACCCCACCATTCCCGCGACCCAGCTTCCGACCGGATAGCGCGGATCGTTCGAGCGAACCACCTCCCCGATGCCGCTACCACGCATCACCGCTCCGACCGGTACGGCACCGATGTAGTTGTCGGCCTCGTTGAGCCAGCCACGCTGCGTGGGATCGATACCGAGCCAGTGCACCCTGACCAGGGCTTCCCCCGGCCCCGGAACCGGCACGGTCCCGTTCTTCAGCTCGAAATCCTCGTCCCGCAAGACGCCCTCCGGCCGCCGCCGCAGGACCCACTGCCGATTCACCACATCCGCCACCCGGCGATGCTAGAGCACCCTCCGTATAGCGTTCGAACCATTTACCGTCCCGATAAACACGTACGGAACTCGGCGGATCCGGACATTCGGATGTCGCTGCCATCTGATTGGTCGCACGGCGAATCAGGAACATGTCCTCTCGGCGGATCACCTTCTGTCGTGGTTCCACGACAGGCACCGTGGTGGTCCCACCACGGGGGCAAACCACACACGCGCGGCGGCCCTGGCTCCCCCGTGATGACTCCGAATCATCCCCGCTGGCGCGGGGAGCACGGCTCACTTACATTGGCAGTGCACCCAGACGAAGGCACTGCGGGCCGTGATCGGCCGTATCGGCACATCACCGAGCTCAGCGGACTGATCCGCCTACGGATGGCCGACGGTCGCACAAGTGGGCCGCTTCCTCGACCGAGTCGACGTAATACCGGCCGCCATCGGAGACCGGGCCGCGACTGCGGCGGCGTAGGCGCGGAAGCTGATGCCAGAGTCGGGTTGCCGTCGATGCCGAACAGCGGCCCGATCTCGGTGAACCCTTTCTTGTGGGATCGCCCACGATGGCTGGCTACTCGGCGCCGCGACTGGTGAAGTCGAAGGATCCGCTGTCGATGCCCCAGGAGATGACCCGTTCGGGGTGAATTCGGATGATCGCGCGTTCCTGGGGTTGGAATGGTGGCTCCTGGTCATCGAGTGCCTCGGCCGTGCCGCGTACCTCGATGCCGCGAATCACGTATGGCTCCAACGAAACCTGTTGGTCGATGACGAACGACACCCGGCTGCCCGCCTCGACATTGCGGTACTTTCGACTGGCACGCATCCGCATGCCCCCGATGTCGATCGTGCCGTCGGCGTTCACCCGATAGCTGGTCGGGTTATTTTGCACAACGCCGTCGGGCGACACCGTGGCCAGCCGGCCGATCCCGGCCTCGGCGAGGAACTGCTGTTCATTGATGGTGAAGGTCATGTCGGTTACTCCTCAGTGAATTCGATATCAGGTGTTCCCCCCGGCGATCAGCCGGAAGTTGTTGGGTGCCGGAAGCGCAAGCTGTTGCCTGCCGCGCCCGCGCGTCTTGCGTCGGCGGTTCAGCGGGACCGCGACATCGTGGAGGATGGCTACCTCTTCCGATCTCGATGTCAGCTTCGCTGGTGACGAACTGGTACTGCGTCTGGCCGGCCCCGCCTACGCTCGCTTATCCGCGGTCTCGCGACCGCACACCACGTCCGAGCTGCGCCTGTGTTTCTACTGGTGCACCGACCACCTACTCACGCGTGACACCGCCGACCCCGCGCTCTGAGATCAGAACAGGATCAGAGCGGCGCACAGTCCGGCAATGGCAATGAACTGCAGGGTGACCCGGTACTTCAGAACGCTGTCCCACTTGTCCTGCAGCGCACGGGCATTGGCCGGAATGATGCCGCTCTGCGCAGCGGCGGTCTGCTGGGAATTGATCGGCTTCGCGATGCGGACGTAGAAGGCGAGCCAGGTGAACAGTGCTGCCACCGTGATCCCCGCCGCGACAGCGGCGCCGATCTGCCCGGCCAACAGCGCGATCAGCAGCGTGAGCACCGCGGTAACCACACCGACCACACCGACAACCGGCATGCGCTTATCGCCGTAATAGTGACCCCATCCCGCACTCATGGTCACGGTCGCGTCATCGAGCTTGCGGTACACGGACCGGGTGATCACGGCCACGCTGACATCGGTGCCATAGACGATGGCATTGGAGAGAACGGCGACGGCGGCGACGGCCTGGCCGGTGACAATGAGCATTTTCGGCTTCCCTTCCAAAATCTAGCAGGGTTAGAAACTGGAGCAACGTTAACATCCGTCCGCTAGTTTGTCTAGCGTAGCTATATTTCGGATCGCTACGGCAGACTCGCGCTCGGATCAGCAAGCTGCACATGCCCCCCTTCGGCCGAGCGGACGCTGTCGCCCGGCAAGCCGGTCACCGAACGCTGGCAGATCTTCGGCCTGCGCGTTCCGCTGGTGGTGCTGGGGCTCATCGGGTCCCGGTATCCGTCGACCGGGATGCGGGCAGCCTGGCCGCGTCGGGGTCGGCGATCGACGGCACCTGGCAACCCCCGCCTCGACGCCGGTGAGCGGACCTGCCGCCCATCACTGCCACGTACTGACGCCACCCGCGGAAACGCACTCATCTGCCGCATACCGCGCGACGCGATGGGTCGAAATGGTCGGTTCTGGCCAAACTCGATTCGGCACACCGGAATCGCGAAACCGCAGCTCGCCGAAAGCACGAATCGGGTCACAACCCGTGTGCGGAATCTACGGGACGAAACCAGGGATATCGGCCCTTTGGGGGCAGCGCTGCGCATTGCTCGGTTCGGATACGCGCGTGTCTCCACTCGCGAGCAGAAGGACGACTCCCAGATCGATGCGCTCACCACGGCGCGGTGCGAACGGTCTGGGTGGACAAGGCGTCGGGCAAGTTGGCGCGGCGCCCGGAGTGGGACAAATGCTTCGACCATCTGCGCCGCGGTGATGAATTGGTCATAACTCGGCTCCCGTGCTCGTTCCGGTCGGTGCGGCATATGACCGAACTCGCCGCGCAGCTGGAGGGGCGCGGTATAGATCTGGTGGTGCTGAAGCAGGGAATCGACACCACCCCCCGGCGGGCGGTTCCTATTCCACGTCATCGCTGCTGTGGACGACCTCATCAGCGAGGGCACCCTGGAAGGACTCGAATCCGCCCGCGCCCGCGGCCGCGCCCGCGGGCGCCCGGCGGCATTGACCGAGTTGCAGGCGCGCGAGGCGCGCCAGATGCACGACCGACGAACGCGGCAAGCGCCGCTACACTGTCGTCCAGATTGCCGAAACCTTCGGTGTGTCAAGCAAAAGCATCCACCGTACTCGATGCTGGATGTGCCCGATCTCGATACGGCGAACGGGTGCGCGACCCGTGAGGGCGGCGTGCGGGAGGTCGTCGCGTGGCAGTCTGTCACCACGCGGTTGCTGCCGCGGATGCTGGCCGGCCGCAAATCCGGTCCACTGTTCCTGACCGACCGCAAGGCCCGCCCGTCGGTGGCCACCAACGGCATCGACCCGGGGACAGGGCGTGCGCGGTTGTCGTACCGGCGGGCGGCCGAGCTGTTCGAGGCCCACACCGCCGGCTACACCGGAGGCCCCTACACGCTGCATCAGCTGCATCATTCCCGGCTCATGCACGCCGCGGAGGACGGCGCGTCCACCCCGGTGCTGATGAAGCTGTCGGGGCATACCTCGGTGAGCAGCCTCGCGAAGTACGCGAGGGTGTCCGACGACGGGCTACGGCGCTATCAGGCCGACAGCGACGCCGACGGCCCGGTGCGAGTTTCCGCGGTAGACCGCGAGATCCGTTCAGGCCCCGTCGTGTTCCGGTTGTTCGGGGCCGGGGTGTGGGGTGGGGCCCAACGGCCGGCGGTTTCGCCGGACAGGAAGATGGTTTGGCGTCCGACCTCGACGGCGTTGTCGGCGAGCCGTTCGTAGTAGTGGCCGATCAGGGTCAATCGACCGTGGCGGTGACCTGGTGTTCGCGGGTGGAGCCCAGCACGGGGCAGCGCTGGTGGCGATCGCGACAGTGTCCGCGCCCCATGTGGGAGACCAGCGGCCGCATCGGCGCGGGAACCATGGACTCGGCAGAGGTCTACCGGGTCCACTGGTCGACCAACACCGCCAGGCGGGCGTCCCGCTGAGCCGGCCGCAGACGTCCACCGCGGTCCAGGGTCGCCAGGCCGTGCAGGGCGCTCCAGCCGACCTCGGTGAAGGTCTCCGGATCGTGCTCGCCCGCGAACGGTGAGAAGGCGGCGAACATGACGGCGAACGCGTCCCGCAGCGGCTGCGAGGCATTCTCGCCGAACGCGAGGTTCACCTTCATCAGGAACATAGCGTCGTAGAGCGCGGGCCGCGCGGTCGCGAAGTCGAGGTAGGACCGCGCCACCGCCGCTAAGGCTGCGCGCGGCTCGCCGCCCGCGGACTCCAACGCCGCGCGGCTCCACGCGGCCATCTCCGCGATGCCTTCCTCGGCGACCGCCGTGACGATCTCGTCCTTGCCCGCGAAGTGCGAATACAGCACGGGCTGGCTGTATTCGATCCGTTCCGCCAGCCTGCGCACCGTCACCGCGTCCCAGCCCTGCGACTCGGCCAGCTCCCGAGCGGTGTCGATGATCAGCCGGTGCCGTTCGGCGCGTTCCCGTTCTCGTCGCGTCTGGGGCGTCATAGGGCCTACTATAGCATCGCTTGATAATCTAGTGTTACTAGATCTAGCGGACTCCGGCGGGGTTTCCACGTTCCACACGATTGAGATACGACCGGGATGGGTGGCCTCTCTCCTCCAGGGCCCTGGTGTCCACACGACTGATAAGTCACGACCAGCCGCCAGCACCGCTTTCAAACGGCAGGCCCCTGCACTCCGATACTGCATCCCATCTGCTGGAGGTCCGCTCAACGGGGTGTCATCGAGGGGTTCACTCGCGTTCGCCCATCCGGTCTGGCCCGCTCTTCTTCGGTGAGGTTTGGAGATGGCCAGGACTTGCCAGGGATTGGAACGATTGTTGATCCACGCGCCGGCGCGCGTCTCGCGCCGCAGGACCTGTCGCCACCGAGCGTTCTCGGAGTCCGGTATCTCCATCGCCTCGAATTCGCGCATCTTGTCCGCGCGGACGGCGAGGGACCAGGGAGTTTGCCGGTCGCAGCGATGTCGCATTGACAATGACTGACTGGTCAGTCATTGTCAATGTATGGTGAAGGCAGTTGACCGGGTTCAGCGGCGGGAGGAGATCCTGGGCGCTGCGGTGCGAGTGTTCGCGTGCAAGGGGTTCGCCGCCTCGCGCGTGGAGGATGTCGCGGCCGAGGCAGGCATCGCCAAGGGCAGCGTCTACCTCTACTTCGACAGCCGCGATGCCCTGCTGGCGGGCGTGTTCGAAAGCTACCGGGCCCGCTCGGACGCTGTGCTGGCGACGGTGGGAGAAGGGCCGGCGCTGGAGCGTCTGGCGCGACTGGTGGGTGGGGTGGTCGACATGCTCGCCGCGCACCGCGATCATGCCCGCGTCTTGCTGGATGTGTGGGCGTCGGCGCCATCGCTGGACATGGCCGCGGTCTACCGCCAGTACCGAGAGGCGATCTCGGAGTTGCTGCGCCAGGCGTGGGCCGAGGGCGAGTTGCGGCCCGACGTCAGCGAACACCACGCCACGCTGATCGTCGCCGCGATCGAGGGCTGCCTGCTGCAGTGGCTGGCCGACGATCGGATGCCCCTCACCGAACTGGCGGCACCGATCGTCGAGCTGACCGTCGAGGGGATCCGCGCGTGAATCTCGTCGACCGTGCCATCGCCCCCGGCGCGACCCGGCAGGAAGTCCTGGCCGGGTTCGGTGCCGCCCTCGTCGGCGCCGGGCTCGCCCTGTCGCTCGCGCTGGACGCACACCTGCCTGCGCTGTCTGTGGCCGTCGTGGCGGTGGTGGCCTTCGACCTGTTCGGCGGGGCGGTCGTCAACGCCACCGACGCGGCAAAGCGGTGGTACCACAGACCGGGGCGCACCGCCAGGCACCACCTGACCTTCGTCGCCCTGCACATCCAGCCCTACCTGCTGGCCTGGACGGTGCCCGGGGTCGCCTGGACCGCCGCCGCCGCGATCCACGGTTCAGCCCTGGTCGGAGCCGTACTGGTGACTGTCGCCCCGGCACCGGTGCGGCGGCCGGCCGCCTTCGCCATCACCGCGTTCGCCCTGACCTTGACCACCAGCCTGGTCACCCTTCCGTCCGAACTCGGCTGGTTTGCCCCGCTGCTGCTCGTCAAGCTCCTACTGGCTCACCTACTTCCAGAAGTGGCCTCCCGGTGACCCAACTTCCACGTCAGTCTGCGATCTCGACTGCCACATCCAACGCACGGAGAGTTTCTGGCCGCGCTGGAAAGCCGGCGGGAACGCGATCGCGGTCGACATGGAGAGCAAGAGGTGGGAGGGCTTCGTCCGCGGAACAGCCGAGGGTGCGCATTTGGGTATTTGGGGTACGCGACCTGACACCTCGGGTTCGGGAGGGCATTGCGGCGGCGAAGGCCCGCGGCGGCTATACCGGCCGCAAGCCCGCGCTCACTCCCGAGCAGGCCGCCCAGCTACGCGCCCGGGCGGCCGGCGGGGAGTCGAAAGCGGCGCTGGCCAAGGAGTTCGGCGTCGGCCGCGAAACCATCTACAGCTACTTGCGGACCGGCGCACATGCCCGGCTCGTGGCTACCCCATTACCGGGCCCTGTTCCTGCCGTGCCGGGGCCACGCGCTCTTGGTGTTGGTGATGACGTGTGGAGGCACGGGGCGAGCGAGGAAACGCTGCTGGTTGCTCTGGGTGGGAAAGGTATTGTGCTGCTTTCGCATAGGGTTACTGCCTTTCGAGCGTTTCGTGAAATCGTTTACGCCGCGACCTCGGTGGATCGCGGGGCGCGGTCGAACCAGGTGACCTGCGCACCGCTGCTGAACTCCTGACGCGCGGTGACCGTGAGCTGCGTGGGCTGGAAGTTCCCGGTGAAGACCGGCACACCGTCGCCTGCGATCACGGGGTAGCTCTTGATGATCAGCTGGTCGACCTCGCCGAGGAGTCGACCGGCCAGATTGCCGCCGCCGCAGAGCCAGATATCCAGGCCCTCCTGCTTTTTCAGATCCCGGACCAGCTCGACCGGATCGGTGTCGACGACCTCCACCTGTGGGTTGTCCACGGGTGCGAGGGTGCTGGAGAAGACGTATTGCTTCATGTGGTTGTAGGGGCTGTCGGTGCCGGCGGCGAGGCCGGGTTCGTAGGTGCCGCGACCCATGACGACGGTGTCCCACTTCTTGTTCGGGGTGTCCTTCGGCATGCCGATCAGACTGCGGATGTGGGTGGGCACGGACTCCGGGTAGCGCTCGTTGATCCACGCCATCATGTCCTCACACGTCGGGTAGAAGTCGTATTCACCCTGCGGACCGGCGATGCAGCCGTCGAGGGAGACCGCCGCGTAGTAGACAAGCTTGCGCATCTTTACCGCCTTGAATGTAGTACTCTGTATGAACTGGTTGAAACATAGTACTACAGATGGAGTGATGTCAAGTGGCACGTACGAATCCAGAACGGCGACGAGCCCTGCTGGACGCATCGATCGAGGTCCTGGCCCGCGAAGGTGCCCGCGGACTCACCTTCCGAGCGGTCGATCAGGAGGCGGGAGTGCCCGCCGGAACCTCCTCCAACTACTTCCCCAACCGGGACGCACTGCTCGTCCAAGTCGGGAATCGCTATTACGAGCGGTTGATCCCCAGCGACGATGCCATGGCGAAATCGCGCGGACCACAGACCCGCGAGACCATGACCGAACTCATGACAGAGGTGGTCGAGCGGGTCTCCCATTTCCGCACCGGCTATCTCGCGATCCTCGAACTGCGACTGGAGGCCACCCGCCGCCCTGAACTCCAGGCCCTGCTCACCGAACGGGTGCGCGCGGATCTGGACTTCAATATCAGCAACTATCGCGAGTCGGAGATGCCCGGCGACGAGGACGCCGTCGTGATGCTCTATCTCGCGCTGAACTGGCTCATCCTCGACCGGCTCACCCTCCCGGGCATTTTCGACGAACAGCGGGCTGCGGAACTGGTGCGAACGCTCGTGGAGCGCGCGCTTCCGGCCACGTAGGGTCTAACCAGCGGTCACGCGACCACTTGGAGCCGCTACCGTCACCGCCCCCATGTTCCGGTCATCCGCCGGTTGGCAACCGTCGACAACCCGCGACAGTTGAATAGGAGATCTCACCAGTCTTTCGCCGCCGGTCGGCTACCCCGTCTCCAAGCCAGATTTGGTGGTCAGGGCGCTATCGAGAGTGGTGTCCGTGCTTACCGGTTGAAGCCGCAGAATACCCCGTCATCGTCGACGTTATCAGCGAAGTCGCCGAAGTCCATGTTGGAGAGGAGGAAGTTGACCTCGACCTCGGCTATCGCGCTCGGCGCGATCCGGAACACCGGGTAGCCGCTGGGGCCGTCCTCGTCGCTGGTGTCGACCGCCAGGATCGGGTGCTTGGAGTCGGTCATCGTGGTGGCGTCGGCGAGGAACACGTAGGTCTGGCCGTCGACCAGCTCTACCAGTTCATCGGGTGTCAGCCCGTCGAAGGCCGCATCGTCGATGGGCGTCAGCCCCGTCATTGTGTCTTCGTCGTAGGACGCGATGACCGCCGCGAGGGTCTGGGCCCACGCCGCGTCGTCGGTGAAGTCGGTACGCAGCAGAAGCGATTCGCCCTCGGGCAGAGACCGTGCCATGAGGAGGATTGTGCACCACGACAGCTGAACACTGCGCAGGCCACCGTGATTCCGACTCCGCTGCCCGAGGATCGACAGGAGCAGGTCGAGCGTTGTCCGTTCCGGGCAGCGCGGTACAGGCACATCGGACGCGCTGATGTGCACGAACCTTGCCGCCTGCTCCCGCAGTGCGCCGATGTACTCCTCGTGGGTCATCAGCTGGATCTCTCGGTGTTCCGCGATCGCGAGACCATGTCCGCTGATGGCAGCGGAGCGGTGCCGATCACTGACCGGTTCGAAACCGTCGACAACCCACAACAGTTGAATACGCGAGCCCGCCAGTCCGGGACCCAAGTTGGGTAAGCTCGGCGTGGGCCTGCCTTCCGGCTTCGACATCTTCGGCGGTGGGTGGGGTCATGCCTGGCGGAATGTAGTACACGCCCTCGGCCGGCTGTGAGCCGCCGCCGGATGATGTTGCGCGCGAGCTTGCGACAGACATGATGCCCTCTCCTCGTCGACTGCGTTCCCGACGAGGCGTACAGCAGAGACCTCGCGCTACCCCCAAGCCATCAGCGGGTAGCTACTGGAACGATGACCGCAGCGATGGGTCTCGCACCGAACCCAACACCCTCGCTGGTGTTGGTCAGGCGGTGCGTGGGGCATACATGATGACCGCGACGCCGAGTAGGCAGACCAGGGCGCCGGTGAGGTCCCAGCGGTCGGGCCGGAATCCGCCCAGGGCCATACCCCAGGCCAGCGAGCCAGCGACGAAGACGCCGCCGTAGGCGGCGAGGGTGCGCCCGAAGTGGGCATCGGGTTGCAGGGTGGCGACGAATCCGTAAAGCCCCAGCGCGATGACGCCCGCGCCGATCCACGCCCAGCCGCGGTGCTCGCGCACCCCTTGCCACACCAACCAGGCCCCGCCGATCTCGGCGATAGCGGCAAGGACAAACAGCAGGATTGAACGCAACACGGTCATGACCATCGAGCCTACGATTTTGGCCGGTTCGGGCTGCAGGGCAGACACGCGGGGGACGCTCGGACTACCGTCGCTCAGCTCCTCATTTGCCCTCGGAGTCGCTGAGCGAACCGGAATTGTGTGCGGTGACGCGACTCGACGCGCCGCGACGCCCGGGTCCGGGAAAATCTGGAAATTCATGCGCCGTGGATGTCGAAAACGCTCGGGCAGCTCCGTCCCAGGGGTACGAGCCTCCGAACGGGCCTCGACGACACCGACGAAGGAGCGACCATCATGCAACCGAACGAGATCACCGCGATCCTCAACCTCCCGATCAGCCAGGAGCTCCTGGCTCGCGACCTGCTGCGCATGGCCTACGTCGCCAAGGACGGCACACCCCGCAACATCCCCATCGCCTTCACCTGGAACGGCTCACAGATCGTCGTCTGCACCACGAAGAATGCCCCGAAGCTTCCCTCCCTGCGCCACCACCCCGAGGTCGCGCTGACGATCGACACCGAGGTACATCCGCCGAAGATCCTGCTCATCCGCGGCCGGGCGGAGCTAAACGTGGTGGACGGCATCCCGGAGGAGTACCTACAGATGAACGGCAGCTACGAAATGACCCCCGAGCAGCGCGTCGAGTGGGAGGTCGAGGTCCGCTCGCTCTACGACGGCATGGTCCGGATCGTCATCACCCCGACGTGGGTCAAACTCATCGACTTCGAAACCACCCTCCCCACCGCGGTCGAGGAGCTGATCCAGCAGCGGGCCGAGCGTCAGCGCGCCTGAACCGATCAATCCCGGCCAGAATGGGCCGTAAAGAACCTAAGGAGAACATCATGACGATCCGGATGGATCACGCCGGCATTGTGGTCGAGGATCTCGCGGCTGCTATCGCGTTCTTCGTCGAACTGGGCCTGGAACTGGAAGGCGAAGCAACAGTCGGTGGTCAATGGGCCGACGATCTCCTCGGACTGGACGGCGTGCGAGCAGACATCGCCGTCGTACGGACTCCGGACGGCCATGGCCGGGTCGAGCTCTCGACGTTCCACTCGCCAGCGACCACCAGCACTGCGCCGAAAGCGCCGGTGAACACCCCGGGCATCCCTCGCCTGACATTCGTCGTCGACGACGTCGAGGACGTGCTCGACCGCCTGCGCGCCCATGGCGCCGAACCCGTGGGCACGGTAGCCCACTACGAAGACATCTACCGGTACTGCTACGTCCGCGGCCCCGACAGCATCATCATCGGGCTTGTCGAGGAACTCCACTGAACGACGCTCCTCGCCGCAAGGCTCCCGAGCAAGCGCCGACAGTGACTCGAACCACCCCGAAAATCAACTGGCAGAGATGATGTCGGCCATTCACCATGCGCGAACTCGCCGCATATCGAGGGGTTTTCTCTTGGTCACGATCGGTATAGGTCGTACTGGGTGTTCAATCGCCGAGCGCCTGGTGCGGCTCCATCCGCAACCGCCACTGTTCCGGCGTGCCATGCGCTCCGGCCGGCCTGCTGGGGATCTCGTCCAACGCCTTGGCCCCTGCCTCCAGGAACGCCTGCTTCCACTTACCCACCGATGCCGTACTCCCCCGCGGGATCGTCTGGGCCGAAAGAGTGATCGCCTGGTTTCGGAATCCGCTGGGAACCGGAAGCGATCGCCGTCACCGACCGCTGGGGCAGCGCCCACTACGGCCACCTCACCGGCCTGCTGTCCGCAACCCTGACGATCACCATGGCCCTCGCACCGTTCGTGGCCACCGCGGTGGCCGCTGCCGTCGGCGGCTACGCCACCGCCTCGACGACGTAACTGAATACGCGTTCGAAACTCCAGGGATGCAACGCCCCTAGGTGTATGAGGCCACGACGTTGGTGACGTGTTGGCTTAGCGCGGGTAAGGGTTCATGTAGGCCATCCGGGTGTGCCCGTCGAACGCGGAGTGCAGGTACACGTAGCCGCGTCGCCCGGTCGCGGCGGCGCCTTTTATGTTGTTCCTGGTTCGTGCGGCTGCGCGGGCTTGATCGGAGTCACGGCCGTGGGCGCGCCATCCGCCGCCGTCCGGGATGCACCCGACCTTCTTCACGTCCACGTGAACCATGTGCCCGGGCCGCTTAGCCACGATTACCCGAGGTTCGCGGTTCGACACGCCATCGGGGTCGATGAACCGGCGCCGGTTCAGGCCGAGTTGCGCCAGCAAACGGGTGCGACGACTGATGGTGACGCCGGTTCCGTTCAGTTCGAAGGTGATCCGTGATGCCGACCACTTGTGCTCCCGGCGCATCGCCTGGATTCGGTGCACTACCTCGGCGCTGGTCGCCGTCGGCTGCCCGTGCGGTGTCGACGGCCGGTCGAGCAGCCCGATATCGCCGTGCTTACGCCACCGGTTCACCCATTTGGACGCGCCCGCGCGGGAGACTCCCATTTCCGCGGCGACGTGGGCGATCGGGCGAGTCTTGCAACGGTCGACCAAGCGTCGACGGCCTTCCACAGTCAAGGGCGCATCGGCGTGAGTCACGGGAGTTCGCTTCCTGCGACACGGGCCAACTCGGCGGAAGTCACGCCGGGTTGTGCCACACGGCGGCTGGTTGCCCAAACCGCCAACGCACTGATCGCGAACGCAGCACCGAGAATGCTGGACCCGGTCCATCCGGCGACGGAGTACACGGCGGTAGTGGTGACTGCGCCGAGCGCCGAGCCCACGGAGTAGAACAGCATGTAGCTGCCGATGACGCTGCTGGTACGGCCCGAGTGGGATGCGGTGAGTAGATGCTGGTTGCTGACATGCACAGCCTGCACGGCGAAATCGAGCACGATCACGCCAACGATGAGCAGCCACAGTGACCAAGATGCTTGTGCCGTTGCCAGCCATGAGGCAGCCAGGAGCGCGAGCGCCGCCCCTGTAACCGCGCTCGCGCAACCGTCATCTGCCCAATGTCCGGCTCGGCCTGCGCCCAGCGCGCCCGCCAGCCCGGCGATTCCGAACAAGCCGATCTGAGCGGTGCTGAGATGCCACGGCGATGCCTCGAGTGGCAGCGCCAGGCCGCTCCAGAGTGCGCCGAAGGAGGCGAACAAGAAGAAGGCGATCAGTCCGCGCGAGATGAAAAGTCGTTCACGAAACAACTTGCACGACGTCTTCAGCACCTGCCGATACTCGGCCCGGCCGGCGTGCGCGTCGACTGGCACGAGCATCAGGACGAGAAATGCCAGCACAATGAGAAGGACGGCCAACGCGGCGTAAACGCTGCGCCAACCCCAGGCCGTGGCCAGAGCGCCAGCCACGACCCGCGCACCGAGAATGCCAACGACGACGCCGGAGGTCACCAGGCCCAGAGTGCGTCCGCGCTCCTGCGGTGCCGATACGGCCGCTGCGTACGCGACCGTTGTCTGCACGACGACCGCAAACAGGCCGGCGATTGCTACTCCGGCGAGCATCACCCACGTGCGAGCGGCAGTTGCCGCAATCACGACGCCAACGGCAGTAAGCAGCAGGTGCCCGGCGATGAGCTTGCGCCGGTCGATCATGTCACCCAACGGAACGAGAAAGACCAACCCCACCAAGTAGCCGAGCTGCCCTGCCGTGACGATCCACCCCAGACCACCACCTGATACACCCAGATCGTTGCCGATCTGAGTGAGGATGGGCTGGGCTGAATAGATGGTCGCGACGGAAACCGCGCAGATCGTGGCGAATAGTAGGCGTCGACCGAGAGACATAAACACCGAGGTTCCAATCAGTAGCATTTTGCAACCATTCAGACGGTACGTCACAATGGTTTCAATTAGCAACTGTTATGGAGGGCGTGATGACCCAGCCGACTACTGCCGGCACTGATTGGACCGATCCAACCTGCCCTGTCGCACGCACGCTCGACATGGTCGGCGACCGCTGGAGCCTGCTGATCGTTCGCGATGCCATGGATGGTGCACGGGCATTCGGGGACTTCCAGCAGGCCACTGGAATCGCGCGCAACATCCTCACGGACCGACTCCGGAGACTGGTCCAACGCGGCATCATCGAACGGAAACCCGCCCCGTCAGGCAGGCGGCACATCTACACACTCACTCCCGCCGGGCGGGATTTGTTCACCGTCGTCGTTGCCTTGCGTCAGTGGGGTGAGCGGCACACATTCATGCCGACCGAGGAGCGCTCCGTCCTCGTCGACGAATACGGTCTCCCGATCCCCGAGCTACAGCCAAAAAGCTCAACTGGCAGGCCCGTGAACCCCGAAACGACATCCGTGCAGAGGAATCGATGACCACGGAAGCCGCTTGCGTGTGATGTGTCTGGATGCGCATCCGTCAACGACGTACTGTCCCGCAACACCTAGGGTTTCGTGCGCTTGAAGGGAGCGCAGATAAGGGCTGCATGCTGAGCAACACGCATCATTCTCACGGCATCGGAACGTGGGATAGCTAGACGATTACGACTACGGCAAGTCCACATCACTCCCCCTCGACTTGTGGCCAGACCTCATTGCTTACGGCAAATGCGTATACGACACGCCCGGACAGTTGATGCGTGCCATTTGCTCCACGAGGCGGGATCGCCACTGCACAGCAGAGTCTCCAGAGGACTGCGACTGCCATTATTCGAGCACCGTGGCTGAGGTGGCGGTGGGTCCGGCGTGTGGAGTCGAGGTCATCCCTTCTCCGGACCAAGGACGAAACAGGCGGTCTTCATCCGCGACACTCTGCGAGATCCAGGCTCGTGATGAACGCACGCAGGTGCCGGTCGACCTCTTCGGGCTTCTTGATCGAACTCAGATGCCCTGCGCCGGGAATGATTACGAGCTGTGCACCCGAAATGCTCGCGGCAGCACGGGTTTTGTGCCGAAGAGGGATGAATCGATCATCATCGCCCGCAACCACTAACACCGGAGTGGTCCCGAGCGTGGCCAACCCTGCGCTGTGGTCGCACAGGGCGGTGTCGGCGATCAATGCCAGCAGACTCATGGTTCGCAAGGATGTGACGAGTCGGCGCGCGCGGTCGATGTGCGCGATCCGTGTACGCGGACCGGTGCCCACCTGGCTGCCCGAGCCGTGTGTCGAGTGTCGTCGCTCGCTGGTATCGGTGAGCAGCCGGCGCAGCGGAGGTACCACCCACCAGAGCGCTCGGACCAATACGCGGGTCGCGAAACCGGGCAGCCGCAACGCGATTTCGCCCCATCGGGAGGGGACGGTGTCCAACAATGCGACGCCCACGATGCGAGTGCCGAACAGTTCGGGTCGATGCGCAGCCAAGGCGCATACCGCCATACCTCCCAACGAATGCGCGACCAGGACCACCGGTCGATCGGGCGCGACGGAGTCGATGATCGCGGCGATGTCGAGGCCGAGTTGGTCGACGGTAGCGCAGTCGACTGGGGATTCGTCTGAGCGGCCGTGACCGCGATGGTCGAACAGGACAATCGTGCCCAGATCCGCGAGTGTCTTGCGCTGCCGACTCCAGTAGACAAGTGCAGTGTTGATCCCGCTCACCAAGATGATGACTCGCCTGGCGTCGCGATCGCCGTCGAGCTCGACATGCAGTCCGGTGCCATCGTCGGCGAGCACCCGAGTTTCGTTCACGCCCCCCACCTTTGCCTCAGTGATGCATAAGCAGGACCATTGTAATTTATCCTCGCTATAATTCTTGATCAGCGCACGGTGGTGCGTGGGATCCAGTCGAGGGGGTTGACGCGTGATCGTGCACCTTACTGATGTCTTCGCCCCCCGCGTCGGCGGCATCGAGGTTCAGATCGAACGGTTGGCGCGCGCCCAAACAGCTGCGGGCGAGGAAGTCCGTGTGATCACTGTGACGAGCGGGGCCGTTGACGATATGACTCTGCCGTACAGGGTGCATCGCATCACCCGTGCTGGACACCTGCGTTCGTTGCTGCTGCGCCTTCGACCGCAGGTGGCGCATGTGCATCTGAGCGTCTATTCACCGTTCGCGCTGCGCTCCGTGAGACAGTTAGGGCTGCTCCGGATTCCGACCGTGATGACGGTGCACAGTATGTGGGACGCGCCGGTGCGGGCGTGTTATCGCCTGATCGGAAGTGCCGGTGACTGGCGACGTCGGTTCGTGCTGACGGCGGTGAGCACAGTGGTCGCCGACCAGGTCGCCCGCGCGTTGCCCGGGACCGCGGCGGTCGTTGTTCCCAATGGCGTCTCACCGGCATTGCAGCAGAACATCTCTCGCATATCGGGAGAACTACATGTTGTCTCTGTCGGACGGTTGGTGACCCGTCGGCAACCGTTGATTCTGCTGAAAGTCCTTCGGATGGCACAGCAACGGCTCGATGGCGAGGTCGCAGTGCGGGCCACCGTTGTGGGCGCCGGCCCACGGACGGACGCGATGCGGCGGTACCTGCATCGACATGGCATGACCGGGTGGGTGCAGTTGGTCGGGGTACAGGAACAGCACGCCATCCGTGACATCTTGGCCACCGCGGATGTCTACCTGAACGTGACCAGTCGCGAAGCGTTCGGTCTGGCCACATTGGAAGCGCGCACCGCGGGGCTGCCAGTGGTCGCCCGATCCGGCACAGGGGTGGCCGATTTCGTCGAGCACGGCCGTGAGGGTTTGTTGGGCGACACGGCAGCCGAGCTGGTGACGGCCTTGGTGCAGCTCGGGCGCGACATGCAGCTACACCACCGGGTGGCCGCACACAATCGCACGGTGGCACCGTCGGAACACAGTTGGCCGGTCGTGCTGAATCGGCTTCGCCATTGCTATGACGAGGCGGAACGTCGAGCATGCATGTCCCGCGCGACGGCGGCGGGGAAGGCCGCCTGATGATTTCGCCCATGCATATTGCCCGGATCTCTTTGAGCAACGTTGATCATCTGCGCGAGCGGTTCGGCAACGCCACCGTTGCCGGCCTGACTCGCGACGTCACCCGGGCGGCCCGGCTCCTGCGGTGCGACCCGGCTCCACGGATGGTGCCCGCGCGTGCCGGACGCGTCGTCGTGACACTGTCGACGGTGCCGCAACGACGCAGGCACCTGCGCCCGGTCCTGCGCAGCCTTCTGGACCAGACCGTCCCTGCCGATCGGCTGCTGCTGGCCTGGCCGCGGCATTCGCTCCGGTCGGGGGTTGCCTACCCCGACCCGCCGTCGCTGCCCGCGGGGGTGGACATTGTGCGGTGCGAGGACCAAGGTCCGGCGACGAAGTTGCTGCCCGCGCTGCGGGCGGAGCCGAACGCGGTGCTGGTGGTCGTCGACGACGACGCGATCTACCCTGAGACGTTCCTCGAGGACCTGCTCGCCGCCCATCACCAGGTTCCGACCGCAGCGTTGGGATTGCGTGGGCAATATGTACGGTTCGGTTGTGACCCAAGATATCTCGGGCATGTCTGCGGGACGGCGGTGCTCGAGCACGTCCCGGTCGACGTGTTGATGGGCATGTGGGGATATCTGATTCCGCCCGGATCGCTGGACGAGGTTGTGCATGATTTCGAAGGTTGGCCCGACGAGGTGCGATGGCAGGATGATGTGTGGATCTCCGCGCATCTCGCCCGGCGGCGAGTGTCGCGGCTCGTGGTACCTGTGAGCGGCACGCCACTCGAGTCCCCCGGTGCGTTCGTGGGAGCGTTGCATCACACGGTGAATCGCTCCGGCCATAACGAGGCGGTAGCGTTCGAGACGTTCAAGACGTGGTGGTGACGATCGGCAGCACCACCCCGCTCGGTCTGTGCGGGTCGTGGAAAACCTCCTGCTCCACGACCTCGCGGTGGCGAGCAAAGCGGGGCACCGCGGCACTACAGACGTGCACTCGGAGTCGATGGCCTGCAGCGAATTGGTGGGCTGTCGGCCACAATTCGACCTCGGTCCTGCCCATTGTCTCGTGACCGACCCGGCGCACGCCCTCACAGATGTTGTACGAGCGACCGTCGGGATGCACATCGCACAGCCGCACCACGAAATCTGCGCCCGTTGGCGGGCTGCTGTGGAAATACAGCCGGGCAGTCGCGGTGCCGATCACCTCCACCGGGTCGCTCAGCGGTTCGCTGGTGTAGGTCAGCAGGTCTGGGCGAGTCTCGATCTGGCGGCAGTCCTGGGGGCGAGAATGGCCGACGATCACCGGCCCTCGCGGCGCCGGGGTTGGGTCGGCGGGGTCGTAGCAATAGCGTTCACTGCCAGACTCGTCGGGACCACTTCGGGCCAGTCGCCCGCCCGTGTGCAAGAACCATGGGACCGAGCAAGTTCCGGGTGGGGGCCAGTTGGCGTAGTCCCGCCATTGCCGCGCACCCGTGACGAACAGCCGGATAGGAAGCTCCCGCAAACCCGCGCGGTCACCGCACAGATGCGCCTGGAACCATTGCCGTGCTTCGCGGTTCGCGGTGAGAAACAGCTGTGGGTGATAGTGCCCCCACGGTCCGACCGTCAGATATGGATTGCCGCCTGCCGCCCGCAGCGCAAGAAAGTCGCGAATCAGACCGGGTAGGAAGATGTCGTACCATCCGCCGACCAGATGCACCGATGCCGCGACGCTGGATCGAGGCACATGGCTGTGATCCAATCCTGCTCGCAGCGGGCTGCCCGGCCCTTCGTCGGCGATGACGGCTTGGTAGAACGGCACCGTTCTACCTCCGGTCGCCACGTCGAGTTCGGCCGCAGGCCGACCGGACGCAATGGCCCGGCGCGCCCGCCTGGGCGCCAACAATGCGGTGGTGAAGCTGTGGTTGGAGCACCAGATGAGCACCGACTCCAGCGCGGTCGACCCGCCGGTAAAGATCGTGTCGGCGATCGACGATGCCGCCACATGCACTGACATCGCGCGTAATTCGGTCACGTCGGCCGTAATAGCCCAGTGTGCGAACCCCATCGCGCTCATTCCGTGCAACGCGAGGGGCCCATGGAACCAGGGTTGTGCACGCAGCCACGCCACCGTGGCAAGGCCGTCCTCCCGCTCGGTACTCAAAGGCAACACCTCGTCGCAGGATCTTCCGTCCTGCACGACGACCTGGAAGCCGTGTCGAGCGAAGTAGCAGCCGTAAAGGATGCCCATCGGGCGGCGGCCCATCGGCGACCGAACCAGGATTGTCGCCTGTGCTGGGCTGTTGGCGGGCAGGTAGAGATCGGCGAGCAAGAGGGTGCCGTCAGCCATGGGGATGGACAGATCGCGTTCGATACGAAAGTTAAACATCGCGTCGCACAAACCATTCGGTGCCGAGTACCCATCGGAACACCGGCTGCGGCAACCGCAGCAGAGCGGCCAACGTGCGCACTCCGTCACCGCCAGCTGCCTGACTGGCGTGCGCGGCCATGCTCGCCCGCTTACCTGCTGCGTAGCCGCGGACGTTCACCCGGTGAGTGATCGCGCTGCCCGGCGAGTAGCTGCTGGCGAGCCGGTCCGGCGTCAGCCCGGTCGGTGTCAGGCGAAACAGGGCGGCGATCCGGATCGCCCGCAGCAGCATGTCGCGGTCGACGGTCGCTTCCAGCAGTACCGGTGTACCCGCGATCCGCGCCGCGAGCGAACCCACGTGATGCAGATGAACATGGTCGGGATGCCCATAGCCCCCCGCCGGGTCGTAGGACGTGACCAGCTCGGCGCGCTCCTCGACCAGCAGTGCGGCGATCCGCTCCGCCGCCTGCTCGACTGGAGTAGCGGAGAACGAGTCCGATACGGCACCATCCGATCCGGAATCCCCGTAGCCGAGGAACTCCACCCGAGCGCAGCCGAGGGCGGCCGCCGAGTCCATCGTTTCCCGCCGCCGTCGCGCGCCGAGTTCGGTCCCGGCAGGCGAATCCGTGAGTCCCGCTTCACCGTCTGTGGCGACCACAAGGACGACCCGACGGCCCTCGGCGGCCAGGCGCGCCATCGTGCCCGCAGTCAACAAGGACTCGTCGTCCGGATGGGCATGCAGGAACACGCACGTCGAACTCATGAGACCTGCCCGCGGCGCGCGGCGTTCTCACCGGCGTCCCGCGCCGCGGCCTCCTCTGGGCCGGGTGCGGTGCCACCGAGATGCTCAGGCTGCCACCACTTCTCGGTGCCAGAGCACGGGTACTCGCGTTGTGCGCAGTCCAGCAGTGCCTGCATAGCCACGCGCAGCTGCTCGGTGACCTCCTCGGGGTCGTCGTGGAGCGTCGGGCGCAGTGGTTCGCCGATGAGGACGGTGATGGGCAACCCCGGCTGGACCAGCTCGCGGCGGCCCTTGGTCCACAACCGGTGCGTTCCCCACACCGCCACAGGGATCAACGGCACGCCAGCCGCGCCCGCCAGCCGCCCCGCGCCAGTCCGCAGCCGCTGGACGGTGAACGACTGGGCAATAGTGGCCTCAGCGAACACACCAACGACCTCGCCGGACTTCAATGCGTCCGAGGCTGCGTAATACGCCGCGCCTCCCCTCTCAGGCCGGACCGGAATCTGCCGGAGGCCGCGCATCATCGGCCCGTACACCCGGTGGTCGAACAACTCCTGGAGCGCCAGGAACCGCACGCTGCGCCCGGATGCGCCCAAGGCGACTGCGAACGGGTCGAGATAGGACACATGATTGGCGACGATCACCGCGCCGCCCGTCGCGGGGATGTTCACGTCGCCACGGATTTGGATCCGCAGCCCCAGCGCGCGAGACGCTACCCTGACAGCGAGAACTACTGCGGGATAGAGGACATCACCCATACCGTGACAATCTAGTGTGTCGGTCCCGAAATCTTCGCCGTATGTTTGGCGAGGGAGTAGCCGATTTCCTCGGCGGTCTTGCGCGAGACGAGCGGTTGCGGGCCCGCCGCTGCCTCTATCGAAACGATGATTCGAACAGTCGGGAATAGGCGCTACCCGGGTACATAGCCGTTCGGTGCTCGAACGGCATCGCTCGGTACCTTGCTTCCGGAACGGAATGAACGGACGGCTGCCTCGCGCCGTTTCTGCCGGAACCCCCGTCCTCGGCAGCGGCGTCGCGCGCCTGTCAACCTCGATCCTGCCGACCTTGCAACCGGGAGCCACCGGCAGCAGGTACTGATAGCAGCTATACAAGTCCTTGTCGGGGTGAGCGGTCGCAGCAGGAGAGAGCTTCCACCGGTCCAGGCGTTCCCGTAGCTCCGTTGGAAGCACGTCGTAAAAGGGGTACTCGTGGGCCCGCTCAGGGTGCAGCGAACATGGCTGCGGCATCCAGAAGTCCTCGGCCTGTCGAGGTGCAGGAACCGAATCCAGGAGTGTGACATCGGGTTCGGTCTGCCGCCACACCAGTTTCACGCTCGGTCCGTCGTACACATCGTCCTGGTTGTGCTCGAACGGGTACCACAGCACTTGCAGCACATCGGTGTCGTCGGGGAAGTCGATTTCGGGGAAGTCGTGCCGCCACAACTGTGCGAGGGAAACGAGGTACTCCATATGCAGATCGGGGCAGGTGGGCCACAGCTCGTCTGCCGGCCACCACTGTGGGCCGCCGATATGGCTGTCCGATGCGCTGGGCTGCCCCTGCCGGGGGTGCAGGCGGACCGTGGTACGGGCGTAGGCGGCGAGACCCGGCACTTCTGCGGCGATATCCATCGTCGGCGCGGGTGTGGTCCTTCCCCGGATCGATCTCGGCCCCAGCGCTGCGGCGATAGGCCCAGCCCGCAGCCCCCGTCCGGCGTCGGTGAGCACCTCCCTTCGAAACCTTCCCACTCGGCGACGGCCCCAGCCAGTTCCTCCTCACCTACACCGCCGAGCCCGCGTCACCCTCGCAGGACGCCCTGAATCTGCTGGCCAGCTGGGCCGCGACCAACGACGACATCGAGTGGGCCGCGCCGGCCAACGACTCCGAGCCGGCCGACTCTGCCGAGACACCCGACTGAACGACGAGCCAGACGAGTTGATCCGCGGCAACGTTAGCGGCGTAGCGGCAAACGCGGCCACGGCGGTCAGAGATCGGGTCCGGAATTCTGCGGCGTCGTTGACGGCAAGTCGAGCACCCAGTCGAGCTCCCAGAGCCGCAATGGTGTGCCTTCGCCGGCGGTGAGAGCGAACCGACCGTCCGGGGTGAAAGCGCTTGCCCAGATTCCGGGCTGCCGTGTGTCGAGGGTATGGAGGAACCGTCCGGTGCGTGGATCCCAGACCTGGATCACGCTCGTCGGTCTACCGGGCGTCACGGCCATTACGAAGCGACCATCGCACACGTACCGGACCGTCTGGGCGTCGCCCGTCAGATCCCGCTGGACATGCACGCACGCGCCGGAGACGAGGTCCCAGAGCCGGATAGTTCGATCGCTACCGCTGGACAGCACGAAGCCCCCATCGGGGCTTAACGACACAGACCTGACCCAGTCCGTGTGGTCGGCCAGGATGTGCATGCACTCACCGGTGTCCATGTCCCAGACCCGCACCGTGCGGTCCGTTCCGCCAGACACCGCGCGGCGACCGTCCGGACTCAGCCACACGTCGGTGACGATGAAGCCGTTGCGGCCATGGCCGGGGACCGTGCGCGTGCATCGGCCGTTGTCCAGATCCCAGAGGTGAATGGCATTGTCACTGTCCCCGGTGAGCGCCCAGCGCCCGTCCGCGCTGAAGTACGCCGGCTGGGCGCCACCGCGGGGGTGCTGGTTGGTGATCTTCATCAGGCAGTCGCCGGTATCGATCGACCACAGGCAGATCTCGCCGTTCTGTGTGGCGGACAGTACTCGCTGCTGATCAGGGCTGAGCCGGACGGCGGTCAGCGGGTACGGGCGGTTGTCGATTTCCCGTTTGGAGAGTCCCGTGCTGGTGTCCCACTCCCGCAGGCAGTGTCCCGTGCGGGTGTCGTATACCCGCAGGGTTCTACCGCCGGATACGACGCGCGCACCGTCCGGCGACAGGTCGACCGCGCAGGGCGATATCGAGAGCCCGGGGAACTCACCCACCTGCCAGCTTGCCCGCACTCCGGCACGTGGAAAGACGCCGGCCAGCGCTCGCCAGGCGGACAGCACGTGCGGGGCGCGTTCGTAGCCGCGGGTGTCCCGTGCCCGGGTGAGCAGCTCATGCGCATCGCTGTACCGGCCTGCCTCAATCGCCTCTTCGGCGGCGTCGACAAGCGCGGTCACGTCGGCGTCCAGCTTGGTCAGCTCCTCATGCCGGCGCGGGCGGCTCAACTGCGGCGGTGCGGTGTGGCGGCTGGGCAGGGTCCACCAGCGCACCATGTCCTCATCGGCGGCGACCGCGTGGCCGGAGTCCGGCTCCAGGAGCACCTCCTGCTCCCAACTTGTGGTGGACGAGTAGGTCCGCAGGCAGCGACCGCTGTCCAGCTCCCAGAGGCGGGCGGTGCCGTCATGTCCGCCGGAGAGCAGCAAACGGCTGTCGCCGTGCCAGGACAGCGACGTCACCCGACGGGTGTGGCCGGTCAGGGTGCGTATCTCCCGGCCGGTGGTGAGATCCCAGATTCCGATGTTCTCCCAGGTGCGCGCTCTCGTCTCGCAAGAGCGGGCTATCGCCACGGTCCGGCTGTCCGCGCTGATGGATGCGGGCACGGCCCCGTTTACCCCGTGAAGCTCCCACCGGCGGACACCGGTACTGGTGTCCCACAGTTGCATCGTGTCGTCGTCGTGTCTGATCAGCGCGAACCGCCCGTCCGGGGACAGTCCATACAGCTTGCCCGGCCGACCGAGCCGCAGGCGCAATCTGCCGGTGCGCGCGTCCCAGATCATCACACTGCCGCCGCCCGACTGCGTAGCCGCGATGCGGGCGTCCGCACTAAGCCGCACGGCCGCGACCGGGGCTGACGCTGATTCCCGCATTCCGATATGTCGTGTTCCAGAGGGGGCGTCTTCGCGCATCCCCACTCGCCACAGTTCGCGGCCATGGGTCAGGTCCCACATCTGTACCTCGGTGTCGAGGCCGCACAGGGCGAACCGCCCGTCGGCACTGACGTCGATCTTCTTGTAATAATGCGGCTCGTCCCGTCGAAACAGACACTGTCCACTGTGAATGTCCCATAGCCCTACATGTTTCATGGAAGCGACCAGTGCCCGCTGCCCGTCCGCGGTGAACCGGATTTTGGTCTTCGGTGCGTATTTCGCCTTGCGGCCATCGGCTTCGGTCACCCACCTTTCGTACTCGGGCCACCAGCTCATCGTGCGGGTCTTGACGCAGCGGGCGTCGGTTAGCCGACCCGACCGAACCGTTCGCAGGGCGCTCGCAACGTTGGGCTGTTTCGGCGCGATGTGCTCGACGGTGCGGAGCAGCTCGTGTGCCGCGGCGAGGTCGCCGCGCTCCAAGTGCACCTCGGCCAGCAGGTATCGGGCCAGCCAGGAGTCTCCGGAGGCGGTGCGCGCGGCCTCGAGCTTGCTGATCAGCACATCGTCGGTGATGACGCCGGATCGCCACTGGCGCAGGCCGTCGTTGTAGGTGGCTTCCAGGTGCCGAGGGTCAGCCTCCTGCGCTGCTGCGAAGGTCTCCTCGGCCTCGGCGATCTGCCCCAGGTCGAGCAGCGACAGCGCCCGGTTATTGAGTTCATCGGCGCGGAGGCCGGCCGCACGCGGCATTGTCCTGGGGTATGCGGAGTGCACCGCTGACTTGTAGATGGCCGCGATTTCCGCGGCAATACCGGCCATCGATTTCGGCCGCGGGTCCTCCGGCTTCTCATGCAGGCAGCGCTGGAGCAGTGCGGCCAAGGCGGCTGGCATCGGCGGCGTTCCCGGCTTTGCGGTGCCCCCCGCGAGATATGCGCTCAGGGCCTGCCCTGCCTTGTCGCCTCTCTGCCAGAGGCGGTTGCCGGTGAACATCTCCAACACCGACACCGCGTAGCTGTAGACATCGGTGTGCCGGCTCGAGGCCGCGCCTCGCGTTTGTTCCGGTGAGGCGTACGCAAGGGTCAAACCTGCCCGGCTCACCTGAATGCCGGCCACCTCGCCGTCTGCGCCGGGCTCCGACGTTGTCAAGGGAATCCCAGGGCGAGCGCGGGCGAGGCCGAAGTCGGTGACTTTCACGCTGATGTTGCCATCACGCGTGTCGAGGAGAACGTTGTCGGGTTTCACGTCCTGGTGCACCATGCTCCTCTGGTGCGCGTGCTCGAGTCCCCATGCGAACTGGATCGCCACGTCCAGGACCCGGCGAAGCACATCGTCTGCCGGGCCCTCGTAGAGACGCCCGTCGGTGATCCAGTTACGCAGGCTGCCGCCGGGAACGTATTCGGCGAACACCATGGGCAGCCCACCGAGCTGACGGACGTAATGGCAGCAGCACAGGTTCGGGTGCAGCCCCAGCGAAACCCACTTTTCGGCTTCCTCCACGAACTGCTCGTGAGCTCTGGAGGTGAGCACGACGTCCGGACGAGGCTGTTTCACCGCCAGATCGATCCCCCACTCGAGGTGCTTGACCTGGTAGACCCACCCCATTCCACCCCGGCCGGCCAGTCGGATCACCTCGTACCGGCCGTCGATGATATTCCCAGGCTGCCAGAGCCGTCCCTGCTCGGCGTCGTTCATCCGCACACCTCCTCGCCCAGCAGGTACAAGTCCTGCGGAAGCAGGGTCGCGTCCATCACCAGCACCTGGATCAGATTGTGGTTGAGCGTGTTCCCCACGGGTTCACCGATCCCATCCTCACGCAGCCTTCACGAAAATCGTTCCCGCAGGTGCCTCCGGCACTGAGTTGGCCGAACTCGGCATGGAGATCGGCAGGGAGAGGAATTTGCACCCGGCACTTCATTTTCGACCCTCTTCCGCCCGAACATCCTGACAGCCAGTCACTTTAAGGGCGGTACTCACGGGACCGGTCCCGAGAACGCCCAACTCCACAGGCGGGACGGCGTGGCGCCTGCAGACTCCGTCCCTTCTGTCGGCACGGGTCCCGGCCGGATACAGATGTGAATACGTCAGGGAAACGGAAGGAAGGCAACTCCTCTGGAGCGGTAGTTTGATCCGCGCCACGCCCCGGAATTCGTCGCTGGAGGTGGCGCCGGAGTTGCGGTGTAGGGCCAAGTGGTTTCGTTGGCAGGGGTCAATGCACTCATCACCTCGGCGGGACATCGAAGCTGCACGCGGTGGACGGGCGACCGGTGATCGGGTGACGCGGATGACGTCGAGCGGCGACTTGGCGCAGGCGGCGCAGAACTACACAGCTGACTATGCTAGACCATAGCTAGAATTCCCTCGACATTGCGAGGCCCACAACGAGCCGGGCGACGAGGGAAACGCCCACCAGGAAGAAACAGGCTGACGCGTACTCGGATCTGGCAGTCGCGTCCTGCGTGGACTGTGCGATGCGGACTTAGCCGTCATGATCACACGCGATTCAACCACTCTGACTATCTTCAATTATAGCTAGCTGTGCTAACGTCGACACCCGACTTCGTTCCTCCGAAGTTCGAGCAAAGGAACACCCGTGGTTGAAGAAATCGAGATTCTTGTCGAACGAAGGCAGGAGCCGCGATCGGGCCAGAACGTCAGACGCTGGTTCACACTGGCGGTGCTCTGCGTGGGCTCGATGACGGCCTTCGTCAACGTGTCCTCGACGATCACCGGCCTAGCCCGGATTCAGGACGAGCTGCACGCGTCACCGACTGAAACTGTTTGGATCACAAGTACTTACAGTCTCGTCGTCGCAAGCCTGATCCTGGCGGCCGGCACACTGGCCGATATCGTGGGCCGCAGCGTCGTCTTCATGGTCGGCGCCGTGCTCTTCACCGGCGGGAGCGTCGTCGCCTTCGCTGCGAATGACACAGCATGGCTGATTGTTGGCCAGGCGATCGTCGGTATCGGCGGTGCGGCCATCTTGCCCAGCAGCCTGGCCGTGCTGGCGCACTCATTCGCCGACCCACGCGAGCGTACCGAGGCCGTCAGCATCTGGGCGGGTAGCTCGGGCCTAGGCTTGGCCGCCGGGCCGATCGTGACCGGCGTGCTGCTGGAGCGCTATTCCTGGCACTCGATCTTTGTCACCAATATGGCGCTCGGAGTCATCGCCTTCCTGGGCGCCGTTCTCTTCGTACCGGCGAGTCGCCAACCGGACCGCAAGCTCGACCCGGTGGGCCTCATGCTGGGCACGGTCGCTGTCGCCTCGTTGGCCTTCGCCATTATCGAAGGTAAGACACTCGGCTACTTTTCGATTGAAATCCTTTGTTGCTACACCATTTTCGCTGTCTCGCTGGTCATCTTCGCCTGGTACGAGTCTGGGCACCACGATCCGATGATCGACATCAAGCTCTTCCGATCGGGTTCATTCACCATGGTCATGGCCGTGGCCGCGACCACTATGTTCGGCTTCACCGGCACATCCCTGCTCGTGGTCCTCTACTGCCAGCACGTCCAGGGCATCACCCCGCTCGGTGCGGGTGTCCGCGCGCTAGCCATGTTCGTGCCGTTCATCCTCGTCAGTGCCCTCGCGGGCAAGATCACCCACAGGATCGGCTTCAAGATCATGTTGACGGTCGGCTTGATCGTCATGGCCGCAGGGATTTCGGCGCTGCGCGCGATCGAGGCGGGGCCGGATTCTTTCCGGCTGTGGCCGGGTCTCATCATTGTCGGCATCGGCACCGGACTGCTCGTAGCCCCCTCTACTGCAGCCGCAGTCATCAGCGTCCATAGGACCCAGGCAGGGATGGCCAGTGCGATGGTCAACATGTTCCGCCAACTCGGAAATGTGCTCGGCGCCAGCGTGACCGGCACGATCCTGACCACCAAATTCGGCGACGGACTCGGCGAGCGGCTATCCGGGCACCATCTCCCGCAGCAGACGATCGACTCCGTGGTCGATGCGGCACAGCGCGGCAACCACGATTCCGCCCGTCTCCCAACAGAACTCGTATCACTCGTCGCAGACAGCGCTCGACAGGCCTTCACAGACGCATGCCACCTGAGTACCCTGGTCACCGCCACCATAATTGCCGCCATCGTGATACCCACCGTGTTGCTTATCCGCCATCGGCCGGCCGAACCAACGAACATGGATATCGCGAAGACTGCCGATCCTGGGACCGGAAAGTCTTTCGCGCCTTAGGGGCTGAGCGACCCATGCCGATCCTTATCGTCGGCGTCGGCGTCGGCGTCGGCGTCGGCGCGGTAGGCGGATACTTGCGAGGAGACGCATCGACACCGAGAAGATCTCCGCCCACTGGGAGGACATGTGCCGGGTCGTGGTGTCGATCCATGCGTGCGAGGTCTCCGCACACGACGTCACGCGCATGATTTCCCGCGATGGGGACCCCACCCCGTTGGGGCAGGCCATCGCGCACTACGGGCGGACTTCAAGACCTTGCACATCCTGCGCCTGGCCGACGACGAACCGTATCGCCGGAAAGGCAAGGCCCAAGCCAACCTCGGAGAGGGCCGCCACGACCTGGCGCGGCGGATCTATTACGGGAAGAAAGGGGAGATGACCCGCACCTACTACGAGGGGACAGCTACGCGCCCATGGCTATCCGGTACTCGACGCCGACGCGGAACGGCTCTCAACGTTCATCCGCACCCACATCGGCATCGACGGCCACTACGCTTGTCACCTACCAGACTTCCGGGGCACCCACCGGCCGCTGCGCGACCCCGATACCGTCGAGGAAGGCTGAGACCGGTTTTCGACCAGTCGTTGCTGTCGAACCACAGCATCGTGACAGCTGGCCGTAGATCGCGGCGAGCACCGCGCCTTCCTATTTGGGTGTAGCTCTTCTGGAGTGAGGGTTGATCAGGCGGCGAGTTGGTGGGGCTGTGCCCCTTCGATGGACTCCGGTGGCAATGGGCCATCTGCGCGGCTAGGACGCCGGAACACGACTGTGCGGAGCAGCATCCCGCCGGACAGCACCAGATCGGCGATGGCGGCCAGGTATGCTTGGTGCATCACAGCGCCCGGCATCGGGATGGCAAAGTGCAGCGCCAGCATTGCGCTGTTCATCGCCACAGTCATGGCCCATGCCCCGGGGGATTGCCGGGTCCACAGGTCCCAGGCACACCATAGGCAGCCCAGCGACATCAACGTCGGCAGGACAATCACCCACACTGTGGTGCAATGGGTTCCGTCGCAGGCGGCATGCAGAGTCGCCGAGAGCAGCGACAGAGCCGCTCCGGCCCGGCCCACTCGGGACCGGGCCGGAACCGACGGGTGGACCATCACTGCGCCGGGTGTGCGCAGCAGTCGTGCGGTGCTTCCTTCTGCTGACGGCCGGCTTCGCCCCTGTCTATGGCGGCGGCAACCCTGCCCAGCCAGTCTGAGCCGGTCTCGTCGACCGCGGCGGCGTACTCGTTGTTCCAGTTCCACCACTCGTAAGGCGGTGTCTGGGGGTAGCCCTCGGGCGAATCCTCCCAGTTCTCCTGACGTCCGAGGGCCGTCATGTCCAGGTAGCTCCAGGTGTTTCCGAAGTACTCGTCGCCACGCCGGTTGATGAAATACGTGCGATACACCTGGTCGCCCTCGCGGATGAAGGCGTTGGTGCCGTGCCATTCGTCGACGCCGAAGTCCACGTCGAATTCGTCGGAAATGGTGTACCAGGGGATCGGTGACCAGCCCATCCGGGCCTTCACCTTCTCGATCTCGGGTTGCGGTGCGCGCGAGGCGAATGCGAGCGTGGTGTCGCGGGCGTTCAGGTGCGCGAGATTGCCGACGTGGTCGGCGATCATGGAGCAGCCGCGGCAGGCGTGATCGGGCCAGCCAACCACGCCGGGCTCGAAGAATGCGCGGTAGACGATCAGCTGGCGGCGGCCCTGGAACAGGTCGAGCAGACTCGCCGGGCCGTCGGGTCCGTCGAACGCGTACTGCTTGTCGACGGCCAGCCACGGCATGCGGCGGCGTTGGGCAGCCAACGCGTCGTGGGCGCGCATCACCTCCTTCTCTTTCACCAGCAGCTCCAGACGCGCTGCCTCCCACTCGTTCTGCGAAACGATCGACGGTGTCTTCATAGCGGTATTCCTGTTCGGTTTCGGATTGACCAGTCTCGATCGAGGATGTTTTTCAACGCGTCGAGCGGGCCGTCCCAGTCCCGCGCCAGCGCGGCGAGGAATTGTCGCGCCACTTGCATCGGCGCGGAACATAATCGGTAACGCACCCGGCGGCGCTCCCCCGGCTCCGCGGTCACCAGACCGGCCTCGGACAGCAACGTCAGATGTTTGGCGATCGCCTGCCGGGTGATCGGCAGCCGAGCCGCCAGGTCGGTCGCTGTGGCGGGCCCGGCGGACGCCAGCGCGGTCAGGATCGCGCGCCGGCTGGGGTCCGCCAGGGCCACGAAGACCTGCTCGGCAATCGCCTCCTGGTCAGGCCGCATCGAGGTAGACGGCCAGCTCACCAAGCTCGTTCTGCCAGCCGCGGGTGTTGCCTTCGAACGCCGCCTTGTAGGCGTCCTGCGCGAGCTGAGCGAAACCGGTCTCGACCACGGTCAGTCGCGTACCCGCGGCCACCGGCTCGAGCGTGAACTCCACATAGGTGCGGCGCGGATCCTCCTCGGGGAGCCCGAAGATATGCCAGGTGAACCCGAATACGTGCGGCTTCTCTACCCGCTCCACCCGCATGTCCGCAAAGTGTCCGCCCTCGTTCCAACGCATCCACGCCTTACCACCCGGGCGCAGCTCGATGTCGGCCTCATTGCCGAACCACGTGCCCAACCCCTCGGCCGTGGTCAGCGCCGCCCACACCTTCACCGGCGGGTGCGCCAGCTCGATCGTCCGCTCGATGCGATCGGGAAACCCCATAACCACCTCCATTAATAGCAACTCAATGGTTGCAATATTATTGCAACCATTGAGTTGCGTCAACCTCGGCCTGCGGCCCAGCAGTCGACGCATCAACACTGTCGTGGCCCGAACCCGGCGACGAAACTGAACTCTGAGATGTCGGGGCTTACCCGCGCCAGTGGCGCCGCCGTGCGGCGGGGTCGGTCTGGGCCTGCTATCGGCCGAGGGCTTCGGCCGAAACCTTCGCGTACTTGGTCAGGCTGCGTACCGAGGTGTGCCCGGACAACGCCATCAGCACCGGCGTGGACGCGCCCTGCTCGGCAGCGTGGGTGAGCCGGGAGTGGCGCAACTGGTGCAGCGTGAACGGGCCCCGCGTCATCTGCGCGGTGTGCTTCTAGAGCAAGGTCGCCGCACGGCGATAGGACAGCCGCGCGCGTCTGGTGTCCGGATCGACATCATCAAGGGCCACAGACGGTTTGGCCTTGCGGTCGGTCAAGAACAATGGCTCGGACCTGCGCCCGGCGATCAGCCGACCAAGCAGCCGCGTGGTTCTGGTCTGCCAGAAGATGACGTCACGGGCACCGCCCTTGCGGGTGACGGTCGCACACCGGTTCATGGTGTCGAGATCGGTGATGTCGAGGCTGAGGATTTCCTCCACGCGGGCCGCGGACTCGTACAGCATCGTCCACAGCACCCGCTCCCGCAGCGCAGCATCCCTACCCAGCAACTCGCCCACCTCGGCCGAGGTCATGGCCTTGCTGTTTTCCGGCGCTGTCGGCCGCGCCCGTAACCGCATCACCGGATCGGTGCTCAGCCACTGCTGTTCGCGTCAATACGCGCACGCCGACGACAGTGCGGTCAGCCGGAGATTGAACGTCTTGGGTGACTTCTCGCCCCGCACAAACAGGAACCACCCGGATACCTGATCCGGATCCAGCAGCGTCACGTCACTATCAGCGTCGAAATCGCGGACCAACCGATCCAGCGCGGCGGCGTGACCGCGCGGCGGGTGTTCACCGCGGTGATCGTGGCCAGGTAGACCCGCACTGCGTCCGCCAGCCGTACTCCGGTCGTTCTCGCCCGAAGTGTCCGCACCGAACCCACCCGCATCCCACCTCTCGCGCTCTATGGCAGATAGTTTCCGGAGTCGCCCCGTCGCGGCAGCATCGTCGCGCCAGGACGACTCGCAGTTTACGGCAGATAGTGGTCGACTATCTGCCGTAAATCCTTAGCGCCGGATCGGGCGGTTCTGTTCCTTCTGGTTGCAATTTCATCGGATGCAAGATTCCGAGCGGTCCGCACGCGATGACTCGTCCTGCCTCGAGTGCGTGAGACGAACCGGGAAATACCCCAGGTCAGCGGGACTGTCTCATGTTCGATGAGACGGGGTGCCCGGCGTGAGGTCGCCCGAGCCTACCAGGCGCTCCGGTAATGCTGGTGGCGCTCACCTGTCGTGTTGACCTGGCGATTTGCCTAGCGAATTACGTTTGATGAAAGATTATTACGTTTGATGTAAGCGCTCGGAAAGGGTGGTGCGTTGGGCGTAGAGGGTACGACGACGGCGCCGGGATCGGCGGCGCAGCATCTGGTGGACGGGCTGTCGTTGCTGCGGCCCGGCGAGCAGGTGTTCACCGGGATGCTCGACGGCTGGCGCTATCAGCAGCTGGCGCGGAATCTGGCGTTCTCGACGATCGGCGGTCGTGAGCGGGTGGTGCGGGCATTCGCGGATTACGTGGACGCGTTTCCGTGGCATTGGACTGCGCAGCATGTCGATGAATGGCTCGGTGACCTGCGGGCGGTGCGCAATGCGAAGCGGTCGACGTTGCGCAACTATCAGGAGGCGGTGGAGCTGTTCTGCGCCTATCGGATCGACCCGGCCTACCAGTGGGCGACAGTGTGTGAGCAGCGGTTCGGCACCCATCCGGTTCAGGTGGTGCACGAGTGGAACACCGCCGAGCACATCGACGAAGCCGAATCCGACTCCGGCAAGCGGGCTTTCACCCGCAAAGAGCTGGTGGCGCTATTCGACTATGCCGACGAGCAGGTGGTGCGCATCCGCGAAGCCGGGCGCAAGGGCTGGCTGCCGGCGTTCCGTGATGCCGCGCTGCTGAAAACGGCGTACGCATTCGGGTTGCGGCGCAATGAAATTCGGATGCTCGATACCGCCGACTTCGGCCGCAACCCGGACGGCCCGGAGTTCGGGGAGTACGGGGCGGTCTATGTCCGCCACGGCAAGGCGAAGAAGGGCTCCACCCCAAAGCGGCGCAGCGTGCTGACGATCTGGGACTGGTCGGCCGAGGTGCTGGCCGAGTGGATCGAGGAATACCGGCCATTATTTCCAACCGCCGGGTCGCCGGCATGCTGGCCGTCCGAACGCGGCCCGCGCATCGGCCTGAGCACGCTCAACACCCGGCTGGCCGCCTACCGTGACGAACTCGGCTTGGACCCCGCCCTGGGCTTCCACTCGCTGCGGCGAAGCCATATAACTCACCAGGTTGAGGATGGTTTCGACGCCAGATTTGTCCAGGAGCAGGCGGGCCACGAACACTCCTCGACGACGTCGATTTACACCTGTGTTTCCTCGGACTACCGCACCCGCACGCTGCGGCGGGTGCTGGATACCACCGTGGAGGCCGCGCTGAAGCAATCCGGGAGGAAACGATGAAGCGGCAGGTCAGCTACCAGTGGCGGTTGCGGGAGACGATGGCCGCGGCGGGCATGTTCGCGGTCAACGACCTCGAACCGCACCTGCGCGACCGCGGAGTCAAACTGTCCTCGGTGCAGGTTTGGCGTTTGGTGACCCAGACCCCGGAACGCCTGTCGTTGCCGGTGCTGGCCGCGCTCTGTGACATCTTCGATTGCACCCCAGCGGATCTGATCGCCACCAAGGCCGAGAACCAGGCACGCAAGGCTGTCGCCGGCGACAAGGTCGTCGATATGAACACCACGATCCGGCCCAAACGCGCCCGCATCCGCGTCGAGGAATGAGCCCGGCCTACAAGAACGCCGAACAGTACGAACGGTGGCACGTTCGCGACTGCGTCCGATGCGGTCGACGAGCGGCCAAGGCCGCGAACTGGGAAGGACCGATCTGCCGCACCTGTTACGCCAAGGCAGTGCGGCATCACGGCTCATGCCCCGGATGCGGCACCTACCGACTGCTTCCGGGCCGCCGATCCGGCGACGCGGCACCGATCTGCCGGGACTGCGCCGGCATCACACGTGACTTCTTCTGCGACCGTTGCGGATTCGAAGGGGAACTGCACGGCGGACGGCTCTGCACCCGCTGCACGCTGAATGAGCAGTTGCACGAGTTGCTCGACGACGGAACTGGCCGGATCCACCCACAGCTGGGCCCACTGGTCGATGCGGTTGTCGGTATGCCCGAACCGCTGACCGGGCTGAAATGGTTGCGCAGCACCGTCGTTCGCGGCTTGCTCGGTGACCTCGCGGCCGGGCGAGTGCCGATCACCCACGAAGCCCTGAAGGGGCTACCCACCCACCAGGCCGTTGCCTATCTCCGCGACCTGCTCATGACCAGCGGTGTCCTGCCCGCGGTCGACAAGCAGCTGCTCCACGCCGAGGCACTATTGCAGCGCAAACTGACCGACTACGCCGACAACCCGCACTACCGGATCTTGCGGCAATTCGCGCTCTGGCATCAGCTTCCGCGCCTACGCCGCCGCGCTCGCCGCGGTCCGGTCGCCGATGGTGGCCGGTATTACGTCGGCTCGGTCGAGGAAGCCGCCCACTTCCTGACCTGGCTCGAGGAGCGCGGCACACAGCTCAGCGAGTGCGCCCAGGCCGATATTCGACCTCTGGCACGTCCAAGCCCTCTCACATCGCCGCCAGCTGGCTCGCCCGTTCCTGATCTGGGCGAAAAGCACCGGACGCATGCCCAAACTCGACATCCCGACCACGACGGCCGAGGCCGGGAAACCGATCACCCAGACCCGTCGCCTCGCCCTACTACGCCGGGCACTCACCGACCCACGTCCACCGCTGCGGTCCCGCGTCGCCGCCGCGCTCATGCTGCTCTATGGCCAGCCCGTCACCAGACTCGTCCGCCTCACCATCACCGACGTGGTCAACGACGACGGCCAGGTGCTCATCCGTCTCGGCACACCACCACTGCCGGTCCCCGAACCACTGGCCGGAATGCTGCTGGAACTTATCGACAATCGGCAGAACATGACCACGGTGAACCCGCACAGCCAGTGGCTCTTCCCCGGCCGCCGGGCCGGACAACCCGTGCACTCCAGCACCCTGCTCGAGCACCTCCGCAACGATCTCGGCCTGCCCGCCCAGGCCACAAAGTCGGCGACACTCCGCCAACTCGTTCTCCAGGCTCCAGCCCCTGTCGTCGCCGACGCACTCGGCTTCTCCGCCAAGCACTTGACCCGCGTCTGGGGCGAGGCCGGTGGAAGCTGGACGACCTACTCCACCAGGGAAACCGGCCGCGACCCAACGAGGTGATCCGGGCGGGGAATACAGACCCGTCGACACGGGTCCTTGCCAGTTCTGACGCCGAACCGGCAGGTTGAAGCGCTTCGCGCGGCGCCGTCACGGTTCGATTCGGGCTCCGAATAACGGCAGGCACTCCGCTAGCCCGGTCACTTTCACCCGCATGCTCCGATGCGCTTCCCATCTCTCACGCGTCAGCCGCAACCGGCGTATCACCGCCGGTTTTCCCCGCACTGCATGCACCTCGAGCCCGTCGGGCTCGTAGCCGAGTTTGCGTGAGACTCCGTGCGAGCCCAGGTTGTCCTCGAACGCGCCCGATACCGCCGACTCGGCCCCCAGATGAGCGAAGGCCAACTCCAGAACCGCGGCCCGCATCTCGGTTCCGATGCCTTGCCCGTGATGGGTTCGGCCGAGCCAGGAACCGGTGTTCACCTCGCAGCAAACCGAGAAGTCCTTCGCACTGATCGTTTGGGTGCCAACCAACTCCCCCTCTCGGAGCACGACGAGATTGAGTGCCCACGCATCGACTTGCCAGTCGGCCCAGCATCGCCAGTGCCACCGCAGCACCCGCTGCGCACGTTCGTCTGGTTCCGCATCGGTCCACTCCGCAGTGAACGGCTGCACCGCCGGATCATGCACTCCCTCCGCGGCCAGCCCAGCAAGCGCGCCCAGATCCTCCAAACCAGGCATTCGCAGTTCCAGACGCGGTGTCCGCACCCGCAATCGGGCCAAGGGCCAGTACTTCATCAGGCTCATGCCCGCCATCATGGCCGCCGGGCGGCATTCGGGGCCACGGGGTTTCGCCAGCGGCGGACCCCGCCGGGAAACTGGTCGCGACCAAGCGAGGCGATCAAGGGAATACAGACCGGTTGAATACGGGCCCTTACCAGTCTCGACCCCCATGTCGTGATCGATTACCGGGCGGACGAATTCGAAACCGTCTTGCACGACTACGACGTGGTTTTGAACAGTCTGGACAACGCGACAACCGAAAAGTCTCTGCGAGTGCTGAAGCCCAGCGGAAAGCTCATCTCGATCTCCGGCCCACCGGATCCCCGCTTCGCACAGGAGATCGGAAAGCCGTGGATCTTGCGTCCGGTAATGCGCGTTTTAAGTTATCGGATCAGGAAAGCCGCCAAGCGTCGTCAGATCAGCTATTCGTTCCTCTTCATGCGAGCGAGCGGAGACCAGCTACGCGAGATAACGTCCCTCATCGACTCCGGGATAATCCATCCGGTCACGGACCGGGTCTTTCCCTTCGAATCGACCAACGACGCTATGGCGTACGTCGAAAAAGGACGCGCGAAAGGCAAGGTCGTCGTCAAGGGTCGTGCGGCTCTACGCCGGGAACCGCACCGAGTGGCGGGTGCGCCAGACGGTGCGCAAGCTCTACCTCGGTCCGACCGAGTCGCCGGCTGGCTGACCGTTCGCATCCCAGCGCGTCCAGCCGAGCGGTCAGAGGGCGAGCATGGCGGCAGCGACCTGGTCGGCCGCGGCGTGCCGCAGAGCGGTACCCATGTCGTCGAGGACGAGCAGTCGTGCCGCGGGGATCTCGGCGGCGAGGACCTCGCCGTTGCCGACCGGGAAGAACGGGTCGGCGCGACCGTGCACCACCAGCGTGGGCACGTCGAGCTCACCGAGCCGCTCCCGCCATCTCGGGGCGCAGTCGATCCGGGAGAACACCATCCCGAGCTGGTTCGCCTGGTGCACCGCGGGATCGCTCGACGGCGTCCGGTCCCAGATTCGGGCCGCCGTCGCCCGCGCCTCCTCCGGATCGTCGCCCATCGGCTCGGCACCCTCGGCGGCGAACGCCGCGACGGCATCCCGGTCGGTCCAGTCCGGCAGCGGGTGGGAGAACAGCGCGACCATGACCGCGGGGTCGTGGTCCGGTAGGTCCTCATCGACCGGGCCCGGCGCCACCGGCCGGGTGCCGACGAGGGTCAGTGCGGAGAACACGTCCGGGTGGTCCAGCGCGGCGACCTGAGCAACCATCCCACCGACGCCGACCCCACCGAGATGGGCGGTCCCGGCACCGAGCACCCCGACTAGCGCGGCCGCGTCGGCGACGAGGTCCCGCAGGTCGTACGCCGGATTCTCCGGGTCGAGGGTCGTCGACGCGCCGGAGTCACGCAGGTCGTAGCGAACCACGCGCCGCCCGCCCGACGCGAGCCGTTCGCACAGCGCGTCGGGCCAGGACAGCATCGTCGTGCCGCCGACCAGCAGGACCAGCGGATCGTCCTCGCGGCCCAAGCTCTCGATGCCGATATCCACACCGTTCACCCGTACCGAGGTCATCCCAAATCGAAACGTTCTCGTCATACCTGGACTCCTGTCTGTCGGTATATCCAGAGGTATCGACGACGGTTCCACCCGAAAGTCATCGGTGCAGCCCCGCGCCCCGAACTTCGAACGGCCGAGCCGGGTGCACTACCCGCCCCAAACGGACACGCCTTCAACGGGCTCGGTACCTGATTGGGTCGCCTCGGGCCTGCCGGCTGTGCGACGTCGCCGTGATCGCGGGTTCAGGCCTCCGCGACGACCTGGTCCGCCTGCATACCCTTCTGACCTTCCTCGAGGCTCTTGAAGCCGTTGACCTGCGCAGTGACCGCTTTGCGGACTGCGCCGTCCAGGATGGCACGGCGTCGCTCTACGTCAGTTTGGTGAACGGAACGGCCTTTCAGGACAGCATGCCGTCGAACTGTGAGCTGGCCACGGCCATCACAAGGACCAGTGCACTCCGAACCCCAACCTGGCTCGGAGGATCGGCTACCAGATGGCCGGGTGGTCTGCCCGAGAGTCCGGGCCGGTACCCGTTCAGCGTTTCCGCCGACTCGCTAGCCGTAGTGCGCTTGTAGTCGTAGCGCGGCCGATTTTGTACGTGCTGTGCGTCTGTGCTCACCTACCGGGAATCGCCCCCGGGAGGCTTGACAAGGGCGGGGTTCAGGGGGTGATGTGATCGTTGGCGCCGAGCCCGGTTCAGCGTGGGCGAGGCACGTTCTCCTCGAAGTAGCTTGCCGGGGACATGTTGCCGGTCTGCACGTAGAGGGCGACGACGACGCGCTTGTTGTTCTGCGACGCGAACCCGATACCGAGTCGTGTGCTGGCCTTCCACACCAGTTGCGTGAAATGCCCACTATCCATGGAGAAGCCAGGATGGTTGAAGTCGTAGTTCCTGATCTCGTCATACCACACCTTCGTGGCCGTCTGGACATTTTGCACCGGGTCCGCGTTCCCGCCGCCCACTGCCATGGCGAGGTTTTCCCCGGCATTGTTCTTGAAAGCGCACGAGTGATCTATCGTGCCTTTTTGGGCGTAGTGCTGCGCGCATTGCTGGGCCCTGGTGACCAGATCCTGGACAAGGATCATGGGTGGTGAACCGTGCCGGGCACGATAGGTGTTGTGCGCTGTGAGCCCGGCCTGCGCGAACGGTGGGAACTCGCCCTGCGCGGAGGCCGGTCCCCCACCGGAGGCAAGCACGGCTACGGCACGGCCCCTTGCGCTTGTCTGTGGGGATGATCAGGCCAGGTTCTGGCCCTTCGTCACGTGAGTGGCAGGCCAGACTCGTCTCCTGGCGATGAGCGAGTGGATCGGCGAGACTGTCGGGCTGCACGTAGGGAAGACGTCAGAGCAATCGCAGCCCTGCCCCACCGCCCGCGATGTTCAGGGTGAAACCGCGCTCAGTGACGTCATCCAACCTTTACGCTCTCGCCGTGAAGATCTGGACGGAGCGCCCTGCCGAGACCGACGTCGAAACGGTCGTCGGTCGCTACTTCAGCCTGCTCCGAGCCGGGAGGACCCATGAGGCCGAACAGCTCGTCGACCATACACCGCTCCGGCATGTGCTCAAGAGTCTGTGGTCCGGCTCGGTCGGTGCGAGCGCCGATGACGAGGCGAGTTGCAGCCTCGCCGCCGACGAGTGGGAGCAAAACTTGTCTTGGCTCAGCGAACTCGATCTCGGGGACTTCAACTGGGGCCACACCGGTACCCATTTCTACGTCGAGGTCATCTACCGTGCGCAGATAATCGAGGTGTCATTGGGCTTTTGGGTCAAGCCAACCGACGCCGGCTGGGTCGTCGCGGGACCGTCCACCCTCTGGTAGGACACACGAAAGACCAGCAGAATTCGAATGTCGGCTGAATCGCCCGCTGACCGACGATCACCTGCGAACGATCAAGGCCCCGACCGGCCCTCCCCATCCCACGCCAGCCCCGTGACCTGCCCGCTTAGCGAGGTACATGAGAGCTGATCAGCTGATACCGGGTTCCCCGACTGGTCGCCGAACATCGGGGCGGATATGGCGTTGTACCTGGCGCGGCCCTGGGCTACAGGGGTTGGGCGCCGGGTTCCAAGAGTCGTTTGGGGTGCATGCCGTCGACCTGGCCGATGAAGGGTGAGTGGATGCTGTAGCCGAGCATGCGGCGCATGTCTTCGGAGACCGCGCGGACGGTGTCGCGGGTGGTCGAGAGGATGAAGGCTTCCTGGGGGCGCAGCCACGGCTCGCAGTACTGGGCGGTCACGGCGAGGCGGGGGTGGGGTGAGCGGTTGGCGCCGCCGCCGTGCCAGAGGGTGCCGACGAAGAACACGCACGATCCGGCCTTCATGACGACCGGTTGACGCTCGGAGTCCTCGGGCATCTCGTGGCCGAGGCGATGGCTGTCGGGGATGATGTCGGTGGCGCCGTTGTCGGTGGTGAAGTCGTCGATCGCCCAGATCGTGTCCGCGCCCAAAGCTTTTCGTGGTCTGGGCAGGGGGTAGAAGCCGTCGTCGGTGTGCAGCATCTGCGCTTTCTCCCCGGGCAGAATGTTGATCACCTGGAGCATCGACAGCAGGTAGTTCGGGAGGAACAGGCGATCCAGCAACTCCAGCACCCGCGGATGGTCGGCGATACGGTCGCAGGCGCGGGTCTTGTTCAGCACGCTGTACACCCGCTGGGTGGTGTGGCACTCGAAAGCGTTTCTCCTGTGCTGATCAGCCAGTGGCGCGACGGCTTTCCGGATGTCGTCGAGCTCTTGCGGCGTGAGCAGGTCGGGCAGGATCACATACCCGTCGCGCAGTACGGCGGCCAGGTCCGCCTCCGCGATCGCCGGGTCGATACTCTCGCCGCTGCTTCGGGTCCGGCGACGCGGACAATATTCAGCGCGGCCAGCAGTCGGGCCAACGCTCGGCCGGCATCGACCCCGCAAGTGCCGGCGCTGATCGGCGGACTCCGCCAGGGCATCGCCCAGCAACTCCGTATCGCACCACTACCCACCCCCGACCAAGCCACCGAACGCCTGTGGCGCCTGACCGCCGCCGCCCTCGGAATCGCCTGACAAGAGTTCCGGTAGTAATCGCTGAAAAATCCACGGAGTTGATTTCCCACTGGTAGAGAGTGTTTCGTGGACTCGTTGGAAGAAGCGTCCTGCACGAGAACCATGCCTGCGGTGGGGTGCCACTGATGATGCAGTGGATGCTGGAGCACCCGACGCTGTATTCCTCGGCGAGGTCGGCCAGGCTGGCGTCGTCGGCGGGGTCGTGGTAGCGGCGGTGGATCGTTTTCCATGCTGCGAGAGGCAGTTTCGGTTGTTTGCCCTTTAGTCGGCCCTTCGTTCGGGCCTTTGGCCATGCCTTCATGGGTTCGCCGGTGATTGAGGTTCGCTTCGAATTCGGCGACCTTGCGAGGGT
Source organism: Nocardia sp. NPDC023852 (assembly GCF_040639505.1). Lineage (NCBI taxonomy): Bacteria > Bacillati > Actinomycetota > Actinomycetes > Mycobacteriales > Nocardiaceae > Nocardia > Nocardia sp. NPDC023852. The sequence goes on from NZ_JBFAAB010000018.1 coordinate 54,451, forward strand.
TTGCAGGAACAGTTTGCCGAACGGGTCGTTCCAGTCGTGGATCGAGCTGCCGAGCCCGAACAGCACCTCGTTCTTGCGTAGGCCGGTCAGGATTTCGCCGGCTTCGGCCATGTTGCGGTCGAACCGGTCGAACTTCGTCGTGGTCAGCACTACCTGCCGATCGGTGACAGCCGTGGCGGCTGAGGTGACCGCGGCGAGCGCGTTGTCGAGTCCGGTGCGGTTCTTACGAGTCGTCCTGGAGAATCCCTTGTCGATGAAGATCCGTTCGCGTGGCACTCCGAGAACGAGCAATTGCTCGGTCTGGATCTCGACGTCCTGTTCGTCGGTGGAGTAGCGGCAGTATCCGACCCGGAACGGCTCACCCATGCCGAAAAGTGTCCCCGATAGCGGGGGTTCACCGGAACGGTTCGCGGAACACCTTTACGGAACACGCGTGACCTGCGGCCGAACCGGCGCGGCGGGGTGTTCCGTTCATCGCTCGGCTTACGGAACACCCCAGTCTTGTTCGCTCACCACCAAGCCCTGGCTCGCCGGATTGCTCTAGGTGCGGAGTGTCATGGGTGTGCCGCGACGACTTCGTAGAGCGCGGGGTGGGCTGTGGCGGACTTGCGGGCCTCGGAGACAGATGCGAGGACGGTCGGATTCATGCCGGCGGCTTCGCAGGCTTCGGCGCTGTCCCAGTGGGCGACGTTGATCAGTTGGAACCGGGTGTCCGGCAGCAGCGCTCGGTGCAGACGCACATCGCGGAAACCGGGTGCGGTGCGCATGAGGGCGGCGCGTGCGCGCCACTGCTCGATAAATTCGTCGACCCGATCAGCGGGTAGCTCGATCACGTTGATGAATGTGACGCCGTGGTCGGTCATAGGTGAATCCTCCTGGCAAAGTAGCGTGGGCTGTCAGAGTTCGAGGGCGGCGTGCTCGCCGGGTGGGTGCCCGGTACGTGGTGAACAGGATGCTGGCGACAGGTGAGGTTGCGGAAAACCAGGAGCCCGCCGACGACGGGAACCAGTGCGGTCGCTTTGACGCCGCGTCCGGCTTCCTGCGGTCGGAAGGCCAGGACGATGACGGCGATGTAGGCACACCCGTGCACGGGGCCGATCAGTGTAGAGACCACCGGCCAATGCACGGTGACGAGGTTGAGCAGGAGCATGAACAGCGACAGTGCCTCGGTGATCGCTGCGATGCGAAGCGCGTGCCGCGGGTTCACGATCAGGCTCCTGTCGTCGATCCGGGACGCACGATCATCAGGACCGTGACGACCGCCCAGAGCAGGTTGAAAAGGCCGGTGTACATGGCCAATTGCGCGGTGGCCCGCGCATCGACCGGCAACCGCCCGGCGGGTGTGGTGTTCTCACCTGGCAGCAGCACGGCCTGCCGAGGGAGGACGAGCAGCCCAAGCACTGCTGCCGCGGCGGCTGTGAGGGCGATCGACACGATAAGCCATCCTTCACTGAGGACGCCCAGGCTGCTTGCGGTGGCGAAGCCGAAGACCGGGACGGCGATTCCGATTCCGGCGTAGACGCGGCAGATGCGATGCAACGTTGCGACGACGGCGTGGTCGCGGTCTTTATCGAACTCGGCCGCTCGCCGTGCGGCCGGCGGAAACATGCTCGAGGCCACAGTGACCGGGCCGATGGCAATGATCGCTGTCAGGACATGTATCGCGAGCAGAACTTTCGTCACGACACGCCCTCGGGGCGAATCGGGCGCGCTGCCATCAGATCGCCATTGCAGGGGTTGTGAAGGGTGTTTCGTCGTCGGTCACAGTTGTTCTTTCGGGAGTATGCGCGGCTGGCTGTGGTCGGGTCAGTCGTTCCAGATGCTGGACTCAAGGATCATGTCCCACGTCGGGTACGGCGCATCGGGGTGGCGCTGACGCACGATCTCACCAGTCAGCGTGCCCGGTGGAGCTTTGCGGGGATCGGCCAGCGCCTGCATTTCGATTGCCGCGAGAAGTGCGCGAGTGCCGCCGAACCGTGGATACGCGGCGTGCACGCGATCGGCGTAATCCGGTGGTAGATCCTGTGGCCCAGCCGCCACATCGATGCCGATACCCTCCACGGCGATCCAGATCTCCGGTGGACGCCTGCGCCGATACACCGGGGAGTCGCTGAAACCGGAGGTGTGGGCGGCGATGGCGTCCCACACCGTGTCGATCAGGGGATTGGTGGCGCCGTTGTCTTCGAGGAAGCGGGCGGCATAGTCGGCGCCGTCGATTTCGAATCGCTGCATTCCGTTGGCGATATCGGCCAAACCGATATCGTGCAACGCGCAGATCAGGTACATAGTTTCGTCGTCGTAGTCGGTGCCTGGCCGCAGTCCCTGCTGGGCGGCGACCGCGCGACCGAACAGATAGCCGCGCACACTGTGGTTGCGCAAGTGCGCCGGCAGCTCCCGAGCGATGAGATCACTCGCCTTGTCCGCCAGAGGTGTCGTGGGAACGACCAGTGAATCATCGGGTGCCGCTATCGAACCGGCAGCATCGGTACCGGCGGTCAGGCCGTCACCGAGTGCGGCATGGCGTGTGGTGGACATAGCTGTCCTCTCTTTCCACGGGTGAGTGGGGAATATTCAGCGCGACGAGGCGCGGAATCGGGCGCGGTAATCGGTCGGTGTGGTACCGAGCACTTTGAGGAAGGTGCGGCGCATAGTCTCCTCGGAACCGAACCCGCAGCGCCGGGCGATGGGGGCGACGCCGTCGTCGTATGCCTCTAGGAGATGCTGAGCGGCCTCGACCCGGACCCGCTCGACGTACCGCGCGGGTGTCATCCCGAGTTCGCGGCGGAACAATCTCGTCAGATGGCGTTCGCTGACCGCGGCGAGCCGGGCCATCGCTGCCAGGTTGTACTCGGCCGCCGGGTCGGCGGCCACGGCGTCGACCACATGCCGGAGACCGGAACTGCGCGGCGCTCCGATACCGGTGCGTACGCTGAACTGCGACTGCCCGCCAGGCCGGTGCAGAAACACCACCAGGTGTTTCGCCAGCGATCGAGCCAGGTCCGGACCCTCATCGTCTTCCACGAGCGCCAGTGCGAGATCGATCCCCGCCGTCACCCCCGCGGACGTGACCACCGGGCCGTCCCGCACATAGATCGCGTCCTCGTCGACATCGACTGCCGGATAGCGTTGTGCCAGTTCGGCGCACGCCATCCAGTGTGTGGTCGCCCGGCGGCCCTCGAGCAGACCGGCTTCGGCCAGCACGAACGCCCCGGTACACACCGACACCACCCGCCGCGCACCGACGGCCGCAGTGCGTACCGACCGCACCAGATCAGGTGAAAGATCCTTCCCCACTGCGTATCCCGGAACAACGAGGGTGTCGACGCACCCGACGAAATCGGCGATCGCGCCGTCCACACCCAACGGCACACCGACATCCGTCCGCACCGGTCGGCCGTCGGGAGAGGCAAACCGGACATGCCGCCCGGCCCACTGGAAAACCTGCGCCGGACCGGCGATATCGAGCAGCACTGCGCCATCTGCCAGTGCCACCAGCACACCACCTCGGTCCGACTCCATGAGCTCAGTCTGTCCGGACCGAAGAGCGTCTGCAATGACACGAAGCCCACAGATCCGGACACGCAAAGGTTCAGGCCCCCGTGCTTCTTGAAACCCCGCATGGTTGCCCCGATAAAGGCCGTCGACGGTTGCCAACCGGCGGGCGACCGGAACCGCAGGAACCCAGAGGTCGGCAGCGACTCCGCGCTCATGCGAATTCGACGGTGACGTGGTAGATGCCCGTGTTCGGTGCTGCGTGGGTTCGGGCGATGGCGGTCGCGGTACGCATCGCGGAGTTTTCGGCTGCCGCCTGCCACGCCTCCAGGCTGTCCCACTGGCGACGTTCACAAGTTGGAGCCGGGCCTGATCCGATAGCGCGCGGTGTAGGCGGATGGTGCGAAAACCCGGTGCCTCCTGCATTATTCGAGCGCGGTGCGCTGCTCCACGGTTAGAATTCGTCGCCGTCGCCTCCTCAACTACGCATCGGGGTGGGCAAGACTGGGTCGCCGAAGACTGGTGAGATTGCCTGTTCGACTGTCCGGACCCCTCTGGGGGTGAAGAGGGGGAATTCGAGCCGCGATGTGTTCGCGCGCGTGCTCACATTCGGCGAGGCTGTGCGGGCAGGCGAGAACGTGTTCGATCAGTTCCTTGGCCGCTTGTGCCCGTGCGATGCGCCGCTCGAGCTCTTCGACGTGGTGGCACAGCAGATCCCGATGGTCCATCGGGTCAGCGGTGGACAGCACCGTCGCCAGCTGCCCCAACGTGAGACCGGCCTCCTTGCCCATCAGGATCAACGCCACACGCTCGAGGTCGGCACGCCCATATAACCGCTGGCCACCCGTGCGGCGAGCAGGCTCGAGCAGGCCCACACTCTCCCAGTACCGCAGCACGTGCGTGCCGAGACCGAACCGCTGAGCCAGCTCGCCGATGGTCACCATCTCACTTGACTTCATGTGTCCATTAACCGGAACGCTGGCGGCATGAGCAAACCATCGATCGCGATCACCCGCATCGTCAATTCCGGTGTCCTGCTGAAGCTGGACGGCCACGCCGTCCTCGGGACGGACGCTGATGTGGCCCGGCAACGCGTACGTATTCGAAACCGCAGGAGGTCGACCGTTCGTCAGCGATGAGGCCGCCGAAATCGCGTCCCTGCAGCGATACAGCGCCGAGCAGCCGCCGGTCGATCTCTCCCTGTTCCTGGTCGACGGACCGCGTCCTCTCACCGGTCTGCGCCTGTGCACGGTGAGTTCTCCCGACATCCGAGTGCCGTTGCAGTACTTCAGGCATCACCCGACGGCACCGTGCAACTAACCAGACCAACGGCCACTCGGGCCGCAAAACCTATCCCTACCAAATGATTAGGAATCGTATGTCGAACAACAAGATGCGAGCGACCGCGCTCATCGCGATCGTTGTCATGTCGCTGCTGACCACTGCAGTCAGCGGCTGCGGAGCCGACGATGGCGAGGCACAGACACCCGCATCGGGCCAGGCCGAGATCCTCGAAGTCAAGGTGGAGAACGATCAGTACGCGGCCCCAGATCTCGACCGCGCGGGGATGAGCGTAGGTGATATGGATGTCTTCTCCGGAAACGCGATAAAGGACGGGCGAAAAGTTGGACACGGGGGCGGCTCGTGCCAGGTCATACATGTCGACGGAGAAAAGATCACTGCGCAGTGCTTGCTCACAATGGAACTCGAGCACGGCTCCGTCACAATGCAGGCTCTTTGGGTAAGGGGCTCGAGCCCACTCACCATGGCCATCACCGGCGGCACAGACGCCTACCGCGATGCACGAGGCACTGTTCGCTTCTGGGACATCGGGACGCCGAACGAGAGAGTACGCGCCGAAATTATCCGTTGATACGGCCGAAGTAAGTCCAGTACAAGCGGCCCCGACTGGCAGGGACCGCTATTCAAGTAGTCGGTATTCGGTCGGGTGATGCTGGGATTGCTGTTCTTGACGGGCTGCTGACCGAGGGTTTCTGGTCGGAGTGGCTGGCCGGCTCGACGTCCGGGAAAGAGCCGTGTCGGGTCGGCGTCGCGGGGACGTCGAGCCGGGGCATGCGTTCGCCATGGATGGCCCGGCACGCCACCGCGTCCCTGCTCGTCGGCAAGCTGTCGGCATTCGCTAGGCAAAATGCCCTGGCACCGTGCTGGTCGGTGCGGGGGGTAGTTTGCCGAGCGTGATGAGGGACTCCCAGCCGCCAACTGTCGCCTCGATTACGCAAGTATCGGCCGTCAGTCCAGCAGCGGGCGGATCTCGGTGCCCGCGAAACGAATGAATCCCACCGGATCCGGATCGTCGACGGTGGGTTCGAGGACGACGGTGTGCGCTCCGGCGTCGAACCAGCGCCGGACCGTGGCCGCGATGGTGGCGGCGTCGCCTGCGACACCGCTATCGGGCATCTGCTCGCCGCTCTTGGTCCGCCGAGCCGCCTCGATTCGCTCGGCGGCACCATCTCCCGTTGCGGCGAGCAGATAGACGATGAGGGGGTGCCAGTCTGTCCGCCCCGCCTTCGTGCGGCCCTCGTCGATCAGTCGCCGGGCGGTCCGTATTCCATCAGGTGAGGTGCGGGAGGTGAGGATCGTCGCATCGGCCACCTTCCCGGACAGGCGCAACGTTCGCGGCCCAGTGGCGGCCGCGGCCAAGAGCGGCACGGTAGCGGGCGGATGATCCAGAACTGCCGCCTGTAATGTGACGTATCGGCCGTCCATGGTGACCTTCCCCCCATTCAGCAGGCGACGCAACGCATGGAAATACTCCTCCATCAGCGTCATCGGGGACGTAACCTGAGCACCGGCCTGGCTCATCCACTCCTGCACGCCGTGCCCGAAGCCGGGGATCAGCCGAGCCGGATGCAACCGCGCGAGCGTGGCGACCTCCATGGCGCCAGCGCGACGTTGCGCAGTGGCATCGGCATGACACCGAGCCCCACTCGGATTCTTTTGGTCTGCGCCAATACCGTTGCGGCGGTTGCGATCCCGCCTCCGAAGAAGCAGTCCTCCCATAGCCACAGCTGATCCAGGCCACTGCCTTCGGCGGCAGCAGCGGCCGCCGGGAGCTGCTCAGGTGGAAGGTGCGGGAGCGCCACTACGCCGAAGTCGGTCATGCCGTCAACGTATCCGGCCGCGCCGACACGTCTCGGACACGCGCACGGTCGCAATTTCCACGGTCGGCGTAGCACGCTCAGGGCGACACAGTTGCGGGCTGCCTGTGCCTGACAGAGACAACGGCGGCGCGGGTTCGACAGGTCGGCGAATTCGGGACCGCAATCCCGGTGCATCAGCAAGTGCGGAGGGTCGCTCAGCAGACTGATCGCTTCGTCGCCCACCGTCAACTCCAACAGCGGGGTGTCCGATGGGGGCGCGCTCAGCAGCCTGGCCGCCGGCGCCCGGCAGGAACGTTTGACGGGACCCCGTCGATCGGGCCAGATCACCCGGACCGAACCACAGGGGTCAGGTCACGTTGCCTCGCTGTCATCGACCATGACGAGCATCGCGGAGTCGCAGAATCCGGGCTGTCGCAGCCAATAGCGTCGACGCTGAGCAACTCGAGTCACCAACTACGGCTCGGGTACCAGGCCAAGCCAGGCAGTGGTCAGTGGCGGCGGTGAGCTGTGACGATCCAGGCACGCGAGTCGAAGTACACGCCGCCGTCGGCGTTGTGGGCGTCGAGGGTTGTGCGTAGCCGGGTGCGTGCTTGCTCGGCCGCCGCGGCGTCGAGCTTGGCAAGCAGGTCTTTGAATTCCCGTAGGCGGAGCACGGCATCGAAAGCGGTGGCGCTGTCTGGGCCGTAATAGACAGGCTCGTGCACGTCGGTGAAGCTGACGTCCGTGAAGCCGGCCGCCGCCAGGATGCCTTCCGTGACGGTCGGGTCGGCGAGTGAGAATGGGTCCGGACCGCGGGGGGTGGCTGATGCGGCGGTGAGGGTCTGGCGGATCGCAGTGGCCCACTCATTGCGGTCGCGCTCTTGCCACACCAGCAGCACCAGGCGTGCCGCGGGGCGCAGAGAGCGCCCGATGTTGGTGAACGCGGCGACTGGGTCTGCGAAGAACATCGTTCCGAACCTGCTGATACAGAGATCGAAACGCGTTGGTGGAAAGCGGTGAAACTGTGCGTCCGCCTGCTGGTAGGTGACGTTAGCCAGTCCCTGCTCTTCGCTGAGCTGACGGGCCCGTTCGAGCATTGGCGCGGAGAGGTCGACGCCTACCGCGCTTCCGGTGACGGCGGCGCGGGCGGCCTCGCGCGTGGACTGGCCTGTGCCACAGCCGAGATCGAGCACACGGTCGCGAGAGCCGACGCAGGCAGCGGCGCGGAAGAGTTCGTTGTGCAGGCGCAATTCCGCGTCGTAGTCAAACAGGTCGGACATCACCGTCACTGGACCTTCTGTTTTGCCGCCCGGGAATAGTGATAGGTCGATCCCAGCGGAGTGTGGGCGTGCTTGGCCAGTTCGCGCACGCTGGTGGCGTTGAGGCCGCGCCGCCGGATCATATCGGCCGCGCCGGCCACGAGCTTCTGGCGCGAGTCCTGGGAGTCCGCCACCCGACCGCGAAATGCTCCACGACGCGCACGTCGACCTTGGTGGCGTTCGGGTTCGGTCCGGCCAGCGGCCCCTGGGGCGGCATGGTCGCGGACCTGCTGCGAATTCCGTTCGCCGACTACATGCTGGTACCGGTCCCCGCTGGTATCGACCCGCTGCGGGTCGCCGCGGCCAGCGATAACCTCTCCGACGCCTGGCGATGCGTGATACCGGGCTTGCAGGTGCGGCCGGGCGGCAAGGTCCTCGTCCTCGGTGGCGCGGCGCAGAGCATCGGACTGTACGCGGCCGGCTTGGCGGTCCGACACGGCGCCGAGGTCGTCGACTATGTCGATCACCGGCGCGAACGGCTCGATATCGCCGAAAAGTTCGGGGCCAGGCCGTATTCCACGACGTCGAAGGGCAAACTACGGCTCACCGACATTCCGCGTCGCGACTACGCCATCGCAGTGGAAGGCACTTCGTCGGCCGCCGGAGTCGATGCCGCGCTGCGCTCGTTGGCGCCGGGTGGTTTCTGCCAGCCCGTCGGCTACTACCTGTCGGTCGGCACCAAGGTCCCGCTGATGCACATGTACGCCAATGACGCCACTCTGAAGATCGGTGTCTCGAATGTCCGGCCGGTCCTGCCGGAGGTTCTGGATTTCATTGCTCAACAAGACTTCCCTGCCGAAGAGGTCACCACCCTCACCGCCGACTGGGACGACGCACCCGACGCGTACCGAGCGCACACCACCAAGCTGGTCCTACACCGGAAACCGCTCCACACCGTCGACCGCGACCGATGAGCGAGCCGCGGAATGATCAACATGCCCCATCGCCTTCTGGCGCGATGGATTCGGTGGTGAGGTCGTCTACGACGTCGAGTTCTCCGGACCGCGAAATGTCTTCCTGCGCATCGTGAGCGGGCGCATCCACCTCTACGACCAGCCGCCGAATCGCCTCGGGCAGGGCTTCGTGCACCGCGTCGGTGTGCCGACCGATGAGCTGGCATCGGTCGCGGACCGTGTGCGTGCGATGGGCTACTCCGTGACCGACATCTGGGTCGAACCCACCGCGTCGTATGCGATGGCGCAAGGGCCCGACGACCTGCTGATCGAGATCCTCCAGCCGGACCCCGGCACTATCCCGACCGAACTGCACAAGTTCTTCCGACTCTAATGACCACTATCCCAAAGGAGTTGAAGCCATGACGATCATCACGGTGACCAGCGAGAAGGACCGCCTGTCGCTCGACCAGCGCCGGGAGCTGGCACGCTCGCTCACCGATGCCGTGCTCGTTCCGGAAGTCGGGCAACTCGCTCCGGCGGCTCGTGTCGGTTTCCAAGTGCACTTCGTCGAACGCGAACCAGACCTGATGGCGATCGGTGGCGTGCTGGTCAGCGACCAGGAGCCGTCGGCGGACGTCATGGTCATCGATATCGCGGTGATGGACGGCGACTGGACCCAGGAGGTCCGCGCCGAGGTCATCCAACGAACCTTCGCCGCACTGGCCGAAGCCACCGGTGCCGCGACACCGGCACCCGCCTGGTGGGTCAACTTCCGGGTGATCGACGAAGCCAGCTGGGGCTCACTCGGCAGCGTGCTCTCCGTCCTCGACTTGCTCGACAGTGGTGTGTTCACCGAGCAGAAGGCCACAGCGGTCCGGGCACACATCACAGCCGCCGCGCAGACCCGAACCGAGAACATTTCGACGCCCCGCTCTTTCGATTCATCGCGCCGTGTCGCCGTCTCGTTGCGGGTGATCAGGCCGCCGCCCCGCGTGCAGTCTCACAGCTGACAGCCTTCTTGACCTAGTTGTTGTGGGACAGGACGTTGATGTCGTGACGGCGGCGGGTCTGATATCAGGGAGACGGTTTGTCAGGGAACCTTTCTCCTGGCCTGCCTGGGCGCGAGCCAGTGCGTTGTGCTCCTCGGATGCGGTGATCACATCGGCGGTGGGTTCTTAGGGTTGTGATCGGCGGGCGGACCCGTCATCGGCTTGACGGGCATTGAAGATGCTTCGCAGGGCCGTCTCGTCGCCTTCGATGTCGATGAGCCCACGGATTTCGTCGAGGTCGAGCATGCCTGCCGCCAGGCCGAGAACGATCGCGGCGTCCGCGCGCACGAGGGCATCGAGATCTTGACCATTGTGCGGGCCGACCTCTAGACCAGAGCGGGTTGCCCGCAACAGAAACTGCTGCCCGTCGACCGCAACCCCGACCGTGGATGATCGCTCAGTAGCCACCTTGCTGCCGAGCAGGGCCGGGAGGGCCACTGCGAGCCACTCGGGCCGGAAACGGTCCCCGGCGGGGCCCTGCACCATCAGGGGCGCGGACCATCGGATGAGGCCCTCGATCGGCTCCCGCAACTCGGCACCCCACGGCGTGAGTGCGTACGTCACGGCGTTGCCCTCTTCGGCCAACCGCCGCTCGACGACACCGACGTTCTCGAGCTCCCGGAGCCGGTCGGCGAGCAGATTGGTGGCCACACCCGGGAGCCCATCGAGCAGCTCCCGGTAGCGGGCGGGCGCCACTAGGAGCTGGCGGACGATGAGCAGATTCCACCGGTCGCCCACGACATCGAGCGCCCGGGCGAGACCGCAGTACTGACCGTAGCTTCGACTCATTTTCCACCTGCTTGATTTTCTCAAGTGCACTTGACAATATCTAGTCTATCGCTGAAAGGGAGGTGTAGTCATGGCTGACATGGAAAGGCCTGCTTGGGTCGACGAGGAGCTATTCCCGTTCGAGAGCCGTTTCGTCGCCATTGACGGGCACACGATCCACTACGTCGACGAAGGGTCGGGGCCGACGCTGTTGTTCCTGCACGGCAATCCGACATGGTCGTTCGTGTATCGCGAGGTGATCGGTGCCCTGCGAGACGAGTTCCGCTGCATCGCACTCGATTACCCCGGCTTCGGGCTGTCCTCGGCCCGCCCGGGCTACCGGTATCTGCCGGAGGAACACATCCAGGTCGTCACCGCCTTCATCGATGCCCTGGCTTTGAACGGCGCCACCCTCGTGGCGCACGACTGGGGCGGCCCCATCGGCCTCGCCACCGTCGAACAGCGGCCCGACGCATTCGAGAGTTTGGTGCTGGCCAACACCTGGGGCTGGCCGATGAACGGTGATCCCAAGGCACACATCGCCTCTCATGTGATGGGCGGACTCGTTGGGCGCCTGCTGATCAGGCGGCTCAATCTGTTTGTCAATGCGATGATCCCCGCCGGGCACCGACTGCGGAAGCCGACCGCCGAGGAGATGGGCCACTATCGGAAGGCGCTCGCCACCTCCGATCGGCGCCAAGCGACAGCCGTACTGCCCCGAAGCATCACCGCGAGCCGCGCCCTTCTCACCGATGTCGAGGCGAACCTTCCCAACCTGGCATCACTCCCGACTCTCATCATCTGGGGCAACGCCGACGTCGCTTTCGGGGACAAGGACCGACGGCGATGGGAGCAGCTCTTCACCGACCACCACACCGTGATCGTCGAAGGTGGCGGCCACTTCGTGCAGTCCGACGCACCCCACCGGTTCGCGGCAGCGATCCGCGACTGGCGGATGAAGGACTCCTCAAAAGTCGCAAGGCAGGAGTCCTGATCGCGGTCTACGTCGCGGTGCTCGCCATCAACCTCGACATCACGATCGTCAATGTCGCGCGACCCAACTCAGCGCGGACACGCGCGGCCTGCAGTGGGTCGTCGACGGCTACAACCTCGCGTTCGCCACGCTGGTACCGGCCGCCGGGAGCCTGTCCGACCGCTACGGACGACGGCCGGCTCTGTTGATCGGATTGCTCGGATTCGCGTTGACCAGTGCGGAGGGGGCCGTGGCCGAGGGCACCGGCACGCTGATCGCGGCACGCTTCGGCATGGGAGCGTTCGCCGCGCTGATTTTCCCCACGACCCTGTCGATCATCACCAACACTTTCCGCGACCGCCGCCGAAGTCCATGTCACGCATTCCTGACCGTGGCGGCCTTACCCAGGTCGAGGACCTGGACGGACTTCTCCCGCATCTCGACCTTGCGGACCTTGCCGGTGACGGTCATCGGGAACTCATCGACGACCAGGACGTAGCGCGGGATCTTGTAGTGCGCGAGTTTCCCGGTGGCGAAGGCCCGGAGACTCTCGGTCGTCACCTCGCCGGCTCCGTCGCGCAGCTTGACCCACGCGCAGAGCTCCTCGCCGTACTTGACATCCGGCACCCCGATGACCTGGGCGTCGACGATGTCGGGGTGGGTGTAGAGGAACTCCTCGATCTCGCGGGGATAGATGTTCTCCCCGCCCCGGATGACCATGTCTTTGATCCGGCCGGTGATGTTGACGTACCCGTCGGCGTCCATGACCGCGAGGTCGCCGGTGTGCATCCACCGCGTGGCGTCGATCACCTCGGCGGTCTTCTCGGCGTCGTTCCAGTACCCCAGCATCACCGAGTACCCGCGGGTGCACAATTCGCCCGCCTCCCCCCGTGGCACGGTCAGGCCGGTCATCGGGTCGACCAGTTTGATCTCCAAGTGCGGGTGTACTCGCCCGACGGTCGAAACGCGCAGTTCGAGGCAGTCGTCCACGCGTGTCTGGGTCGAAACGGGACTGGTCTCGGTCATGCCATAGCAGATCGTGACCTGCTCCATACCCATCCGGGTCACGACCTGCCTCATCACCTCGACCGGGCACGGCGACCCGGCCATGATCCCGGTGCGCAGGCTCGACAGGTCGTAGGCCGCGAAGTCCCGGTGGTTGAGCTCGGCGATGAACATCGTCGGCACTCCGTACAGCGAGGTGCACCGCTCCCGCTGCACCGCCTCGAGGGTCGCCTCGGGGTCGAAGCCCTGCGCCGGGATGACCATCGTGCAGCCGTGGGAGGTGCATGCCAGGTTGCCCATCACCATGCCGAAGCAGTGGTAGAACGGCACCGGGATGCACACCCGGTCCTCCGGGGTGTAGCCGCAGGTGGCACCGACGAAGTAGCCGTTGTTGAGGATGTTGTGGTGCGACAGGGTCGCCCCCTTGGGGAAGCCTGTCGTCCCCGAGGTGTACTGGATGTTGATCGGGTCGTCCGGTGACAGCGCGGCCTGCGCCTTCGCCAGCCGGGCGGCGTCCCCGCGTCGACCAGCTTCCAGTAATCCGTCCCACTCGGCCGTCCCGATCAGCACCACCGAGCGCAGCTGAGAACAGTTCCCGCGGACCTCTTCGATCATCCCGGCATAGTTCGACGTTTTGAACTCCCGCGCCGACACCAGTACCGAGATCCCGGCCTGCTTCAGCACGTATTCGAGCTCATGCGTTCGGTAGCTCGGATTGATGTTGACCAGGATGGCGCCGATCTTCGCCGTCGCGTATTGCAGCAGCGTCCACTCGGCCATGTTCGGTGCCCATATACCGACCCGGTCGCCCTTGGCGACGCCGGTTTCCAACAGTCCCAGAGCGAGGATGTGGACGTCCTCACGCAGCTGTGCGTAGGTCCACCGCCGGCCGGTCGGGACCTCGACCAGGGCCTCCCGGTCCGGGTGCGCGGCGACCGTGCGGTCGAAGTTGTCGCCGATGGTGTCTCCGACCAACGGCACATCGGAGGTGCCGGAGGCGTAGGACGACCTCACCGGCGCTGCAGGGGTCTGGTGGCTGCCATTCACGCTTGCTACCCCTTCGTGGGAGCCGGGATCACGGGGAGCACGATGCGGGAGGGATTGGTCGCGTCGTGGGCGATTTCCTGCCGGGCCGGCCGCGAGCGCGTGCACTGCTCGATGGGCTCGCCCGTGTTCAGGTTCCGGTCCCAGCGCGGGAAGTTGCTGGATGTGACGTGCACCCGGATGCGGTGACCGGCGCGGAACACGTAACTGGTCGACCACAGGTCGATGACCTGTTCGGTGAACTCGCCCGGCGTCGCCACCGCGCGCACGATGCCGTCGACGATGTTGCGTGAGACGCCTTCGGTGTCGACGTCGCAGAGGCGGACGACCCAGTCGGTCGTCGGGGCGGTCGCCGCGGTGAGGTAGGCCTGGATGCGGCCGGTGACCTCGAGGTCCTCGGCGACTGGATCGCTGGTGAAGACGAGGACGTCGGGCCGTGCTTCGACCCGGGCTTGGTCCAAGGGGCCGGGCAGGAACTCGTTCGACATCAGCAAGGCGCCGCCGGTGGTCGGCACCGGGTCGGTGGGGTCGTAGGTGAAGGCGCCGGTTCTTTCCCCGGCTCCTGGGGCGTCGAAGGCGAGCCGGTCATTCGCGCGGAGGAACAGGTCGGTGTCGATGGCGCGGCCGAGGGGCCACTCCTGCTCCTCGCGCCCCTGGTTGATGCCCATGACGAACAGCAGGACCTGCGGCAACCCGGGCCGAGGTGCACCGTCGTCGACGGCGTCCGGAGCGAGCCACTGGCGGAACCAGTCGAGCTCGAGGTCGGCGAGCGGGCCGCGGAAGCCCATCAGCTCCGTGCTCGCGGCCGTCCCGAAGTTGACTTCGCCGAGGTAGCCCATGGTGCCGATGTGGGACCACGGGCCCATGACCAGCTTCGCCGGCCGGCCGGCCGACCGCGTTGCCGTGAAGTTGTCGAGCGTGCCTTGGCAGAAGATGTCGTACCAGCCTCCGGTGTGCAGGCTCGGCAAGTCGACCTCCGCCTGCCGTCCGGCGACGCGGCAGGACGCGCTCCAGTCCGGCTCGCGCCGGGATCGTTCGAAGCCTAGCTCCGGGATGCCGTGCCGCTCGAAGACGGGATGCTGACCGGCGGGGAGCTCCCAGTACGTGGTGGTCGCGACCGCGTCGAGGTCACCGACCAGCGCCATGAGCGCCTGCCCTCGAGCCATCGAATCGTCGGCGTGCCGGCGGAGCAGGATGTCGACGCCCTGCATGAGCGACCAGGGCACGGTGATGCCGAGTTCTGCGGCGCCACCGCGGGCGAAGAGCCCGTCGTCCGGTTCCGACCAGGTGATCCTCGGCGAGATCGCCTTCAGCTCCGGCGGCTTGGCGAGCGCGGCCATCCACTGAGTATTACCCAAATAGCTGCCCCCGCACATCCCGACGGACCCGTTCGAACCCGGAAGCGCGGTGGCCCAGCGGACCGTGTCGTAGCCGTCCTCCCTCTCGAACGTCCACGGCTCCCACTCGCCGTCCGAGGCGAAGCGGCCCCGCGTGTCCTGGACGACGACGAGGAAACCGCGCCGCGCGATGCCGACCGAACCCAGCATGGCGGCGAACATCGGCGTGTTCTTGCCGTAGGGCAGCCTGGTCAGCAGCACGGGCCACGGCCCGCCGGTGGTGGGCCGGTAGACGTCGGCCCGCAGCACGACACCGTCGCACATGGTGGCCGGCACGTCGTGTTCGATCGTCACGTCAAGCACTGGTAGCCTCCTCGTTCCTCGCGCCGATGCGAGTGACTGGATCCTGACAGACCGGCTACACCCCGCAGTACACCCGAACGGGTGTACCGGTGCAGTGTCGTGAGCTGGAACGACGAGGAGGTACCGGTGAACGACGTGGATCGCCCCCGCCCGCAACCCGATCCGGTCAAGGGCGAGTTCACGTGCGCCTACGTGGTCCTGGCCGGCACAAGTGCGACCGAGGAGGAGCTCATCTCCTTCGCCGGCCGTTCACAGGCCGCTCACAAGCGACCGCGTCTGGTGCGGTTCGTCGACGACCTCCCGAAGACGTCCTCCGGCAAGACCATGCGCCATGAGCTGATCAAGCAGTTCCCGTCGTGACAAATGCCGGTGAGGGCGTGTTTGAGGAGGGAGTGCGGGCGCACCCCCTCCTCGATCTCGGGAAGCAGTACGCGGACCTGCTCGCGGCGGTACCCGGACATGGTCGTCGTCGGTTACGCCGGGAACGGTGCAGACGCCATCACGGTCTGCGCCGAGGAACGACCCGACATTGTGCTGCTCGATCTTCGGCTCCCCGACTGCCTCGCCGCCGACGTCGTTCCCGAGGTGCACCGGGTCAGTCCGGACAGCCGTATCCTGCTGTTCACGGCGTTCCCCGAACACGCCGCCGTGGCGTCGACACTGGCCGCCGGCGCCTGCGGCATCCTGGTGAAACATGCTGGCGGCACAGTCGTCCGCGACGCGATCCGCAGCGTCGCCCGGACCGGCGCCTTTCACACCGGAACGCCCGCCTCGTCCACCGCGCCGGTCACAGCCCGCGAATACGACGTCCTCCGGCTCGTCGCGGCCGGGCACACCAACCCCGAGATCGGCACCGAGCTCAACCTGTCGATCAACACCGTCAAGACCTACCTGCGCGCCGTGATGCACAAACTCGCCGCCCGCAACCGAGCCCAGCTCATCGCGAACGCCCGCGGGCAAGGCCTGCTCTGACCGGTCGGCGGCGACGTTTCGCTGCGGGCTTTGATCAGCCGAGCTCGAGTTCCTTGGCCCACGACGGCACGAGGTCCCGGGTCAGGGTGCGCAGCTGCCGCACCGGTTCGGCGTCGAGGTCGCTGCGGTGGCTGCGTTCGAGCACGTTTCGGGCTGGCTGGCTCCGGGCGATGTTCCGGGATGGCGGGAGTTCGTCGCAGTCGGTCGCGCCTTCGCCGAACGCTGGGAGCTCACGCTCGACGACATCGACCTGTCCGGCCCGGTCCGCCTTGACGAGGATGGAGGGGGCCTGGTGATCTCGCCGTTGACGGCGGAGGACATCCCGTCCGAAGCGACGGCGCTCGAGGCCGAGCTGACCGAGATGCTGCCGTTCGCGCCGACCGTGTCACTGTTGATCGAGCTGGACAAACACACCGGCTACCTGGACTGCTTCACCCACGCCGGCGGCAAGCAAGCTCGCAGCCCAGAGTTGAAACGGAACCTGATCGCGGTCCGTCGAGGTCCGGGCCGCTGGCCCGCGTCAAGGCGGCGTTTGTCGAATGGCTGAAGCCCACACCGACGTTCGCAGCGCAAGCTGTCATCAAACCGAGCCAGGATGCGGTTCGGCGGATTCGGAAGAGGCTCGCGGACGAGCTGCGCGGCCCTCGCGGCTCGAACGCGGCGGCGGTCATCACCAAACTCGCTCCGATCATTCGCGGGTGGGCAGCCTCCAGCACGATATTCGACAAATTGGGCCGCCATGTGAGGGGGCGGCGGCGCAGCAATGCGCGGCCGCTACCCGACAGTCGATCCACGCCCTCAAACGCGACCTCATCTACGGCCACGAAGGAGCCTTCCGGGCGCGGCATCTGGACGGCCAGACCGAACAGGCATGGTGCCTCAACCTGGCCACGAACGCCGTGATCGCCTGGTCACAGAGTATTACGGGCTCGCGGTTGAGTAGATGCGCCGCGAGGGCTGCCGCATTGACGACAAGGTGCTGTCCCACATCAGCCAGGCCCACAGCGAGAACATCAACTTCGGCGCGATCGAGGTCGACATCGATGCTGAACTCGCACACCTCGGGCCGACCGGGTACCGGCCGCTCCGCGTCCGCGACACCCTCTTCTGACCTCGTCCTCGAGTAGGCGTATAAGAGCGTTCGAGACGGCCACAGCAGACGCCGGAAAAATCAAGAGGGGAATCAGGCGTCGGGGAGGACAAGCTCGGCGTTCACGCCGGCGCCGAGCAGGAAGTACCCGAGGAAGGTGACGCCGTCCTCCTGTGCATCGAAGCGTGCGATGCGCATGTCCTCGGGTTCGTAAAACACATCGCCGGGCTCGAGCACGGTTTCCGGTTGTCCCTCGATCTGATAGATCACCGACCCCGTCTCGATATTGCCGAAGACCGGCCCGTTATGGATGTGCAACCCTGCGGCGTATCCGGGTGCGATGGTGATCCGCCGGATCTCGACACGCTGGGTGGCCAGCGGCTGCGGCAGTTGCTGGTCCATCACGATCACACGGCTCAGCGGCGGGGCTGGGTCAGCCCGGTCTCCGTCCACAGCGTGGTATTCGGCGGCCGTCACAGCCTGCGCGAACTCCGCCGTACTCCCGTCCACCGGAAGTTCCTCGATGGCCAGATGCGTCATCGATTTGTCGGGAGTCGCTCCGTGCCAATGCCATTCGTCGGCCTCGATCCGCACGGTGTCGCCGGTTCGGATGGTCTCGACCGATCCCCCGCGGCGTTGCACGAGCCCCGCGCCGTCGGTCACCACGAGCACCTGCCCGACCGGGTGACGGTGCCAGCGCGTGCGGGCACCAGGGGCGAACCGGACGCTGTCGACCTGCGTCCGCGACGGGCCGTCGGGGACGGCGAGTTCTGCGACGCACGCGTCACCGGTGATGAACGCGGATGAAGCGGATACGGCAGTGTGAGGAGCGTGGGATATGCGCATGCTTGTCGTATTTCCTTGATGTCGTGCGGTTCTCGAAACTCAGTGGATGGTGTGGGCGGTGAGCAACGCGAGGATTCCCTCGACCGCCTGCTCGAAAGGCGTTGCGCTGTCGGCGGCCCGGGCCAGGACGTACCCGCCCTGCAACGCGGCGACGATCGCCGCCGCCGTGGCCGCCGGGTCCAGGGCCGGACTCAGCTCGCCGGTGTCCAGGCCCTCGGTCAGCACGCCGGCCAGGCGGGTGCACAGCCAGGTCAAGGTCTCCCCGACCGGCTCGCGGAGGGCGGGTGCGGCCATCACGTCCGGATCTTGAGTCAGCCCACCGATCGGGCAGCCCTTCAGGATGTCGCGCTCGCGGCGCAGATAGGCCGAAATACGTTGAAGCGCAGTGCCTGAACCGGAAAGCTGCACGTCTACACCGGCACGCAGCTCCGCAGCCGTCCGATCGAGCGCGGCACGCGCCAGCTCCTCCTTGCCGGCGAAGTGGTGGTACATACTGCCCTGGCCGGCTCCGGCCCGCTGCTGAATCGCTTTCGGGCTGGTACCCACATAGCCCCGTTCCCACAGCAATGCCTGCGTGCTCTTGACGAGGTTGTCTCGAGTGCTCATGCAAGAGACTATACATACTAGTAGGTACAAATCGAGTGGACGGGTTTGCTGAGGGGCGTCCTGCGCATATCGTGCGTTCGGCAACTTGCCCGAGCAATCCCTTTGCCCCGGATAACAGTCTGTTATCCGGGGTATCGACGGAATCGGCCTGCGGCGATCCCGCCGCGGTGCATGCACGAAGCGCCCCGTTATCCGGGGCAAGCCCGGAAGGCGATGACGATGGCGGGCACCATCGAGCGGCTTGGCGCCACGGATTCGACGGAAATGGGATCGGACTGGCTGAACGCCGAAGGGCGGGAGAGGAAGCGATCTTCAGTGGACGGCTCGTGGGGCCACCACATCTGGCGTCGCCCGCGGTGCTCGACTCTTGCTCCCGGTGGTCCGCGATAAGCGCTACGGTGAAAGTTGTTCGTACACCACGGGCACGAATCCCGAACGGACGCTTGCGCGGTCACTGACTGACGCTATGAAATCGAGTGAGGAAGTACCCATGATCCTGAATATGCACCATGACCACGGACGAACCCGCCGTGTGCTGATACGCGGCGCCGTTTCGGCCGCGCTCGCACTAACGCCGACTGCAGTCCTGGTAGCGCCCGCGCTCGCTGCTCCGGTGGTGCTCGAGCCCGCCGACCAAATTGAGACATCCACCGATCAGACCGAAACAGTCGACAGCTACGGCGATCCCATTCACCGCGGCGGCCGGGGCAACGGTTGGGGCCGTGGGTGGCGCAGCGGATCCGCCGGAGGTTCGTTCTGAGCCAGCGCGGTGCGACTTCGGCCACCAATTAGACAGAGGTGGCCGTAAGGTCTCGCCGCAATGCTTATATTGCGGCGGGGCCAGAACGCGCATGGTCACGCTGACGCTCCTGTCGCTCCAGATTCCGAGCGGAATGCGCGCTCGGATCGAGGACGCCACATCTTGGTCCCGCTCCCGATCGGCGTCACCTCCACCTCGCACAGGCCGAGCTCCTCATGCGGCTACTTGCCGCCCGCGGAAAGGGCGGCACCGCGTTCACGTTGTTGCACGCTCGCGGAGCGGGATCTCCAAGTGGACCGTCTGAAATCCGGGCCCGCTGTGCCGCGCGTCGTGGACGATATGGCCGTGGGTACGCCAGAATTCGAGGGCTCCTGGCGTCCTGGCGTCGGTGTGCAGGTAAAGGCGGTCGAAATCCGGGGATTCGGTGACGAATTCGATCGCCGCGAGGACAAGTCGGCTGGCGAGTCCGCGCCGGTGGTGTTCGGGCCGTACATAGACGCGGAACAACTGAGCTGTGCGTGGGTCGGGGTATCGCTCGGCGAGCCACCGCGGGTGCGGCGGGTGGCGCGGGCCCTGGGCGCGGATCGCTGTGGTGGCGACGATCCGGCCCTCGTGTTCGGCGACCCAGAGCCGGTTGCGGGGATGGCGCAGGTACGTGGACTCCGGATCGATCACATCGGCGTGGTATTCGGGCAGGTAGCCTATGCCGAACACCTGGTAGAAGGTGTCGAGCATGACGCTGCGGGCGCCGTCGACATCGCTCGCGTCGGCCAGGCGAAGTCTGTAATCGGTAGTGGGTACGGTCATCGCAGTGCTCCCAGTTCATGGTCGAGGATTTCGACTCCCTCCACGGCGACCGGTCCCGGGCCGGTGTACCCGAACGGAAGGCCGATCATGCGGTTGTCTCGGATGGCTCGCAGGACTGCCAGTTGGGGCCGGTCACATAACGCATGCCGGACGGATTCGGTCGTCTGCTCACCCTGGGTGAGCAAGATGAGGATGTTCGGATCCCGGTCGATGAGGGTCTCGATATTGATTTCCGAGTAGCGGACATCACTGTCGCCGAAAACGTTGTCCAGGCCCAGTATTCGCATCTGGGCCGCCACGGTGCTGGTGCGGCCATAGGCACTGATCTTGGCTCCGTCGCGGGAGATGATCAGCGCGGCGGCGCGCATAGGGGCGCGAGCCTTGTTGCGGTCGCCCACCGCGGCGACGCGCTGGCGCAGCGATGTGACCTCGGCGTTCGCCGCCGCGCTGGTCCCGAAGAGCTGGCCGTAGAGTTCGATATCGGAGAATATGTCGTCGAAACCGCCTGCTGCGTCGCGGCAGTAACCCCGGGTGACAAGCAGGGGTATGTTTACCTGGGCGAGGTCGTCGGCGGTAACCGCCGCACCTTCGAAGCTGACGACGAGGTCGGGGGCGCGGTTGATGATCTCCTCGCGCGCGAGTTCCCCGGTGCGCGAGGTGGTCTCGATGCCTGCGAGTTCGTCGGCGTATTCGCCGGGTAATGGGGCGGATTCGAAGGTTCGGGTGACGATGCGGTCCGCGGCGCCGGCGGCGGCGACCAGCGGGGCGGCGACCGAGCCGACGGTGACCACGCGCTGCGGCGGTACGTCGAAGGTAACGTCGCGGCCGCAACTGGAGATGGTCATCAGTAATCCTTCTGCGGTCGAGGTTGCGGCCTTGCGCGGACTGCCGCAGCCGGCGAGCAGGGCGGCGGTGAGTAACGCGACGGCTGGCACAATATGCCGCGCGCCGCGGGTCGGACGGGTGGCCATGTTGTCGGGTTTCCTTTCGGGCGAAGCTTTCAGGGCGCTGCACGCTCCGCCGCAGGGAGGGCGAAATTCGCTTTTTTGTGTCAAAGATTAGTGCGGTGACTGTTGGGACCGGCGAACCAGCATGAGCAGCAAGGGTGCGCCGACCACTGCGGTGACGATGCCCAGCGGCAGCTCACGCGGAGCGAAGGCAAGGCGAGCTACCACATCGGCCAGGACCAGGAACAGTGCGCCCAGCAGGGCCGAAACAGGAAGCAGACGGCGATGCCGGGCGCCGACGCACAGCCTCGCGACGTGCGGCACGATGAGGCCCACGAATCCGATCGCTCCCGCCACGGCGACGACCCCACCTACTGCCAACGCGACGATGCCCAGGACGATCATTCGCAGCCGGGCCGGGGAAAGGCCGAGCGCACGCGCCGTGTCGTCGCCGGCGGCGAGCATGTCCAGCCGAGTGGCCAGCAGGACCAGGGCGGTGATCGCCGCGGCGGTGACCGCGGTCGTCGTCCCCACCGAGGGCCAAGCCGCCGATCCGAGAGAACCGAGCAGCCAGAAGAGCACAGTTCGCGCCCCCTCTTGGTCGTCGGAGGCGAAGATGAGGAAGCTGGTCGCGGCGGAGAATAGATAGCCGATGGTGACGCCGCCCAGGAGTAGCCGCAGCGAGGTCATCTGCCCGTTGAGGCGGGCGATGGCGAACAGGAGCGCGGTCGCGACCACGGCACCTGCGAACGCGCTGGCGGCGAGCGCTCCAGAGGCGATGGATACGCCGAACAGCAGAGATACCGCTGCTCCAGTGGAGGCTCCGGAGGTGACTCCGAGGATATGGGGATCGGCGAGGACATTGCGGACCAACGTCTGCAGGACCGCTCCGGCCACCGCTAGGGCGGCGCCGGCCAACGCACCGAGCAGTACACGAGGCACCCGTATCAGCCAGACGATCGAATCCTGAGCGGCAGTCCACTCCGCGGTCGCTGGCATACCGATGGTGTGGTGGCCGATGATCCGGGCGACAGTGAGCGGTGGCACTGATACGGGACCGAGGCCGGTGGCCACGAGGAGCACAAGCGCCAGTCCGGCGCCGAGACCGCTGAGCCACATCAGCAGTCGGGCGCGCTCCCGCGCGTAGTCGAGGTCGTCGACGGATTCCTCCACCGGCAGGGTTGCGCTCATCGGGTGGCCGCCTCTCCGTGGGCCGAATTTCGCTCGATTGGTTCCACCCGGCCGGATTGCGATTCGCGGGGCCCGAACAGGAGTTGCGTTTCGCCGAATGCGATGCAGCGCTGCACGCGAACGCCGTAGACCGGTTCGATGATTTCCGGAGTCAGTACCTGGTCGACCGGGCCCGCGGCTACCACCCGACCACGGTGCAGGAGGACCAGTGCGTCGCAGTAGCGCGCCGCGAGATTCAGATCGTGCAACACGACGAGGGTCGTGGTGTCCTTCAACTGACGGATGAGCCCGAGTAGTTCGTGCTGATATCCGATGTCCAGGTGGTTGGTGGGCTCGTCCAGTAGCAGGTGGTCGGCGTGCTGTGCGAGCGCGCGGGCGATGAGTACCCGCTGGCGTTCACCACCGGACAGATGCGTCACAGGCCGGTCGGCGAGGTGCCTGGCACCGACTCGCTCGAGTGCTGTCGCCGCGATGATGCGGTCGCGACGCGAATAGCCCTGCATCGGACGAGCCCACGGGGCGCGGCCGAGGAGGACAGTGTCGGTGACAGTGGCCGGAGTTTCCGAAGGTGTCTCCTGGGCGACCACCGCGAGCCGCGCGGCGAGGGAACGGCCGCGTATTGACTCGACCGGAACATCGTCGATGCCGACCACGCCCGAATGCGGGCGCAGCGCCCGGTAGATCATGCGGAGAAGGGTGGATTTGCCTGAGCCGTTCGGGCCGATGAGCCCCACGGTGCTGCCCTGTTCCGCGACCAGATCGACGTCGTCGAGCACGAGGTTGCCCCCGTAGGAGAAGAGGATGCCGGCGGCGCTGATCATCGGGCGACCGCCACGGCTACGGGGATGTTCATCGCTGGGTATCGCCTTTCGTCGTGAACTGTTCTGGAGGCGGTGAGGTTTCGGCGACCGACAGGAAACCACGCCGACGGAGGGCGAGGATCCCCATCAGGGCGGCAGTGAAACCCCAGAAACGGACGTCGGTGAACACACGGCCGAGATCAGCGCTCAGCGCGGTGCCGCGGGCGGTTACGGGCCGCGCGGGCAGCAGCAACAGTTGGGCGAGGGTCAGCGTCGCGAACACGGCGGCCGCGGCGGCCGCGGTGAGCCGGAAGCCGGCGCCTATCAGTAGCGCCCCGACCAGCGGAC
Source organism: Nocardia sp. NPDC023852 (assembly GCF_040639505.1). Classification (NCBI taxonomy): domain Bacteria; kingdom Bacillati; phylum Actinomycetota; class Actinomycetes; order Mycobacteriales; family Nocardiaceae; genus Nocardia; species Nocardia sp. NPDC023852. The sequence goes on from NZ_JBFAAB010000018.1 coordinate 78,165, forward strand.
CCACCGCCGAGCCAATGTTCCCCATCACGTTGAACAGGGCGAACGCATGCGCGGACCGGTTGCCGCTGTCCCGGGCGATATACGCGCGGACAGCCGGGTTGAACAGCGCACCGGCGAATCCGGTGAGCACGGAGCCGAGCAGTACCACCGGCAGCGAACCGCCGACGGCGAACGACACCAACCCGACCGACCGTATCCCGGCTCCGACGATGATCACACCGCGTGCGCCGAGCCGGTCGGAGGCCGATCCACCCACCAGGAACAAACCCTGCTGACTGAGGTTACGGACGCCGAGTACCACCCCAACCACGGTGGCCGAGAGGGCCAGATCGGTGAGCAGGTAATCGGCCAGGAACGGCACCAGCATGTAGAAACCGATATTGCCGAGCAGATGGTTCATCAGCAGGAGCCGCACGGACAGTGGAAAGCTCCCGAAGAAACCGACACGGTTCATCAACCGGCCTCGCGCGGAGTCGAACTGGCCGAGGCAGGCCGGGAACCCGATCGAACGGTGGAGGCAGCGGCCGCGCACAGATTGCACATGCGAAACAACGGCTCGAAGTCAATGATCACGGTATCCGGCACAACTCCGGTGAAACGGACTTCCCACAGCAAACCTCCAACTCCGAACAGATAACGATAACCGTTTGCTGTTAGCTTCGGAAAGCACATCCACGACGCTGACTGGACGGCATGAAGACGTGCATATCCCGGCAGCTGGCGGCGCGATCCGGTCGCCGTTCTCGACAGCCGTGGTGTCGAGGCCGCCGGTGACCACCGCGCTCTCCCGGCCCAGCCCGAGAGCGGCCAACCCCGGGTGAAGCGACGGCAGGGATGGCTCATCGGCACCCGCTGGAGGTCCTCGTATAACACTCGCAAGCCAACTGCTTATTGGAACCTCAGCCTGTTCCGTAGTAGACCCGGCGACTCACGCCGCGGTGAGCACCCGGGCGATGACCGGCGGGATATTGCGCAGCACCGGTGTGCGCTCGAAGACCGGCAGCAGCACCGCGAGCGGACCGCGCGGCGGCCCGAAGTTACCCACCTCGACGTACTTGATGCGCGGACTCCAGCCACACAGGAGCGCCGAGAGGTCGTCGCGTTTGATCCCCCACGGCATCGGCGGGGCCGTATAGTTCCTGGTCTTGGCGAACCCTTTCATCGTCTTGCGGGAGAACCACGGCGGAATCGCGTCGAACATCAGCTGCACACCGGGAAGCCGGCCCACGATCGCGGTGACAAGTGTGCGCACATCAGGCTCGTCGAAGTACATGAACAGGCCCTGCGCGGTGATGAAGACCGGTCCGGGCGAGATGTGGTCGAGCCACGCCAGATCTAATGCGCTGCAGGCGATATGGCGGCATCGCGGTCCGGCGGGCAGGAAACGTTCCCGCACCGCGATCGACTCTTCGACATCGACGCACACCCAGTTGACGGTCCCGTTGTCGCAGCGCTGGAACTGGGTCTCCAGGCCCGCCCCGAGTTCCACGACCGTCCCAGAGGGATTTTCGGCGAGCCAGCCACACACGGCGTCGTCGAAGATTCGGGCGCGTTGGGCATGGGTTCCGTCCGGCTTACCGAAGTTGTGCTGGTAGTCGTAGGCGATCGAGTCGTAGATCCGGACGCAATCGGCATCGTGCAGTATCCCGCCGCTTCGCGTGGCTTCGGCGGCGCGGTTGTGCAGCGTCCACAGCATCGTTTCGGGAACACCGGTCAGCTCGACCTCATTCGACATAGGACACTCCATGCTCGGTTCGGGCTCGGATCTTCTCGGCTCGGTTGTACTCACACCGCTACCTCACTCCAGTAGATTAGATCGGTGTTCTAATTTCCGAGGCTACAGTTAGGGTTGCCTTATGTCCAGAGTTAGGCGTGAGTATCGGACTGGTATGACGCGCGACGCAATCGTCACCGCGGCAGTCGATTTGACCCGCACCAACGGGCTCGACGGCTGGAGCCTGCGCGGCCTCGCCGCCCATCTCGATACCTCACTGTCGGTGATCTACCACCACCTCGGCGATCGCGACCGAGTGACCGCGGCGGTGGCCGAGCGGGTCTGGACGATGATCGAGGTGCCACTGGACGAACCTGATTGGCGGCGTTGGCTCTACGGTGTGCTGGCGCCCATGAACGATCACCTCCGGCAGTACCCCGGCGTGGCGGCGTGGTTCCTGCGCAACGGCCCCCAGCTCGAAGTGCTGATGCCTGTCGTCGACGCCGGCGTATCCCGCCTGCTCGAGGCCGGCTTCGGCGATGAGGCCGCCCTTGCCTACACCATGGCCTTCAACACCTGCATCGGACTGATCGCCACCGGCGAACGGTACGTCCGAGGCGACACCGACTCCAGCATGGCGAGCCTGGCCCGAATGCTCGACAGCACTCCCTACGCCGGACCGGGCACCGCACACCTGCGACAGATGGTCGCGCAATATGCCGACGACGGCGAGTCGCGCGACCAGGCCCGCCGCATCCTCTACACCTACGCCCTCGAACGCACCCTCGACGGACTCGAAACCCGCCTACGGCAAGTCGCTGCCACGGATCACTGAACGAGCATTCCGCAACGTCGAGCAGGGCGATCACGAGTGGATCGTGCCTCGCGCTTCATTTCATCGAAACCGCCGATCCATTGAAACCGCGAGCGGCCGGCTTCACCCATAGATCACCGCTGGCGCCACCGATCACGAAGACCTGGATACCAGCCTGCCGGAGCGGCACCTTCGGGATATCGGAGTGAGGGACATGTGCTCGATCCTGTACACGGAATCGATGCCGTCGGCGTAATCATCCGGCGGTCCGTGTGGTCGGCTGCGAATTTCGCTACGGCCTTGATGAAACTCGTTTTCATCTGTAGGAGTGGAGGAGTGACTGCCTCGGAGTTCTACGCACGCACCGCCGAGCTCGTGGCCGTGTTGCTGCCGGAGACATGGCGTGAGTTGGGCCCGGCGCTCGGTGCGGCGCTGGATCGCCTGGATACCGATTCGGGCCCGGTGGTCGATGTTGGGGCTGGTACCGGGGAGGGGGTGCGGGTGGTGGCGGCGACGCTGCCGGAGGCCGAGGTCCTGGCCATAGAGCCGGACCCGGCGCTACGTACTGCGCTACTCGCGGTCGTGGGGGCCGATCCGGATTTGCGGCGGCGGGTGAGCGTGCTGGACAACAATCTGGCCGGAGCTTCACTGCCTGAACAGCTCAGCGCGGTACTGCTGATGAACGTACTGGGGCACTTCTCGGCCGCGGAACGTCTTGCGGTGTGGGACTTGCTCGCTGCGCGGCTCGCGCCGACAGGGCGAGCGATGCTGACTTTGTACCCGCCCACGGTCCCCCAGCATGTTCCGAGTATGCCGATGGCGGAGGCCAGGATCGGGCGCCGTCGCTATACCGGCAGCGCCACGGCAGAGCCGAGTGGACCGGATGCGGTGGACTGGCAGATGAGCTACCGGGTCATGGAGGCTGGTGCCACCGTTGCGGAGTTCACGGCACGCGACCGGTGGGTCGTGGTGACCGCCGAGCAGATCAGCGAGGAGCTACGTCCGCGCGGGTTGACGATCACCGAAACCGCCCCAGATCAGTTCCTTTACGTGGTGACCCGATCGTCCACAACCAGCTGAGCAGGCGCGACCGAGCAGCCGACTCGGACTGCAGGATTGGATTCGGCGGAAAAGTCCCAGGCGCCTACGGGCGCCCTACCTACGTTCGGAGTGTCCACCCGAGGCGATGAGTCCGGCCAGCGGGCCATGTCGATCGATGATGACCTCATCGGCACGCGCATGATTGCGGCACAACGAATGTGGGTCATCTGCGTAACGCGCTCCCGATGATCGAGGTAGCGTTGCGGCCCCGCACGAGCCCCTGCCGCTCAACCTGTAATCGTCTGGCGGTTCACCGCTCCGGGGAGCACAAACAGCACAGACGGCCTTCGCAACCCGCGAGCTGCCCGATCCGCCGGTAGCTCGGTGGCGAGCCTGACCACTGCGGCTTCTGTGCCGGCTGCTCCAGACGCATCCGCCGTGGATGCGTGGCCGCACCAGGGATCCGCACTGCGACTGGACTGGTCTGCTTCGGTCCACCGAGTTCGGCGTTCCGACGGATCTCTGGTGTGAACCGAGGACAATATGACAGTATGCCTTCAAATGAAGGTTGACTGTCAGATTGGAGGACGTGATGCGCACTATCGCGCTCGAGGAGCATTTCGCGACCCCGGCGTTCCTGTCCGGCCCAGGGCATGCGATGGCCGAGCAGGCGCGGGCGGCCGGGGGCGGCAGGATCATCGACATGTTGGGCGATCTCGGTGAGGGCCGGATCGCGGCGATGGATCAGGCCGGGATAGACGTGCAGGTGTTGTCGTTGACCGCACCCGGTGTCGAGCAGATGCCACCGCACGATGCCGTTCTGTTGGCCAGGGACACCAACGACCATCTGGCCGCGGCTGTTGATCGGCATCCCGATCGATTCGCCGCGTTCGCCACCGTGGCGACCGCCGCACCGGACAAGGCCGCCGAGGAGTTGGAACGTGTGGTGCGCGAACACGGGTTCAAGGGCGTGTTGATCAACGGTCACACTCAGGGCCGATATCTGGACGACGAGTTCTTCTGGGCGATCCTGGAACGGGCCGAAGCGTTGGGTGTGCCGATCTATCTGCACCCGACACCACCGCCACGGCAGGTGATCGAGGCATCCTATGTCGGAAACTACCCAGGCGAGGTCGCCGATATCCTCGCGACCAGTGCGTGGGGTTGGCATATCGAGACCGCGACCCATGTGCTTCGCATCGTGCTCAGTGGGGCCTTCGACCGCTATCCCGGATTGCAGTTCGTGGTCGGTCACATGGGCGAAGGGCTCTCCTTCATGATGCCGAGATTCGAGCAGATCATGTCCCACGCCGTGAAGCTGGAACGTCCTCTCGGCGCCTACTTCTCGGACAATCTGCACTACACCTTCGCAGCGTTCAACTGGACACCCACGTTCCTCAACCTGCTCCTGCAGGTCGGTGCCGACCGTATCCTGTTTGCGACTGATCATCCGTATGGCTCGATGGAGAACGCGCGGTCTTTCCTGGATCGGCTGCCCGTCAGCCGCTCCGACAGCGAGCGCATCGCGCACGGCAACGCCGAACGCCTGCTGGGTTTTTAACCGTGAGCGGACTGAGGGAGCGGAAGAAAGCGCAGACCCGCCTCACGATTCAGCAGCACGCGTTGCGACTGTTTCGGGAGCAGGGGTACGAGAACACGACGGTCAAGCAGATCGCCGACGCCGCAGACGTCTCCGAAAGCACCTTCTTCCGCTACTTCCCCACCAAGGAAGAACTTGTGCTCTGGGACGACCTCGATCTGTCGTTCGCCGAGCGGTTTCGGGCTCAGCCGACCACGCTGGAGGCGTTCGAGGCGATGCGAACGGCCATGCGCGACACCTTCGCCGAGCTGTCCACGGCGCAACGGCAACATCTACAGGAGCGAGTCGGGCTGATGATGTCCGTACCGCCGCTGCGCGCATCACTGCTGGACCAGCTCATCGGCGCAACCCGGGTGATGTCGGATCTGCTGGCCACGCGATCCGGCACCGACGCTGCGGATCCGGCAGTGCGCGCGGTTGTCGGTGCCATCGTCGGCGCGGGATTCTCGGCTGTCATCGCGGTCCAGGACAATTCCGGTGCCGACTTCACCGAACTACTCGATGAAACACTGAGCAACCTCGCTGCTGTCGTCCCAACACGCGACTGATCAGTCTTCAGGATTTCAGGGCCAACCAGCAGCAACACCACCGACCAGCCGGCCCAACAAGACCGCTCACCCGCCCACCTGAATCGGTGACCCAACGGGGCGATAACCTGCGCGACTTCGTCCCATAACGCGTCCGCGTGTGCTTCGGCCCCGACCATCATGATCACGAAAACATCCGCGTAGCGGACGATTCCTCACTCGGACTACTACGGCCCCTCCGCCCCACCGCGTGGCCATCGACAGACGCCGCGTCGATCCGAACTACAGACCTCGGGAAGAGGGCGATACTCGGGAGCCTTACCAGTGGCCGGAGTCGGCAGTGGCCAGAGGATGTATTCTTCCATTCAAATATTTGAATGGAGTGAAAATGCAGGTTCTGGTAGTTGGTGACGGCGCGCTTGGTCAGGTTTTCGGAATGCGGCTCGGGTTTGGTGGCGCGTCCGTGAGTTATCTGGTCAAGCCCGGACGGACTGGATGGGCCGACACGGGTCGCACGCTGTATCAGCTGCGCTGGCTCGGAGAACCGGTCACCCAGCAGCTGCGGCCCGAGGAGGTGCACGCTGAGATTCCGGACGGGACTTGGGATATGGTCTGGCTGTGCGTGTCCTCGACGGCGCTGCGCGGGTCGTGGTTGTCCGATCTGCGGAATGCGATCGGCGGCGCAACCGTGGTGAGCATCGGTCAGGATCTTCACGACCGCCGCGTACTGGAGGAATTCTGGCCTGCTGAGCAGATCGTGCAGGTTGTGCCGTCCCTGTTCGCCTATAGCGCGCCGTTGGCCGGTGAGGTACCGGCACCGGGGATCGCGTATTGGATGCCACTCGGCTCGACTCTGGAGGTACTCGGTGCCGGGGCCGACCGGACTCGATCCGAGGCGGTGACGACGGTTCTGAGGGCCGGTGGCCTGCGTGCCCGGCTTACCACTCGGGCCGGTGCTGGCGAGGGCATCGCTGCACTGACCGTGCCCTACATCGCGGCCCTGGAGGTGGCGAGCTGGTCGTTGCCTACTCTGCGCTCCGAGGTCGGTCCGGCGGCCGAAGCCAGCGCTGAAGCGTCGGCGATCGTGGCCGCGCAGACCGGAGTACGCCAGCGTCGCGCGCCGAAGTTTGTGGTGAAGATGACGCTGCGGTTGTTGCCTGTCCTGACCCCGTTCGACATGGCCCGGTACCTGGAAGCCCATTTCATCAAGGTGGCCGATCAGACCAGGCTGATGCTCGATGACTGGATCGCCGAGGGGGAGGCCCGTGCGTTGCCGGTGACCCGGCTGCGCGAGCTCCGGAGCAGCCTCCCGGCTCGGGCGACGATGTGACCGCCGCCGAGGACATCCTGGCCACATTCACCGAATGCCAGCCGCTGTTCACCGCACTCGGAGACGACCGACGCCAGGCGATCATCGCCCTGCTGCTGAAAGCTGGAGGGAAGTCCAGCGTGGGAGAGATCGCCGCGCAGCTTGCCCTCTCCCAACCAGCGGTCTCGCATCACCTGAAGATTCTGAGAGCAGCGCGACTGCTCACCGTCGAACGCCAAGGCACGCTTCGGCTGTACGCCCTGAATAGCGACCAACTCGTTGGCATCTTGGCCCCGCTGCGCGAGCTCGTAGACCAGATCACCTCCTGCTCAAACACGTGAGTGACTTTTACGCTCGGCCGCTGCCGCACGCGCGATATGCGGCCTACGAGCGGGTATTCGCCTGGTGCTGAGTTTGTCGCGTGTCAGCGCCGTCCCCGGAAGGTGCGGCGTAGGTCACCGGTCCATTGGTCGGGGATTTCCCAGGGAATGAAGTGGCCTCCGTGGTCGTGGACGGTGAGGTTGACGTGGTTGTACCACTGGGCGCGGTCGCCGTCGCGGAAGTGTTCGACGCGTTGGGCGGTGCTGATGCCGGGTGGGTTCTCGTAGCCGACGAACGTGATGCCGGTGGGGGCCTGCACGACCGGAAGGCGGTCGTGGGAAGGCGTCCAGGGATAGCGGTTGTGGTTCGCGTAGAAGCGTATCGAGGTGCCGATGGTGTTGGTGGCCCAGTAGATCGTGGCGTGCGTGAGGAGATCATCTCTGCTGAACACGGTTTCGATGTCGCCGCCGTTGTCGCTCCATTTGTACCAACGTTCCAGGATCCATGCCAGCATGCCCGCCGGGGAATCGGTCAGGGCGTGGGCGAGGGTGCTGGGGGCGAGGAGGTGTGCGGCCAAGTGGACGGCGAAACGCTTGTCCAGCTCCACGATTCGTGCACGTACTTCGGCGGGCAGGCCGTCGGGAATGGGCAGTCCGCCGCTGAAGTCCCAGGCACGATCGCCGTTGAACAGGGTGAGCTTCAGTCCGGATCCGATGTGGATGGCATACAACTCGTCGGCGTATTTGTGGCCGAGCTGGGCGGTGACCAGCGCGCCCACGTCGCAGCCGGCGGCACCGTATTTCTCGTAGCCCAGAACATCGGTCATGAGCGTGTGCCAGAGGTCGGCGACCTTCCAGAAGTTCACATCCGGGCGGCTGGTCAGCGGGCTGGAGAACCCGAATCCGGGAACCGAGGGCATGATCACGTCGAACGCCTCGGCCGGATCACTACCGTGCGCCCCCGGGTCCGCCAGCAAGTCGGCGACCTTGGACCAGTGCCAGAACGTCCAGGGCCAACCATGTGTCAAAATCAGCGGCGTCGGATCCGGCCCGACGCCGGGCCTGCGCATGAAATGCACTGGCACACCGTCGATTTCGACCTTGAAATGCTGGTAGGTGTTGATCTCGGCCTCGGCTGCGCGCCAGTCGTATCCGCTGCGCCAGTAGTCCACGAGCTCCTGGAGATAGCCGCGAGGCACGCCGTAATACCAGTCTTCATTGCCGACATCGTCGGGCAGGCGGGTCAGATCCAGGCGCTGCCGGAGGTCGGTGAGCACGCTGTCGGAGACGTGAATCTTCGTCGGCGTCAAGGGGAACGGTCGGGCATCGTCGGTTCCGTCGCTCATCTGGCCTCCTGAGCTGTTTGAGTCCCAATTTACATAAGTAGCTTATTTAAGCAATTTTTATAAGTCCAAGATATAGTTGCTCGAGTGGACGACATCGACGATTTCGACGTGGACGCCTTCGCCGCGGTGATCGAGGACTTCGTCCGCGTCTACATCCGTATCCCGGTACAGGAGAAGCTGCCGTTCACCACACTGTCGGTGCTCGACACCCTCGCTCACCGGGGCCCTGCGCGGCTGACCGATCTGACCGAGACCGAGCAGCTCACCCAGCCGGGCATCACTCAACTCATCTCCCGCTTGGAGCGCGACGGGCTGGTGCTGCGCCGCGGTGACCCTGGCGATGGACGGGCCGTGATCGTGCACCTCACCGAGGCGGGCCGGCAGGTGCGGCAAACCCGCCACGACGACCGGGTCCGGTACCTGGTTCCGATGGTCTCCGAGTTGAGCCCCGCACACCGTCGGGCACTCGCCGCCGCGCTGCCCGCCGTCGCCCGGCTCACCCAGCTGGAGCGAGAGCGGTGACACGCAGGATCTACCCGGCGACCTACTGCTCCCCCATCGCTAGAGGACAGGGTTCCGGCACCGAACACCGCAGTCAGCGGCAGCTGCTTGTGGTAGTCGATCAGTGCGTACGCCAGCAGCACGGTGATCAGGTCGCGTTTGAGTTCCAGTGTGCGGGTTTGCTTTCCGGTGGGTAGATGGGTGGGATCGTATGCTTCCGGCGCCGGCGCGGACATCACCGGCCGTTCTCACGGAACGGCCCCGGCCGCAGCGGCCCTTCTCTTCAACCCAAGTGACGCAGCAGCCGCAGTGACCGGCCGCTCACGACGGCCGCACTGCCGGGGTGCCCGGTCCTGGGTGACTTCCCGCCGCTTTTACCGCTGCCGGACTTGGCCGCGCTCGACTGAGTACGGGGAGGCGAATCCGGACTCGCCATGTTGCTTTCAGGCAGTGACACTTTGTGTCAGTTGTGGCAGTTGCGGTGGGATTGCAGGGCTGTGGCGAGGTCCGGATGGGGATTGGTCAGCCACCGCGCCTGCGCTGGCAGGCCAGTCGCAGTACTGGCCAGTCTGGTTCCAATTCAGGCCGTCCGGACACCTGTGAACGGTCGGGACGTTGTTCGAGCACTGAACGTACTTTGTCACGTCCCCGGGGAAAGGGAAGAGTCCGTCGGGCTGGGGACAGTCGAAGGTCGCGACGTCGAGTTCGGGGCCTTCCGCGAGGGCGGAGGACGAGCCGGCGAGCGTGAGGCCGGAACCGAGCAGCGCGACGGCGGGTAAAGCCAGAATGCGGGTGAGTCGCACTGTTGTCTCCTTCGGGTGAGCGTCAGGGCCGCTCGCATCATGGCATGGGCTGGGAGGACGCACGCGTGGACGCGCCGACCTCGCCGCAACCCCGGCACGCATCGCCGAAAGCACGCCAGAACCACAACGAATACTGGGCCCGAGGTACACAACCACCATCCCTACAACCCGCACATGAAGGACGCCATCATCCCGAGAACTCGCCACTTCACAATGAGAAACGTTGACCATCAAGAACTCCGCGGGGGGGGCGATCAGCGCTCGTAGTGTGCGGGAGCAGATAGCTGATCCGGCGCCACCACGCAGTCAACGCTCGTTCGTCGCACCCTTTGCGATCTGCGCCACCAACTCCCTCCGCCACGCAGTACGCGGGCATCCTCGGATTAGCAATGGTAGGGAATGGGGCGGGGATTTCAGATGGGTCAACACTGCGACTTCTAGAGGTCGGCGAAATCGCGTAGAATGCGAGCAGGTCGGGACAGTATCTGGAGCCCTATCATGACCGAAAGAAAGAATTCACACACGAAGTTCGCCCGGTTGGCGGCTGCCACCGGTATAGCCGCGGTTGCTGCGATTCCGGTCGTCGCGGCTGCGGCGCAAGCGCCTACCGCGCACGCAACGACACCCACGTCTGCAACCCAACTCGTCGACAACCCTGGTTGGGGTGGCGGCGGCCCTGGTTGGGGTGGCGGCGGCCCTGGTTGGGGTGGCGGCGGCCCTGGTTGGGGTGGCGGCCCCGGCTGGGGTAGCGGCCCCGGCTGGGGATGGAATCCCGGCTGGTGGAATTGGTGGAACCCACCCGGCTGGGGTGGCTGGGGTAGCTTCTAGCGCCGGTGACCGAGCCCGGACACGCACAGCGTGCCGGGCTCGGTTGCATCGAGTACCAATCATGTGAAGCCAGGTTCGACCAACCGGGATGGAGCTGGTGACGAGATGAAGATTGTGTGTATCGGTGGCGGGCCAGCGGGCTTGTACTTCGCTATTTCGATGAAGCGGCGCGACCCGGCCCATGACATTACGGTGATCGACCGCGATCCCCCAGGGTCCACCTATGGCTGGGGCGTCGTCTACTGGGACGACCTGCTCGACATTCTGTATCGGAATGACCCCGACAGCGCCCAGGCGGTGCGTGCCGGGTCGGTCCTATGGCGCGAACAGGCAATCCATGTGCGCGACGACCAGACCGCGCATTTCGGGGGCTACGGGTTCAGCATGGGGCGCGCGGCATTGCTCGACGTACTTTCCCGACGGGCGAGCGACCTGGGCGTCGATGTCCAGCACGGGCGAGAGGTCCACGATCTGTCCGGCTTCGACGACATCGATCTCATCGTCGCCTCCGACGGCGCCAACAGCGGGCTACGGCAGCTGGGTAATCATCGTTTCGGCACGTCCGTCACACTGGGCGAGAATCGATATATCTGGCTCGGTACGGACAAGGTCTTCACCCGATTTACCTTCGCCTTCGAACACACCTCGGCCGGTTGGATCTGGTTCCATGCCTACCCGTCGGTTGCCGAAAAAATCAGCACCTGCATCGTTGAGTGTCAACCGCAGACTTGGCATGGACTGGGATTCGATTCCCTGGACAACCTGGAGAACTTGCGGGTTCTGGAAAACATATTCACACGCCTTCTCGACGGTCACTCGTTGATCAGCAAGACACGAGGCGAGTTCGCAAGGTGGAGCCGCTTTTCCGAGGTAACCAACAAAACCTGGTATCACCACAACGTGGTGCTGCTCGGCGATGCAGCGCACACGACGCACTTCACCATCGGGTCGGGCACCCGGTTGGCAATCGTCGACGCCGTCGTGCTCGCACAGAACCTGTACGAGCATGCCGAGGTCGCCGACGCGCTGGAGAACTACGCTGCGCAGCGGCGCGCTGCGCTGCGCCCGGTACAGGCCGCCGCCCGTACCAGTATGATCTGGTTCGAACACGCCGACCGGTATCTCGACCGCAGCGCCGTGCAGTTCGCCTATGCGATGGCGGCCCGGCACGGGCTACAAATGCCGTGGCAGTATCAGCTACACCTGCTCACACAGGTACCCACTGTGCGCAAGATCCGGGGTGCCATCGACTCCGGACAGCGGTGGTGGCGGGCTGCCCGACGGGGGGAACTCGCGATGGCCCTGCCGCCGGTGCGCCGGTAAAGGAATTCGGCCGACTTCACCCCGCTGCCGGGCTGGTGCCGGTGCAGCATCCCCTCCAGGGCGACGAAGACATACCCGTACTCGTCGAGGTATCCCGAGTCGCCCTGCTGGCACCTCGACTCCCCCGCCATCGACGATCTGCACCTGGAAGCCTGGTACCGGCACGGTAGGCGAGCCGGCCTTGACGGGCATCGGGTCCAGGCCACGCAGATTCGCCGCAATGGCCCAGCCGGTTTCGGTCTGCCACCAGTGATCGATGAGGGGCGCGGTCGCCCATTCATAGGTATCGGGATCCAATCGCTCACCGGCGGCGAACAGCGACCGCAGCGACGAGACGTTGTACTCCGCGAGCAGCTCAGCGTTCGGATCGGGCTTGCGAATCGCTCGAATGGCGGTCGGTGCGGTGAACATCGATCGCACGCCGTAGTCGCTGATCAAGCGCCAGAACGCCCTGGAATCGGGAGTGCCGACGGGCTTGCCCTCGTACAGGATGCTCGTCGCTCCGGCGAGCAGTGGGCCGTAGACGATGTACGAATGCCCGACGAACCAGCCGACGTCGCACCACAGGCTCCTCGCTCGCTGGAAGGCTCACTTGCCATCCTGCGGCTCTGCGTTTATATTATAGTCATAATCTAATCTACTCGGGAGTCCTGGATGGCAACAGCTCGGCAGGTGGCGCTTCTGATGGATGCGTCCTCAGGCATCGGGAAAGGAGTGCCCTAGCGCTGGCCGATGTAGGTTTCGAAGTGGTCGGAACCCGCTGGAACACAGCGGGCGTCGGACCTCGTGACGGTGTGATGTTTCTTGATCTCGACGCCGTCGTCGCCGAGCAGATCGTCGCGACAGCCACCGACCGGAAACCGAAGCCGCAGTACACCGCGGGCTCAATCGCCCGACGTGGTAGAGCGCTGCGCCGCATCGCCCGGACCTTCGACCAGTAGATCCGCAAGCTCAACCGGCTGACCAGCTGACGACCGCCGGCCAGGTTTACGTCGTCCAGGACCGAACGCCTACATCAACCGTCGCACTCGGATCGATCAGCATGCTTTCCCAACTCACCAGGAGCCTTCCATGGACCTCGCCACCAGCACTGTTCTTGTCACCGGAGCCAACCGGGGCTTCGGCCGAGCGCTCGCCGTCGAGCTGCTCAGTCGCGGCGCCGCGGTCTACGCCGGAGCCCGCAATCCCGACCAGGTCGACCTGCCGGGCGCCGAGCCGATCACGCTCGATATTACCGACCCCGCCTCCGTCGCGGCCGCAGTCAAGGCCACTGGCGACGTGACGGTCCTGATCAACAACGCCGGCTCACCCCCTGGCGCCGACCTGCTCACGGGCGACCTGAACGACATCCGCCTGGAGATGGACACCCACTTCTTCGGCACCCTCTCGGTGATCCGTGGCTTCGCGCCCCAGATTGCGGCCAACGGCGGCGGTGCAATCCTGAACATCCTGTCTGGCCTATCCTGGGTCAGCTTCCCGGAGGTCGGCGCCTACTGCGCCGCCAAGTCCGCGGAGTGGTCACTCACCAACGCCGTGCGTCTACAGCTCGCCGACCAGGGCATCCGCGTGGCCGGCCTGCACGTCGGCTACATGGACACCGACATGGTCCGGACCGTTACCGAGGCCAAGTCGGACCCTGCGGACATCGCCCGGATCGCCGTCGACGGCATCGCGACCGGCGCCTACGAGATCCTCGCGGACAACGCCTCCCGCCAAGCGCAGACCGCACTGGCCGCAGGCGTCACGGCGCTCTACCCACAGCTGCCCTGAATGGCAGTCGCTCAAGGGGTCCACACCAAAGCCCATGGATGCCGGTGCTCGACTACACAACACACATCATCAACGCCGGATACTTCTCGGTTTACATGGTGTATTGGGTGACGTACCGCCACACGACGAAGTACGCCGATCGGTATACATCGGGGTCAATGGTGCACCGATCATCGGGCCCGAGCAGCCTCACCAGTAGACGTTCGACGACGAGAGAAGAGAACACATGCCTTCCGTATTGATTACCGGCGCCAGTAGGGGGATCGGTCTGGCGATCACCGAGCACATGAGCGGACGAGGTTGGGAGGTGTATGCCACGGCTCGATCCGATGCCGCCCTGGAAAGTCTCGATCGCTTACCCAATGTGCACGCGATTTTTCTCGACATCACCGACAGGTCCGCCATCGCTGCGCTTCCTGATCGACTCCCTGCTGAACTGAACGGCGTTGTCAACAACGCCGGCATCATCGTGAACGGACCGGTGGAGGGATTGGCCCTCAATGAGTTGTCACGGCAACTCGACGTCAACGTGACGGCCCAGATCGGAGTGACGCAGGCGGTGCTGCCGAAAATACGTGAAGCACGTGGACGGGTGGTTTTCATGTCATCGGTCAGTGGGTTGATCACCACGCCGGGGACCGGCGCCTACAGCGCATCGAAGTATGCAGTCGAGTCCTTGGCCGATGCACTCCGGATGGAGCTGCGCCCATGGCGGATCCCCGTCTCGCTCATCGAGCCCGGGCCCACCCGTACCGACATGTGGGGGAGCATGCTCGACGACCACGACCGCATGACCGCGCAACTGACCGACGAGCATCGCGAACTGTACGCATCACACCTTGCTGGGACTCGGAAGCTGCTGGGCCGCATGCAAAAGCTCGCGGGCGATCCCCAGAAGGTCGTGAAGGCCGTCGACCACGCGCTGACATCGAAGCGCCCGAAGCGTCGATACCTGTGCGACAACGCCAGTCGGGCGCAGAAGTTCCTTGTCGCGATCACTCCTACGGCCGTCAACGACGCGGTCCTATCAGCGGCCACCACGTCGAAGTGAGTCCTCGATCAAGCCCACGGCGGTCGGGGCCGGGGCGAGCCGGTGTGCGGTAGCGCGACGAGTTCGGCACAGGTGCCGCGGCCGGGCGCGATCTGCACCGACACCGCTGGCACCGCGAATCCGGTGACCTGCGTCAGCAGCGCAATGTAGGTGAAAACGGTTGCCACACCAGCGAAACCGACCGCAGTCGTGGCTATCGACACCAGAACTGGTGGCTGTGTCACCACCCGCAATTCCTCCCCGGATGTTCGTCTGCGCGCGTTCTCGCTGGCACATGTCCTGATCAAAGGACAGATGTCCTGCCTCGCCACAACTGAACGCCCCACGCGTCGTCGTTCCACGTGTCGGTGGGTATCGGTAGCGTCGGGTGCTGTGGAAACTGGGGAACATATCCAAGAGCTCGCCGACCGCATTGTGGCGCTGCGCGACGCCTACTACCGGGGGTCGCCGCTGGTCGCGGACGCCGAGTACGACGCGATCGAGGACGAGCTACGTGGCCTGGTCGAGGCGCACCCCGGCCTCACGCCCGACCCGAATCCGCTGGCGCAGGTCGGCGCGCCCGCAGTGTTGCACGCCCCGATCCGGCATTCGCGTCCAATGCTGTCACTCGAGAAGGCGACCAATCACGAGCAGGTGGCGGCGTTCTTCCACCGCTTTCCCGGCCAGTCGGTGGTGGTGATGCCGAAGCTCGACGGCTTGTCCCTGGCTCTGGTTTTCGAGGATGGGCGGCTGGTGCGCGCCGTGACCCGGGGTGACGGCACCACCGGTGACGACGTGACCATGCTGGTCCGCGCGTTGGTCGATGGTGTTCCGGAGCGGATCGACGTCCCGGGGCGGGTGGAGGTGCGCGGCGAGGCGGTGATGCTGCGTTCGACGTTCCTCGCCTACAACACGGCGCATCCGGACAAGCCGCTGATCAACCCGCGCAACGCCGCGGCGGGCACGCTGCGGGCGAAGGACCCGGCCACAGTCTCCGAGCGCCGCCTGCAGTTCTTCGGCTTCGACTTGGATACCTCTGCTGGCGGCGCTGCGGTCGACCTCGGGGAGGGGCTGCGGGCACTGGGAGTCGCGGGCGCGGAGATGCGGCTGTGCGCCAGCGCCGAGCAGGCGCAGGCGGCGATCACCGCGATCGAGCAAGGTCGTAATGAGCTGGACTATGACCTCGACGGCGCGGTGCTGCGGCTGGCCGACCGCGATGCCTACGCGGCGGCCGGGACTCGGTCGAACTCCCCACGTGGTGCGCTGGCGTTCAAGTTCGCCGCCGAGGAGAAGACCACGTTGCTGGCCGACGTGGTCTGGGACGTCGGCAAGACGGGCAAGATCGTCCCGGTCGCGTGGCTGGAGCCGGTGTTCGTGGGCGGCACGACGGTCACGAAGGCCACGCTGGCCAACCAAGAGGTGATCCGCGCCCGCGACATCAAGATCGGCGACACCGTGCTGGTGCGCCGCGCGGGCGATGTGATCCCGTTCGTGGCCGGCGTGCTCGATTCCTCCAAACGCACGGGCGAGGAGCGTGAGATCGTGCCGCCCACCGCCTGCCCCTCATGCGAGCAGCCGGTGACCGAGCAGGGAAACAGTCGGGAGCTGTTCTGCACCAACGTCTCATGCCCCGCACAGACGGTGCGCAGGCTGATCCACTGGGCGTCGCGGGCGGCGGCGGACATCGACGCCATCGGGCAGGTGTGGATCGAACGCCTGGCCGAGGCGGGCATCCTGGAGCGCCCGTCGGACTTCTACACGCTGACAAAGGAGCGCCTGCTCGAGTTCGACCGCCTCGGCGAGGTCTCGGCCGCGCGCATGATCGACTCGATCGATGCCAGCCGCCAGGTCGGCCTGCGCCGCGCGCTGATCGGCCTGGCGATCCCGATGGCCTCCGAAGGCACCGCCGCGCGCCTGGCCCGGGCGGGATTCGACTCCCTGGAGGAGGTTGCCGATGCGGGCGAGGAACGGCTCGTGGCGGTGGACGATATCGGACCGAAGGTCGCTGCCTCACTGGTGGCGCACCTGGATCGTCTGCGTCCGGAACTGCAGCGGCTGCGAGAGGCAGGCGTCTGTCTGGACGTGCGCGAGGAGGACCTTCCCCCGGTCATCGCGGCCGGCGCGCCCCTGGAAGGCAAGACGGTGGTGATCACCGGCGCTATCAGCGACCCGCGCTCCGGCGAGAAGGTCGCCCGCCCGACGTTCCAACGCCTGTGTGAGAAGGCGGGCGCGGCGGCGGCGGCCTCGGTCTCGGCGAACACCGACCTGCTCATCACCGGTACGGGGGTCGGGGAGAGCAAGCTGACCAAGGCGGCGAAGCTCGGCGTCGACGTCGTCGACCAAGGCGAGATCTGGAACCTGCTGATCGCCGCCAAGGTCATCTAGACCTCGGCTCGCCCGGCCTCATCGACCGAAACATGCCGAAATGACCCGTGGCCACGCGTTCTCGACCGCCGACCGTTTCGGCCACAGGCCCCCACCGAATTCCGTACAGCCGATTATTGCGCGTTCAACGGGGCAAAGAACTCGAGGTTCCCGCACTCATCGGCGTTTCCGGACGTCCGCGAGACATCGACTGTCAACCGGTCGACAGCACAAGATCGGCTTCGACTGCCCCGGATCGGCCGCCGCGTCGTAGGTGATCGCACTCGGTTCGGTCGATCGATGCTGAACTCGATCGTCGCCTACAACGGAAGCGTCATCGGCACATCGATGTGTTCGACCGGCCCGCCCGCACCATCACCCGTCGGCCGATAGTGACCGCGATCGCGCCTGAGACTGCCTGCCGCTCGCACAGGGTGGGGAAGGTATACCGCGGCGTAGACGCCGACGGCCTGGTCGAGCTGTACCGACGATCCTCCTGATTCTTATACGAAGTCTCTGCCGAAGAAAGGATCCGAGAGCCAGACACGTACTCAGCGTGCGAGCCTGATCAACGACGTGGAAGCCAACGGCGGTTTACGAGAATTGGCGTCACCCGGGTAGCCTGCCGAGCAGCCAGCTGCCGACACCTGCCGGATTCTCGTCGAAGTAATAGTCGTGGATGGCTTGTAGCAGATCGTCAGTGGTGACGAGGCCGTCGCCGTCGGTGTCGAGCCTGCGGTGGATTTCGCGGGCATCGTCGGCAGGCAGGTGCATCAGCGCCCCCGTCCAGCGGAGGTACTCCTCGGCGTTCAGTTTGCCGTCGCCGTCGACGTCGGCGATCGCCATGATCGCCGACAGGAACGGCCGATAGCCCTGTTCGAATGATTTCTCGGTCACCAGCAGACCCTCCGCGAAAGCCTGCTTGTACTCGGATAGATCGACAGATCCGTCGATGTTGACATCGCCCGCCGATGCCAGGCGCCCCCACAGCTGCAGACTCAGTTGCAGCAACTGTTGCGCGGCAGGCGAATCAGGCTCGTGGCCGAACTCCGCGGCCACCGCGCGCGCCGAGCTGTCGAAATCGCTGCGCTCGATCCGGCCGTCGCCGTCGAAGTCGAACGTCTCGAACCGCCGCTCCAGCTTGCGTGTCAAGAACTCGCTGATCTCCATGGCCTGCCTATCCACTCGAATCCGATCATGACATCGTCGCCACCGTGACCGGTAGGCCACCAGCGGAATTCTCCGCTGATCCCGACCGCGCCACACCACAAATCCCGATTCCCCACCACCACGCCGTATTCCACAAACTCGCTGTCGACAGTGATGACGCGCCGTCATCGGCTGGGACGTAGTCCGGCTTCGGCGATGGAATTTCGGAGATACGTATGCGGGACATCGGTCAGCTCGCTCGGCTCTGCGCGCAGTCGCGGACCTGTCCTGCATCTAGGATGTTCATAGGCGGGCTGGCAAATGTATTGTGCTTCAGGCTGATTGAGAGTTTGCGCCGAGGACGCGCCCGCACTGTGGGTGCTGCGCGTCGCGCGGCGCGCGAGGTTCGATCGCCCGGGACGAGCGATGCGGCTGTCTCGTATGGAAAGGGGTGCCGTGAAACCCTACGAAGATGAGACGTTGCGCGGGTTGACCGAGGTGGTGCTGGGCGAACTGGCTGCGGGGGGGATCCGGCGTGGCGGACCGTTGCCTGCTGGTAGTCCGGCGGCGGTGAAGGTTTGTGTGACCGGTCGGGTCGGTTGGGTGCTGCCGCAGGTTGGGCTTGGCGCGGAGGTCGCGCTGCGGAAACTGACGCGTGCGTTGGTGCTCGGGTCGGCAGACGCGGCCGAGGCGTGGTGTGTCGGGCACTTGCTGTGTTGGCCGGGCTGGCGGTACTCGGTCGCGCCCGCGTCGGCCGTATCGAGCTGCGGCTCGAGGCAACTTTGCTACATCCACAAACCAGCGGCGACGATCTCGCACCGCTGTTGGACCTCGTCGCCGACCTCGCCGGTTGAGGGGCGGATGTGCTGACCTCCGGCAACGACCGCACGGCACTGTGGACCTCCGCAGAGCGTTACCTCGGTGCCGGCACCCGCAACTACAGCCGCTACAGCGCCGAGATGCCGGTGTCGGCCGACTACCACCCCCAGGGTAGCGCCCCCGGCTTTCAACTCCCGACATTCTGGGTCGACTCCGAACACAGTGAATATCGCCGCACCTCGGCCTCGTCACCGCTGCATGACATCTACTTCCACAACGACCGCTTGCTGCTCCCGGTCCATCCCGACACGTTGGCGTTACCGCACCTGCCGGGCCGTGACCTACTTCTCACCATGGCTGCCGGACCGGTGTTCGACGTGATGCCGCTGGCGAACGGCCGCACCGTCCTCGTACTCGGCACCGACGGCGTCCCCACCGCACCGCATTTTCTGAAACTGCACTTCCCGCAACGGATCTCCCGCTTCCAGCGGACCATGAACGCACCCAACCTCGGCCACGAGTTGTGGAGCACGACGCAGCTGCACACTGCCGGCCTGCCCGTTCTCCGCGATCTCGGCGGCGGCTTGTTCGGCAGAGACCCCGACACCGCCTGGGGCTACCTCGTCCGAGATTCACTCGTCCGCGACGAGCACGATTTCGACTACACAGTGCCGTTGTTCGCCTTGTACGGCAAGGATATTCGGTCGCCCGACCGCCAGCCGTTGCTGCATAGTTTGGTGATTCGGTCCGGTATCGAACCCGCGGTATTCCTGGCCGAGCACATTATCGAGCCAATGATCGAGTTCTGGGTACGGGCCGTGTTCTCGACCGGCTGCCTGCCCGAATTGCACGGCCAGAACACCCTGCTCAGCTTCACCCGCGACGGTCGCCACAGCCGAATCGCCTACCGTGATGGAGGGATCTACACCCTCGCCCCGCTACGCCACAGGTTCGGTCATGCCGCTGACCTGCCCCCGATGGACGTCGTGCCACGCGATGTCGCGGTCGATTGCGCTCACCTGATGAGCCTGGTCTACGACAGTTTTATGGGCCACCACGCCCTCACACGCTTGAACACACTGGGCACGGAGCTGTTTGGCTTCGATCCCGACCTGCTGCCATCGGTCGCACGCAAAACATTCGCAGACAACGACGGAACCCAACTCGTCCTTCCCCGCACCGTGTACTACTACGACGATACCTGCCCACCCGACCAAGGCTGGCGCCTCGCCGATACCGGACAAACACCGACTTGGCGATAACGCTCGGCACACACCCGCTCTCCGACGCAGCCTATCCGCTATTCGGCATTTCAGTGCGTTGCGGGAGGCTGAACCGTTGGCGGGCGTTGTTCGCGGGCCGCAGCCGCGGGACTCGATATCGTGGTTCGCGCGAGCCACCGCTCGAGGTCGGCGGTCCCCGGAGCTGCGCTGGACCCTGGGCCGGTGGTGGCTGCCGTTCCGCACGCCACGGCGGCGGCGAGGCATTTCGCCGGCGGCCAGCCGGCGAGCAGGCCATGAACGAAACCGACGTTGAAGCAGTCACCGGCTCCGGTGGTATCCACAGACGAAATCTGTGGTGCCGCAACGTCGTAGCGTTCGCCGCAGTGTGTTGCGGTGGCTCCGGCGCCGCCGAGTTTGATCACCACGTTGGGCACAAGTTCGTTCAGCCGCGATATCGCATCCTCCATGGTCGGCGCCCTGGTCAGCCGCAGTGCTTCCTCGGCGTTGGGCGCGAAGATATCGGTGGAAGCCAGAGCGGCTCGCACTCCGGGCGTGTCGACATCGACGGCTACGTCTTGGCAGTCCATCACTACGGTGATGCCGAGGTGGCGGGCGAGCTTCAGCGCGCGCACGGTGTCGGCGTCGTAGCGTAGTTGCGGCACCATCAGGACGCGTGGTCGGTATTGCCGTAGCAGCGACGAGAGCGGTTGCGGGAAGCTCGGGTCCTGGAAACTGACCATCGCCCGATCCTCGGGCGTGGACAGGGCGACGGTCAGGCTGCGCAGCGGCGTCGGCTGATGCCGGAAGGCGCTCTCGTCCAATCCTTCTGCGCGTGCGGCGTGGAGGACATGGGTGCTGAAGGGATCGCTGCCGAAGTCGGTCGCCCACACGACATCGTGCCCGAGCCTATGCGCGGCCATGGCCAGGGTGTAGGCGCCACCGGGCATCATTGCGAACCCCTCAGCGAAGACCTCACGGCCAGGTCGGACGGGCTCGGGTAGCCCGCGGAAGATCAGATCCACAAAATAGGCGCCCACCACGAGAATTTCCCGCCCACCCGGCTCGTCTGTGCCCATCCGATGACCGTACCTGGGGTGAGTGCGGAATGTGGGCGGTCGAGAGGGTCACGGCGGCGGAGTATTCATGCAGCGGGTGTTAGCTTTGGATCGGTGATGAGAATCTTGGTCACCGACCTGGACGGTACGTTGCTGGGCGGGGAGATCGCCGACCAGCGTCGGCTGTGTGCGGCGTTGGCCCGCCATCCCGAGGTGACGGTGGTTTTCGCCACCGGCCGCGGCGTGGCGTCGGTCGCCGATGCGCTGCGTGACCCGCTGGTGCCGACACCACGCTGGATCATCGCCGATGTCGGTGCCACCGTGGTCGACGGCACCGACCTGCGGCCCGTCGGGGATATTCAGGCCCACCTTCGTACCGCATGGCCTGGAACACAACGAGTTCGACACGCGCTGAACCGCTTCGGGCAACTGACGTACCAGCGGGTGCCGCAGGACGGGCGCTGCTCGTATTACCTGGCACCGGATCAGCTGACCGACGAACTCGCCGCCGCTGTCCACGCGCTCGGATGCCGGTGGCTGTACTCCGCGGACCGCTACTTCGACGTCGTGCCGCCGAACGCATCAAAGGGCAACGCCGTGGCGGCGTTGGCCGAAAAGTTCGGTTGGCAAATGGATTCCGTCCTGGTGGCCGGTGATTCGCTCAACGATGCATCGCTGTTCGAACTGGGCACGCACGGCGTGATAGTCGGCGCCGCCGAGCCCGCCCTACACCGGGCGGTTCCCCTCGACGCACGTATCCATCGCCCCGAGTGTCCTGGCGCGGGCGGGATTCTCACAGCGCTGCACGCGCTGGGGTGGGTTGCACAGGACAACTGCGCCGAGGACCGGCACTACCTGATAGTCGGCTATCATCGACCACCGGCCCCGCGGGGTGAGCCACGATCACCGTCCAGCCCAAACGGGATTATACCCAGCCTGACCGCCCTGTTCGCACAGGGGTTGCCGGGCATCTGGGTCGCCGCGCAGGTCGGCGAGGACGGTGTCGACGCACGTGAGCACGAGGCCCCGTTGTCACTGCTGCCGGTGACCCCCGACGAATGGAGCGGCTACTTTCATCGCGCATGCAAGGACACACTGTGGCCGATCCTCATGTCCGAGCCGCACCGCATGCGCTTCGATACCGCGGCCTGGGCCCAGTATCGTGTAATCAACCAGCGATACGCCAAGCGTATCGGCGAGCGAGCAGCACACGGCGCGACCATCTGGCTACACGACTACAACCTATGGCTCGTCCCCGGCCTGCTTCGCCAGGTCCGACCGGATCTGTGCATCGGACTGTTCCACCACACTCCATTTCCACCGAGGGAGGTGTTCGACGCCCTGCCCACAGCAGACGAAATTCGTTCCTCGCTCATACAGTTGGACTGGGCTGGATTTCACACGGATGCCTTCGCCGACAATTTTCGACAAAGCCTGGTCGGCCAGCTCACACTGCCCGCCTTGGGTGTCCATCCGCTGGGTATCGACCGTCCAGCCATCGAAACACTCGCCCGCAGCCGCGCCTCACGCATACGGCCCAGCCGACACGCGTTGGTGCTCTCCGTCGAACGTCTCGATTACACCAAAGCCCCCGTACACAAGGTCGACGCCATAGCGGCGTTGCTGGAGCACCGCCCGGACCTGCACGGCCGATTGGTATTCCGGCTCGTCTGCCCACCACCGGAACCAGGCATCTCCGCCTACGACACCACTCGGCGTGCCCTCGAGCGACGCACCACCGAGATCAACAACGCGTGGCGTGTCGGCAGTTGGCAACCGATCGACTACATCCCGCACAACCTGCCGCTCTCCGAGGTGATGGACCACTACTTGGCCGCGGACGTGTTCTGGGTAACATCCCTGCAGGACGGCATGAACCTGACCGCAAAGGAATTCGTCGCCGCCCAGTCGGCAGTGACCGGACCCGACTCCCGGCCCGGGGTACTGGTGCTGTCCCGCTACGCCGGTGCCGCAACAGAACTCGGCGACGCCGCCCTGCTCACCGACCCGCATTCCCCCGAAGACCTCACCGCCACACTCGCTCGCGCACTGTCCCTCGACCACACCGAGCGCCGCACCCGCGCGAAACGTCTGGCCCACCTCTTAGGCCACGACCGCCCCATCGACTGGGCAACCCGCATCATCGACGCCATCCGCGTCCGCGCCCCCGACCCGGCCGCAGTGCCGATCACATACCAGTCGACCTGATCAGGAACTCGGCAGATTCGGACACCGCGAAGCACGCGGAAATCGGCAATACAGCTTGTTCCGAACCGAGGTCCCGTGGTTGGGGTTCGTTCCCGACGAGGTCACTGCGGCGGCGTCGGCCGCGGTGACCCGGGTGGCAGAACAGTTCGGCCAAGGACTCCTCGACAACCTGGCCTGCGGTGCTGCTGTACTCCAACAACCTAGTAAGACCCCCGGCCAGCGGGGTCGCCCAGATTCGTTCGACGATCGACCTGGGTTGGTTAGCGCGCTCCCGGGTTTGTGTCGCGCGCCACGGCAAGGCTGCGGAGAAACGCGGTCGGCGCCGCGGGCAGCGGTGGTTGCCCGCGGCGCCCGGACCTAACTACGCCCTTCGCGGCTTCTCGGCAGAGACCAGGTCACCGTGCTGCGGCGCGCCCTGGAACAGATCATCGCCCTCGAAGCGGTTGGCACTCCCCCCGCGTCCCCCCGACAGTAGGCGTGCCGGCACGGCGCCGGGTGTACGGGTGGATCGCCGGGTCGGCGTGCTGCCGCGACCCCGGCATGGACACGACCCCCAGACCGCAGCCCGCCGCACCCACGGCGCGAAAGGGTCCCACAAACGACCGACCAGAATCCCGATCACCAGATCGACGCTCTGCAGCGCGCTGGCGTGGCGGCCGGGAACAACTTCGGTGACACCGCCAGCGGCGCCAAGGCATCCGGCCCGAGCTGGACCGGCACGGCCTATGGGTCGTGTCGGAATGGGGCCTATTGCCGGTCAGGTCGGATCGGCAATGAGGTGGTGGTACGCGGTGTCGAGAGGGATATCGACCGCGAACCAGGCTGCGGGTCGATCGTCGTCGCGGGGGCACCAGGCGGTCGCGATACACAGTCGGGCCACTTCCTCGGTGGCCAGGCCGGGTAGATGCCACGCGATTCGGGTCGGATCGGTGTATCGCACACCGTATTCGGTGGTCGTTTTGTCCTCACCGGTCGGCAGCAGGTGCGCCCAACTGGCGGGCATCAGCCGACCGTCCGCGGCATGCATGGCGAGCAGCTCGGAATCCGGGCCGCCGATCGACACCATGAAGTGTTCGTTCTCGACACTCACGGCCGCGAGACATTCGCCGGAGTCCGGACCGCCGTAAGCATCGGCGGGCACGTTGGTCAGTTCGGCCGAGACGACCAGTCCGGACAACCCGTCGCGAGCCTGCACCTGCCAGATTCCGGCCCACATCGGGACCGGGACGCCGCCGTCCCAGGCCCGTACCTCGATGCTTCCGATCAGCAGATCAACCGTTGCGGTTCGATGCCGCCACCGGTGCAGGTACGAGCCGTTCGCCAAGCGCCACACAGTATTCGACTCGGCCGGTAGCGCATCCGATCCCAGCGTGACGGAGAACTCGACGGTGCCGAGGGGCGTGTCGATCACAGCTGGATGACGGTCTACCTGTGCCAGGTGGTCGGTGGGGAGCATGCGCCCTATCATGCATGTTTGCGTTCACGAGGAACCGGTGGGTCGCCGCACCGGTCCCCCGCTCCGCAATCCGCGTTTCTGCGTTGCAAGATTGCCGAATAGCGCTGGGCCTGAGCCGGTCTTGCCTCATCGCCGTGACCTCTTGGCGGGTTCGGTCCAGCGCGATAGGCGGCATGAGGGACATTGCGGAAGGCGTGGCCGCTCCTGACTGCCGTGGTCCGTCCGCTGGGTCAGTTCCGCTTCAGGGTGCCGACACTCAGCGATCCGCTCGCAGCGGTCCGCAGCCTCTTCTCTGCCGCGCGGATGTAGCTGACGGGATCCTTGTCGACGGGCTGGACGCCGGCGTAGTTCCGCGCCTC
Source organism: Nocardia sp. NPDC023852 (assembly GCF_040639505.1). Taxonomy (NCBI): domain Bacteria; kingdom Bacillati; phylum Actinomycetota; class Actinomycetes; order Mycobacteriales; family Nocardiaceae; genus Nocardia; species Nocardia sp. NPDC023852. The sequence continues at coordinate 103,724 of NZ_JBFAAB010000018.1, forward strand.
GTAAGCGGCGAAGGCGACGGCCAGCTGATGGCGGCGCGGCAGCCCGGCCAGGTGGCGGAAGTCGGTCAGGCCCTCGCGTTCTTCCTCGGCCATGTGATCGCTGTTGGCCGAGTTCACTGCCGCGACAGCGGCATACCAGTCATCGGTGCCGACCCGGTGACGCGCCACTTCGGCGATCGCGTCCCTGATCTCGTTGTGGTCGTGGATCGCGTCGAGTGTCTCCTCCTTCACCCCGTCCGCACGCCGGGCCGCGAGACCCGCCTGCAGCAGCGCGGGGTAGAAGATCTCCTCCTCCGCCTGCGCGTGCAGCTCGAGGAAGGCCGCCAGCCTGTCCCAGATCACCGAAAGTACATCGGTCTCCGCGCGATCAATCTGCTCCAGGATCGCGAACAGCCGCCGCTGCTCATGGTGGTCATCGAGGATCAACTCGGTAATGTCCACAATTCCTCCCTGGTACCGCATAGGTCAGCACCGAACGCCAGGGCAGACTGCACCTTGGGCAGCTGGCATGTTCTTCAGGGAGCCGACGATAACCCACCGCCGAACCGCCCCGCTGCTAATACACCGGCGAGCCGCCCCGCTGCTCGCGTCCGCTTCATCGTTCATGGGACGGTCACCAACTTGTGGCCACCCGAACCTGCCAAGATCTTGACTCGAGACAGACAACCTCCCCGTCGAGTTCTTGGCATGGTCCGCACCGGGATCCGTATCCGGTGCTAACCGATCCGCAGCGCGCTCAGGATCGGGTCGTAGGCCCAGTTCAGCATGCGCTCGGCGTCGTCTTTCGCGGCGACGTCACTGTCGGGCGAGCTGTGCAGGACCACACCGATCAGCGGTATTCCGGCCCTGACCGTCTCGAACAGCAGGCAGGTTCCCGCAGCGTCGGTGTATCCGGTTTTGATGCCGATGGTGCCGGGATAGTCGTGCAGCAGCGAGTTCGTGGTCTGCCAGAAGTGATCGCGGTTGCCCGGGCCGGCAGGCAGGTGATAGGTCTGCGATCGGGCGATCTCGCGGAACACCGGTAGGCTCATCGCGCGCAGGCCGAGGGCAACCAGATCCGCCGGTGTGGAGTATGTGGAGTGGTCGGTGGGGACGGGCAGTCCGCTGGGGTCGGTGAAATGTGTTCCCGCCAGGCCCATTTGATGCGCGGTGTCGTTCATTTTGGCAATGAAGCCGTCTTGGCCGGGCCCGTAGGCCTCCGCAAGGGTATAGGCGGCGTCGCAGCCGGACGGCAGCATCATCGCGTAGAGGAGCTGTCGCGCGGTGAGCACCTCGCCGGGGGCCAGGCCTGCGGTGCTTCCGTCGTACTTGGTGCCGTAGGCGATGATTTCTTGCGGCACGGTAATGATCTGGTCGAGGTCGCCGGCGTTGATCACGACCAATGCCGTCATCACTTTCGTGATGCTAGCTATCGGTACCGGGGTGTTCGGCTGTCGTGACCACAGCACCGTGCCGGTGATTCCGTCCGCCAGCGCTGCTCCCGATGCCTGCACTGCGTCCGGCTCAGGAGTCAGCCAGGGTAACTGAATATGGACGTCGCTCGCGGCAGGGGCGGCCGAGACGCCATGACCGGCCGCCGCGACCAGCGCCCCGACGATGGCAGCCTGCAACAATCGGGCAAATATTTGCATGGCCACATTCTGTCGTGCGACCCCGTCAACCACTGGGATTTCACCGACCCAATTGCCGCGCCGCTCCGGCGACAGCTTGCAATCGGCTGATCCAGGATGCTCTGAGCCAACGCTTCTCGCGCGCGACCGCTTGCCCAGCGGCTGAAGAGCGCCCGGCGGTGCTGTGACGCCGGGCTCCCGATGAGGTCGAGTTCGCGGTCCTCAACGAATCCAGATCTGCCACAGCACGATCCAACACCATTCGACTGGCTACCAGCCCCGAAACGCGCGAGGGCTGCTGGAGTATTAGCCGACCTGCCCCGGTTGCCTACCGGTGCGCCCGAGCGCCGTGGCGATGATTTCCGCGCTGTCGGTGTGGAGGGCCTGCGCCGCGGTCTTGCCGGTCGCCGCGAGGTAGGTATCGACCAGTCGGTTGCCTGCGGAGTACCCCGCTCCCGTCGGCAATCCGACCGGGGTCACACCGAAGTGCTCGGCGATGGCATCGCCGTGCACCCAGGCTGTGAAGTTCTGCATGCCGGTGATGTCCAGTCCGGAAACGACTTTCATGAACACCGCGTCGTCGTGCAAGCTGGGCAGGCCGATGCGGGTGTAGCCGAGGTCGTCGCCATAGAGTTGGCGGGCGAAGGCGTCGGCCAGGCCCTCGCTCACCACCTGCTCGCCGACGGTGACCGTCGTCGGATTCCACACCACACCGCCAGGGCTGTAGCGCAGATTGTGGTGGAGTTCGTGCACCGCGGTACCCTCCACTCGTTCCAGGTTCTGGGGATAGGGCCACAGCGTAATCGCGATGTAGCCGGAGATGCCGCCGAAGCCGGTGACGCCCAGGCTGGGGCCCATGAAGTTGGCGTCCCCCGGGTCGCCGAGGAGCAGTAGCGCGGTGATATCCGGGGCTTGGAATCCGGGTGTCGCGGCGAGCAATACGGCTGATGCATCGTCGAGCGCCTGCTGCATGCGCCCCCAGGCTCCGGCCGCCGCGAGCGTTTCGATCGCGTCGAGGCAACGTTCCTCGTCGCGATCGAGCGGGAAGCCGGCCGACTGCCGGTGGAACGCCACCAGGTCGGCCTCTCCCGGGAAGTACCGGTACATCCCGGCCATCGGGTCGAGCATCGATCGCAGCATGTCTTCGCGATCCTCCACTGGCGCCCGCAGGATCTGCTTCATGGCCGAGTACGAGTCGAGAACAGTGATCGTCACGTGCCCAACGGTAGGCCCTGACGTAGCGTGAGGGGCAAGCCGCAGTGCGGCGGGACAAAGTCTGCTGTACTATCCCCGGTCCGGCATCGGCGTCTGGCCGAGGTTGTGAGACCATCCGATACGGCCAGGTGCTCCCGGGGATTGCGGGGCGGGATTGGCCTTATAGCGCATCCGGTCGGCAGCGCCGTGACCGGTTCGAATAGCGCGATCAGGAGCCGGAGTGCGTTGTGTTGGAACACCGTCGAGCGGGTCTGCGCGAAAGCCAGGCCCGCGACTGACCGGATAGCTTCGACGACCGCGGCCAAGGCCGCTCGTCGGCACTCGAGATCCTGGGTTCGACTTCGTTGGGGGAACGCCGCAGCCGCAGCGTCTACGGGGACTCCGAATGAACACCCGGTTGCGCCAAGTCCGGACTGAAGGACGGCCGGTGGAGCGATATTGCAGCAACCTGCTTCGATCCCGCGGCCGGTGATTGCTGTCAGGCTGTGGTGCACTCTTTGGTCGCTGTTTGTGTGTGGTGTCGGGGGTGTATGTTGGCCGTGACCATACGGTGTGGATACCCGCAGTTCCGCAGCTCTCTCCGCCATCCCGAGCGCCCGGTCACGTCTGGTACTCACAGGAATGACGATTTCAGGCGTTGGTAGCGGTGGTCACGAGTGGGCACCTGCGCCCGAGTCCTGCTGTCTTGGTCTAATGGTTCCATCGCGTGGTGTGCTATTTCAGCAGCGCGAGTCCTGCCCCACTCGGAAAGCCTCGCGATAGACGGTCGTGGCTTCTTCGACTGCCGGTCCGGAGATTCGGGCGAGCGGAACGGGGTCCGCGATCAGTGGTTCGTGGTCGGGTCCGAACCCCGCGATACGGCCGGTCAGCAGCCAGGGAAATCGGTGTTGTTCATTGCCGAGTTCAGCGTACTTGCACAGTCGGCGCGCGATCCACTCCCGGGCCGGGCGTGGCCACCATGGCTCGGGCGTCACTACCGTCACAGACAAGCCGGGAAGGTCGACGTCGGCCTCGAAGTCGTGGCTGGGGCCCTCTGCATCGGCTGCGGGTCCACGCGAATATCTCAGATAGACAACATCGTCACGGTGGGCAACGAACTCACACAGTTCCTCGAGATGCTCGATCGTGTACGGCAGCTCTTCCGGCCCGCTGGTTGGTGCCATCGCTAAATATTAACCCGGCGTCCTCGAGGCGTGAACCAGAACCACCGCGCCGAAGGCGACCCATCGCTGTTTCCTGCGAGATCGAATTCGGCTCTACGAAGACCACATGTCCGCCGAAAAGCTGTACCGGCCCACACCCTCTGGGCACAGCGAGGGTGAACCCGAGCCGCTGGGCGGCCTTGATCGCCCCTTCACTGTCCCGGCAGAGGCCTGATCCGCATCAACAGCGCACTGAGCCGCTCGACGATCTCGGCAGCGACGCGGTGTACGCCGGGGCGGAAGAAGCCTCGATGGCGGGGCAGGTGGCAGATGGCACGTGACTGGTGGAATCGTTTGTTCCCCGGTATGCCGATGATGTGAAGATGACCCATCTGCCTGCGGCTGCGCTGACTTAGGCCGATCAGACGAAGTCGCGAGGACTACGGCGCTGCCAGTTCTGGGAGTACACCCGCTTGCGCACTGTCCTCGGGTCTGTCTGCGGATTTTCGAGTTCAAATGCGTCGAGCTCGGCATCGAGCACGAATTCTTCGGGAGTACAACGTAATACGGTATGTGTCGTGACTTCGGTGCGCCAATCGTCGCGCTCGAATCGGCGCAGCGTGCGGGTCTCGCCCCGGACCGAGGTAACGTCGTTGCCGCGGAAGCTGAACCATTCGGTGGTGGCCCGGCGCACGATTGTGCCGGTGTCGTCGAGCGAGATGGCGCCCTGATCGTTCTCGATCTCCAGGGTCGATACCCCACTCGCCAGGTCCCGCTCGACCTTCCAATGGTGCTTACCGGGTTCGATTTGCGTGGCAGGCGCCGCGGTGGCGGCCTCGGGCGGATCGAAGGGGCGCAGCCGGCCATCGTGTTCGCGGGGCGGCCGGTGCGGCAAGGTCAGTGCGCTGCGGCCGGTCGGGATGGTCAGCACCACCTGATCCGGCGACGGCCAGGCCAGCGGCCAGTACGACGAGGACACCGACAGCCGGATCCGGTGCCCAGGTGGGAAGGAGTGCGCTATACCGTTGAGCGGTAACCGCACGCGGTAAACGCGGCCAGGTTCGAGGGGCTCCGGTGTCGCGCTGCCGTCGCGATGGGTGAGGTTGAGCAGACCGTACGTCACCCGAGTCACCTCACCATTGGACGCGACGTCGGACAGCCGGGCCGCCACCATCGCATTCGGCCGGTCGGCCGATATCTCGAGTTCGAGCGTCGGCAGGCCCAGCACCTCGAACGTGTCATCGAGTGCTTCCGTTTCGAACACCAGTGAACCGCCGTCCTCCTCTCGCTGATCGGACGGTAGATCCGGTGTCGCGGCATACGACGCCCACTTGCCCGCGAACATGCCGACGCTCAATGGGGATTGCAGACGTAAGTTGCGTTGTTCCTCCACGTCGGGGTCCTCGGACAAGGAGTACCGCCCCAGCGTGAATCGGCGCGGCTCGAGGTTCGGTGAGGGCCAGCACGGTTCGCCCACCCACCGTCCGGGCCGGTCCGCATAGGATGGGTGCGGAGGGATGCTGTCCTGCATCCACGCGCGCAGCATCGGCTCGTCCATGATTCCGGTGTCACGGCCTTTGAGCCAGTGGTCCCACCACCGGACCATCTCCTGCAGGAATCCGATCGCCGGGCCGGGCACGCCCAGATGTGGGTACTTGTGGCCCCACGGTCCGATCAGGCCGCGGCGCGGAACGTCGAGGTGCTCGAGCAGCCGGAAGATCGCGTTGGTGTAGCCGTCGGCCCACCCGCCGACTGCGAGGACCGGACACTGCACCGCGCTGTAGTCCTCGTTGACGGAGGCGCGCCTCCAATAGTCGTCACGGCGTTGATGTTCCAGCCACTGCTCGATCCACAATCCGCTGCCCTCGAGGCGTTCGTGCCACATCTCGCGCCACCGGTCCCCGACGATCGCCGGATCCGGCGGCAGGCTGTTGAACGCGAACATCACCGTCGCCTCGGACAAATTGTCCGACAGCAGGCAACCCCCCATGTAGTGCATGTTGTCGACGTACAGGTCCTCGGTGGCCGAGGCGCTGACAATCGCCTTCAGCGCGGGTGGCCGGTGCGCGGCGACCTGCAGACTGTTGAAACCGCCCCACGAAATGCCCATCATGCCGATACTGCCGTCGCACCACGACTGCGCGGCGAGCCATGCGATGACGTCACAGGCATCGTCGTGCTCGGTCGCCAGGTATTCGTCGAGGAGTACACCGTCGGAGTCGCCGCTGCCACGTAGGTCCACGCGCACCGTCACGTAGCCGTGTCCGGCCAGGTAGGGGTGGTTCATGGAGTCGCGGGCGCGGGTGAGGTCACGCTTGCGATAAGGGATATATTCCAATATGGCGGGCAAAGCCTCCTCGGTCACCGGCCGCCACACCCGGGCGGCCAGGCGCGCTCCGTCCCGCATGGGGATGAAGACATTCTCGGTGACGCGCACCTCGTACGGGAACGACTCGACTGTATGCACTCAGTCGACCTCCTCGAATTCGAACGGAAGGGCCTCGAGGCAGTCGTGGTAGCGCTGTTCGAGGGCGGCGTGGTTGGCTGCGCCGATATAGAGGGTGGCGAGCTTGTATCGGTAAGGGTCCTGGTTGGGCAACTCGGACAGGCGGTCGCCGACTTCCACCTCGATCCGGACTACCGTGCCGCCGAACCGCTGCCGCAGCGCAGCGATCTCGTCATCGTTGGGGACGCGGGTGACGACGCCATCATCGTAGTGGGGCACCATGCATTGCGCCGCGACAGCGAATTCACCTTTGCGGTGGGGCATTTCGGGGCACCTCCCCAATGCGACGTCGATGGCGACGGCATGGTTCGAGATGCCGTCCACCTTGGCGAACAGGTCGCTGTGCGACTGGGAGATGCGGGTATTGACTTCGATCAACCGCAGTCGGCCGGTTTCGGCATCCCACATGAACTCGGAGTTGAAGCAGCCGTTGTCGTACCCGACGTGGCGTAGGTAGCGCTCGGTGACCTCGATCATCCGCTGCTGCACCGCCTCGGGCACGGTGTGCGCGGGGTAGTCGAGGTGGGCGAAGCTGTGGCCGGTCGCATCCTTGCGCATATCGAATATGCCGTGCACGTGATACTCGCCGCGGAACAGCGAACCTTCCAGTGCGGCCTGCGTGCCGGAGACTTTCTGCTCGGCAAGGCAGGTGCGGCCACCTGCGGCCCGGAACTGCTCGGGCACGGTCACGTGGGCTAGGGCCTGGTCGAACGGATCCGCGATGCGGCCGATCTCGGCCCTGATGCGCTCGATCGCCGCCGCGAACTCCTCGGAGTTGGACACCTCGAACCCCAACTGGGAGGAGTGGGATTTGATCGGCTTGACCCAGAATGGAAACTCGAAGTCGATCTCGCCCAAGGCGTCGGGATCGAAGGGGTCGAATGCACTGAATTCAGGCACGCAGTCGGCGACCGAATCCCGCTGCAGCCCCCGGCTCCACAGTTTGTGCTCGGACCGGATCACACTTTCCGTGCTCGGCGACGGCAAACCGTACTCGGCCGCGAGAATCGGCACGATCACGCTGGTCGGGAAGTCCCAGTGGGCGATGATCGCATCGACTTGGCCGTCGAACGCACGTAGCTCGGTGCGAGCGCGGTCGAGCAGATCCTCGAAGTCGAACTCCTCCGCGCCGATCAAAGTGTCGTAGCCGAGCAGTCCGTGCAACCGCATCCCGCCGCGGATATCGACCGTGCCGATCTCCCCGCGCTGTAGGTCCGTCAATGCAGGAACGAAAACATTCTTCGTCATAATGTGGGTCTAGCCTCATCAGGCTTTCTGAAACACCGACTGGTCTTCACATGTCGGCCGAGGGCTGAACGGACCGGTGCTGTGGCTTTACGATGCGGGGCGAGATGGGACCCGACGCGGTGCCGAGTGTAGGTGCCGCGGAGGCGGGATTAAATGGCCGTAATCCGTATACGACGGTACTCGACTCGTTTACATCGGGTGATGCGGTGGCTCGGCATTCCTGACGATGCCATCACCGATGCCTTACTGACTAGCGTCGGTATTGCTGGCCGCATTGTCGGCGCGATCGATCGCGCAGAGTATACGAGTCGATCACATGCTCGCGCGCCGCCGATCGAGGCGGTGTGATCAGTGCGATCACGGGAGTGACTCATCGCCCAGGTCGAAGTACCGTGACCCCGGCATCGGCGACACCAGCACATTAGTGTTCCCGCTTTTGTAGGCACCGGGATGTGCCGCGCTCGACTGATCAGCCGAGGGCTTCGAGTTGGCGGGGGTGGTTGCGGCGGTTATTACCGGGGTTGGTGCCGCGGGTGAAGTGGTCGGCGTCGAGCCGCTGAACGCAGAACCGCCCGCGCCGCCTGGCGCCAGCACGGTGGGACGATCATCCCAGCATGAGGCAGCGGTGCCGAGCAGCGGTAGCTGCTCGGCACCAGGGCACCGCATTCAGCGGCCGCTGCGACTGTGCTCGCCACCGCGGGCCTTGGCTTCGGTGGGTTGAGCCTCAGCGCCCTTGCGGCCGGCCTCGCTCGGGTCGGCGGAGTTGCGTTCGCCGAAACTACCGGTGCTTGCCTCACCGCCGTGGCGGGCCTGCTCCTCAGTGTCTGTACGGTTACCGAACTGGCCTGGATTGTTCGCGTCTGCCATCTCGAATCCTCCTTCGACCTGCCTATATCCATTCGGTGGCTGTCTTCGACAACCGTACTGTGGCTCTACCCGTTTCACCGCAGCCAAACCGAAAATACCGGTGCGACTTGAAAGACTGCTGAAGGTAATCGAGCATCGATGAGGTGTTCGCGAAGGGAATAGTGGCTGATACCGAACCCGCAGGTCCGTTCGATGGAAACGTGTACGTTCGCAGAGGAAGTGCGATGTCGGCCTAGACCGTGCTGGACATACGTTGCAGCACAAGAGCTTCCCGAAGCGCCCGCAGGTCGAACCCAGTCGCACCTGCGGCATCCGCAACATCGCACCCGCAAACACCTGTTGCTCGCGCGTTCACGCCACCCCACGCAACTCGCCGCTCGCTTTGACGGAAGCCTCGCCAGCTCAAGCACTTTGGCATGCACGTCTTTGCGGCTGAGCAGCCTTTCACGAGTGGAACATCCCCGTGTCGCAGCCGAGATACAGCATGGCCGCTCGCCCTCGCCGAGAGCCACGGCGTGATCGCGTCGCTCTCCCGGCAAGCACTTTTCCTGGGGGATCGAACTCGTTGACGGCGGGTGCGTATCGCTCGCCGCTGCACGGCCTCGTCGCGCTCATGCGCGGCTGCAGCGGCCAGCGTCCCAACGAGCATCAGGTTCGCCGCATCCACACCAGTGGCCGAGAATGGACACCAACCGTCTGCGGGTTCTTGTCCAGGGCAGCGGTCGCGACAGGCTGGCTACTCCCCCGCGATCAGCACTGTACTTCCCTGAAAGCAGGCCCTGACGTATAGATTCGAGCTCGAGGTATTTGACCCCGTGGCGGCGACCGCTACTCGCCTGCTGAACCAACACCTCACGCACAAAGCACCGCGGTAATCCATCCAACCCTGATCGTCTGGTGAGTCAGCCCGAGGTGCCCCCAGGTACGGATGGTTGGGCCCGGTATGCGCCGGAAGTGTTCGATGTCCGCGGCAGACAGCTCGGCGCCAGAGCATGCTCCATCAAATGGGCGGCAAGCTCGACGGGCGCAATCCAGCCTTGCACGAGTTCTACTGCGCCCCGGTCGAGTTCGGCACACCGTTCAGGGGCGACCTCGTGCAGTACGGCACGGTGGGATCCCGGCGATCTTGCGGGCGCGTTGCAGTGGACCGTCGGGCCAGCCCCAGCACCCGGCACGTGACATGGGCGGCGTCGGGAGCGGTAGCGCGAGAACCGTGGAACCGATGAGTAGTACACCGATTCAGCCGCGGACGCTGACCGGCCTCGAATCCAGCGTCGTTACCAAGCTGCTGTCGTCCGGCACCGCCAGCGTCGCCGTTGCATCGCGAAGGCTCGGCCGATCTCTGCTGGGCCGTGCAGCGGCGGCCACATTGCTGGGAACGTCGCAGCCTGTGTTGTTGACTGATTGTTTTTTCTAGCGATCCAGCATTGCGCCTATTCATAGCGTCCCTCGAGACGGGTGACCGCTGAGTCGTCTCCTTCAAGGATATTGGCCCTGAGTTGCCGGATGGTCGAGGTCGGCGATGGCCGCGATGATGATGCTCGAACGCCGGATGTACTCCACACGCGGCAGCCCAGATGAGGCACGGCATTGCTGGACCGCCCGAAAATTCTGCCTACGATATGAGCCGGTAGTCCGCGATCTCGACTCGGCGGGTGCGTCGGTCGTATTCACTGACCAGTCCTGGCCAGTTCGTCGTGATCCGGCCGGTTTCGGAGCGATACCAGCTCGCACAGGAAGCCCACACCGTCGAGGCGAGCCTGCGCTGCACCTCGGTGTCGTAGCGTCGCTCGACGTCGGCGCGAACGTCGAGGGCGGTCCCCGGATGAGTGTCGATATGCTCGATAAGTTGGCGGATGTAACGCGCTTGGCGTTCGAGCATGTAGATGATCGACCCCGAGCCGAGATTGGTGTTCGGGCCATACATGATGAACAGATTCGGAAAACCGGGTACCGCGATGCCTAGGTAGGCCCGCGCGCCTTCGGCCCACACAGCCTGCAGGTCGCGGCCGTCGTGATCTCGGATCTTCATCGGCGCCAACAGTTCCTGCGGCCGGAAACCCGTTCCGTAGATAATGGCGTCGACATCGTGCTCTACACCGTCAGCAGTCCGGATTCCGCAGGGGGTGATCTCGGTGATGGCCTCGGTCACCACATGCGCATTGGTTTCGTTGAGCGCGGCATAGAAATTGTTGCCGAACAGCACACACTTGCACCCGATCGGATAGTCCGGCGTCAGCGCCGCTCGCAGTTTCTCGTCCGGAACTTGGATGCGTAGATTCCATTTCGCGATCCAGCCGACCAAGCGTGCGATGCTTCGATTCCCCACAAGGCCCAAGGCGGCGATCTCTCCGCCTGACCAGCACAGCAGCCGCTCCGCGCTGTGCAGCAGTGGCCTCCGCCGAAAGGTCAACCGATGCAGGCTACCGTACGCGATGTCCGGCTTCGGCAGGATGTAAGGAGCCGATCTCTGAAAGACCGTGAGATCGGCCACCACCGGCTGGATCCGCGGCACGAACTGGATGGCGCTCGCACCGGTTCCGATGACCGCCACCCGCTTACCGGCGAGTTCGTAGTCATGATTCCACTCCGCGGAATGGAAGCTGACGCCCGCGAACGACTCCCGGCCCGAGATCGCCGGAAGTGCCGGTCGGGACAGCTGGCCGGTGGCGGGCACGAACACGTCAGAATCCAAAGTCTCGCCAGTGTTGGTCTCGATTCGCCACCGTCGCGTTGCCGCATCGAAGTCCGCGCCGGTCACCTCTGTGTCGAACCGGATGTGGGGGCGCAGACCGTAGTCGTCCACCAGCCGGTTCAGGTAGTCCTTGATATCGCGCTGCTCCGAATACCGCTTCGGCCAACTGCGATTCGGGGCGAATGAGAATGAGTAGTACGGCGACGGAACGTCGCATGCCGCACCCGGATAGGTGTTCTCCCGCCAGACTCCCCCGGCTTCGGATGCCTTCTCGAGGATGACGAAATCATGGTGACCGGAGCGTGCGAGCTCCAACGCCATCGCCACCCCACCGAATCCTGCACCGACGATAACTACAGCCACAGACTCAGCCTAGACCGGCGTTTCGCGTGGCGGGGACCCGCTGGAGGTGGCTCGAGCAGAAGCGTCGGGTGAGTTCGGGCCAGGTGCCGAGGCAGGCGGATCTGCGGCGGAGGACGGCGAATTTCCGCACCCGGCAGGGTCGCGGCGACTCGATGCAGGTTGTGCCGCATCGGGAATGGTCTCGTTTGTTTCCGGACGAGGCGTCGCTGATTGTCGCGGTGGTTATGGCGTTGCAACGCATCGAAAGGATTTCGGATCGGGAGAGTTGGAGAGGTCCACATTCGACGCACAGTGGAAGTACGCGGCGGGTGGGTTGAACGACTGGTTCCAACACCACGCCCTTCGCGGGTTTTGCCATGCAACTGGCCTGGTTCACTGCGGTTACCTCGCGGAGTGGTCACCTTCTATCTGCGCACACCCTCTGCTTCCGACCCAAATTGTCGTGTGGATGTTGAAGTAGACGCCTTGGTCTGCGACGGCTGCCTCGGCCTTGATTGCACCACAACTACTACGATCAGGGTCCGAGTCGACGGTTTGGCGGGGAGGCCCGTTCGAGAGGGGACTGCACGTATGACCGATTCCCAGCCCGAACCAGGCGATAACCCGAACCCGGGCACCCGCGAACCCACACCGCCGCCATTCAGCCCACCCGGCGGCCAAGGAAGTTCCACTGCAGGTGCAGCCCTGGCGTTCTTCGGTCCCGCTGCGGCGGGCCCGGCTGCCGACTCCCCCTGGTACGCCCAACCCGGTCACGGGTACCGGCCGCCACCGCCGTATCCGCCACCGCCGACCGGTAGCGGCAGAAGGGGTCTGATTGTCGCCGGCGTTCTTGGGCTGGTGGGGGTGTTAGGAATCGGTGTGGCGATCGGCATCTTCGTCGGCGGCGACGGTGGCAGTGAATCCGCCGCTGCCTCGGCAACTGCCCGGCCGGGATCGGGGCCGGGGATCTATTCGATGAACGGGATCACCAACGCGTGCGACCTGGTCGACCCCACACCGTTGACCAAGTGGTCGTCCACGCACAGAGAAGACCCCCAGCATCAGGAATTCCCGCCGAATACCGCCGACGGCGGCAATCTGTACTGCGCCATCCGCTACACCAGCCCCTCGACCGTCGTCGACGACGCCACGGTCGACGAAGCCGGAATCAGCCTCCAGGCCCAGTTCACCGGCGCCGAGGCCGCCCCTGCCTACGACCGTTGGAAACAGACCGACACTGCCGCCAGCGGAGCGGGGCGGGCCTCCGGCGAGGTCACCGGAATCGGCGCCCAGGGCTACTGGCACACCTCGGCCACCGACACGAGAAGCGGAATGACCTACATCCTGGGCGTGCGCGACAGCAATATTTCGGTGCGAGTAGAAGTCGCCGTCCTACGCGCAAAAGGGGAACCCCCGGTGAATCGGGACGAGCTCGACACGATCGCCAAAAACCAAGCGCAGCAGGCTCTGAATGGACTGAAGAAGGAATAGGCGCCACAGCCACACGCGACGGTGCCCAATAGTCGATAGTGTCACCCCCAACCGGGTCGTCACGTCCGGATTCCGAAAGCGGCTTGGATCGACACCCGGCGTCACTCGAACGGCCGAGCGGCTCGGCGCCAGGACGCATGCGGTCAGAGGGGCTGGAGCCGGGTGTGCAGGAGGCAGAATTCGTTGCCTTCTGGGTCGGCCAGGACGTGCCAGCTCTCGGTGCCGGTCTGGCCGACGTCGACGGGGCTGGCGCCGAGAGTGAGCAGCCGTTCCAATTCGGCGTCTTGGTCGCGGTCGGTGGTGTTGACGTCGATGTGCAGTCGGAGCTTCCCGGTCCGTGGGGTGCTGCTGGGGCTGAGGACGAGGATGGTCTGCGGGCCGCCGAAGCCGGCGTCGGGCGGCCCGATCTCGATGCTTCCGTCGTCCTCAACCGCGCCGCTCTCCTGAGCGCGCAACGCCGAGCACGCGTTCCAGCCGCGCACCGGATCGCGGGAGTGCCGACATGCACTGTCGCAGCCTGGCTTCCACCGGGCAAATTCCTCGGCACCTCCCCTGCTGAAACAGTCGCTGGACAGTTCAGCGGAAACCCGTACGGCTCTGTGCCCCAATGTGTCACGCTGCCGGCATGGCTTCCTTGCGGGCAGATCGCATACGCGTGCTGGTGACTGTCAACCAGTTCGAATCCCACTTCCGTGGACTGGTCACACTGGCCGACGCGATAAGCAGGCATGGCCACGATGTCCGCGTTGCGGCACCCGAGAAGTGGGGCGCCTGGCTGCGCAGCAACTACGGCGTCGAGACCGTAGACGTGGGAACACGGTGGGCCGACCGCGAGTTCGACGCAGCCATCTTCGGACGTCTGCTCGACCGGGACATAGACGCGTTCGACCGGATGTACATGACGGAGTTCCTCGGCGACCGGATCGCCCTGCGTGTCGCGGAAGACGTACTGAACCTCTCCGAATGGTGGCGGCCCGATGTCGTCCTGCACGAGTGCTCGGAATTCGGCGGTTACCTGGCCGCGGAGGTGCTCGGAATACCACACGTCACGGTGGATATCGGCCCGCTGCAGCTTGTGCGAAACCTCCACGAAGACCTGATCCGGCCCGCTCTGACCACTCAGCGGGCCAAACTCGGGCTTCCGGAAGAACCGTCGACACCGGGAATCCTGCGGCATCTCACGGTTTCCCTGACGCCGAAAGAATTCAATAACGCCGATCTCGACACCCCACTGGTCCGTTACCGGCACGAACCACCGGTACGTCACAATGACCAACTGCTCCCGGACGTGTTCACGTCGATGCCTGGCGATAGGCCGATCGTTTACCTCTCCCTGGGCTCGATCGGACCCTTTTCACCGCGGTTCAGGGAGCGAATGGCCGAAATCTACGGGGAGGTCTTCGCGGCCTTGGCCGAGCTCCGGTGTACCGCGGTCGTCTCGCTGCCGTCGCTGTACCAGGACATATTCCGGTCGCTACCGCCACACATCCATGTCCTGCCGTATGTCCCCCAGTCCCTCGTGTTAGCGAACGTGGACCTGTTCATCACGCACGGTGGATTGAATTCGATGCGCGACACGATAACCTACGGAGTCCCGCACGTGGTACTCCCCTTCTTCGCCGATCATCCCGGAAATGCACGACGCTGCGAAGCCCTCGGCACCGGCATCCACATCGATCCCATGACCGTCACCGCCTCGGATATTTTCACCGCCTGCCGGCGGACCCTCGACGACCCCGCCTACCGGCAAGCCGCGCGAGCGCTCAAACGACATATGTGGGCACTGCCGCCACAATCTGCATTCACCGACGACCTCGGAGATCTCGTTCTAGGCTCACACCGGGAGAAATAGAATGAACGATAGAGACGATCTACTCACGAGAATCCGACGGTTGCACAATTCGCAAACCGAGCAGCACTTCGTCGCGGGCGTCACCGAGATCCAATCATCCGGCGCCTGCCTCAATGACGACGACAGGGTCGCCGTCGTCGAGGCCGCGCTGGACATGCGTATCGCGGCGGGAGTCCTGGCACATCGATTCGAGAATGAATTCGCCAGAAAAATCGGACTCCGCAAGGCGCGACTCACCAACTCCGGCTCATCGGCGAACCTGCTCGCGATAACCGCATTAACCGCCCCGGAGCTGGATGATACCCGGCTGCGCCCTGGGGATGAGGTGATTACGGCTGCAGCCGGGTTCCCGACGACAGTGAACCCGATACTGCAAAACGGATTGAAACCGGTGTTCGTAGATATCGATTCCTCCACATACAACACGACACCGGAAGCCGTGGAGGCGGCAATCGGCCCGAGAACCCGCGCCGTCGTACTGGCACACACGCTCGGTAACCCGTTTCCGGTGGCAGAGATCTCCGCGTTGTGCGCGGAGCACGGCATGTTCCTGGTCGAAGACAATTGCGATGCCGTCGGATCGACATATCAGTCACGCGTTACCGGCACCTTCGGCGATCTGGCCACCGTCAGCTTCTACCCGGCACACCATTTGACCACCGGTGAGGGCGGATGCGTCCTGACCAACAACCTGACAACAGCTCGCGTCGTGAAGTCTCTGCGCGATTGGGGACGCGACTGCTGGTGCGAGCCAGGCGAAAGCAACAGATGCGGAAAGAGATTCAATCAACAGCAAGGCGGCCTTCCCTACGGATACGACCACAAGTACATCTATTCGCATATCGGCTACAACCTGAAGACAACAGATATCCAGGCTGCGCTCGGGCTCTCCCAGCTGGCCAGGCTAGACGATTTCTGCGCCCGCCGGCGTCATAACTGGCGTCGGCTTCGCGAAGGCCTGGACGGGATCGACCATCTCCGCCTGCCGGAACCAACCCCCGACAGCGATCCGAGCTGGTTCGGATTTGCCCTGACGGTACTGCCGGACGCCCCTTTCGGCCGTATCGATATCGTCAACTTCCTCGAAGGCCGCAAAATAGCGACACGTGGCCTCTTCGCCGGAAATCTCCTCCGCCATCCGGCGTACTCGAACATCGAGTGCCGTATTTCCGGAAGCTTGGCGGCCAGCGACTACGTCGCCGACAATACCTTTTGGGTAGGGGTGTATCCGGGCATAACCGACGAGATGACCGACTACATGGTCGCCTCGGTCCGGGAGTACGTTGCCGGCTACCGACGCTCCCAGGTCCGGCTCGTGGAGACCTCGCCCGAGGGCAAGCGGTGAACAGGCTGGTGGTCACCGGTGCGAACGGACTGCTCGGCAGCGGGATAACGAGGGCGACAAGCCCGTTTCGTCGTGCCGGTCGGCAAGTTCTCGGGTTCGGATCGAAAGAACTCGACATCACCGATGCAGCGGCGCTGAACGACGCCGTCGGCCCCGGCGACGTAGTCATCAACTGCGCGGCGTACACCGGCGTAGACGCCGCCGAGACCGAAGCCGATAAGGCGTTCGCGATCAACGGGGTCGGCCCGGGACTGCTGGCCCGAGCCTGCGCGAACAAGGGAGCGCGACTGCTGCATATCTCGACCGCGTATGTGTTCGACGGGTCGTCGTCAAGTCCATGGGAGACCTGGTCACCGACCGCCCCGTCGAGCGTGTACGGAAGATCCAAGTTGGCAGGTGAGCAGGCCGTCCGAGCAGCGTTGCCCGATGCGCGGATCGTCCGCACCATGTGGCTGTACTCGGGGACCGACCGGGATTTCCCGGCCGCACTCGTGCGGAGATGCTCCCGGGGCGAGCACGTCGCGGTCGTCACCGACCAGATCGCGTCCCCAACCTACGTCGACGATCTCGTATCCGCTCTGTTCGACCTCATCGCGCACCCGAATCCACCGCGCCTGCTCCACGCGACCGGCAGCGGCGCCGCATCCAAATACCGATTCGCTTGTGCGATTATCGAAGCGGCGGGACTCGATGCGGACCTGGTACGGCCCTGCCGGACATCGGATTTCCGAGATGCCGCAACCCGGCCCCGGAATGCCGTTCTGTCGAATTCATCGTGGATCGACTGCGGCCTTACGCCGCTACCACACTGGCGTGACGGACTACGTCGCGCTGTAGTTCGGGACATCCGGTCGTGAACGGCGCGAACCAATGGGGGGTAGGGGCGCATCCGCCGGAAATCCGGCGGTAGGCAGCTGACTCGGCGAGCGACGTTGCGCGTCCTGTGCGGCTGGGCGTCGAAACACCAACCGTGCGAAGCTGGGCGGCGTGACTTCCGACATTCTGCCGGTCGGTGATCGCCTTGACCGCATCCGCGCTCTGCTATCCGGCTTGAGCGGACCGCACGGCAATGGGGAGATGCACGTGTGGGCGAATCTCGGCGATGCAGCGCGGATGCCACGTGAGGTGTTCGATCTGATCGAAGGCCTCGGTGTTCTCGAGCGCTGGTATCCCAACGTGCCCGTAGACGTTCCGGAATCCTCTGCGGAACTCGCTGACCGCCTCGCCGAGGTCGATGTGGACGGTGCTGTGCACCGGCTGATCGGCATCGCCTCGACCACGCTCGCCTACCGCTCGCGCGGACGCTATGACCGGGCAAAGGCAGCTGAGGTGTTCGGTTCGCTGGTCCGCCTTCTTGGCCATGGAAGCCGCTGGTGGAGTAACACCGACGGCGCTGGCAGCTGGAACCCGGTGACACGGCATGTGTTCGACACGATGGTGATCGGCGTAGGCAACGGGATCGTCGTCACGATCATCGTTTTCGACGAAGACTGATCCGTCGGCGATCGGACACGAAGCAGTTCGGGCCAGTTCCACTTCCCACGAGCTGCATGCTGGCCTCGCCCTCCAGCTCTACGGCAGGCAGTCTCCCGAGTCGCCGTATCGCGGAACCGTCATCACGCCAGGTCGACTCGCAGTTTACGGCAGATAGTGGGTCTTGCTTCCGCCGGATTTCTGGCGGATGCGTCTCCACCCCCTAATCCGCTTGGGCCCCAGACGACGACCGTGGGATCATCGTGCGGTCCCGACCCGTCAGGGTCGGCCCACCATGGAGTTCGAGAAGGTTGAGCAGCACATGAGGCACGTCGACGTCGAAGCCGAAGACGGTGGTAACTTCCTCGACCCGACGGCCTACCTGGAACTGTTGCCCACCTTCACCCGGAACCTGCCGGTCGGTGCTCGAACGTTCGCCACCGACGCCGATCACTACGACTTCGCCAGCCAGCGATGCGTCAAAGACCTCAAACCCGACACAGTTCTGCATGGCGAGACCACCGGCGAACGCTGGCTCGAGCTGCGATTCCGGCACAACTGCTGGAAACACGAGGAAGATCTGATAATCCGCTACTCCGGGGTCAGCGACGTGATTCCCGCCTCGTCCTGTCACCCACCCACCTGGGAGGAACAAAACGCGGTCACGCTGGACGAAATCCTTCCCCACGAGCACGGATGCAGCCACGAAATCCGCTTCCTCTTCGGATCCCTCACCATCACCAGCCGAGACCTCACAGCCACATGGGTCCAGGCAGACTGCCTCGACAAGCCAGATCTCAACTCTCAAAGCTGAAGCGGCACGACCAACGACCACCGGCACTTCCGAACCGCGACACGTGCGCCACCCGCTGGTGCAGAGAAGCTTGAAGAAGAACGCCACGCCCGCCTCCACGCACTCGTCGCGCAGATCCCGCACCCAATCCGGGTTCATCGGCCGCGCGGTCGGGCCGGACTCACCCCCAGCGATCACCCAGTTGATACCGCCGTTGAGAGGATCGAGCCAGTGACCGAACGACACGCCGGTGTCCGGACCCCAGTTCGTCCGCAGCGACATTGCCAGACCCGCCGTCACGAGCTGCGATCCGTAATGTGGCGCCGGACGCGTCGTCCAAGGGTAGTTGGCGAATTCCACGCTGCCAGGGCTACATAGTGTCGAGCCGCAGGACGTGTCCAGGGTCGAGGAGGACGATGTGACCATCGAAGTTCCCGCAGCACTGACCGAGACGCAACTCCGGTACAACGGTGAAGCGGGTCGCGCGTTCATCGCCGGGTTACCTGCCCAGGCGATCCGATACCTGAACGAATGGGAGCTCCGTCGGGACGGGCCGAGCCTGCACGGCGTGGCTTCCCTGGTGCTGCCGGTGGTCCGCGCCGACGGCACGCCAGCCGCGCTCAAGCTCCAGATCCTCGATGACGAGACCGAGAGTGAACCAGTCGGGCTGCGGACGTGGGCTGGTGACGGGGCGGTGCGACTGTTGGACGCCGACGAGGCGACGGGGGTCATGCTGCTCGAACGCCTGCAACCGCACCGTTCGTTGTCCTCGGTGACCGATGATGTCGAAGCACTGACAGTGCTCACCGGGCTTCTGGCACGGCTCGTCGCCCACCCAGCTCCGGCCGGTATGCGCCGCCTGGGCGATATCGCCCAGGCGATGCTCTCCGAAGTTCCCGAAGCGGTCCGTCCGCTGCCGAACGACGAACGACAGCTGGTTCTGATCTGTGCTGCTGCGGTTGCCGACCTGGTAGATGAACCCGGCGACCGGCTGCTGCACTGGGACCTGCACTACGACAACGTGCTTGCCGGCGACCGCGAACCGTGGCTTGCGATCGACCCGAAACCCTTGGCTGGCGATCCCGGTTTCGATTTGATGCCCGCGCTGGACAACCGCTGGGATGCGCTCGTGGCTGATGGTGACATAGCGCGGGCGGTCAGGTTCCGATTCGACCTCATGACCGAGATGCTCGGCCTCGATCGCAGGCGAGCGGCGGGCTGGACGCTGGGCCGGGCGTTACAGAACACGCTGTGGGACCTGAAGGACGGCGAGCCTGGCATGTCGACGCAGCAGCGTGCTGTCGCGGAGGCGATCTTGTCCAGATGGCAAGGCAGCTGACGGGTTCGACCTGATCGCATCTATCACCCGCCAGCGACATTCCCCACTTCCTGACGCAAGCGAGGCCCGCAACGTCTGAGCTGCCGGAGCTCTCGAGCTGTCGATTCACACGCCTGCGCGTTTGACGAAGGCTTCGAACACTGGCGTGTCTCAAACGGGCCTGCGCTACAAGCCTCCGGTTCAAACCGCACCGCCACCACGGACACGACGAGTAGGGCTGCTGGTAAGGATCGTGTCACCAGCAGCAGATCAGGGTGAATGCCGAGCGCTGGGGCGGTGAGGATGGTGTCATCTGCCGTGATTGTCCTGTGCTGATGGTGATCTCGGTGTAGCTTGCGCGGCTGTGGTGCGTGAGCTGGACCAGGATGAGCTGATCGATGCGTGGGCGATCGTTGGAGACGAGCCGAAGCTGATCGGCCGCAAGCGGGGCGCTACTCGTCTGGGGTCCCGCGAAACGAATGAATCCCACCAGCTCCGGATCGCCGACCGCGGGGATCGCAACCGTGCGCGTGTCCGAGACGTGTCGGCGCGGTTGGATACGTTGACAGCATGACCGATTTCGGCGTAGTGGCACTGCCGCACCTTTCACCTGAACAGTTCTCGGCCCAGAACTCCTGAAGCTGTCACAAGCCGCAAAGTAGACGCACCGTGGCCGGGAGATCCCTGGGAGCGCTCAGCCCTCGCCGGCGATGGTCAGCACGACCAGCGGCATGGGCCGGTCGACCTTGGACTGGAAATCCGCCAGCAGGGGGTTGTTGGCCAGCACCCAGGCCGCGAACTCGTCGTAGTCCTCGCCTTCGAGCACCTTGCCGGTCGCCTGGTAGGTCTTGTCCCGGAGCTCGATCGTGACCTGCGGATTCGCCTTGATGTTGTACCACCAGGCCGGGTACTTGTCCTCGATGAACGAGCTCACGAACATGGTGTCGTCCCGGTACAGGGGCCCCAGCGGAGTCGTGTGCCGCTTGCCGCTCTTGGCTCCCGTGGTGGTGAGCAGGATGAGGTCCCCGCCCGCGTAAGCACCGCCCACCTTGCCCGAGTTCTCCCGAAACTCCTTGATCACATCATCGTTCCAGTTGGCGATGCTGTCCTGCTGGTCCCAAGCCTGGTTCCACGGCGCGTTTGGATCGTTGTAGTCGGTGATGTTTGTCTGATCCGGCTGTCCCGCAGTCGAGTCGGTTTCGCTCATGATTCGAGTGTGTCGCGGAGATAGGACAGTTACCGTCCTAATTCGACGAGAGAACCGTGCCCTTGTAGGCCCGGATATCCGGGCCGTGGAGCCCGAAATTCGCAGGTCGGCCGGTGCCGATATCGGCGACCCGCCGGACGACACGCCCGCTACCTTGGGGCCAGGGCCAGGGCCAGGGCCAGGATTCCGGGGCCGACACGCCTGCCACCTTGCGGCCTGGGCCAACCTCAGGATTCCCTGGCCATCAGCGCCCGCCACCCCGGCCGCTGAAGCGTAGGGACAAACCCGCGGGCGCCGTGCCGGGCGCACCCACTGACTGACCAGTCGGGCCTGGCACGAACCTTCGGTCAACGCCTCATTTTCGTGTTCAAAACTAGACAATTCGCTGGTCAGGACGTGGCAGCGTCGGCCCGCAAGTACGCGTAGACGGTTTCGCGGCTGACGCCGAACTCCTTGGCCAGTGCCGCTTTCGATTCCCCGCCGGCCGCGCGGGCGCGCAGCTGGGCGGCCTGCTCGGCGGTGAGGGCCGGTTTGCGGCCGGTGTAGGCGCCGCGGGCCTTCGCCGCGGCGATGCCCTCGCGCTGGCGCTCGAGGATGAGGGCGCGTTCGAACTCGGCGAAGGCACCCATCACGCTCAGTCGCCCTCCGCCGCCAGATCGCGAAGAACTGAACGGCGCTGCCCGGCGGGGGCGGGTTGGAGCGGTTGTCGGCGCCGGCGTTGGTAACAACCGCTCCACGAACACCGCTAAAGTGTCCAGTTTCCTGAACACTCTGGCTGAGGGGTTTTCCTGGTCGTGGACATGGTGGTGTGGCGGCGCAAACGTCGGGTGCTGGCTCGGGTGACCCGGGCGGCGTGGCGGCTGGAGC
>NZ_JBFAAB010000019.1:0-116290 GCF_040639505.1 Nocardia sp. NPDC023852
AATGCCGGGCCCTCGACATTAAACGCCACCACACACCCCCAACCGGCGCACCATCATCACCAAGACGAGTCAGTCACCCCGGACTGCGACGCATCACGGTCGAGCTGTTCCGTACCAGTGAATTCCATAGCCTCGGATTCAGCCGCGAGCCGTTCCGGCGAGCCGAGCGGCGCGAGAGAAACCCGCGGCGCCGCAGGCACCAAATCGAGGATATCGAGAGCACCAGGCGCGAGCTCGGAAAGCTTCGGAACCCGAGAGCTCTGCTCCTGCAGCGAAGCCGTCAATCCCGCGGTTTTGCGCTGCATTTCGGTGGTGGCATTCTGCGCGGCTTCGGTGACGGCTTTCGCGATCTCCGCATAGCTCAAGTCGCCGATATCGTCGGCAAAATGGGTTTCGATGACCGTGCCTTCGGCGTTGATCGACACCGTGACACGCTTGTTCGCCGCCGATCCCGTCGCGGTGAGCAGCATCCACTGCCGCTGCATATTCTCGATCGACTTCATTCCGGCTTGTACGGAATCGACCAGATCCGTCAACCGCGCCGCCGACATCTCCTCATTGCCCACGCCTGGCTCGCTCACTTCCGTAGCTTGCCCGCGCGCTCGAGTACTTCTCCCCTGCGCTCGAGCGCTTGCCTAGCGCGGTCGAGCGCTTCTCTGCTCTGCGACTGATCACGCACTTGCTCGTTGAATGCGCGTATATCCTTGTTGTACTCGAGTATTTGCCTATTGTGCTCTTCCATCGCAATGAGCTTCTTCTTGGCTTCCCCGAAAGCCGGCCCGAACCCCTCGGGACCGTTCGCGAAATCCTCGTAGGACTTGAAGACCTCGACCTGGCTTTTATAGCCCGCGATCAGACCATCATTGTTCTCGCCGTCAGCGATGGTGCGGCCGGTCTCGCCGGTGCCCCAGCATCCCCAGTACTCCTGGAACACCGCCTCCATCTCGGCACTGACCACATTGACCTCATCGGCGAGATCCACCATCTCCTTCTGGATCTTCCCCGCGTGCCCGCTTTTGAAGGCGAACGTATCGGCCATGGCACCCACCTCGATCTGTCAGGCTTCGCTATTTGAACTATTTTTACACGAACCAGCCCATCGGATTTCCCACATGAGGGAACGATCAAACCCTCACCAGGGTTCAACGGCGCATTCTTCCCCGCCGAGCACTGTCTGAATGCGGCATATGGTCACTCGCTGAATGCCACACCCAGACAGCTCGGGACCAGGTCAGGCGCGGGAACCTTGCCGTTCCTGGTAGCGCTGCTCGAAGCCTTCGACGAAGGTGGTCGGGGCGACCGACGAGGACGAGTGCTCCAGGACGCCGTCGTCGGCGATGTAGAAGATGGCCCGGCCGATCGCGATCTCGCCACGAGGCACCGGCACGTACACCATCCAGCCACAGCTGAACCGATCGGCGACCAACTGTTCCAGCGGATAGCCGGTGGTGTCCAGTTGACGCCCCTCGATGTAGCTGCGGACCCGGAAGATGGCCTCTTCCTCCGGCATTCGCTCCGGCAGCGACATGACCACACCGGCCAGCGACAACTGGTACATGGCGCCGTCGATGTCGTAGCGACCGTCGTCACCGAAGACGTTGATCACCGTATCCCTGGTGACCACACCGACTTCCGCGGCTGATACCAGCGCCGCGGCGGCGGCGCGCTGCGCTGCGGTGGGCTGCTGCGCAACCAGGCCTGCGACAATCCCCGCGACCGTGTCGGCGGTCCACACACCGGGTACCGCGGTGGCGCAGTGCTCCGCGGCTGGCGATTCGCCGCGATACCAGCGGCCCGCGTCCCACCAGTAGCAGAACGACATCAACCCGGTGGCAGCGCGCGGGTTGAGCACCGGGTTGGCCACCCAATCCGGCGCTCCGGCATAGAAGTTCGGCATATCGGCGCCATCGTTGTAGGTGGCGTTCAGGTTCGGCGACTCCCATACGCCACCGGACAGCACTGCTCGCCCGCCGGGTAGCGAGTACAGCGTGGACCCGCCGCGGCGAGAGCTTTCGAACCAGCCCATCGACGGCATCACACGAGGGCCCCAATCGGATCCGGCCGCGACGAACGACGCGGAGATCACCGCCCACCGCGCCCACATCTCCGGGAAGTCCGGAAATTCGTTCTCCGCCAACACCGGCCACACCCGCGCAGCCCGATCGGTGCGCGCGTCCTCGGCGGCGTCCTGCGGGGTTCGCGACTGCCGGTTGTTGTGGCCGACATAGGCTGCCAGCCACACCGGCAGGTCGTCGCGCGGATACTCGTCCAGGTCCGCCCGGTAGGCCTCCGGCTCGAACAGCTGACCGTCCGGGAACGGCTCGTCACCGAAGTCGTAATCGACCTCGAACTCGCCGTCCGCACTCAGCCGCAGCAACAGCCGCCACCACGGTTCACCGTCCTGCTCGGCTACCAGCGCACGCTGCTGCCGCACCAGCTCCAGCACCGCTGCCGGCGGCTCCACCCGCACCGACCGTTCGCCATCGGCGTAGACGACCTGCGCCACCTCGGACGCGACGGTCAGCGCGAACACCGCGTCCAACTGCTGCCATCCGGGCGGTCCTACCTCGGCGAGCCCGTCGGCGGCGCGGCGCGCCAGCACCTGCGCCTCGTCCTGCGGCTCGGAGGCTACGTCTTCGTCGGCAGCGTCCTCGACGGCCTCCGGCTCAGCGGGCTCCGCCGAATCATCCGGGGCGAGGCTGAAGCCCACATCCGGCGCCTCGGCTTTGTCCTCCGGGCCTGGGTTTTCCTTGTCTTGATCGCTCACTACTCAGATCCTGACCGCGCGTGTGATGCATTTACTGGAACCAAAACAGTATGAGAGAGGATTTTCGCGCCCTCTTCCGACCTCTTCACCAGCCGCTGGCCCCCGACCACGACGCCCTCCTCATCCACCGAACCAGTGGCCAAGTTTACATAGCCTGGCCAGGATATTTCCCAACAGAGGGAATGTGCGGACCCCTACAGGTTCAACCTCGGCGCGACGCGAAGAAGCCGGGGGTTCGACGGCACCCGGCCAGATCATTGCGATACTCCGGATACCGGGATACCCGGGGCCTCCGGCCGCCGCCGAGATGACGATGGCCCGAACAGCATAGGCGGCGCGAGCATGAACGAGTCGACAGCCACTGGCGCGAAGCACCGCCGATTCGCTCAAATCTCCAGCAGCAGGGTGACCGGACCGTCGTTCACCAGCTCGATCCGCATATGCGCGCCGAACCGACCGGTGGCGACCGTGGCGCCCATTTCACGCAGCGCCTGCGCGAAGACATCGACGAGGGGTTCCGCGGTGGCGCCGGGAGCAGCTGCGGACCATGAGGGGCGCCGGCCTTTGGCGGTGGCCGCGTATAGGGTGAACTGACTGACCACCAGGATCGGAGCGCGTAGATCCGCGGCCGAGCGCTCGCCCTCCAGAATTCGCAGCCGCCACACCTTGTCGGCCAACGCCTTCGCGTTCGCCGCGGTGTCGGAGTGCGTCACGCCGACCAGAACGAGCAGACCGTGTGGAACACCGTGATCCGCCGGGTCGATGCGACCGACCACTTGGTCGTCGACGGTCACCTGCGCCGAGGTCACGCGCTGCAAGAGGGCTCGCACGACTCTCGATCATGCCTTGCCCAAGGCCCGGACAGCCCCTGGGTGGCCTGCGCCGACGCGCTCATGACTCCAACGCGCTCGCGCTCGGCTCCACCATGACCCCCACAGCCCAGCGCTCGGGCCTACCGAGCCTCGACGGATGCAGGTGCGCGCGGGCGGCAACCGTGACAGACTCGCTCAGAAAAGAAGCGTTGCGCGGGCCGCCGCGCGTTGGCGGAGGATCATGCTGGAAACGAGGATCGCGATGGATCTGGACGCGCTGGAGCGCCGGATCGGCGACGATCGGTATGCGGCCCTTGACCGTTCGGTCGAATCCGATCTGCGGCTCGCCACCTCCCTCGGCGAACTCGCCAAGGGCCTGATCGCCACCAAGACCAACGGGTCGGCCCGGGATCGGACCAGGGAGGCGCTTGCGCCCGCCGAGGAAGCGGTGGCGATCCGCCTGCGCCTGCTCTCCAGGGGCCAGGTTCTGACGGCACGCCTCGCGGGCGAGCTGAATGATGCGCTCCGATCCTTCGAGCAGGCAGCGCGGCACAGCGGTCGCAGGGAACTCGCGACGACGACGATTCGCCGCGCATGCGACGTGTACCGGCATGTGGCCAGGGCACATCCGGAAGTCGCCGGTCCCTGCGCCGACGGGCTGTCCAAGTGCGGCGTCTGGCTGGGCAGACTCGACCAGGCCGCCGCGGTGGCGGCGACCGAGGAGGCGGCCCGCATACGCGCCGCACTCGCCGCCGCGAATCCGGACCTCTCCGGCAAGTACCTCGCCAGCCTGAGCACCCTGCTGCGGACGCTGATGGTCGGTCGCTCGCGCAAACAAGCCATCGCCATGTATCGCGAACGGTATTCGGTCCTGACCTCCACGAGCATGTCGATCCGATTGCGCGCGTGCGGGATTCAAGATCTGGATCTCACGCCCAAATCGCATCGCGCTCTGCTCGAGCTGGGCTGCCGCACGCTCGAACAGGCCGGGCGGCTGACCCAGCAGCAGGTCATGTTCAAGTCCTCCGGCGACCTGTCGACCGTCGAGGAGATCAACTGGAAGTTGGCCCTGGTCGGCCTGCGACCGCTCACGCCGGGTTCGGAGCCGGACCCGCCTTCGATGCCGGTGCAGATCGGCGCCACCTTCGGGGCGCTGAGCGTGTACTGCCCGGAACGCGATACCGTCGCCCAAGTGCGCGCCGCGATCATCGCGGCCTACGCGATCGACGACGCCTACCCTCTCGACCGTGACAGTTACCTCGGTGCGCACGGGGACAACTGGAAGATCGCCGATCCCCAGGTGAACACCGCGAGCGCCCTCGGCGACGACATCGTGCTGATCGATCAGCCTTACGGCGGCTGGGTGACGGTCATGAGCCTGAACTGGGAGCTCACGCCGGTGGCGAAACATCCACTGGCACTGCGCCTTTCCCAGGACTGGCCGGTGGCGGCGATCACGGTCACCGAGAACGTGGCCTACGAGCTGTGCTGGTACGAGCACGGCGCGGCCACCCAGTATGCCGCGCTCGGCCGTCCGGCCGGGCAGGCACCGCTCGACAAGCCGCTCGCGCCACTGGACTTCAAGACCCTCGCCGACTACAACGCCGACCGGGCGACCGAGACCAAGCTCCGTGCCGCCTTCGGCAACACGAAGATGTTCTCGAACCTCACCTACCTGCCCGACAGCGGCCTGCGGCAGATCAGCGTCACCACGCCACTGGCCGAGCACGGCGACCGGGCGCTGTTCTTCCGAACGACGCCCTGAGCCGGGCCGCAGGATCGCGGCAGATTTGTGCTGCGATAGCGAACGGCGATGGACAGAATGCCCCGCGGCCCCGACTTCTCCCGCGCGCAGGTCATTTGACCAGCAGTTAGCGAGACTAGCTGAATACAGGAAATTTGCGTCGAATGTCCCTGGTCACCGCACTTGTCGGCCATCGAAGCGCAGAGGAATTCTCGAGAACAAATTGAACGGAATGTTTATCCCCTTCCATCGAGTGCTCTACTGAGACAGCGCCCAGATGGTGCGCCGGATCACAGTACCGACGCCGCAGCACCGACGGGACGGCCCGAGAAAACAGACGAAGCTAGCCGAGGCCCCATGGACCAAATGGCGTTAGCGGATACACCGACCGCACGATGCGCCTACTACCGACACACCTGCGATCTGCCCGCCGGAGTCCACCCCGAGATCGGCCGAATCGTCGTCCGGGCCGGCTTCGTCGGTGCGATCACGATGCCCGCCGCGCTCGGGCAGCAGGTCCGCGACGAACTCGCCCACCGCCGAATCGAATGGGGCCCGATCATTTCCCACGTGCGGTCCGGACGATGGACCTTCCTGATCCGGCCTGATCTATCCGACGACGTCCGGCTGTTCGCCGAACTGTTCCGTCTCAACGTGTCGATCGTGCCCAGCGGCGGCGAGATCGCACTGCCCTCCCCCGTCGATGCCCACGTCAGGTACCGGCGATGGATCGTGCCTCCGCGGAACGGTTTCCGCCCTTTCGGCTCGTCCATCGTCGACACCGTCCGCTCGTGCATGAGAGCAGGGAAACGATAACGATGGCGTCCCTGCCCGCAAAACATCAAGTACTGCAAGCGTGCAGAGGCGAGCTGTCGGAGGGCAACCCGATGCTGCGCTGTGCGCATGAGCTGACGACACTGCACGAGCGCAGGCTCGCCATGACCGATGCGGACGCCGACGAGATCGACGCGTTGCGCACGAGGCTGATTCGCGATATCGACCGCTGGATCACTGTGCAGGTGCCACCCGCACACGGCGCGGCACACGTGCACACCGAGACCATCGGCGCTGTGATCGACCGCCTGGCCAAGTTCACCGCGCACGCCTACGCGGCGCTCGCCAGAGCCTCCGAATGGGACCTCCGGGAGGCCTGGCAGCGCCTCGGCGAGCTTGCCGTCGGCTATGACGATCTGGCGGCCGAAGTCTGCGCGGGCATCCGACGACTACCCGGCGCATCGTAGGGGCGGCCGCCGCGCCCCGCCCGTAGGGTTGACGCATGGGGAATTCGATCGAGCATGACGTCGCGGCAACTTCCTTGCGTGCCGAGCGGGCGAACTCCTTCGGCGCGCACGCCGCCGCCTACGCCGAGCACCGGCCGGACTACCCAGCGGCCGCCATCCAGTGGGCACTGAAACCTATTGCGCACAAGCAGGCTCCGGTCGTTCTCGACCTCGGCGCAGGTACCGGCAAGCTCACCGAGGGACTGCTCGCAGCCGGCGCTACCGTGATCGCGGTCGAACCCGATGCCGAAATGCGCGCCGAGCTGGTCCGGCGGCTACCCGAGGTAACCACGTACGACGGTGCGGCGGAGTCTATTCCGCTGCCGAACAGCTCGGTTGACGCGATCGTGGCCGGGCAGGCGTTCCACTGGTTCGACCAGCAGCGCGCCTTCCCCGAGTTGGCGCGGGTACTGTGCGACGGCGGGGTGTTCGCAGCGCTCTGGAATACCGACGACATGCGGGTCGACTGGGTCGCCGGGCTAGCGCGCGTCGCCCGATCGGATACGTCGTCCCCACTGCCGAAATCGGGTGACGACGAGCTGCCCGCGCACGCGTTATTCCAGGATTTCGAGCACGCCGAGTTCCCGCATGCCCATCGGCGGACTGCCGAATCGCTCGCCGCGACCATCGGGACGTATTCGTACACGCTGGTAGTTTCGGCCCAACAACGAACCGACGTGCTCGGCCGTATCACGGACTATCTGCGCAGCAGGCCGGAAACGGTCGAGGGTGAGTTCGACATGCCACTGCGAACCCAGGTGATCCGCGCAGGCCGGGCCGACCTCGACGATTGACAATCGGAACCGCTGGACGGATGTGCCCCCATGCGACCGGCATACTGATTCGACGCCGAAGGTTGCGGCCCGGCTCAACTGTGGTGCCGGCGATAGCATCGTGAACCAGTTGCTAATTCGGGCCTAGGACTTGCCGTAGTTGCCGCCGCCCCGGACGATGACGATGTCCTCGCCGGCGACCTGGTAGACGATTCGATGTTCCTGAGTGAGCCGCCTCGACCGGAAACCGGCCAGCTGGTGCTTCAACGGCTCGGGTTTTCCGATGCCGTCGAATGGATCGCGCACAATGTCGGCGATCACCGCGTTCGCACGCTTCAGGACAGTGCGGTCACGCTGTAGAAAGGACGCGTACTCCTCCCACACAAGCTCCGTGAAGACGACCCTCACTCGAGCAGCTCATGCTCGTGAACGCGCCCGGCGCGGGCCTGTGCGATCGACTTCAGCAGCCTTGGCCCGTCGTCACTCAGCAACTCCAGCGTGGCGATAAGGGAGTCGTAGTCCTCCTTGGACATGAGGACAGCATTTCCCTGCCCCGACTTCGACACGATCTCGACGGTGTCATGATCCTCATTTACCCGCTTTACCAACGGAAACAGATGCTTCCGTGCCTCGCTGACGGTAATTTGCCTCGGCCATGCCACCTCGAATTGATGCCAGTCCGCCGGTAGCGCCTACTCCGGGCGAAGCGTGAGGATCCTGGGGCCGTCCTCGGTGACGGCGACGGTGTGCTCCCAATGTGCCGCACGACTGCCGTCGAGCGTGACCACGGTCCAGTCGTCGTCGAGCACCTTGGTCTGGGTGGTGCCGAGGGTGAGCATCGGCTCGATCGCGAGAACCGATCCCACTACGAGTCTCGGCCCCTTGCCCGGCTCGCCTTCGTTGGCGAGGAACGGGTCGAGGTGCATCTCCCGGCCGATGGCGTGACCGCCGTAGCCGTCGACGATGCCGTAGGCACGTCCGTGCTCCTTCTCGGCGGCGCGGGTGCCCAGCTCGATGGCGTGCGAGACGTCGGTGAGCCGGTTATCGGGCAGCATTGCCTCGATACCGGCCTCCATCGACAGCTTGGTCGCCTCGCTGAGCAGCCGGTCGGCCTCGATGATCGTGCCGACGCCGAAGGTCCAGGCCGAATCACCGTGCCAGCCGTCGAGAATCGCGCCGCAGTCGATGGAGACCAGATCACCCTCGGTGAGGATCTCCTCGGCACCCGGAATCCCGTGCACCACACGGTCGTTCACCGACGCGCAAATCGATGCGGGGAATCCGTGGTAGCCCTTGAACGACGGCACCGCGCCCGCATCTCGGATCACCTGTTCGGCGACCTCGTCCAGCTCCAGGGTGGATGCCCCGGGCTTGGCGGCCGCGCGCACGGCGACCAAGGCACGGCCGACGATCGCGCCCGCCGCCGCCATGGCGTCCAGTTCACCTGCCGTGCGAAACGGCACTACCTTCTTCTTGCGGTGGAAGACCATCCCGGCCTCAGCGCTCCAGCCCGAGCGGCATCAGTGGCCCAGGGCGCGCAGCGCCCGCGCGTTGACCTCGTCGACCTCGCCGACACCGTCCACCGTGACGACCAGCCCGTCGTAGTGCTCCAGCAGCGGCTCGGTCTCGTCGCGGTATACCCGGAGCCGGTTGCGGATCACGCTCTCGTTGTCATCGGCACGGCCACGGGCGAGCATCCGCCCCACCACCGTGTCTTCCGGCACGACGAAACACAGCACCGCGTCGAGCGTGGTGTCCATGTCCTTGAGGATCTTCTCCAGCGCGTCGGCCTGGTCGACCGTGCGCGGGTAGCCGTCCAGCACGAAACCGTTGACGGCGTCGGGCTCATTGACCCGCGCCTCGACCATGCGGTTGGTCACATCGCTCGGCACGAGATTGCCCGCGTCCATGTACTTCTGCGCTTCGCGCCCCAGCGGGGTCTGCTGGCTGATATTCGCGCGGAACAGGTCCCCGGTCGAGATGTGCGGGACGCCCAGCTTCTCCGACAGCAGGACGGCCTGGGTGCCCTTGCCGGCACCCGGCGGACCGAGCAGTACAACTCTCACTTGAGGAACCCTTCGTAATTTCGATTCATCAGCTGGCTCTCGATCTGCTTCACAGTGTCCAAACCGACGCTCACCATGATCAGCACCGCGGTACCGCCGAACGGAAGGTTCTGGGGGCCACCGGAGGAACCGATGTCGAGGAACAGGTTCGGCAGCACGGCGACCAGACCGAGGTAGATGGAGCCGGGGAGGGTGATGCGGCTCAGGACGAAGTTGAGATAGTCGGCGGTCGGCCTACCGGGTCGGTACCCCGGGATGAAGCCGCCGAACTTCTTCATCTCGTCGGCGCGTTCCTCCGGATTGAAGGTGATCGCGACGTAGAAGTAGGTGAAGAACACGATCAGACTGAAGTAGATCGCGATGTAGACCGGGTTCCCCGGATTCACCAGGTATTTCTGGATGATGTTCTGCCACCAGCTCGGGTCCGGGTTGTTCTGCGACGACGTCAGCTGCGCCACCAGGTTGGGCAGGTACAGCAGCGACGACGCGAAGATGACCGGGATGACGCCCGCCTGGTTCACCTTCAGTGGCAGATAGGTCGAGGAGCCGCCATACATCTTCCGCCCCACCACGCGCTTGGCGTATTGGACCGGAATCCGGCGCTGGCCCTGCTCGACGAAGATCACGGCGGTGATGATCGCCATGGCAGCGACACACACCAGGCCGAACACCAGACCACCACGGCTGTCCAGGATCGACTTGCCCTCGGTCGGGATGCGCGCGGCGATACCGGCGAAGATCAGCAGCGACATACCGTTGCCGATACCGCGCTCGGTGATCTGCTCGCCGAACCACATGACCAGCGACGCGCCCGCCGTCATCACGAGAACGATGACGATCATGCCGAAGACGCTGGTATTGGCGAGGATGTCCTTCTGGCAGCCCTGCAGTAGC
Organism: Nocardia sp. NPDC023852; assembly: GCF_040639505.1. Taxonomy (NCBI): domain Bacteria; kingdom Bacillati; phylum Actinomycetota; class Actinomycetes; order Mycobacteriales; family Nocardiaceae; genus Nocardia; species Nocardia sp. NPDC023852. The sequence goes on from NZ_JBFAAB010000019.1 coordinate 10,337, forward strand.
TGGCCGCGGGCCGCGAGCGCGACAAGACCGGTCGCCTGCAGAATCGCCAATGCCACCGATAGATATCGGGTGTACTGCGTCATCTTGGTCTGGCCGGATTGGCCTTCCTTGCGCAATTCCTCGAACCGCGGGATGACGACGGTGAGCAGCTGGATGATGATGCTCGCGGTGATGTAGGGCATGATGCCGATCGCGAAAACCGACAGCTGCAGCAGCGCACCACCGGAGAACAGGTTGATCAGCTGGTAGATACCGGCGGACTCACCGCCGGAGACCAGGTCGATGCACTCCTGGACCGCCTTGTAGTCGACGCCGGGGGACGGCAGCGAAGCACCGGCGCGGTACAACGCGATCAACCCCAGCGTGAAGAGAATCTTCCGCCGTAAGTCCGGAGTCCGGAAGGCCGATACGAAGGCGGAAAGCACTGATCCTCCTGGCGAACGACATGGTCATGACATGGATATTTCAGCGATGTCCAGTTCCCTGATTCCGCTCGGGAGGGACGCCGAAAAACCACGACGAGGCTTTGGCAGACAACAATTGAACTCTAACAGTGGCATCGGACGAGCCTTCACTCGTCCGATGCCACTGCTTGCAGAGTACCGTCAGCCCAGCTCGGTGACGGTGCCACCGGCCGCGGTGATCTTCTCCTTCGCGGAGCCGGTGACCTTGTCCACGGTCACTTGTACCGCGACGCCGATCTCACCGTCGCCGAGGACCTTGACCAGCTGGTTCTTGCGAACCGCACCGGCGGCGACCAGCTCGGCCTTGCCGACCTCGCCGCCCTCGGGGAACAGCTTGGCGATCGCGCCGACGTTCACGACCTGGTATTCCGTGCGGAACCGGTTCGTGAAGCCCTTGAGCTTGGGCAGCCGCATGTGGATCGGCATCTGCCCACCCTCGAAGGCGGCCGGGACGTTCTTGCGCGCCTTGGTGCCCTTGGTACCACGGCCCGCGGTCTTGCCCTTGGAGCCCTCACCGCGACCCACCCGGGTCTTCTCGGTCTTGGCGCCGGGAGCCGGACGCAGGTGATGCAACTTGATGGTCATCGTGAACCTTCCTGCCCGACTTCTTCAACGGTCACGAGGTGGCGCACGACGTTGATCAGGCCCCGGTTCTGAGGGGTGTCCTCACGAACCACGGTCTGCCGGATCTTGCGCAGACCGAGCGTGCGCAGGCTCTCACGCTGGTTCTTCTTGGCGCCGATCGTGCTCTTGATCTGGGTCACTTTGAGATCTGCCATTACCTGGCACCTCCCGCTGCCTGAGCGCGCGCACGCAGCATGCCCGCAGGGGCAACGTCCTCGAGCGGCAGGCCACGGCGAGCCGCGACCTCTTCCGGACGCTGCAGCATCTTGAGCGCGGCAACGGTCGCGTGCACAACGTTGATGGCGTTGTCACTGCCGAGCGACTTCGCCAGAATGTCATGAATGCCGGCGCATTCCAGCACGGCACGCGCCGCACCACCGGCGATCACACCGGTACCCGGGGAGGCCGGGCGCAGCATGACCACACCGGCCGCCGCCTCGCCCTGCACCGGATGGGTGATGGTGCTGCCGATCATCGGAACGCGGAAGAAGCCCTTGCGAGCCTCCTCGACACCCTTCTGGATGGCCGCGGGAACTTCCTTGGCCTTGCCGTAGCCGACGCCGACCAGACCGTTGCCATCACCGACGATCACGAGGGCGGTGAAGCTGAAGCGACGACCACCCTTCACGACCTTGGAGACACGGTTGATCGCGACGACCCGCTCGAGCTGGTTCTTCTCGGCGGCGTTGTCGCGGCGGTCGCCGCCACCACGACGGTCGCCGCCACCACCGCGACGATCGCCGCGGCCGCCCTCGGGGGCGCTGCCATTCTGTCCGGCGGGTCCGTTTCCGCCGTCACGCCTCTGACGTCCCGGCATCAGACGTTCCTTCCGTTCATTCGAGTCTTGAGCAGTGTGGTCATCAGAACTTCAACCCACCTTCGCGAGCGGCATCGGCCAGGGCGGCGATCCGGCCGTGGTAGTCGTGACCACCACGGTCGAACACAACGGCCTCGACACCAGCGGCCTTGGCCCGTTCGGCCAGCAGCTGGCCGACCTTCTTGCCCTTGGCCGACTTGTCGCCGTCGAGCGCACGCACGTCGGCCTCGATGGTCGAGGCGGCGGCAATGGTCTTGCCGATCGAGTCGTCGACCAGCTGCGCGTGCAGGTGACGCGAGGAGCGGTTGACCACCAGGCGCGGACGCTCGGTGGTGCCTGCGACCTTCTTGCGCAGGCGGAAATGACGGCGCACCTTCGACAGGCGGCGCGTGGTCGAGACATCTTTGCCACGCGGGATGCGCTTGATCTTCTGGTTTTCGGTTTGCGCCATGATCACTTACCCGTCTTTCCGACCTTGCGGCGAACGACCTCGCCTGCGTAGCGGATGCCCTTGCCCTTGTACGGGTCGGGCTTGCGCAGACCGTGGATGACCGCCGAAATCTGGCCGACCTTCTGCTTGTCGATTCCGGACACGGAGAACTTGGTGGGCGATTCCACGGCGAACGTGATGCCCTCGGGCGCCTCGATCGGCACCGGGTGGCTGTAGCCGAGGGCGAACTCGAGGTTCTGGCCCTTGAGCGCCACACGGTAACCGACGCCGAAGATTTCCATCTTCTTCTCATAGCCCTGAGTCACACCGACGATCATGTTCGACACGAGGGTGCGGGTGAGGCCGTGCAGCGAGCGGCTGCGGCGCTCGTCGTCCGGACGAGCGATCTCGAGCTGGCCGTCCTCGCCCTTGGCGACGGTGATCGGCTCGGCGATGGTCAGCGAGAGGGTGCCCTTGGGCCCCTTCACCGCCACATCCTGTCCGTCGACGCTGACGTCGACGCCAGCCGGAATTGCGATGGGCTTCTTACCAATACGCGACATTTGTCCTGACCTCCCTTACCAGACGTAAGCGAGGACTTCGCCGCCCACGCGCTGCTTGGCCGCCTGCTTGTCGGTCAGCAGGCCGGAAGACGTGGAGATGATCGCCACGCCGAGGCCGCCGAGCACCTTGGGCAGGTTTGTGGATTTGGCGTACACACGCAGACCGGGCTTGGAGACACGGCGCACACCGGCGAGGCTGCGCTCGCGGCTCGGGCCGTACTTGAGGTCGACGACGAGGGTCTGGCCCACGGTCGCCTCCTCGGTCCGGTAGTCGGCGATGTAGCCCTCACGCTTGAGGATCTCGGCGATGTTCGCCTTGAGCTTCGAGTGCGGAGCCTTCACCTGATCGTGGTACGCCGAGTTGGCGTTGCGCAGACGGGTCAGGAAGTCTGCGATCGGATCAGTCATGGTCATGGTTCGACCTAGACACCTTTCTTGCTGCGGTTCCCATGCAACACCGACATGCACGTCGGCATGCGCGGCGGTGGGCCTACAACAATTCGGATGGTCCGGCCGACATTTGCCGACCGGATGAGGTTCGATCGCCCGGGCACACCGTACGCATGCGGACATGGAGGTGCCCAGGCAACCGCTCTAGTGTAGGCAACGCCCAGCTAGCCGCCAAATCCGGCCTGGTCGGCGCGCCCTCGCCTCATGCGCAGCACCCGTTCCCGATCCGTCGCACAACAGCAGATCACTTGTGTGCGTTCGTGATAACGTCGCACGGTGCACGGCGATCCCGCACAGATGCACGCCGCAGCCGACCGTATGACGGCAAGGGTGAATGAGTTCTGGGACGACATCGAGGCGCTGCGCAAGGAAGCCGACGCTCTCATGTCCTCCGACTGGATCGGTGAGGCGGCCGATACACATGCCGCATCGTGGACCGAGTGGGTGGATTCCGCTCGAAAGATCGCTACCGCCCTGAGCGAGGACGCGGCGTTGGTACATCAGGCCGCTGACCGGTACACGAAAACCGACGAGAGCAGTGCGAGCGACATTACGTATGTTCAGTTCAACCTGGACAATCTCTGATGCCCGCCTACGTTGCCGATACCGAGCGGATTCTGGCCCTCGTCGAGAAAGCTCGACAAATCGGCCAGCGGATCGAGCAACGCATCGCCGACGTCGAGCGTGAAGTCGCCGCGCTGCATATCGAGTGGGAAGGCAGCGCCGCCGAGGCACACCGGACAAAACATGACACCTGGCACCGCGAGGTGAACGACATGAAGTCGGCGCTCGAGGGCCTCGAATCCGCCGCCCGAGCCGCGCGCGATCGGTACCTGGCCAACATAGCTCACAACCAGCGAATGTGGCCCTGATGGCGCCCATCACCATGGACCCGGGCATCCTGTACGGCGCCGCAGCACTGTACGAAACCGCCCGAAACAGCGCCGATGGTGTCATCAAGACCCTCGCCGCGGCCCTCGACAAGGACTGGGGCTGCGCGGGCAGCGACAGCGCGGGCCGCACCTGGACGACCAGTTACGACCCGGCCGCCTCCGACGCCGTGGCCGCTGGAACAAATATTGTCAACGCGTTCGGCAAGCTGCACGACCTCCTCGCCTTCACTGCCGTCAATCACGTCAATACCGAGAGACTCAACAAGACACCTCCAGAAACGCCGGAACCCGCACCCGCGGTCCTTGCGACCACGAGCGCGTCGGCATTCAAGGGCGCATTCGGCGGTGACACCGACCCGCCATTCGGCTGGAGCCTGATCAGCAGCTGGCTGCAAGGGCACACTTGGCCGAACGGAGACCCCGACAAGCTGAGGAGGCTCGGGAAAACGTGGAGAGACGCGGCTAAAGGGTTACGCATTGCCAGCGACGGAACCGGACAGGCGTGGTTGAACCTCGAGGAAATTGCCTCGGACGAGCTGCCACAGGCCCTTGCCCAGATGGACGCGGTTTTCACGAGCGTCGAGAAAGTCGCGACGCAATACGAAAGTCTCGGCAGCGCATGTGACGATTGGGCACAGCAGATCGAGGACGCGCACCACAAGATCCTCGCCATCCTCGCCGGGGCGCTCGGCATCGGCCTGATCGCAGGCGTTCTGGTCGGAATCTTCACCGCGGGAACAGGCGCCGTAGGGACGACTGCTGCTGCAGGCAGCTCGGCCGGCGCCGCCATCGTCACCGTACTCATCGCGTTCGACGCCGCCGCCGCAGTCGCGGCAGGCGTCACCGTTGCCGCGGGCGCGGCAGCCATTGGCGTGGCCACCGACCTGCAACCCCTCCTCGAAGCCAACCCCAGCCAGTTCAATGCCAGCACGAACGCAGGTGGAAACAACTGGCACTATCAGCCCGCACCCAAGGATCTACCGGCGTTTCCCAAAGCCAAGTGGGCGAAGAGTATGGGCCGACGGAAACGGTGGGTAGACGATGATGGAAACATCTATGAATGGGATTATCAGCATGGCGCCGTCGAGAAGTACAGTAAAAATGGAAAGCATCTAGGAGAATATGACCCCAAGACAGGCGAGCAGACAAAGCCACCTGACCGGACACGAAAACCCGAGGGAAAATAGATGTGGCATTTAGGGGCATTCGACAAGAATTCTGGCCTGATGGTTCAGGAATACATTCTTCGAGGGATGGACGGACCGATGCTGAAGAGAATGTTGAATCTCGACGACAGCGAGTACCCGGTGGAAGCTGCTCAGCACGATGTTCCCGTGTCGAAGCTCGGAGAACTTGCCCACTATATCACCGAGCCGTTCACGGTGGATGATTCGTTCGATTACGAGGTGGGCTTTACAATCGACTGACAAGATCGTAATAATGTGGCATCTAGAGGAATACTCAGGGGAATCGCAAGAATTCATACGAGAATATGTATTGAACGGAATGGATGGACCGACCCTGAAGGAGATTCTGGACTTCGACGAGAGTGAATATCCGATCGAATCTGCAGAGAATCCGATTCATCCTCTGAACCTGACCACGTTGGCGAAGTTCACAGATGAGCCGATCCAGATCGAAGAATCCCACTTGTATTTCATAGGCCTCCACAGCGACTGAATAGCCGATACGGCCCGACATCGAATAAATTCGGAGAAGCAACATGTGGCACCTCGAGGCGCTCGACAAGCAGTCTGAGCTACTAGTGCGCGACTACCCATTCGCCGGCGACTTCGCGATGGATAACTCATGCGACTATCAAGTGGGATATTACCAGGAATAGGTCAGGATCACCTGAGGCCCCTGTCAATCCGACCTTCAGGAGTCGTCGTGGATTATTTGGACCAATGGAATGAAGAGCAACGCCGTGCCGCAGCGGAATGGCGGCGCAAGAATTACGACTTGCAGCAGGCTCTCGCGCGGATCGCGGTTCGCGCCGGCTCTCGTAACGGCGAGCTGAGCGTTTCGGTCGACGCGCACGGCAAAGTCACTGGCCTGCGGCTCACGCCACAGGCGCTCCGGCTCGGCGAAGCCCAGCTCGCGCGAGCGCTACTGGAGACGATCCAGCGTGCGCAATCGGACGCGCGGCACCAGGTAGAAACCGCATCACGCCCCTACACCGAGGCCCCAGAGGCCGCTGCCGCGATGACGTTCCTCCGCGAGGCTTTGGGCAACGACGCACTACCCGAAAACCAACCCTGATCTACCCGCCACACGGGCGCGCCGGCAAGCCGGAGGGTGTCGCTGCTCGGGACTACCATGACACCATGTCGAGTCCGCGAACCGATCGGCCGGACCTCCCCGAGTTCATGAGCTGGGAGGAGCTCGAGCAGCTACCCGAGGAGATCGCCGGGCAGATCGAACTGTGGAACGGGCGGGTTGTCTGGCTACGGCGGGGGCCTGCAGAACATCAAGCGTTCACGTTCGCGCTGACAAGCGCACTCAAGCAATGCGCACGCAAGGGCATGTCGGAACAGCCAGAAAGCTGCTGGCGCGTCGACTTCGAAACCAATGTGTTCTTCGGCGAAACCGGAAAGTCCGACTTCGTCACCCCCGACTTCCTTGCCTATCGTTGCCTGGACACCCCCTACCAAGACATCCGCGCCAAGGATGTTCTTCTCGTGGGCGAAGTACTGTCTCCGTCGAACACGCAGACCGACATGGAGGAAAAAAAGGCGCGTTACGCCAAAGCGGGCATCCCCTGGTACTGGGAGGTGACGCTGGAGCGCGAGAAGAGCGCCATCGCGATGGTCTACGCCTTCGCACTGGAGACCACCCACGGCAAACTCCCGCCCGGCGTGCACCCACTGCACCCGGCCAACTACCTACTTACCGGCAAGTGGTCACCGAAAGATTCCGAGGCCATAGCCATCGACTTCCCGTTCCCGATCCATATCCCTTGGTCGGATCTCGAGTTTTGAGTTCCGCACCGGCCAAGCCACAAGGCAACGGGATTCGTCTCACCTTCGGGCACGATGCCAGCGACACCTACCTGCCTGATCAAACAGGGCCGTACACACCGCCGTTTCGTAAAATGGCGGCGCAAGCGGCTCCCTCTGCTCTAGGGCCAACGAAGGCCGTTGTGCTTCCGCGACGACTCGGACGGCTTGTGATGCTGGGCGCCGAGGCGCGACAAGGGACGTCTCGTCGACATTGTTGTAATTCATGTTGGTCGGGTCGACGAGCTGCGCCTCGCGCGTACACCTGCAAGTACCGGGTAATCACGTGGCGCCTCTAGGCGTAAACCCGATCTGCCAGCGGAAGCGCGCCCTCAGAAGCTCCTGGTGAGGTACACCATTATCGCGCTCAGCGCCCATACCCCGACCGTGAAAGCCACCGCCTCCCACCTCGCCCGCGCGAAGGCGAACCACACGGCAGCCGAGATGAGCATGGCCACAAGTGGCGCTGTCCGGTAGTCCCAGGAGACGAAGTCGCACCCTCGCGGGCGCTTTCGCCGCAGCGGGACTACGGGTCGCCAGACTACAAAGGTGATCCGGTCATGATGAGCTACGACGGGTTCATAGTCATCGTCGACCCTAGTACTGATGACCACGGCACCGTGTATCGACCGGATGACCCGCGAGGCGAGTGCATCCGGATAACCGGGCAGAGTGACAATCCATCACTCGGACCTTCGAACGTTCCCGGCGGCACCGGCGGTACACCGCCGGGAAAGCCTGGCGGAAATCGGTGATATGGCGACACAAGAAGAGAGGCAACGTTGGAGTTCAATATGTCGACGCTGACCCCCAGGGAGCACGACTTCGTGGACTCAGCACTGGCCAGCTGGACCGGGGTGTCGACGAACGCGCCGATTCCGGTGCGGGCCGCTTGGCTTTCCCGACCGCGACAGGTTCAAGGAAGAAGTCGATAGGCTCCGTCGCGCGGTCGCCGACCATGCGACATTGACCGAGGTCGAGACAGCCAGAGTCTTGTTTCTGAGCGAACTGGCGTTCGGCAGCGACCTGTTCGGCGCTGGAGTCGAGTTCCAACTGGTCAGCCCGATGCGAGACGCCGAAGCAATTACGATCCTGCGTTCACTCCAGCGAAAGCTTTTCACGCGCGCCGGAGCAAGAGCACTCTTCGAGCCCGAGTTGTACGCACCCGAGTAGGAGCTGCAGTCGGATATCGACCACAGCCGACAATCGAGTCATGCCCCGCACGCGAAAGCGCGGCGGGCAGCATCATCCGCAAACTCCGTGTCGTGGAGGTACTCCTCCTGCACGGTCCGGTGGTTAGCGGACCAAGTCGGCGAAGCTGATATCGCCGAGCACCACATGCTCCAAACGGACGAATCCGTCGCGGTGCAGGCGATATTCGGCGGCGTGGGCGTCGAGCCGGAATTCCCGCACCTCTTCGATGTCGAATTCGGTGTCGAGAACGACAACCAGGTAGAGCGGAATACCTGCGCGGGCGTACTGAGCCTTTTTGTCCAGGAAGTCTTCGGCGGCAGTGGACGGCGAAGATACCTCCACGACGATCAGCGCGTCACCGGCCTCCGGCTTCGCTCCACGCTCGGGCAAGCAGCGATACACCGTCACATCCGGTCTCCGAAAGGTGAACTTCGGTATTCGCCAGAGCACGACATCTATATCGGTCTCGACTCGGATGCACGGTTCAGTGCTCGGCAATTCCTCCATCGAGCCGGCCAAGCGGCGTGCCACGCGATTATGTTCAGGCACTGGCGATTCACAGACGATCACATGTCCGTGCACGACCTCGATCTCGCGCGCGACACCCTCGGGCAGCTGGAGGTACTGATCCTCGGTCATCTCGTGCGGCAAATGGTCCGATGCCCGGATCGTCATGACCGCAGCCTACCCAAGCCAATCGATTCGATCGGCCCGTGGTGAGCGCAGCACCGGCTAGGTTGCAGGCACGAGTCCGGTCGAGCGGTCCTAGGACGAACCGCCGGGCTACCTCTTCTTCGACGGCACCGGGCGTGTGGGATCCGAAGTCTGTGTATCCCCATCCGGACTGGCGAGACGCCGTTCCAACGCGGTGGACGCGGCGATCGCCTCGGGCGACTCGAACGCCCTGTTGCGACGGCCGACGGTGAGCTGCCGCAAGATTCCGGCCGCGTGCAAACGCTCGACGGCGGCATTCGTGGCGGGGAAACTGCGCCCGATCAAGGTTGCCGCGGTGGCGACCGTGAGAATCGGGGCGCCGACAAGCTTGCCGAGCAGCAGGTCCAGCGCGGAGTTTGCCCGCACCGGCGCCACTCGACGCCGCCACGATTGCTGCAATTCGGCAGCTCGCACTTCGAAAGCGGTCGCGTCCTCGGCTGCACGGGTGCAAGCGGCGGCGAAACGCGCTACCCAGATGTTCAGGTCATCGGTGGCCTGCTCGGAATTGGGCGCACCGACATATCGGAAGCGAGTCAGACCATCGATGTAACTATCGCTCCACGTGGCGAGGATCAGCGACACGGGCGCGATAACGCGCTCGGCTACGCCGCGTCGGCGAAGGATCAGATGGATCAACGCTCGACCGGTTCGGCCGTTGCCGTCGATGAATGGATGGATCGTTTCGAACTGGCCGTGCGCGATCGCGGCTTGCGCGACGGCGGGCAGATCGTCGCTGTTGCAAAAGAGGACCAGGTCCTTCATCAGCTCGGGCACATATTCCGGCGGTGGCGGGACAAATGCGGCCGCGCAGGGGTTGAAGGAGCTGCCACCGATCCAGTTCTGCACATCGCGTAGACATCCGCCGTGCTGCGCGAGTCTGGTGCCGGCCAGCAATCGTCGATGAACTTCGAGCAAAATATTTTCGGTGATCGGCTCACCACGACCGACCGCATCGGCGGCCACCGCCATAGCGTCGATATTCGCCATGACCTCGGCGGCTGTCACATCGAATAATTCGCCCTCCAGTTGGCGCGCCGCCTCTGCGCGCAGAAGTCGACGTGCGCCGACCACCAGGCCCTCGATCCGTGACGATGCGATGGCCTCGGCGCGCAGCAGCAACCGAGACAACACTTCGGTCTCGACGAGGGCTTTCGCCTCGGTGGCGAGGCGAGTGATCGCCACCTCTGCGTCAACCACGTCGGCGGCGGTTTCGCTGGTCAGGACAATCCGACGGCCAACCAGCGGATCGGGCAGGTACACCTGGTAAGTGCCGGACCCACGATCTCTCCGGGACAGGCCGCTGCCATCGAGGTTGCCCGCCCACCGCCGCTGGACAAACTCGGCCATGACACCTCCTTATTAAAGCTTAACGAATAATCTTTAATAAGAGTGAATGTACGCACACTTCGGAGGTTGAACTCGTCCAATCGACTATCACCGCTCGTCAACGCAAACGAGGGCACGGACTCGTGGGAGTCCGTGCCCTCGTTCAGTTTCAGTGTGGGGACGCTCCAGGGAGCGTTCAGCTCACCAGGAGCTCTTGTGCACGCCGGGCAGCTCGCCCCGGTGGGCCATTTCGCGGAGGCACACGCGGCACAGACCGAACTTGCGGTACACCGCGTGCGGGCGGCCGCAGCGCTGGCAGCGGGTGTAGCCGCGGACCGCGAACTTCGGCTTGGCGTTGGCCTTGTTGACCAGTGCTTTCTTTGCCATATGCTCAGTTCTCCTTGAACGGGAAGCCGAGGTGCTTGAGCAGGGCACGGCCTTCTTCGTTGTTGGTCGCGGTGGTCACCACGGTGATGTCCATGCCGCGCGGGCGGTCGATCGAGTCCACGTCGATCTCGTGGAACATCGACTGCTCGCTCAGGCCGAACGTGTAATTGCCGTTGCCGTCGAACTGCTTCGGCGACAGGCCGCGGAAGTCGCGGATACGAGGCAGCGCGATGGACACCAGGCGGTCCAGGAACTCCCACATCCGGTCACCGCGCAGGGTGACCTTCGCGCCGATCGGCATGCCCTCACGCAGCTTGAACTGCGCGATGGACTTGGTCGCCTTGCGGATCTCGGGCTTCTGACCGGTGATCAGGGCCAGGTCGTTGACGGCGCCGTTGATCAGCTTCGCGTCGCGGGCGGCGTCGCCGACACCCATGTTCACGACGACCTTCACCACGCCGGGGATCTGCATCACGTTGGCGTAGTTGAACTCGTTGTTCAGCGCGTCCTTGATCTCGGCGCGGTAGCGCTGCTTCAGGCGCGGCTGGATCTTGTTCTCAGTCGTGGTCATGTCAGATGTCCTTCCCGTTCTTACGGGAGATCCGGACCCGCTTGCCGCTCTCCTCGTCGGTCCGGTAGCCGATACGCGCCGGCTTGCCATCGGAGTCGACGACCATCACGTTGGACACGTGGATCGGGGCTTCCTGGGTCACGATGCCGCCCGAGGAGGCGCCGCGCTGGTTGGCGGAGTTCGCGACGTGCTTCTTGATCCGGTTCACGCCCTCGACGAGAACCCGGTTCTCCTTCGGGTAGGCCTGGATGACCTTGCCCTTGGCACCCTTGTCCTTGCCCGAGATGACGAGCACGGTGTCGCCCTTGTGCACCTTCATGGTCAGAGCACCTCCGGCGCCAGCGAGACGATCTTCATGAACTTCTTCTCGCGCAGCTCGCGGCCGACCGGGCCGAAGATGCGAGTACCGCGCGGGTCGTTGTCCGGCTTGATGAGCACGGCCGCGTTCTCGTCGAACTTGATGTAAGAGCCATCGGCACGCCGACGTTCTTTGGTGGTGCGCACGACGACGGCTTTGACGACGTCACCCCGCTTGACGTTGCCGCCGGGGATGGCGTCCTTCACGGTAGCGACGATGATGTCGCCGATACCGGCATAGCGACGCGACGAACCACCGAGAACGCGGATGCAAAGAATCTCCTTCGCACCCGTGTTGTCGGCGACGCGCAGTCGCGACTCCTGCTGAATCACTTCAGCGTCCTCCTTGACCTGGACGAATTAGCACGCCGGATTGCCGACCCGACGGGCATGGTCAGTCACCCTCCGGACGCGCGCCTGCCAGCGGTTTTCCTTGGTCTGAGCAAGAAACGCAGAACCAACCACTGGGGGTTCACTGCCGGATTGCGGGCATAGCTCCCGCAGGCAACTGGTTCAGTGTAGGGGAATCCGCAGGTCGTTCCCAAATCGGGACGTGGCGACGGGGCGCGGGCGGTCCGGTCCGAGGTTATCCGGCACGAATCCGGGCTCGACCGGCGCCGCGCCGGTAGCCTCGATCCGAGCAGAGGCTGCTTCTATGTTCATCTGCGGCGATGCCGCGTCGGGGAGAGGATTCTCGTGACATCAACCGATCGTCCGGTCCAGCTGGGCCGTCGTGGCTTTCTCATCGCACTCGGGGCGGTGCCGACCGCTGCTGCGCTGGTCGCCTGCTCGAACGACACCGAACCGGCGAGCAAGACGCTCGTCGGGGTCGATCTGAGCGGGGCGGACCAGACGATTCGACCGCAGGACGATCTGTACCGGCACGTCAACGGGAAATGGCTGCGGGAGTACCAGCTGCCGCCGGACAAGGCCGCCTACGGCTCGACCAGCGAGGCGGCCGAGCGCACACAGCAGCAGTTGCGGGAGATCATCGAAGGAATCCGCGATCCGAAAGAGGGCTCGGAGGAGCAACAGATCCGAGATTTGCACGACGCCAGGGTGGACTGGGATGAGATCGAACGGCTCGGCATCACCCCACTGGCAGGCCTGTTCGCCAAGATAGACGGGGCGGCCGCCAAGTCGGACCTGGCCAAGGTGATGGCCGAGCTGCCTATCGGCGGGCTGATCGGCATCGGTATCGGCATCGACCGGAAGAACTCCAGCGCCTACATCCCCTCGGTTGGCCAGTCCGGGCTCGGTCTCGGAGAGCAGTACTACCGGAAGCCGGAATACGCCGAGGTACTGGCGCAGTATCGAGTCTTCCTCGAACGCGTCGCCGCGGGCGCCGGGTTCGCCGATCCGGCGGGCATGGCACAGCGGGTGTTCGATCTGGAGAAGCGGATCGCCCCCGCGCACTGGGACAGCGTGCGCAACCGCAACACCGACGCGACGTACAACCTGTACAGCTGGGCCGATATGGTCGCGCTCGCGCCAGGGTTCGACTGGGACCCGTGGATGACGGGAAACACCGACCGCCCGCGCGAACTGTTCGCGACAATGGTGGTCAACCAGCCGTCCTACCTCACGGCGGTGGGTCAGCTGTGGAGCGAGGTCGACATCGCCACGTGGCGTGACTACCTCAAATTGAGTGTGCTGCGGGACTTCGCGCCCTATCTGCCCAAGGCCATCAACGACGCGAACTTCGACTTCAAAGGCAAGGTGCTCAACGGTCAGGACGAGCGCCCGGAACGCTGGAAGTACGGCGTCGGAATCGTCGACGACCACCTCGGCGAACAGCTCGGGAAACTCTATGTGGCCAAACACTTCCCGCCCGAGGCCAAGCAGCGCGCCAAGGAGATGCTGGCCGACGTGCTCGCCGCCTATCGGGAGAACTTCACCAACTCGTCGTGGATGTCGCAGGCAACCAGGGTGGCGTCCATCGCGAAACTGGACAAGATCGATCCCAAGATCGGGTATCCGGACAAGTGGGTCGACTACTCGAAGCTGAAGATCACCAGGGGCAAGCTGGTCGAATCGCTGCTTGCCATCAACCACTTCGAGAGCAAGCGGGCGTTCGACCGGCTCGGGACCCCGGTCGACAAGTCCGAATGGGGGATGTCGCCGCAGACGGTGAACGCCTACTACTCGGCGACCTCCAACCAGATCGTGTTCCCGGCCGCCTACCTCCAGCCGCCGTTCTTCGACAAGGACGCGGAGCCGGCTGTCAACTTCGGCGCGGTCGGATCCACCATCGGCCACGAGATCGGCCACGGCTTCGACGACCAGGGTTCCAAATACGACGGCGACGGCAACCGCCGCGATTGGTGGACTCCCGAAGACCGAGCGGCGTTCGACGCCAAAACCAAACAGCTCATCGACCAGTTCAACGTGCTGGTTCCCGAGGGTCTCGACCCGAGCCAGCACGTCAACGGCGAACTCACCGTCGGCGAGAACCTCGCTGACCTGCGCGGACTTCAGATCACGTTGGCCGCCTTCCGCATTGCGGAGAAGCGCCGCGGGATCGACAACCCCGACTATCGCACGATGTTCCTGTCCTGGGCCCGCAGCTGGCGTGAGAAGCAGACCAAGGAACTCACCGTCCGTTATCTCGCGGGCGACACTCACTCCCCCGCCGAATTCCGCTGCAACCAAGTCGTTCGGAACCTCGCGGAGTTCTACCACACCTTCGAGGTCAAAGAAGGCGACAAACTGTTCATGCCCGCCGATCAGCGGGTCACGTTGTAAGCCGACCCGGAGCTCCGCGCCACAATGACCTGTACCAGCACATCAATGGCACATGGTCGGTCGAACGGAGGGAAATGGTGGTGCGCCAAGCGCCGACGGCAACCATTTCACTGCCCTCGACCGAGGGCGTGCCGGATCGGGGTGGTGAAGTGGTGCGGGTGGTGGTAGACGTCGGCCGCCGTGGCGTAGTAGAGGGTCCAGCCTTCGGTGCTGAGCCAGTTGTGGCGGGGGTTGTCGCGAAGCGCCGCGGTTTCCCCCGAATGCCATACGGTGCTGTCGTATTCCAACCCGATTCGCCTGCGCCGCCAGCCCAGGTCGATGCGGCGGAGACCGTTTCGGGTCTGGACCTCTATTTGCGGCTCCGGAGGTGGGAGGCCCGCGTCGATGCAGCGCAGCCGGGTGCGCCATTCCATGGGGGACTCGGCGCGGACGTCGGCTAGTCCGATCAGCTGGGCGGCTTGTCGGCGGCCGCGCCGTCCGGCCTGCTTTTCGAGTTCGGCGGTGAGCGCGGTGGACGAGACTCCCGCGCGGAGTGCGGCATCCAGGGTTGCCAGGGCGTCCAATCGGGTCAGGGTGCGCGCGACATCCACCGCCGTGCGGGCGGCGTTCGTGGTCAACGTGCCGCGGATCAGCTCCAACTCCTCCACGTCCACCCGATCGCGGTGCACCACAAGTCGATGGGATCGCGCCGCTTGAATACCGAGGACGTCAGTCGGTTGATCCGCCAGGACAGCGAATCCGTGTAGCTCGGCGGCGGTGTTGTAGGCGGCGGCGAGCAATGTCAGCCCCATCGACAGCCGTGCGGCCTCGACACGCAGTTCGGGTGATGGAGAGGTGGTGGCCTCGCGGTATACGCCATGGAAAACCCGCACCCACTCCCCGCGGTCGACCCGAGCACGCAGCTCGGCACGTGTGTACTCGCGCAGCACCTGCCGCGCGGTGAACACACCGAACTGCTTGTTCCGCACCTGCTCCACACCGAGTCGCATCTCCTCAGCCTGGCTAGCCCGCCGCCTCGGTCCCGGCGCCCAGCCAGGCACATCCGCACCCCTGTGCATAACCCACCGGGTGTGGATTCTTCAGCGAGCGTAGTGAAATGGTGGCTCGGAATGGTGCCCGAGGCACCATTCGACTCCGCTCACGGGGCCTGGAGCAGGCCGGTTACCAGGGCGCGGAGGCCGCTGGCATAGGTGTCCTGGGTGGCGAGTGTGAGGAAGCGGGGCCCGAGGGTACGCGGGAACTCAGGGCGTGTGCCTCGGATGGGTAGCGCACGGAGGAAAGCGACGTCCGATTATCGCCGGTCTCGGCCGGTGTGCACTGGGCAGACTGGCCACATGACGCGATCGACAATAGATGCGATGACCGTTCTGACCGGGATGTACGCGGCCGAGGCGGAGTACCTGGCGGCAGGCGGACCGGGCCGCGCCTCGTTCCAGCTGCTCGCACCGTTCTTCGCCCCCTGTGTGGTGCTGCATCAGGCGGACGGGCTGCCCTACGGCGGAACATGGCACGGACACGAAGGCATGGAACGCTTCTTCCTCGCCATGAGCCGTACGTGGCAATCATTCGACCTGCTGGAACAGCATTTTCTGGCAACCGGCGAGACCACCGTGGTACACACTCGCGTGCACGCCCGCGCCCGCGCGACCGGCCGCGAACTCACCTTCCCCATCCTGCAGACAGTCACCATCACCGACGGCCGCATCGGCGAGGTGCACCCCTTCTATTGGGACACGGCGGCGATCGCGGACGCGTGTGGCCTCCCAGAGGCTTAGGCTGACCCTGCTCGCGCGGGGCTCGATCGAGTCAGCCGCGACGTTCCTCGGCGTGAAGGGTCCGGCGGTGAAGTCTGTTCGACTGGCTCGCGTTGCGACGCTCGCAGTGATTGTCGGCACGATGCTGCTCATGGTTTCCGCGTGCACTCTGCCGACCAGAACGCGAGACAGATACGAACCCGTCACGGTCAGTCACATGCTGGGCACGACGACTGTCGACAAGTTGCCGAAGAATGTCGTCACCCTCGGTAATCAGTGGACGGACAACGCGCTGGCGCTGGGCGTGACGCCGGTCGGTGTCATCGGGCCGGCGGCCGGCGGCGCCACACCATGGACACATGTGGCAGTCGAATCGGCGAAAACCCTGGACACGAGCGGCAAGCTGACCGAGCAGATCGCGGCACTGCGTCCCGACCTGATCCTGGTGGACGGCTTCATCGCCGACCGCAAGACCTACGACGAGCTCTCGCGAGTAGCCCCAACGGTCCCCGCCCTCAGCGCGGAAGCATCCTGGCAGGACCAAGTGCGGACGCTGGGCCGAATCCTGCGCGAACAGGATGCCGCCGACACGCTGATCACCGACGTCGACAAGACGATCGCCACCATCACCCACGCCGCCCCGGCGCTGCCGGGCAAAACCTTCGTCGCCACCTGGCTGGCCAGCGACACCCAGCTCATCGTGCTGGCGGCGCCGAACAACAACCCCACCCTCTTCACCCAACTCGGCCTGCGCACCCTCGAACACCTCACCGAGCTCCCTACGTCCCTCCCGCCGGACCAGGTCAGCGAACTCGACGCCGACCTCCTCCTGGCCGGCTGCTCCCCCGGATTGGACAAGAAATATCGCCGACTCCCGGGATACGCCGATCTACCAGCAGCGCGGAAGAACTCCGTCGTCTTCCTCACTAATCAGGAGCTGAGCGGGATGGCACAGCCGACCGCCTTATCCGTCCCCTACCTACTCGAAAAACTGAAACCCGCCCTCACCAACGCGGCGAAGTAGAGCTGGGACTGTCCGACCTTGTCGTGAGACCTGCAACGGTGGCGGGGCGCGTGGCCACCTTTGTCACCGGCGAAGTAGGAAGTGGCGACCGCCAGGAACATCATCACCCGCCCCCACCGCGACGAACACGATTATCAGGCCGGGTGGAACGAACCGGTGAGAAGGCGCGGGAACAATTCCTGTCCGATGAGGGTGTCGGCGTTGACGCCAGGCTCGGCCGGTTCGCCGGTGGGACCGAGCAATTCGTGGCCACCCACATGGGATCGATCATTGAGACAACGGGCGCACTTAGATTGGTTAGGCTAACCTGTCTTTCTATGAGCAAAGGGTTCAATGGACTGATGATGAAGGCATGGCGGGCAGACGATTACCGGCTGACTGTCACCTCGGTCAAGAGCATCACCGACAACTACCGCCGCCTCGGCTTCTCCGCGGACGGCTTGTTCGATGACCACCCGGTTCACCCCACACAGTGGATCCGCATGTGGTTCCAAGACCACGACGGGAAGGAACGCCAGCGCGGCTACACACTCGTCGATCCCGATCCGGCCACGGACAGTTTCGATGTCGAGTTCGCGCTGCACCACGGCCCAGCCTCACGGTGGGCAGAGAATGCTGCAGTAGGCGATGTCATCGAGGCCAGCGTGATGGGCAAAGGTGTGGGCGCATCGAAGTTCGCGGTCCCTGATCCCAAGCCTTCGGAGTTCGTCATCTTCGGCGACACCGCCTCGCTTCCCGCGATCAACTCGTTGCTGGACGCCATCGGCGACATCCCCGCCCGGGTATGGCTGGAATGGCAATACGAATCGGACCCGACCTTGCCGGTGCGGTCCGGCCCGGCCACCGAGGTGACCTGGCTGCAACGGATCGATGACGGGCGACTGCTTCGTGAACAGGCGGAATCGCTGACCTGTGCGCCGGACGCGTTCGGCTGGGTCGCCTGCGACGGTGCGACCACTCGCGCGATCACCAAGATGCTGAAAACGAAACACGCACTTCCCAAAGACGCGATCAAGGCACAGGCCTACTGGAGATAGCCGGAATTCTCGCTGCGGCGGACCGGTTACGCCGCGCACTCGCCGCGAGCGCGGTCGGGTGCGGGCAAACACAAGTGTCGTCGGCCGACATCGATGGCTGGCTCCGATCTGGTCCGGCCGCTGACCGATGTCGGCCCGACTCACATGCGCCCCGCCATGTGACGACTCATCATTCGACCCGGCGCCAGCACAGCCATCGTGGTGGACGAGTTCGACTCGGCACAATCCACGTCGACCTCGAAGCGGGCTGGCAACGGGTGGTTGAACCAGCCGTCGGTACGCGAAGTGTCAGTACCTCCGGCTCATCGACCAGCCGCCTGGAATGCGGTTCACGCAATCCGCACCGGACCGTCCGAGCCTTTCTGGTCGTCGGCGACGGCGGTAACCGAGTCGTCGAAAAGGTCGCGTTCGATCCCCGACCGAATATCGGCATGCAGCGCGCGCAATCCATCCCGATCGGTCCGCACCTCGATGACGCGCAAGCCGCCGACAGACTCCGCACCGGAGCTGAGGACCTCGCCCAGATCGGCGACGCCCGCGGCAATGTGCGGGACGCCGTGCGCGGCACACAACATGGCGATATCCGTACCGTGCGGTGTGCCGAACACCCGCTCGAAGACATCCGCGTACTGCGGGCCCCCTTGCTCGAGTAAGCCGAAGATCCCGCCGCCGTTGTCATTCGCCACCACGATCGACAGGTCACGCGGGACCGGTTCCGACGGACCGACCAGCAATCCGCCACTGTCGTGAGCGAAGGTAAGATCGCCGAGCAGCGCGACTGTGCGGTCGCCCGCCAACGCGACGCCCACCGACATCGACACCAATCCGTCGATCCCAGCGACTCCCCGATTGGACACAACTCGAACGCCGGTGGTGTGTTCCCAGGTCATCGACACATCCCGTACCGGATTCGACGAGCCGACGACGAACGTGTCCCCGACTCCGAGTTGCCGCGTGATCGCCCGGGCCACATGCATGCCGGTCACCTGGTCGGTTTCGTCGAGCGCCCGGTGCACCACGGAGAACGCGATACATGTCGCCACGCGGCAGACATCGACCCACGCCTGCGCAGGTCGCCCGGTCGCCCGGATGCTGCGCCCGACCGCGCTGGCCGTTCCAGCAACATCCGTCCATGACCGTTCCGGGGCCACGACGATTACCCGGATCGTCGGTGACGCGAGCAGTTGCACGACTGACCGATGCAGTGTCGGTCGCCCGACCACGATTACCTGCTCGGGATGCAACTGACGGATCACGAGCGGATGCACCGTGCAGTCCGTCGGCGGCGCCGACGGCTCGGCGACCGTCGGAACACCCGCCAGCTCGGGCAGCACCGGCGCGCCTTGCCCCGCCACGACGAGCGTATCCAGGCCGAGATCGACCTCCACCGGCGCGTCGATGATGGTCGGCTCCACAACCGTCCACGGTCCACCGTCGCGGCGGCCCGGCGGAGTCTCCCAGGCACGTGATCCGACCAGTGGTTCGGCGAACGGAACGTCCAGATGAACCGGGCCTGGATTGCCGTCGCGAAGGCCGAGGGCCGCCGCGGTGAGTCGGCCGACGGTGGCCCTCCAGCGCGCATTGTGTTGGGCAAGCCGGTCGCCACCGGACGGATATCGGTGGTCCGCCTGGGCGAGCACCATCGCGGAACGCACAGCGAGACCGAATATGTCGGGCTGAACTATGGTCTGGCTCGCCCCGGTGCCCTGCACCTCCCCCGGCCGGTTCGCGCTGATCACCATCAGCGGGACACCCGCGTAGCTCGCCTCGAGAACTCCGGGGACCAGATTGGCGACAGCCGTTCCAGAGGTAGTCACCACGGGGACCACGGTATGGCTGCCCGCGGCCAGACCGAGCGCGAGGTAGGCGGCACTTCGTTCATCGATCCGCACATGCAGGCGAATACGCCGATCGGCGTCGGCCCGGTGCAGCGCGAT
Source organism: Nocardia sp. NPDC023852 (assembly GCF_040639505.1). Classification (NCBI taxonomy): domain Bacteria; kingdom Bacillati; phylum Actinomycetota; class Actinomycetes; order Mycobacteriales; family Nocardiaceae; genus Nocardia; species Nocardia sp. NPDC023852. The sequence goes on from NZ_JBFAAB010000019.1 coordinate 30,623, forward strand.
AGCCAAAGGGGCGTTGCGAGATCCTGGACAGAGCACGGCCTCGTGCACACCGCACCGAATGAGCTCGTCGACGATGACACCGGCCTGTACCTGCGCCGTACTGGGCGCTGTGCCGTTGATCCGATCAGCGTGCATGAGCTTCGACCAGGCTCATCTCCAGCGGCAGGCCTTTGATCGACACGAGCTCGAATCCGGCGCTGGCGAGCAGCCGCCGATATTCCTCGTCCGTTCGTTCCCGGCCGCTGGTCATCACGAACATGTGCATATCGAACGCGGTGGCGACCGGGGTGGGCCGCAGGTCGGACACGACCCGCTCGATGATCAGCAGGGGCGAGCCAGCGCGCATCGCCGCCCGGCAGTTCTCCAGGATCGCGCGTGCCCGCTCGTCGTCCCAATTGTGCAGAATTCGGCACAGCACAGCGACATCGCCGCCCGCGGGGAGGGGATCGAAGAAGTTTCCCGCGAACACTTCACACCGCTGCTGAGCGATATATTCCTGCAACCGGTCCACTGCCGCAGAAACCACGGCCTGTCGTTCGATCAGCCTTCCAGTCGAATCCGGGACCGCCGACAGAATGACATCCAGCAGGGTGCCGTCACCTCCGCCGACATCCACGACGCATTTCCCGCCGAAGTCGTACACATTCGGCAGGTCGGCGACGAACATGCTGCCGACCGCGATGCCCGAACCGTAGACTGCGAGTGCGTCCGGTCGGCTGCCCAGATAGTCGAATACGGTCTCGCCGTGTGCTCTGGTGAACGGCTGCTCGCCGTCACGCAGCGCCGGCACCAGCTCACTCCAGGCATCGGCGAAGTACTGTTCCTGGTAGAGCCGTACCAGGTTTCGCATGGACTGCGGATGGTCAGAGCGCAACAACTCGCCGATCGGACTCAACGAGTACCGCCGATCGTCGTCGCGGACAACAATGCCGAGCGCACGCAGCATCCGTAACAGGCGGGTCAGCGATTCCGGCGCCACGCCCATGGCCGCCGCCACGGCCTCGCCATCCATCGCCCCCCTGCGCAGAAGATCAGCAAGGCCGAGATCGACGGCCGCGCCGATACTGCTGCTCACCCACCCCCCGATGAGCAGCTTCAGCAACTCGGACTGACTCGCGGTGACATTCGGTTCATCGATCGACCTCAACGCTGCTCACCCGATTCTCTGATGATCTCGAACCATGCTGCGAGAGTTGGTGTTTCGGCTAGAACACGCAGAGGAACGTCGTATCCCCCTGCGCGCAAGGCGCCGGCCAACCGCATCATCCGCAGCGAATCCAGTCCGTGCTCGAACAGATCGGCGTCGTCCGGAAGGGACCATGTCGCGAATCCGAGCGCTTTCGCTGCGGCATTTCGCAGGTCTTCTATCGTCCACCTGTCCGCGGCCGCCGCGACCGATTCGTCCTGTGCCTCGTACATGTCAATTCCCTTCCGCAACAGTGCGGTCCGCATTGTCGGCGAGTTCGGACTCCACCTGGTCGTCGCTGAGTTCGAGGATCTCCAGGTAAATCCGTGCGATCTCGTCCAGCCGTCCCGGCGATTTCTCGCGGGCCTGCAGGCTCCGCGCGAGTTCGCCGAGTGTCGGCGAAGCGAGCAGCAGGTGCAGGTCGATGGTCGGGTCGGCCAGCACTTCGCGCAGCTCTCTCGTGACGTCGACAGCAACGACGGAGTCTCCGCCGAGCGCGTAGAAGTTGTCGCCGATGCCGACCGCAGGGACGTGCATGACGTCCTGCCACACCTGGGCAAGCACCGCTTCGAGCGGCGTCGCCGCACCGTCTCGCCGCTCGACCGGACCGGCAGCTTCGGCGGCCGCCGCGACCAATGCGCGGTAGTCGACCTTGCCATTCGCAGTCAGCGGAAGCGACTCGATCAGCCGCATCGTGCCGGGCACCATATGGGGCGGCAGCACAGCCGCGATATCGCGACGGAGCTCCTCGACGGCAAATTCGCGGTTCACGACGACGTGCGCGACGAGTGCCCGCGAGCCACGACCGTCCGTGGCCGGTACCGGCGTCACCACCGCCGCGTCGACCTGGGGCAACGAAGCCACTGCGGCCTCGACGTCGCCCAGCTCGATGCGGTGCCCTCGCACCTTGACCTGCCGGTCCCTGCGGCCGACGAACTCGATCTCCCCACTCGGCAGCAACCGACCGAAATCTCCTGTGCGGTAGAGTCTTTCACCGGTGCGGGGATAGATCGTGAAGGACGTCGCGGTGCGCTCGGGATCATCGAGATAGCCACGGGCGATCCCCGGCCCGCCGCAATACATTTCACCGACGACGCCCGCAGGCACCGGACGCATCGCCTGGTCGAGGAGCAAGTAGCGGGTGTTTGCGATCGGCCGCCCGTACGGTACCGATCGCCAGGCCGGATCGATGTCGCCGACCGCATGCCAGATATTCCATAGCGTGGTCTCTGTCGGGCCTCCGATGCTGACCAGCCGCGCGCTCGGGCACTGCTCGCGCAGCTGGTCCACCAGCGTGGGCGCGACCCAGTCACCCCCGACCAGCGCCAGCCGCATGGCGGTCAGTGGTGTCCCACCTTCGGCGCGAAGCATCTCCAGCATGGCCGGCACCGAACACCACACCGACACCGCATATTCCGCGGCCAGGCTGCGCCAGTGCCGCGGGTCCCGCCGGCGATCGGCGGCCGGCACGACGACCGTCGCCCCGGCGCACAACATGACGAACACGTCCAATCCGGACATGTCGTGATGCAGCGCCGATACCGCGAGCGACCGGTCCGCCGGACCTATCGCGAGGCTCGTCATCGTGTCGACGACGCAGTTCACCACGCCGCCATGCTCGATCATGACCCCTTTCGGCTCCCCGGTGGAGCCGGAGGTGTACAGCACGTAGGCGAGATCCGCACGGTCGATCGATATGTCGGGAACGAGCGTGCTCGATGTCCGGACCGCGACACCGTCGACATCGACCAGCGCCAGGTGTGGCAGGTCTTCGGCAACCGCGCGCACGGCGGCAGACGTCGCGTCACCCGTCAACGCGGCCACCACACCGGAACGATCGAGCATGCCGCGAATGCGTTCCGGCGGAGCGGAAATATCGATCGGCAGGTATGCCGCACCCGACAGCAGCACGCCGTACACCGCGGCGAACTGGCGCCACCCCTTGTCCAGCAGAATGGCAACGATCGGCTGATCGTCGCTCCGTCCGCATGTCGCAGCGAGCCGGTTCGCGATGCGACAGGCATGGTCGAGCAGAGCACCGTAGGTGATCGTCACCGAACCGTCGATCAGCGCGGGATGATCGGGCTGGCGGCGCACACGCTCGACGAACAGCTCCGGCACGAGCGCCGCTGCCGTGTCGACCTCCCGACCGGTCACTTCGGCGTCCGCCAGCGGCACGATCGACAGGTCGGCCTGCTGCCAGACCTCGGCGGAACGCGCGAGGCGTTCGAGCAGCTGGCGGAACGCGGTGAACATGGCATCGATCACGCCGGGCGCGAAGGCGGAATCGACGGTGTCCCAGTTGTAGTACAGCTCGTCGTCGTGTTCGTGGATCTGTACGTCGAGGCTCACCTGCGGGGTCTGCGACAGCGCGTACACCTCGCGAACCTGGCCGTCGAACGGTGTCCTGGCACCATCCGACCAACCGAGTGTGCTGGTGAGCACGATCGGCATTCGCGCCCGATCGGAACTGCCGTCATGGCGGGTGAGCTCGCGCATGAAGCGCAACCCGCTGTAGTGGCTGTGCTCGAGGTCGTCCCAGAGAGTTGCCTGGATGCGTTTCGCCCGCGCGGCGAAGGTCGCATCGTTATCGTGGTCCACTGCGAGCGCCGAGATCGAAGCGAACTCGCCGACGACCGCCTCGACCTGCGGGTGCAGCGGAATCCGGTTCATGCTGGGGATGTTGAGCGCGAACCTGTGCTCGCCCGACCAGACCGCCAGGACCTCACTGAAGGCGGCGATCATCAACGCTGAGGTTGTCAGCCCTTGTACGCGTGCGTGTCTGGTCAACTGCCGCCATTGCGCGGGAGGCATACCGGCCTCGCGGCGGGTGAAGCGAGTCGCCGAGATGTCGGTAGAACGATTCGCGGGCAACTGCGGCGCCGCGGGAAAAGTGGCGACGCGATCGGTCCAGTACCGCTGCGAGCGCCGGTAGAGCTCGGCGTTCTCGAGTTCCGAGAGGGCACCGACGTAGTCCCGGAAGGTGAGCGACAGCTCAGGCAGTTCGGCGGCCGGGTCACGGTAGCGCAGACTCAGCTCGGCCAGCAGCAGTCGCCAGCTGAGGTAATCGAAACACAGCCCGTCGAAGCCGATGTGGATCCGGCTGTTCTCGTCATCGAGGCGGCTCACCGCGATATGGAACAGCGGCCACGTCCCGGGGTTCGGTACCAGATGCGAATACGTATCGCGAAGCTCCGCGAGCAGGGCCGCACGCGCGCTCTCGGTGAGCCCGCGCAGATCACGCACAACCGGATGGAACGGCGGAACCGATTCCAGCACCCGCTGTTCGCGCCGTTCGATATCGATGGTCAGGCGCAGCGCATCATGCCGTTCGACCAGCGAGCGCCATGCGGCCGTGAACCGGTCGATGTCGATGGCGCCTTCGTATTCGTAGTACCCGTGCGCCGCGACACCGCCGTAGTGGTACGCATCGTCTCGTCCCAGCACATACGCCAATTGCGTGTCGGTCAACGCAAACGGCCGGAACCGATCGTCAGGCGCGGGCCGGACCGTTGGAAACCCGGTGGTCACCGCGTTACCTCCTCTTGCCGCAACTTCTTCTTGTCGACCTTTCCGATGGCTGTACGAGGCAGCGTGTCCGCGATGCGGATCAGATCCGGGATCTTGTACGCGGCAATTCCGCGCTCGGTGAGAAATCGAGCGATTTCCGGTTGCTCGGGTGCGGCGCCATGCGGCACGAGCACCGCGCAACTGCGTTCACCGAGTATTTCGTCCGGGACGCCGATCAGCGCGGCATCGCGAACTGCCGGGTGCGCGAGCAGATGGTTCTCGACCTCCTCGGCCGCGATCTTCTCCCCGCCCCGGTTGATCTGGTCCTTGACCCGACCCTCGAACACGACCTGCCCGTTCGGCAACAGGCGGACCAGATCCCCGGTTCGATAGAAACCATTGTCGGTGAACGAGGTTCGGTTGTGGACACCACCGCGGAAGTAGCCGCGGACCGTGTAGGGCCCGCGAGTCAGCAGTTCACCGATTTCCCCCGCGGGTACCGGATTTCCGTAGTGATCCACGATCAGCAACTCGTCATCCGGCGAGACCGGCCTGCCCTGGGCGTGTAGCCGCGTCTCCAGATCCTCGTCCGAGTCCTGGAATCCGCACAGGCCCTCGGCCATTCCGAATGCCTGGTGCAGCTGGCAACCCAGCGCAGGCTCGACGCGACGGGCGAGTTCGAGCGGAAGCTTCGAGCCGCCGATTACGACTCGGCGCAGGCTCGACAGGTCGGCGGAGCCGCCGGGTGCGAGTTCTACCCATACCAACGCGACTCCGGGCACCAGTCCGGTGTCGGTGACGCGGTGGCGCTCGATCAAGTCGAAAGTTATTCCTGGATCCGGGCTCTCGGCGAGGATCAGCGTGCCACCGACATCGAACGTGGCGAGCAGCCCGTGGGTGAGGGTCCAGTTGTGGCCAAGAGGCAGGCAGACCATATGGCGCGTCGTCGCGTCGTAGGAGCACGCCGCGGCGACGGCGCGTCCGCTGTAAGCCCAGTCATCATGGGTGCGCGCGACAAACTTGGGCAACCCCGTCGTGCCACCGGAGAGCAGGAGAATCGCGACGTCCGACGGGTCGGCTGTGGGATGCTCGATCGGCTGCTGTCGTAACGAGTCCAGCGGAATGAACTCGGCGGCGTCGCCGAAGATGATCACGTGCCGCAGATTCCCGGTCTGCCCACGGACCGCGCGTGCGAGTTCGCGGTGGTCGAAACCGTCGATGACGTCGGCCGTCACGTATGCGACCGCGTCGGTGCTGTCGACGAAATGGGTGATCTCGGCGGCCCGATGCGCGGGCAGGGCGAACACCGGGATCGCACCGACTCGCAGCAGCGCATACATGACGGCGATGAATTCGCCTCGATTAGGCAGCTGCACGACCACCCGATCCCGCGGCCTGATGCCAAGAGCGTGCAGGCCGGCCGCATAGTGGTCCACCTCGGCATCCAACTCCGAGTATGTCCAGCTGCGGTCGGAATCCACGACGGCTGCGGAATCGCCGAATGCGCTGCCGTAGCGCCGAAGAGCGGCGTCGAGCGTCTCTCCGCGCCAGTATCCGAGGGAGCGGTACCGGGAGGCGAACTCCACGGGCCAGGGAACAAATCCATCAAGCATGGGCCCAACCTCACCTACCTGTAACCGTGAGCCTGGTGTGGACCAGACTCGCTTAACTTACCGAATTAGGTTAGGCTATGCAAACTTAACTGTTGGTGCCGAGATGTCCGGCGTCACACTTGGGCCCACAAGCCACACAGGGGCGACGAGCACCCGAGGAGCATCACCCGGTCCGAAATGCCGCTTATCAAGACCAGAAGCCGATGATAGATTAGGCGAGGCTTACCTACTTAAATGGAACCACGTCGCCGGCAGTCTGACAACCGCGGCGCCCGATGTAGCGAGGTCGCCGTGAGGAAACGAGGAATCAATGAGTAGATCACGCAAGCGCTTCGCCGGAGCCGCGATCGTATCGGCGCTCGCCGTGGCGATCGGCGTACTCGGGACGACGCTGACGGCCGCGGACGCCGCCGCCCTGTGGACCGAGCCAGGCGTTCAGCAACCCGCTGTGGCACAGCAGATTCAGGACCCGGTCGCACCGAGCGTCCCGAATCCGACACCAGCGGAACTCACCGCACTGGTCAACAGAGCCACCAGCGTCAACACTTCGGACGCGGAGAAAGCGAACTCGGCTGTGGCTGGCAGTGCCGCCGTGCCGATCTTCAACAAGGCGGCGGCACAGCGTGCATTCGTCTCTCCGCCCGGCTCACCGGAATACATCCACTTCGCCGTGTCCGACATCGACGTGAACGGCAACACCGCGACCGGGATCCTGCACGCCAACTACACCGGACCGCAGATCCCAGGGTACGGCGAGCAATCGTCGTTCGACTTCGACATGGACTTCCGGTACCTCGACGGCCGGTGGAAGCTCGATCGAACCGCAGTCTGCAGCATCGCGCAGATGTCCATGAGCGAGTGCACCATCTGATGGGCAGCAACGTAATTCAGTCGAGCGGCCGACCGCCCCAACAGCGCCCGCTGCGCCGATGGTCGTTGCTCGCGGCGCTCGCCCTCGCAGTTTCCTTCGGCGCCGGGTGCGGCTCCGAGTCCGCCGATTCCGCGGACTCGACGGCAGGGAACCCGATCACCGTGACCCACCGACTCGGCGAAACGGTGGTCACCGGCACACCGAAACGCATTGTGGCACTCGACGCCCAGTGGCTGGACGCCACGCTGGCGTTGGGCGTCACGCCCGTCGGCTACCTCGACAACATCAGCCTTATCACCGGTGGTAAGCGCCCACCGTGGGAACCCGAATCGCTGCCGGATGCCAAGGCGCTGACGACCACCGGCGATCTCGCCGAGCAGCTGGCAACGCTGGAGCCCGATCTGATCCTCGCATCGGGGTTCACCACCGACCAGGCCCAGTACGACAAGTTGTCCCGACTCGCACCGACCATCCCAGCGCTGAGCAGCATGCAGGTCGATCGATGGACCGATCAGGTTCGGACGGTCGGCAAAATTCTTGGTAGAGAAGGCAAGGCGACGGAGGTCATCGACAGCGTGTACCGCCAGATCGATGACGTCGCGAGACGGCACCCAGGCCTGCCGGGCAAGACCTATCTCACCTGCTGGCTGGCAGGCCCGAACCAACTGATGGTGCTGGCCGACCCCAATGACGGGGCCGCGGAGGTGTTCACCCGGCTCGGGCTGAGGCTACCGAAGCACATGGTCGATGAGGCGTCCAGCGGGGGACGGCTGTCGCTGTCACCCGAGCGACTCGGCGACCTCGATTCGGACCTACTGGTGGCCACCGGGGAGCCACTGAAGCAACTCCCGGGATACGGCACGCTGCCCTCGGTGCGAAAGGGGAGCATCGTCTTCATCGATCTCGCCTCGGGCAGTGGCCTCAATCAGCCGACGGCACTCTCGCTGCCCTACATCCTGAAAGAACTGGAGCCCGCACTCGCCAAGGCGGCCATGTAAATCGGCGCTAGGCACCGGCTCCCGCACGCGAATCGGCGAAGCAGGAGCCCGGTGCGAAAACGACCACTCGCCGATCGACCGCCCGGTAGGTGCTGTTCGGCAGGCCGCATTGCCTTGGCCGCCATTACTTTTCATCGACCGTCGACCACCCTAACGATTTGACTTATGGTAGCCTTGCCTAATCTTCGCTCGACGTTGTCGTGGCGGAACCTGTCGACGAGCTCATGGATTCATCCCTGTTGCTCGCGTGCCCGTTCCGACTTTGCCGGGTCGTCGAACGGGAACAATTGAGACGTGGAGTAAGTAGCATGCAGCACCGACCGGGGTGGATCAGACAATTCCACAAGCCGAATTCACCTGAGCGCCTTCCACTATTGATCTTTCCGCACGCCGGCGCCGGCGCATCAGCATACCGCACTTTGTCCAAGGCATTCAGCGATAGTTTCGACGTCATCATCTTTCAGTACCCAGGGCGCCAAGACCGAGTCGGGGAGCCGGGATTGACTTCCCTCCCTGAGATCGCCGCCGGCGCATTCGCCGCATTTCGGGCATCGGGACACCATCGCGGCTTCCCGATCACCACCTTCGGCCACAGCATGGGTGCGTTGGTCTCATTCGAATTCGCCAGGCTCGCCGAAGCAGCGGGAATCGCCGTACGACAGCTCACGATCTCGGCGGCAGTCGCTCCCTGCCACGTCGCGGACAAACCGCCGCATCCGACAGATGACCAAGAAATCCTCGACCATCTCGGGGTGCTCGAGGGAACCAATGCCGATGTCTTCGCGAACCGGGAGGTCATGAAAATGGCGCTCCCGGTCATCAAGCGTGACTACCACGCCTTCGATACTTACTCTTGCGATGAAACCGTCAAGATAGCGGCGCGAATTCACGCGATCTGCGGTGATCAGGATCCGGTCGTCACGATGCGGGATCTCTACGGCTGGGGCAAGCACACCGACGATATCCACGTCACGATGTTCGACGGTGGGCACTTCTATCTGAACGATCATGTCGACGCTATCGCGGAATTGTTGACGCCCAGGGCACAACATGAGCGGACACCATGAATACCGAGGGCCAGCGATGACTTTATCGACCAAGCAAGACCGCGATCATATCGTCATTTCCGGAATGTCTGTAGAAGCGCCCGGCGGAATCGAAAGCCCCGCATCCTTCTGGTCGGCACTCGCGGAATCGAAAGAATTGATCAGCCCGTTCCCGCGCGATCGTGGTTGGCCGATCGACGATCTACTGTCCGTTTCCCGGCACGATGGCTGGGGAAAGGTCTCCGATGCGGGCGGATTCCTCGACGGCGCCGCAGCATTCGACCCGGCCTTCTTCGGCATCACCCAACGCGAGGCCATCGCGGCGGACCCACAGCAGCGAGTGGGTATGCGGGTGGCGTGGCAAGCGCTCGAGAACTCTGGAATCAACCCGGGCGCCCTCGATGGCGCGGACGCCGGCTGCTTCATCGGTGCGTCGCCGATGGAATACGGCCCGCGAGCCGCCGAGGTCAACCCCTACAGCGGACACCGGGCCGTCGGCCTCGCGTCACTGAGCGTGGCCGGCCGGATCTCGCACAGCCTGGGCCTGACCGGTCCATCGATGTGCGTCGACTCCGCGTGCGCGTCGTCCTTGTCCGCTCTGCACCTGGCTGCCACAGCAGTACGAGGCGGGGAGTGCGAGTGGGCGCTCGCCGGCGCGGTGTGCGTGATGGGATCGCCGCTGGCGTTCTACGAGTTCGCCAAGAACAATGCCCTTTCGACCGATGGACACTGCCGGTCCTACGCCGATGACGCCACCGGCACGCTGTGGGGTGAAGGCGCGGGAGTCGTACTCGTCGAACATGAATCGCGCGCTCGCCGGCTGGGACATCGGATATACGGCCGCATCCTCGCCACGTGCACCAACCACAATGGAAAAGGCAGGCCGATACTCGTCCCCCGAGCGCACGCACAGGAACGGCTGGTTCGCAAAGCCATCGATATCGCTGGCATCGATCCGGCCGACGTGGGAATGGTCGAAGGTCACGGCACCGCCACCCGGGCCGGCGATCCGGCCGAGCTCACCGCGCTGCAGAACACTTACGGCGCGGCGGGATCCAGCCCGCTGCTCGGTTCGGTGAAGTCGAACGCCGGACATGCGCAGGCAGCCGCGGGACTGCTCGGATTGATCAAGCTGCTGCTCGCGGGCCAGCACGGCTATATCCCGCCCAGCCTGTTCTCCGAGAACCCGACAACGAAAGTGGACTGGGACCGGTCGAGCCTGCGGCTGGCCACGAAACTGCAACCGTGGGAACCGAATAACGGCGTCCGCTATGGAGCTGTTTCCTCGTTCGGCGCAGGGGGATCCAACGCGCACGCAATCATTGCGATGCCCGTCCGTGAGGAGAGCGACGATTTCTAGCTATCGACTGCCCGATGGCACCGTTCCGGTCCTCCTGTCGGCGGATACACCTGACCTGGTGCGCGGCGAGGCCGCGGCGATTCTTTCGTACGTCGCGGATCGTCCCGCGGTCTCGCCGTCGCGCATCGCCGAAATGCTGTTCCGAACGCGGGTCGCACGCCGATATCGAGCCCTGGCGATGGTTACCGGCCGCGACGAGCTCAGCGCTGCACTGCGCGCGATCGCCGAGGGCAGTGCGCACCCTGCAGTGGTGCACACCACCGCACCCGCCGCGGCTCATCGACTCGCCTTCGTGTTTCCCGGACAAGGCGGGCAGCGCCCAGGAATGGGCCTGCTTTATTACGAGTCCGCCCCGGCATTTCGGGCCGAAGTGGACCGCTGTGACGCGATGTTCCGTGAGCTGTTCGGCGAGTCCCGGCTGGAATACGTTCTCGACGACAAGGCCCCGGTCGACGACAGCGCGCGAGTCGTCCAGCCGGCGCTGTTCCTTCAAATGGCCGGGCTTGCCGCGATGTGGCGGTCGGTGGGTATCGAGCCCGCTGTCACCATCGGACACAGTCAGGGCGAGATCGCCGCGGCGTACGTGTCGGGCAAGATGACGCTGGCCGATGCGGTCCTCATCGTCGGGACACGGGCCAATGCCGTCGACAAGATCGCATCCGATGATTACGGAATGGCGATTCTCGCCGCAGATCGCGACGAAGGTGAGGAATTGCTCGCGCGGAGATCGGGCTGGGCGCAGCTGTCGGTGGTCAACTCCCCGCACATGGTGGGCATCTCGGGTGAGCGTGGCACCGTGCAGGACATCGTGGATACGCTCACCGACCGCGGCCGGTTCGCCAGGATGATCCGCGTCGAGTATGCAGCGCATACCGGACTGGTCAACAGTCTTCGCGACGACATACGCGAAGCATTGAAGAGCCGGCTGGACAACCAGTACTTCCTCGAGACCCACACCGATTGCCTCGGCGCCACCCTCGGCGGCGCGATCACTTCGGACCTAGCGGTTGACGAGTATTGGTTCTGGAACCTGCGCAACGCCGTTCGATTCGACCGGGCTATGGCCGCGGCGGTCACCCGGGATGTCGATACCTTCGTCGAGCTTGCCGAACATCCGACGCTGCAGCTGGCGATCCAGGAGAACCTGGGTGTCCTGGCAGACGAGCAGACCATTACCGTGACCGGCACCTCCAGCCGGACCGCGACCGATCTGCGCGAATTCACCCGCAACCTTGCCGTTCTCGCGGTAAACGACCTGGACTATCCGTGGGATCGACTGCGCGAGCAGTCCGACGACGCCGTTCGGCCACCACTGCCCGACTTCCCGAACGTGCGGATGAACGAGCTGAGACTGTGGTTGCCGTACAACTCACCGCCCGCTCGTCAGCTCCAGTCCGCCGCCGGCCAAGCCGCCACCGAACCGAGCCCGGACACGACAGCACCACCACAGCTGCTGGTCGAGGAGTGGGTCCGGCTCGTTCAGCGCTCGCTGGTGCCGCCGCGTGCCATCGGGATCGTCGATCACATGCACGGCTGCGCGGAACTCGCCGCCGCCCTGTGCGCCGAAGCGGAAGTCCATGGCGCAACGGCACGCGTGATCGATGTCGAAAACTCCGGCGACAACAGCGACCTCGACACCATCGTGGTACTGCTTGCGCAGCTACCGCAGCTGGACGGCCGCGCCGCCGCCGCCGAGGTCGCGGAATTCTTCGGTGATCGGCGTTGGTGGCCCGGGCTGACCGGTGCGGTGGCCGATTGCTGGCTCGTGACCGTCGGCGGTGAGGCGGTGCTGGCCGACGATTCTCCACCGCATCCGGTGCACGCCGCAGCCAGTGCGGGATTTCGCTGTATCGGCACCGAATATCCCAGCGTGACGTTCCGTCATCTAGACCTTTCACCTGAGCAGGCACGTCCGGAATCAGCGAATGCGATCGTCACGGCACTACATACGGCCGACGAATCGGAACTGGCGTTGCGCGGCGACCATCTGTACGCAAAAAGACTCGCCGAGGCCGCCCGGATCGTTCCGGATTCGGGCAGCGCAGCGCCGCGGAATGTCGTCATCATCGGTGGCACAGGCAAACTCGGTTTAGAGTTCGGCGAGCACTTCGCTCGTCATGGCGCGCAGCGGATCGCGCTGGTGAGCAGATCGGGTGCGACCGCGGCGACCGCCGACCGGCTGCGCCGGATCCGTCAGGCCGCTGCCGCGGAAGTCAGCGTCATATCCTGCGATGTGAGCGACACCGATGCCGTGGTGCGGTTGGCGAACGAGCTCCGTGACGCGCCCGCGAACTTGCTTATCCATGCCGCAGTGGACTATTCGGATATCGCGCTCGCAGACATCACCACCGAGCAAGTCGACCAGGCATTGCGGGCGAAGGTCATCGGCATCTCGAATGTGCTGGACTCACTGGTACTTGCCTCGGACTGCCGCGTGATCCTGTGCTCCTCGCTGGCGGCGACGCTCGGCGGCCGCGGCCAGATCGTCTACGCGGCAGCCAATCGAATGCTCGACGCGCTCGCGCACCAACATCGCGCCGACGGGCTCGATTGCGTGTCGGTGCAATGGGGGCAATGGACGGTCCACCTCGACCTCGGCGCCTCGGGCGCGGCGAAACTAGCCGGCGCAGGCGCTGTTCCGATGCGTCCGGCGGACGCGATCTCGTTGGGTACGAGTGGATTCCGGAGAAACGTCATCGTTGCCGCGTTCGACTGGACTCGGGCGCACGCGGTGCTGGGTGCCTACGGCTACGGGCCGGTGCTGTCGCAGCTGGTGGCACCGGTCACTCACCACCGGACGCCGGTCGCCGAGGTGGATCTGCCGTTCCGGGTGGTGCAACTACTCGGCGAGGTCATCGGTGTCGATCGGGTCGACACGATCGACACGACGCTGCCCATGGTGGCGATCGGTTTGGATTCGTTGCAGGCACTGGAATTCCGTCGACGTGTCAAAGCGGAGTTCCATCGCGATTTCCCCGTCGCGCAGCTCCTCGGCGGAGCTTCTGTCGACGATGTCATACGGGCGTTCGGTGCGCACCCGCAGGCGCCGGCGAAACCGGTAGACATCGGCGAGCGCGCGCGGCTGGCAGCTGAGCAAGCCGTTCCAGACGACATCGATTCCGACCGAATCCGTTCCGCTCGACGCGATTTGGATACGTTCGGGCTACGCGCCATGATGCGCGCGCTGGACCCGGTGCTGCGCGACGGCGCGGAACACACCGCGGACGAGATTGCCACGCGGCTGGAATTCGCGCCGCGGCATTACTGGCTGTTGCGCGCATGGCTCCGGGAACTCAGCACGCACGGCTGCCTCGATTACGACCAAAACCGTGGGTATCGGACACGTCGCGCGGTACCGTCACCAGCTAGGTCCGACCTGTTCGAGGTGTGCGCCGACCTCGGCTACTCACGCGAGTTCGCGACCTTCCTGCACAGCGCCGACGAACACCTGACCGAACTCACCCAGGACCGGGTCCGCGTCCAGGAACTGCTGTTTCCCGACGGTGACATGTTCACCGCGGAAGCCGCATACCGAGACAACGTCATCAGCCGCTACCTCAATCTCGCGGCCCGCGAAGTCGTCGCGGAAATCGTCGCGCGGCTGGAGAGTGACCGATCCCCAGTCCGCATCCTGGAGCTGGGGGCAGGTGTCGGTGGTACCACCAGCGATGTCGCGACCGGTCTCGCCGGGCTTTCCGTCGACTACCATTTCACCGACTTGTCGACCTTCTTCCTCGCCGCGGCTCGCGAACGATTCGCCGAGCATCCGTGGATGCGTTACGAAATCGTGGACATGAATGCCGACCTCGATCAGCAGCCACGCTATGACGTCGTCCTCGCCGCGAATGTCCTGCACAATGCGCATCATGTCGGGAAGACTCTCCGTCAGCTGTACGACCTGCTCAATCCGGGCGGTGCGGTCGTCTTCATCGAGGCTTGCCGGGCGCACTGTCAGTTGCTGACCTCCATGCACTTCCTGATGTCGCCACGCCCCGGTCAAGCACACCCGGGCTTGTCCGATGTCCGAGCTGGCACGGACCGGATCTTCCTGGAAGAGAGCGAATGGCTGGACCAACTCACCGCGGCCGGACTCACGCCGATGCTCATGCTGCCTGATGCCGACCATCCGCTGTACTTGCTCGACCAGCGAATCTTCGCCGCGGTACGCGACGCAGCCGCTTGACGCCCACCCAGCACCAGGAGAGAACCATCGTGACCGACCGATCCGACCGGTATACGTTGCGACCTGCCGCCACCTGCATAGTTGTTCCGACCGGCCAAGCAGTGCTGCTGGCGGGACCGCGCCGGGAAAAGTTGACAGGATTGTCAGCCTCGCAGCTGCATGCGCTGCGAATGTTGAACTCCGGAACGGTGACGACAGCCGATATCTCGACGGCAGGCGATTCCGCTGTCACCGCGCTGATCGACCAGCTCGTCATAGGCGGCTGGCTCTCGGTGACCGTGCGATGGGGTAGCGAAGACTTGTACACAATCCGCCCGTTCGCCACTCCCCGAGCGCGGCCGGACGCCGTCTCTGCTGCATCTGGAGAGCTGTCGAAGTTCACTGTGCTCCATCGAGAGCAGGGCGAGATGATGCTCGAGCACCCCCAGTCATGGTGCGACATCGTGCTGCATCATCCTGAAGCGCTCATTGTGGCATGTGGCTCGAGGTCGGGGACGAAGACAGACCTGCCCTCGGAGCTGGCGGCACGAATGATCACGGATCTGGCCTGGGCCGGCCATACGACAGCCGATCCAACCATCGAGCAGCGCGAGTTCGGGCCACGCAGCTGGAGCGCACCCGATCTGTGGTTCCACCGACGCAGCACGGCCGGTGACCGGGTGCTGACCGGGGAACATCTCGGCCCGACCAAGTGGGCGAAAGGCCAATTCCCGCAACCACCTGCCCGTAAGGCACCATGCTCGGCCGACCCGATTCCGCTGTTCGCACCGGATCTCGAACGGCTCCGTGCGACGGGACCAAGCGTCACCATGGTGATCGAGGACCGATACTCCTGCCGCGATTTCGACGACGCTCGCCCGATGAGCCGAGACGAGCTCGGTGAGCTGCTCTACCGATCCGCCCGCACCCGCAGCAGCCGCACCGGTGACGGCGAGGAGCTCGTGTCTCGCCCCTACCCGTCCGGAGGAAGTCTGTACGAGCTCGAACTGTATCCAGTGGTGCGGCAGGTGGACGGGCTGGCGGCCGGTATGTACCACTATGACTCGTTCGATCATGCCTTATGCCGTGTGGTCGATGAAGACCATCCAGCTGTTCAACAATTGCTTCGGATGACCTCGGCCACCTTGACCAATGCCCAGCTGCCCCAACTGATGCTCGTCATCGCGGCCCGGCCCGGTCGAATCATGTGGACATACGAGCACATTTCGTACTCGGTCATTCTCAAAGACGTTGGTGTGCTGACGCAAACCCTGTACCTCGTTGCGAACGCCATGGGTCTGGGTGCGGTCGCACACGGTTTTGTCGACACGGCCGCGTTCACCGAAGCTGTTCAGGTCGACGAACTCGAGGAATGCGGCGTGGGCTGCATGATCATCGGCTCGCCTGCGACGACCTGATACATCGGCGCACCCGACTGCTGCCACCTCCGAGTTACCTCGGCCTGCCTCAGCCCAGGTGTCACATCGCCGGGCTGAGGCAATACTCAGTCGCGCACAGCAGCGGCAAGCGCGACGATGCTACGTTGCCAGAGCGCTGCCAGTCGCTCTGCATCGCTCGCGACGAACAGGCGGTCACTCCAGCGCCAATTGGTGATCAGCTGCGGACCGTCTGCCGTAGCGCTGATACTGGCGATGATGTCGAGGGCATAGCGAAGCGGCAGATCCGGCTCGGGATCGAGTGGAAGCGCATCGAGCAAGCTACCACCGGGCAAGGACCAGGCTCTGCCACCGCGACCGGCCAGATCCATGCGGCCCAGGTAGTTGAACTCGACCTGTGGTTGCGGGGCCGCCACCAATTCCGGACTACGGTTGACGTATCGCAGCAGTCCGTAGTCCAGTCCCTGATTGGGGATCGTCGCGAGGTGTTCGGCAACTGAACTCAGCAGTGCCGAGGCCGCGCCCGGATCCGATTCCGCCTGCCGTACGCTGACCGCCGCCGCACCCACGCCGAGGCGCACCGGGAACACACTGGTGAACCAGCCGACAGTGTTTGTCGTATCGGTTCCGAGGGTTGCGTCGGCACGGCCGTGTCCCTCCAGGGCGATCAAGACTCCGGAGTCTGCATCCTGCCCCTGCTCATTCCGCCAACTCGTCAGCGTCATCACCAGAGCAGCAAGAAGGAACTCTCGGACACCCTCCTCCTTGGTCGAGCTGGCAAGGATCCGCTCGGTGATGTCCACGGACGTCGGCGCTGACGTATTTCGCAAAGACGACCACGTGTCAATGGTCGGATCCGGAAACCGACGTCCGAGCACCGGATCCGGCCTGATCAGCTGCCGAGTCCAATAGTCGCGCTGTGCGAGTACTTCCGGCTCGACCGCACGTTGCCACATCAGATCTGACCATTGTCGGTACGAGGTGAACTCCGGCAGCACCTTGGGGGAAGCGCCGGATTCGATCAGGGCCCATGCCTCGGCCAGGCCTGTCGAGAGGATATGCCAGGACACCACGTCCACAGCTAGGTGATGAATCGTCAGCAAGAGAAGATCACCATCGGCACCCGCGATCCACACCGCACGAATCATGTCCCCGGTGCTTGGATCGATCTCGTCGAAAGCCCCGCGCGCAGCAGCAACGATCGTCGCTTCGAATTCTTGCGATGTTTCCGGCTCGACACGGGTCAAGATATCCGCCGCCCGAACACAACCTCGTTCACGGGTGATCAGTCGCGGACCGTCGGGGGTGTCGGATAGTCGAGATCTCAGCGTGTCATACCCATCGAGCAGCGCCTGCAGCACCGCCTCCAGTTCGGCGCGATGGATTCCGGCTGGCAGCTGCAGCAACCCCGTCTGAGTGAACCGACGGAAGTGACCGAACTCGAACATCCAGGACACTACGGGCAACGGAAGCACTTTGCCGTGCGCAACCAAGTCGGTGTCAGATCCGGATACCGCCGTCGTTCCGACAGATGCCGCGAGCTCCCGGATCGTGGGCGCGGCCAGCACCGTTCGCGGGCTCAGGTGGATTCCCTGCCGCCGTGCCTTGGTGACGAGCGAGATCGCCACGATGCTGTCCATCCCGAGGGTGAAGAAATCCGCATCGATATCGGGCGTCCACCCATCGAACAGCTCCGCGAAGATCTCGCACAAGACGTGCTCGGTCGCGGTGTTCGGTGTTGCCGGATGCTGCCCGTCATCGCGCGCACCGGCCAGAAGTACTCGCTCGGCGAGTGCGGTGAGTTCGTGGCCGTCCAGCTTGCCGTTCGCATTCACCGGCAGCTGCGGAAGCACGCTGATTCGGGCCGGAATCATGTATGCGGGCAAACGCTCCGCGAGGGCAACACGCACCGATGCCGGGTCTAGATCATGTCCCCGCTGGCACACAACGAAGCCGGCCAGACTGGCACTGCCCGCTCGGCGAACCACGACGACAGCGGAATTGTCGACACCGGGCACCCGCCGCAAGGCGGTTTCGATCTCTCCGATTTCGATGCGGTACCCACGGATTTTCACTTGAGCGTCTGCGCGGCCGAGATACGCCAGGCTGCCACCGGGCTGTTGACGCACCAGATCGCCGGTGCGGTACATGCGTCGCGCCGGTTGGAATGGATCGGCCACGAAGCGGCTCGCGGTCGCACCCGGTCTGGCGACGTAGCCCCGGGTCAGCTGCCCCCCAGAGAGGTACAGCTCTCCGACAGCACCTCGCGGCACCGGGCGCAACCTCGAATCCAGGACGTAACAGGACATTCCGGCAGTCGGACCACCGATGGTCGGGCTCTCGGAATCACTGGTCGAGGCGATGACGGCTTCGACTGTTGTCTCGGTCGGCCCGTAACAGTTGTACACAGCGGTATAGGCCAGTGCGCGCAGCTGCGCCCAGAGTGCCGGGTTGATGGCCTCGCCGCCCAACGCGAGAACCGCCAGTTCCCGATCGAGCAGCCCGGCCGCTGCCAGTTGCGTGAACATAGAGGGAGTCGTGTCGATCATGTCGACCTGGTACCGAGCCATCCCTTGCACAAGGAGTTGCGCGTCGCGCATCTCTTCGGCATCGAACAGATGGATCGTCTGCCCGGCGAGCAAACCCGCCATCGGCTGCCAGGACGCGTCGAAGCTCAAGGACCACGCGTGCGCAATCCGCAGCGGTCGACCGAGCCGAGCCATGGCGGGTCGGTAGACACGGTGCTGATGATCGGCACAGTAGCTGGTGAGCGCGGAGTTCGTGCCGACAACACCTTTGGGCTCGCCGGTCGAACCGGAGGTGAAGATCACATACGCGGGTTGCTCGGGATGACGTCGCACCGGCCGGACAACCGCAGGTCGCTGTGCGACCCGTTCCGAAACCAACGGATCATCGAGGACGAGTAGCGGAATACCCTGCCCGTACAGCAGTTCACGGCTGTCGTTCACGGTGACGAGCAGGATCGGTCCCGCCTGCCGCAAGATCGACTCTATCCGCGTTTTCGGCAGCGAAACATCCACCGGCACATAAGCTCCCCCGGCACCCAACACTCCGAGTAGACAGGCGACGGACTGAACCGATCGAGGTAACGCGAGTGCCACAACCGATTCCGGCCCGACACCGAGCTCGCTCAGTTCGACCGCCAACCGACTGGCCGCAGCGTGCAGCTCGCGGTAGGTGCATTGCCCTCCCGATCCGGTGGTCAGCGCCACCATATCCGGTGTCTCGTGAACCCGACGTTCGAACAGTTCCCACACCGATTCATTACTCGGATGTGCCCGCATGCCTGCGGGAACCGTGAACTCGGTTCGCTCAGCAGTCGTCAGAACGTCAAGCGTGTCGGGAGTGGCGTCGCCGCAGTCGGGCAGCTGACGAAGCACCGCGAGCAGACGCTCGCCGATCTCCGCGGCCGGGAAATACGGCATCGCCTCGGCGATGGACTCCACCAGGACGACCAGATCACCTTCGAGCAAATGCGAGACCACGGTGAGCGGGTAGTGGGTCAGGCTCTCCATTTCGAACGGGAGGAACCTGACGCCCTCGCTGGTGACGACCGGTTCGGTCACATCGCCGATCGGCGCGTTCTCGAACACGAAAAGGGTGTCGAAAAGTGCCGCGTGCCCGGTCGCGCGCTGCACCGTCGATAGGCTGAGATAGCCGACGTCGCGCATGATCGCGGCTTCGCGCTGCAGCGCCACACACTGGTCGAGCACGCTCGCGAAACTATCCAGGCGGTGGATGACCGGCACCGTATTGATGAACAGACCAAGCATCCGCTCCACGCCGGAAAGCTGATCGGGTCGGCCGGAGATTATGGTGCCGAACACCACGTCACGACGGTCGGTGAGTCGCCCGAGCAGCAATCCCCAGGCGAACTGGACGGCGGTGTTCAGTGTCAGCCCATTCGTACGACACCACTGCTGTAACCGCGCCGTCTCGATCGCTGGCAGAGTGAGCCGTGTCTTGTCCGGCACCGCTGTGCCGCGGGCGGCCGGCGTCCCTTCAGCGATCATCAGTGGACCGCTGAGGCCCCCGAGATAATCGACCCACGCCCTGGTCGCCGCCGCGGTGTCCTGCACGGCCAGCCAACCGATGTAGTCCCGATACGGTCGCGACTCGGCCAGGCCAACTGTCGATCCATCGGCTCGATAGATCGCAAACAGCTCACCGAAGAACATGGCGAGAGACCAGCCATCCATCAGGATGTGGTGGGCGGTGACGATCATACGCCGGCGCGGCTCGGTCTCGGCCGTCGCGGAAGGCACGGTCAACAGCACGATGCGCAGTGCCGGGCCCTGACTGAGGTCGAAGGGGCGACGCCGTTCCGACTCCGCGATTGCGTCGAACTCTGCGGGCGACGCATCGCGTTCGGACCACGGCAGGTCCACGTGTGTCGGCACAATCTGCACCGGCCTCGGCACGTCCTGATCCCAGAACGAAGCTCGCAGGTTGGGGTACCGGTCGAGCATCGCCTGTGCGCTGCGGCGCAGCAACGCCACGTCCAGCGGACCATCGATGTCGAAGACGAACTGCATCGCGTATGGATCGGTTCCGTCGCCTGCCAACTTCGCCAGGGAGAACAGGCCCTCTTGCAGGGGACTGAGCGCGAGGACGTCCTCGATCTGCGGCGCTTCGTGCTGGGGACCCGCGCTCATGACCTGGCCTGCCAGGACGCGGTCAAAGCAGCCAGAGCGTCGCTGTCAAGGCCGGAAACGCTCATCGGCGCATGACGCGGGTCGTCCGGCGAGCCCTCCGATTCCGGCGCCGGTTGATCCGGGACGGCGTCGACCGCGGCAGCCAATTCCGCGATGGTCACGTATTCGAACACCATCTGCGGCGTCAACGCCAGGCCGAGCTCGGCGGCACGGGCAGACCACTGGATGGATTGCACGCTATCGCCACCGAGGGCGAAGAACCCGTCGCCGGGGGAGACCCCATCGATCTCCAGTAACTCCTCGAGCAGCGAAATCAGTGTCCGTGCGGTCTCGGTCGCCGAACCTGAGGTGGCACGCGAACTCTCGTTGTCGCCAGTCGGTATAGGAACCGGGGAGGCGAGCAGACGCTGAAGTTGTGCCGCAGGGACCACCTCGAGCTCCGCGACGGTCCGCTCCGGGGCGGTGGCGAACGCATCGAGCGTCGCTATGAGCGCATCGATGATGAGGTGCGCCGTCTCCGGCTCGTAGAGATCGGTATTGACTCCGAGCCGCACATCCATGCTGCCGTCCGGCTGCACGTCCAGACTCAGGTTCAGATCCCGGAACGCGATATCGAAGGTCACCGGCAACGGTGTGATCGTCGTCCCGTCGTCGGTGAGTTCGACGGGCTCCGGCACCCAATCCGCGCCTCGAAAGTGGAACATCACCTGATACAGCGGATGCCAAGAGCGCGACCGCACCGGGTTCAGCACCTCCACCAGACGCTCGATGGGGAGCTCTTGATGGTCGAACGCATCAAGCACGACGCTCCGACCGCGGGTAACCAGGTCGCGTAAGGTCGGATTGCCGGAGACATCGTTGCGCAGCACAACCATATTCGCGAACAAGCCGACCAGATTCCCGACGGCCTCGTCGAGCCGGCAGGCAATCGGTGTACCGATCGGAATGTCGTCACCGCCACCGATCTTGTGCAGGACCGTCGCGGCTACGGTCTGATACAGCATGAATTCGCTGGCGCCGCATTGTTCCGCGAGTGCCTGGAGATCGCCGCGGCGGGCAGCCGACACTGTGCGGACCACGATCTCAGCTCGGTTGCCGAGCACGGCCGGGCGCGGATGATCGGATGCCACCGTGATCACGTCCGGCAGTCCCGATCCTGCGGTACGCCAGTATTCGACCAGCGCCCGGCCGTAACCGCTCGCCGGCGATCCGGCCGGGTCGGAGTCGAAGACATCCCTCTGCCACAGCGCGTAATCGGGATACTGGATCGGCATGGGCGCCCACCGCGGTGCACTGCCGGTACCGATCCGTGCTCGATACGCCGTGACCAGGTCGGCCTGGAACACAGCGAGCGAGGAATGGTCCACGACGATGTGGTGCGCGACCACCGACAGCACATGCGTATCGGCGTCGAGCACCAGCAGCGTGGCGCGGATCAGCGGCTCGCCGTCGAGCACGAAGCGATACCGAGCGGCTTCGGCCAGTTCCTCCGCCAACCGATCCGTGGCGATCTCGACGATCGCAACCGGTATCTCCATCGTGGGATGCACCAGCTGGTACGGGACTCCTGCCTCTTCCGGGAATGTGGTGCGCAGCGCCTCATGCCGTGCGACCACGTCACCGACGGCGGCGGTCAGTGCCGCGGTGTCGAGCGGACCGTCCAGACGCAACACGAAGGGCAGGGTGCCGGCAGCGCTCGCGCCCTCCATCCGATACTGGAACCACATCGGCAATTGTGCGTACGACAGCGGAATACGCTCCGGGCGGGACCGTCTGCTCAGCCCGGGCCGCGCGGCGCGTGCGGCCGGCTCGGCAGCGACAGCTTCCATGACTTCCCCGAAGCCGTCCACACCCTCGTCCTGCTCCAGTGCGTCGATATCGATGCCGAGTTCGTCACGGAACCAAGTGACCAGCCGCGCGGCGAGCCCGGCAGGTGTCGGGGCATCGAAGACGGCACGTACTTCCAGTTCCACACCGAACTCGGCGCGGATCAAGGCAACGAGTCGAGCGGCCAGCAGCGAGTGACCGCCGAGTTCGAAAAACGAATCGTCGGCGCCGACTTCATCGATGGTGAACAGTCGCGCGAAGATCGCGCACATCCGCTGTTCAGTAGCCGTCGCCGGCTCCCGGCGGCGGCGGTCCACCACCCGTGTCGGAGCTGGCAATGCCCGCTTGTCGAGCTTGCCGTTGGTGGTCAATGGAATCTGGTCGATCACGGCGAAAGCGCTGGGCACCATGTAGTCCGGCAGACCTCCTGCGGCGTGCGCACGCACCTGCTCGAGATCTACCGCGGCATCCCCCTTGTCACCTCTGGCGGGGACCACGTACGCGGCCAGCATCGGCCCGGCCACTGGGTCGTCGACGAGGACCACAACACAGTGCCCGACATGTGGGTGTGTCGTGATCGAGGCTTCCACCTCGCCGAGTTCGATCCGGAAACCGCGCACCTTGACCTGCTCGTCAGCTCGGCCGACGAAAACGAGTTCCCCGAGGACGTTGCGACGAGCGAGGTCACCTGTCCGGTACATTCGCCCGCCTGGAATGTGTGGATCCGCGACGAAACGCTCCGCTGTGAGGTCGGGCCGTCCCATATAGCCGCGAGCCAGTTGCGCACCACCTAGATAGATCTCGCCCACGACACCGTTCGGGACAATCTGCAGGGCCTCATCGAGCACATAGGCGTAGACGTTTTGGTTCGGGATACCAATGGGCACGATGCCGGTGCCCTGCGGTCCGACTACCGTCAAGTGTGTCGAACACACCACGGCCTCTGTGGGGCCGTAATGGTTCCGCAGCTCCGCGTCGAAAATCTTCGCGAACCTGTCGGCAACCTCACCCAGCAACGCCTCACCACCCACTGGTACCCGACGCAGCGCACGCCATTCGGTCACCTCCGGCAGCAACAGGAATGTGCTGAGCATCGAGGGCACCATGTGCAGCACGGTCACCCCGTGCCGAGTGATCAGATCGGCGACGTATCGAATATCTCCGAAGGCGTCCGGCTTGGGGACGACCAGACAGGCACCCGACGCAAGCGTGACGAATATATCCAACAACGATGCGTCGAAGCTCACGGAGGACGACTGCAGAACTTGCTCCGCCGCGGTCATTCCCCACTCCGCGCCGAAAGTCGAGACATGTTCAGCGATTGCAGCGTGCGAGACCGACACGCCCTTGGGTTTACCGGTCGACCCGGAGGTATAGATGACGTACGCGAGATGACCGGGCCGCAGCGGCCGGATACGGTCGGCGTCGGTGGGATCGGACTCCGACAGCCGGGCGGCGGCCGTTTCGGCGGTGGCCAACTCCGCGTGGCCGAGAATCAGCTTGGGGCGGGCGTCCTCGACGAGGTACGCGATGCGGTCGGCCGGATAAGCGGAGTCGATCGGCAGGTATGCGGCCCCCGCCTTGAGCACGCCCAAGACTGCGACGATGAACTCGATCGAGGTCCGCAACGTCAACCCGACAATATCCTCGGCACCGACATTTGCACTGATCAGCCAGTGCGCCAGCCGATTCGCACGTCGGTTCAATTCCCCATAGGTCAGCTCTATGGTGTCCGATAGCAGTGCGCACGCGTGCGGTGCTGCCGCAACTCGCTCTTCCAGCATGGCGACCAGCGTGCTGGGGGACATGTCGACTAATCCACCATGCGACATGTCGAGAATCGCCGCGCGATCGGAATCACCGAGCAGATCGAGTTCCCTGATACGGCGATCGGGTTGGGCCAGCGCGCTCTCCAACAGCTGCACGAAGTGCGCGAGCAAACGCTCCACCAGCGGCCCGGCCAGCTCGTCGATTCGGTACTCGGCCTCAACACGTGCACCGGAGGCATCGCGCACAACCGCAAGCGCTAATGAGACCTGCGCCATTGAAGCGCCGAGATCCAATTGCTCCGCGACAATGTCGGGGAGTGCGAGGGCTTCCCCGTTCTTCCGCACGCTGAAACCGAGACGCACCAACCTCTCCATGCCGTCGTGGCCCATGATCCGATCCGGATTCACTTCCCGCACAACGCGATCGATCCCGACCCGCTGGTGGGCGAAGGCACCCAGGCAAACGTCCCTGGTCGACTCCACGAACGTGGCGAACGTATCGTCGGGCCGCACTGTCTCACGGATCAGCAGTGTGTTGCCGAAATAGCCGACGAGGGACTTCGCCGCGTCGGTACGCCGGTCGATCACCGGAACCGACACCAGGAAATCCGAGGTCGCGGTATAGCGATGAACCACAGCACCGAATGCCGCGAGCAGCACCATGAACGGGGTCGCAGCATGCTCTCGCGCGAACGTGTCGATGCGGTCGAGCAGATTATTCGGCAGCAGGCGGACACACCGATCGGCCTGTTTCGACGGTGAAACGGCCGCAGACCCAGGTAACTCGAGCGGTTCCGGGATCGGCCGCAACGCGGTGCGCCAGTAGTCGACCTCGGCGTCACCAGGGTCCGCCGGCCTTTCGACCACCTCGACATCGACGAACTGCATCGCGGGATCAGGGATGGTGTGATCGCCGATGTAGGCCGCGCTCAGTTCGGCGAAAAAGACCTCCCAGGATTCGTCGTCCCAGCAGATATGGTGAATCACAAGTACCAGCACGAACTCGTCGATCCCGGTTCGCATCAGAGTGATTCGCAGCGGCAGTTCCGACGCCAAGTCGAAGGGGCGACCGAACTCCCGGCGGGCCAGCACCTCTACTCGCCGATTGCGGCTCTGCTCCGTTAGATCAGACAAATCGTGAGACTGCCACGGCATCGCGAGGTCGTCATTGAAGACCTGGTACGGCTCGCCTTGATCGTCCACCCCGTAGGTCGTTCGCAGGATGGTATGACGGGCGACGACGGCCCCGACAGCCGCGCGCAGCCGCGCTTCGTCGAGTGCCCCGGTCAGCCGATAGGCCACGCAGATATTGAGGGCGGTATTATCTGGGTCGCGCATCTGCACGAACCACATCCGCCGTTGCCCAGCGGACAGCGGCATCCGATCGCCAGCATGGACGCGTGCCGTGGGAGCAGATTCCGTGGTGGTCAAGCCACTTTCGAGCATCCTCTGACTCAGCAGCGCCTTGCGTCGATCGAGCGCAGTCACGCCGGCCTTGGAGATATCCATATGCGACATATGATCTGGCCCCTCAGTCCTGGCTGTTGTCGGTCATGGTCAGCACGACCTCGTCAAGAGAGGTGTCGCCCAGAACGTTCCTGATCGGGATGTCCCAATTCGACCCGAAGGTCGCCAGCGGAATTAAGTTCTTCGCAAACACGGGATACGGCAAGGGATCGGCACCCGCATATGGAATGGCCGCGAGCGGCACACAAGTCGCGGAACGCGACACTCGAGATCGCATGACCAGGCAGAGTTCCTCTGACATATCTCATATCTCCTAATCAGCGCAGAACCTGCACCTACGGCCTCGGTATCCACAGTCCACCGCAGAACTTCATCGAGCACTGTCCACGAACGACCGAGAAATCCACGCCACTAAACCCGCGACCACAGCGCATGATATTAGCATAGGCTATCCTAATTAGCTACCGGTATGGGCGGGCGACGGTCCGCTATCTGTCTCGTCGTCCGATCCACTGGGCTGCGCGGCGCACATAGGCTAGGCAATGACAAGCCAGCCTTCGCTGGTCCAGCTGCCGCGATCACCGGTCCGAAACAATCGGCCTGCCGGCAAGAATGGGTCCACCACGAATCGGTCGGTGGCGCGCCCGCCCACGTCGCCGAAACCGAGTGCGGCGCCGCCCACATACACCTCGCCGATCACCCCAGGCGGGACCGGCTGGCACGATTCGTCCAGCAGGAGCACTCTGGCCCCGGGAATCGGGCGGATTCGTCCGGTGCCGTCGAGCAGGCCACGCGCCACCACGCCGGCATACCCGGGCGTCCCGTAGGCGATCGTGGCGACCGATCCGGCCGACACGGACGCGAGTCGACCGGAAAGCGCTGCGGTCGAATCGGTTCCGGTGATGTCCCAGCGGAGAATCGTCGGCAGCTCAGCGGCGGCGGCGATACCTGCCACGGTATGCGTAGTGGCGACCACGTGGCTGACCGCATGTTGCACGATCAGCTCGACCAACGCGTCCGTGTTCGCCAGCTGCGACTCGGTGGCGACGACCAATGTCGCGCCGTCTGCCAGTGCGGCCAGCAGTTCGACGGCCACCTGCGTGTCACTCCAATTGGCGGCGATCAGTCGCACGTCGGCCGAGCCATACGCGGGATCCGTACGACCACATCGACGTTCGGCGGCGACTGCGCGGCGATCCGCGACAGCCACTGCCAATGCCGAATCGGGCAGCAGCACGGTCTCCGGCGCACCGCCGGCCTCGATCCCACAGCCCGCGTCCACACCCAGCGTCGCCAGCAGCCGAACCAACCGAGCAATCGACGCACCTTCCGAAACCATGTCGAGAACCGCGGTATCCAGCCCCGCAAACAACTCGCCGTAGGTGCACGTTTCGTCGCCGCAATGGATCATGGTGCGAGTATCGGGAATCGCGCGACCGCGACGGATCAGGTCGGCGACGCCCGGCACCTCCGGCACTTCCACTCCAGTCGCCCACTCGCCGAGCACGCGGCGCCGGTCGTCGGCGGTCAGCACATCCGGCGTGGCAACCGGCGCGTCCTCGATCAGCGCGGCGAGACCGACAACGGTCGGCGTCTCGCAGAGGGTTCGCATATCGATCTTGACACCGAACTCGGTACGCAGCCGCAGCGCCAGCCGGTTGGCCAGCAGCGAGTGACCGCCGAGTTCGAAGAACGAATCATCCGCGCCGACGCGGCGCAGGTCGAAGATCTCACGGTACAGCCCGGCAAGGCGAATCTCGGTGTCAGTGCGCGGTTCTCGGTATCCTCGGGCGGCGCTGCGCACCGGTTCCGGGTCACTATGGCCAGTACATCGACCGGACCCGCGTGCCGGCAGGCGATACAAGTCGTTGGCTATGGTCGACATGAATTCCTTCGGCTCTTCGGCTTCGACGTTGTTGTCAGCGGGCGAACACCTGGAACTTCGCATCCGCGGATCAGTCCGGCGCGTCGGTGAGATATCCGCCGCGCGAGAAGAATTCGGCTCCCGTATGCTCGCAATCGTCCATCGTGCGCACCAGGTTGATCACCAGACCACGATTGCGACCGCGAATCGCATCGCGTCCGCATACCACGACCCCACCTCCCTCCTGCACCACAACGCGACCCACAGTGCCGCCATAGCAGGCCGCAGACACCGCGGCATCCAGAATCTCGACCCTCTCGCCCCGGTAGTAGCTGAACGCACGCGGATACGGCTCGGACAATGCACGCACGAAGCGTTCCAGGTCGACCGCGGACCAGAACCAGTCGATCCGGCTGTCTCGCTCGGACCGCTTGTGGAAGTAGGTCCGCTCGGCCTTCCGCTGCGGCCGCCACACCGCGGTACCGGACTCGAGCGCGCTCAGCGCCTCTCGCAGGGCGCCTGGAATCAGCTCCATCCCAGCTTCGACGAGCTCGGTTCCAGTGGCGGTCGGTCCGATCGGCAGCGAACGCTGTACGAGGATGTCGCCGGTGTCCAGCTGTTCATCCATCCGATGCACGGTCAGCCCGAACTCTGATTCGCCGCTGATCAGCGCCCACAACACGGGAGAGAAGCCGGTGAACTTCGGTAGCAGCGAGTCGTGCAGATTCAGCGTGCCGTGCGGCGGCAGGTTGTACAACTCCGGTGGCATCCAGGTGTACCAGCTGTTCACCACAATGACGTCCGGCTCAGCCCGCTTGACCAGGTCGATGGTCGCCGCGTCTGCCCGATCGGTCAGATGCACCCGAATGCCGTGCGCACGGGCCAGCTCCTCAACCGAATCCGACCAGATGGCCTTGTAGGGCTGCACGCTCGCCGGATGAGTGACCGCAAGCGACACCTCGTGCTCCGAATCGATCAGAGCCTGTAGCGTTTTGCGGCCCCAGGCCTGGAAGCCGAACAACACGATACGCATGAACCGAACCTCGTCTAGGCGGAAGAAGGATAGCCTATCCTACTTCTTGAGCGTGGCCGCGGACGCCCGCGCACCCGATCCGGTTCGAACGGGCGCCGCGACCAGCACGCGATCCGAAAGTTCCCCAAGGCAGCTGAGGTTCGGGAATCCCGGCCCTTGCGCCAGACCGGCGAGATTCGGCAGATACAGCTTCGTCTCGAGACCGATCACCGCGAGATCGTGTCCGATCGACGCCTCGAGACGCGCATGGGTGATCGGCCCGCCGATCGCCAACTCGACAAGATCCGCAGCATCCGCGTCGAACATCTCCAGGAACCACAGGGGCTGGCCGCCAGTCGCGTCGACCACAAGATCGAATGTGTGCAGCTGATCCGGGCGGCGCTCGTTGCGCAACGTCAGCGCGACACCCTCGCCCCGCCCTGCCACCCGAACGACGCGCCCCTGTAAATGGTGAACTCGACTGTCGCCCAGCAGGTTTTCTTGCACCCGAACGGAAAACACGCCGCGGTCGGTGCGCCGGACCACATCTCGGCGTTCCTCGATGCTCAGCGCCCGCCATCTGGCCGGATCACTGTAAAGCGAGTTCTCGAAGAAGCTCTCGCCACGGGTGTAGATCGTGGCTGCGGGAGAGATCGCCACAATACTCAGCACGTCGTGCCTGACCAGTTCGTCCACGACCGAGCCCGCGGTCTCGCCGCCACCGATCACCGCCGCCCGGGACGAGACCGGCAACTGACGTCGGCCGGCGCGGTCCCAGAAATCCGCGATGCTCAGGACTGCCGGATGGTCGGCCAGTGCGCGTCGGCTGTTGCCAGGTCCGGTAATCATCAGCCGGTCCGTGTCGATCTCAGTGACAACCCCGTCCGCATCGATCACCGAGACCAGCCAGCCGTCGGCCGCCGCGGAAATCTTGCGGACCGTGCCGAGCACGAGTTCGATATCGGCCCTCCGGGCGACCCACTGCAGGTACTTGGCCCAGAGATAGTGCTGCGGGCTCGGGCGCCCTCGGTCGACCCATTCAGCGTAGGCGCCGCGCTCGACCAGGAACGACGTCCAGCTGAACGCCAGCATCGCCTCGTTGATCGCGCGGTTTCGCCCACGCGTCCAGGTCGAGTGGTATGGGAACCCGACATCCTTCTCGGGACTCGTGCCGAGCCGATGCTGACCGTCGGTCCAGCCACCGCTGGGCAACCAGTTGCCGCCCACTGCATGCGATTCCACCACGATCACCTGCGGCGCGGGCAACCCCAGTTCGCGTAGCACGTGCGCCTTCGCCGCGACGGCCATGGCCTTCGGTCCCGCTCCGACCACCAGAAGTCTGTCCACCGGTTCTCCCATCTGCGATTACAGCCACCACGCGATGACCGAATCGGCACTCAGCTGAAGACGGCAGATGGTGTCCCGCGGAGCCGGCAACGTCGACTTGTCGGAGCCGCTCGGGCCGACCAGCGCAGTGATGGTGCTGCGGCGCCGAGACCTTTTGCGCGCCAGCGCCTCCTGCGGCTTGCGCGCCCCACCTTCTGCCCGCGGCGGTCGGTTCCCGGTCTCCGTCGCCGAGGGCGTCGCGACCACCACTGCCATATGTCCTCGCTCTCGACCTTCGTGGTTCCCCGTTGGGATCGGACCATCTTCACACAGAATCAGGCGACAAGGTAGGTTAGGCTAAGTTATTCACGTTGATTGATCATTTCAGCAGACCGACTAGGGTCGATCTCGATGAGAAGGCGAGAGCAACCGCCGTTGCCGAAGCGGCACGGCTTGGATCCGGCCCGGCTGCGACTGCCGGAGCAGGGCGACTGGGCGACCATTCGCGACCATCTGGTCGCGCGGCTCCCTCGGGTGCCCGCCGCGCGAATCGATGAACTGCTGCGCGCGGGTGGCATTGTCGACCTGGAGGGGCCGATCGCACCCGACGCACCCTATGTGCCGGGCGGCGCGGTCTGGTTCCATCGCGATCTGCCCGACGAGACGGTGGTGCCGTTCGAGATCACCATCGTGCACCGCGACAACGATCTGCTGGTGGTGGACAAGCCGCACTTTCTGTCCACCATCCCGCGCGGCAAGCACATTCTGCAGACCGCGTTGGTACGGCTGCGCCGGGAGCTCGACCTCCCAGACCTGGTCCCGGCGCATCGGCTGGATCGCGTCACGGCGGGCCTGGTGCTGTTCGTGATCAATCCGGCCCGGCGCGGTGCCTACCAGACGATGTTCCACAAGCGCACGGTCCGCAAGGAGTACGTGGCGATCGCACCCGTCGATCCAGAACTGACCCTGCCGCGCGTCGTGCGCAGCCGGATCATCAAGGAGAAGCAGGTGCTGGCGGCCCAAGAGGTGCCGGGCGAACCGAACGCGGAGACCGAGATCGCACTGCTCGAGCAGCGCGACGGGCTCGGCCGCTACCGGCTGCGCCCGCACACCGGCCGCACCCACCAGCTGCGCCTGCACATGAACAGCCTCGACATCCCGATCCTCGGCGACGACTTCTATCCTGTGCTCACCGACAAGCCCGTCGACGACTTCACCCGGCCGTTACAACTGCTCGCCGCGTCACTCGAGTTCACCGACCCGATCAGCCGAGAGCCACGCCGCTTCGACACCACCCGCACGCTGCAAGCCTGGACCGATCCGGAGGGGTGGGCCGGCTGACGGCACAGGCGTCAGCTAGCCCTTACGCCCGGCGCGGTGGATCGGTCACGGCCGGCGCGGCTCTTTCCGCGGCCGCCCGAAAACCAGAGCTCCCGGTCACGCAATATCCGGGATACCGTCGGCTGGACGGCGTAGACCTCGGCAAAGACGACCACCCGGAGAACTATGACGTGTCAGGTAGTGCAACCATGGCATACGGTGTCTATGCCATCGATCCGTACACTGGTCGGGATGTCTCAGCAGGATCACGGAGCAGCGACCCGTCTCCGCCACAAAACGCACGCATACATCGATGTGGCCGTCGTGGTGATCGTTCTAGCCGGAACCAATCTGATCGCGCACTTCACCACGGCATGGGCCAGCATCGTCACGGTGCCGGTGGCTGCCGTCGTGCTGCTCGCGCTGATGCGCACGCGCGGACTGGGCTGGTCTGAACTGGGACTCTCGCCTCAGCACTGGCGCCGCGGCTCGCTCTACGCGCTCGGCGCGGTAGCGCTGGTTCTGGCAGTGGTCGCGATCGGGGCAGCGCTGCCGGTCACCCGTCCCTTTTTCTTGGCGGATCGATATGCGACCATCTCCGGCGCGTTGATCGCCTCGATGATCGTCATCCCGCTGCAGACGGTGGTCCCTGAGGAGCTGGCCTTCCGCGGCGTGCTGCACGGCACACTCGACCGCGCGTACGGCGCGCGCGGCGTCTTCGCGGCCGGCTCGCTGCTGTTCGGGCTGTGGCACATCGCGTCCTCGTTCGGCCTCACCGCGAGCAACCGCGGCCTCACCGGATTCATCGGCGGCGGGGTGGCGGGGCAGATCGTCGGAATCCTGCTCGCGGTGCTCGCGACGGCGGCGGCGGGCGTGGTGTTCACCTGGCTGCGCCGCCGCAGCGGCAGCCTGCTCGCCCCGATCGCCTTACATTGGTCGGTGAACGGCGCGGGTGCACTGGCGGCCGCGATCGTGTGGCATACCACGCTGAGCTGATCGACGGATATCGCGGCGAGCCGCCCGAACGCGCACGCACAGGAAAACATTACCCGCACGGAATTCCGGCGATATCCATGAGTCATTTCGATCGGGACAACACGAAGTCACACGGGACAGTGTCCGATTCCGTGCGAGAAATTCGAACCGATTTTCGACACGACGTGTCGGCGGCAAAACGGCCGCTCATCCGGATTTTCGTCTAGAAGGGGCATTTCGGCTTCCGGGCGTGTCGCCCCGGCCGACGAACGAATGACATTGACCGCGCGCAACGGTCGGTTTAGTCTCACTGCGATCACACATATGTTCGAGCACTCATGCCTCCACCGATCGGCATGACACCTGCTCCTGGGAAGGCTCGCGATGCCCGACGAACTGTCGAACGGTAGTTCCGAGATCGCCGCACTGGCACAGCAAGTCGAGACCGCGCGCGGCAAACTGCCCCTGCAGCACGACCCGGCGCTGTTGCAAGTGTTGTCCGAACGCGAGATCGCCGCGGAACGCGAACTCGCGGAGTGGATCCGCGCGCAACGGCGCAAACAGCGGCGCAGAGAGATCGAAGCGGAACTGGCCGCCGAGAAACGCGACCGCAAGTCGGCGGCAGCTCTGCGCCGCTCCGACGACGCCGACGCCCGCTGGCATCGGCGCGCGCTGGCGGCGCGGCGGCGGGTATCCAGCGAGGACGCGCGACTGGCACAGCTCTACCGGCGGGCGGAGTGGTCGTCGCGAGCGCTGATCGCCGTCGTCGTACTCGGCATGGTGTGGGCGGGGGTCAACGTGCAGCACAACCTGGTACCCAGCGGCGACATGTCCGATCCGCTGTACTGGTTGAGCTATGGAATCGAGGCGATGATCTCGATTCCGATCATCACCATCATGGTTGCGGCGACGACCGCCGCACGGTGGGGACGCGAATTGGCCCGCGGCACGGTGATCTTCTTCGAGACCGCACTGCTCGGCACCACCATCGCACTCAACGCGGGACCGCATCTCGCCGCGGGCGATCTCGGCCGCGCCGCCGAGTACGCGATCGCCCCGGTGATGGTCGGCGTCGTAATCTGGCTGCACGCCTGGGTTTCCGCGCGGTACGCGGTGCTGATCGATGGTGCGCCGGTGGTCGAGCGCGACCAGCAGATGATCCGGATCGCCGCGGAACGCGATTCGCACGCCTCGGGGATATCCGCCGGCGGCCACTATCGGCTGCTCGACGGAGGAGGCGATCCCGCGGATAGCGGTCGATTTCCCTGGGACAGATCTGATCACACCGTGACCGGAGGGCTTGCGGCAGAGGACGGTGCGGTCGCCGTATCGCAAGTCGATCGACCCGGCGAAGCGGAAGCCGGTGTCCGCCCCACCGGGAACGAGCACACCATCGCGTCTCCCGACATGACTCCTGCCGCCCCGACCGCTTTCTCCTCACCCGACGCTTCCGCCGATGAGTACTCCGACACGCCGGCAGCGGACAATCCCCCCGCCGTGTCGGCAGCCGACTATTCGAACCCGTCAGCAACCAACGGCCACGCCGTAGATTCGACGACCGAAGGCCAGGCCGTCGGCATTCGGATCAACGGCCCGCTGACCAACGGCCACGCCGTCAACCTGCCGACCAACGGGTACGCGGTCACGCCCTTGGCCAACGATCAAGCCACGGTCGATGGCTCCCCACGCACGTCGACCGACGACGCGGGCAGAGGAGTCCACGAGACATCCACCGCTCGAGAGCAAGCTGGCGGGTCATCGACCAACGGCCGTATGGTCGCATCCTACAAAGACCATCCGATCACACCATCCGCCAATGGACATTCCGTCGAAGCCTCGGCCGATCGCTATGCTCATGACCGTCCGGCCAACGCGCACTTCGCTGCTCCTTCGGCGATGAATGTCCACGCGGAAACGCCTACTCCTCATAAGCACACCGTCGCGAATGGCATTCCGCATGACCTTCCCCTCAACACTGGCATGGCTTCCTCTAGCGCCAACGGCCACACGGTTCCGCCCGCTCAGAACGGAAACACCGCTTTCTCGGTCGCCGGCCATGTCTTCGATCTCCTGTCGGTGGAGCCGACCACACGATCGGCTGATGACCTTCCAGCACAGACTTTCTCGGCTGACACGAGCCGTGCCCTATCCGGACGGGTAAGCACGCAATCGTCCGCTGGTCGGGACGACGAGTCCGTCGGCATTGTGCACAATGCCGGAAAGGGCGTCGCGAGCGAAGACCGGCCGAACGCTTCGCCCACCTCGCGGCAGATCTCCATCGATGAGGTGCAGGAGGAGCTCGGTATCGGCGAGCGGACCGCTCCTGCGACATCGGGCCGCGAGAATACTGCATCCAATCGTTTTGCAGCGCATTCTATTTCGAGTGTAGAACGCCATGGCCGCCTCGCCGAGCGAGCTCATATCGGCTCCGACACCATGGCGCACGAGGGTGCCGACACTACGGAGTCCATCCACAAAACCGCGGTGGGCACCGTCGCCCAGCCGAACGCGAATGTCACTGCGCCGAGCCCAGCGGCCCCCGGGAAATCGCTTCCGGTCGAGCAGAGCGACCGATCCGGCGCCGCGGAGGTCGAGCAGCTCGTCTTGGAGGAAGCCGCCGCACCTCCTCCTCCGCGTCTGCGATCCGAACCGACGCCTACGCCTACGCCTACGCCTACGCCTACGCCGATCATCGAACCGGAGGACGACGAGGAAACCGAGATTCCCGCGGAGGTCGACGAGGCCGACACCGACGACGAAATCTCGGCCATAGCACGGGCAATCACCGGCCGACGCCTGTCGAATCTGCCGGTCGAAGAGGTCAGGGAGATCCTTACACTCGCCGATCAAGGGGGTACGACCGCGGGCATCGCCAACGAACTCGGCGTCTCCCGTGCTGCGGTCACCCGTGTGCTGGACTCGGCGATCAAGGTTCACCGCCCCTACGCGATCACCGGCTGACGGCGGAATCAGTCAGCTGCTCCCACCAGCCAGGCACCGGAAGGAAGGCGTCAGCTTGTGGCCGGACAACGAAGCAGACACTGCCGCCAGGAAGCACCCAGCGACAGCGTCTACCTCCCCGCGATCAGCGGAACTCGCCTCCACCGGGTGCGACCGACCGGGCCTCGGTTCCACCCGATCCAGCGCGGAGCGAATCGCCGTTCCCCGGCTTCACTTCCTGCGCAGTGCGGTCCCCGTGCCCCGGCCACCAGGCTCGGTGGCCGAGCAGCGCGGTGACCGCCGGGGTGAAGAACATCGCCATCACGAACGCCGCGACCCCGATGCCGACCGAGATGGCGAAACCCATCTGGGACAGAACATTGTTGCCCGCCAGCATCATCGACGCGAACGTGCCCGCGAGGATGACGCCCGCCGCGGCGACCGTCGGCCCGGTGTGCCGCAGGCCCAGCGCCGCGGCCTCCCGTGGGTCACGCCCCTCGCGGGCCTCCTCACGCAACCGCGCGACCATCAGGATGTTGTAGTCGGTTCCGAGTGCGACCACGAACAGGTACATGATCACCGGCAGCGTGAAGATCAGGCCGGCATCACCCTGAATGTGCTGGAACACCAGGACCGCGGCCCCGAGCGTCGCCGCGAAGCCGAGGAAGACCGATGCCATCAGATACCAAGGCGCTATCAGGCTGCGCAGCAACAGGGCGAGCACGATCATGATGAGAATCGCCGCTACCGGGAACACGACCGCGTAGTCGTGATTCATCGCATCCTGGAAGTCGACGAACACCGCCGTCATCCCGCCCACCGCGACCGTCGTACCTGCGGGTGCCGCCGCGTGAGCGGCGTCGCGCAGCGGGCCGCGCACTGTGGCCAGCGCGGCGTCCGACTCCGGCGCGGAGTCGAGCGTCACCTGGAACTCGGCGGTCGCCTTGTCGTCCGACAGCTTCGGTTCCCCCACTCGGCCGACGCCGGACACCTGGTCCAGCGCGGTGTGGAAGTGCGCGAGCTGGTCAACCGTCAGCACACCGCCGTCCGCTCGCAGCAGCACCTCCGAGGGCTGGGTGGCGCCCGCCGGCATTCCCCTGAGCAATTCCTTGTTGTAGACCACCGACTCCGATACGTCGGAGGTCGAACCGGAAGTCAGGTCGAATGTCGGGTTGAAGCCGAAGGCCAGAACACCCAGCGCGACGAGCAGTCCACCGGAGACGACGGCGAACGCGCCCGGCCGCCGACCAAGCGCCGCGCCGAGCGCCGCGAACCGCGCGCCCGTCGGCTCCTGTTTCCACGCCTTCGACGGCCAGAACACCTTGGTGCCCAACAGCGAGACCACCGCCGGGACCAGCGTCAGTCCGGCCATCAACGCGACCGCGACCGCGATCGCCAGCGCGGGGCCGAGGGCACGGAACATGCCCAACGTCGACAGCGTCAGTGCGGTGAACGCGATGATCACCGCGCCCGCCGCGGAGGTGATCGCCTCCCCGACCCTGGCGACCGCGCCGACCATCGCGGTCTTCGGGTCCTCGCCCGCGCGCAGCCGTTCCCGGTACCGGAACATCAGGAACAGGATGTAGTCGGTGCCCACGCCGAACAGCACGACGAGCAGGATCGAATTCACCGAGCTGTCCAGTTGCAGGTCGAAAGCCCTCGCCACCATGGCGATCAGCCCGCCGACGAGGCTGGACACCGCGCCGATGGTCACGATCGGCAGCAGCGCGATCACCGGGCTGCGGAAGATGACCAGCAGGAGTACCAGGATCAGCACGATCGTGGCGACGCCGATGATGGCCATGCCCTTCGCGCTCGACTCCTGCTGGTCGAGCATCTGTGCCGCCTGACCGGTGATGCCCGCCTTCAGGTCGGTGCCCTCGACCTGGCGTTTCAGTGCAGTGCGCAGCGCCTCGACCGCGTCCCCCTGGCGGGTGTCGCCCTGATTGGTCACCTTCGTGAGCTGGACCGCGATGATCTGGATCAGCTTGTTCTCCGAGGGCGGCACAGTCTGTAGTCCGATGACGTCCCCGAGGTTCGCGGCGGTGAGCTGCTCGCCGACCGCGGCGATCGCGGCGGAATCTCCCTCGGTCAGCGGCGCTCCGTCGGCACGCCCGAACACGATAATCGCCGCTGGCGCCGCACTCTGCGGGAAGGCCTTCTGCTGCAGCTCCATTGCCTGGATGGACTCGTAATGCGAAGGTAAGAATTCGGATTGGTCGGTCGTCGACGTCAGCTTCGGCGCGGAGGCCACCACGGCGACGATGACGAGCAGCCAGAGGCCGATCACCTTCCACGGGTGGTGGACGACCAGGCGTCCCAGTCGAGCAAACATGTAGCAGAGGTCCTTTCGGTATCCGAGTCGTACTCAGATGTCGAGATTCTCGGTGCGCGGGTGCTCCGCTACGTCGACCAGCGTGTGATAGATCTTGGCCGGAATCCGTTCGCGCAGTTCATCGATCGTGTCGACTACGTCGAGCGTGTAGTCGCCCCAGCTCTGCTCGTAGAGGACGTTGCTCCAGCTTTTCCAGTCCTTGATCAAGCCCGCCGCCGGGCAGTCCGACCAGTCGGACATTCGCCGGTGCACCACATACTTTCCTTTGCGGCTGACGTATACCCGTACTGCGTCGATGCCGACCTTCGTGAACTGCCGCGACCCCCCGATCTGCCGTCCGACGAACCGCTGCATCCGTCCGCCGCCCGGACCGACCTTCAGGACGAACTCCCGAAGCTCCTCCGTCGAACCGACAACCACACCGTCCACGACCTTGGTCACCGACACCTTCTCCGAGTCGTTCACGACCCTCCATTCATCAATAAGTACGCATTCAGGCATAGAAATACCGGCGCCGGGCCACTCGACCGATCCCGCCGTACCCCTAGCCGATCTGAAATTCTTCCGATCCAGCCGAGCGTCCAACGCCTAGCCAGAACTCACTATAAGTAGATGTATACGTATATCGCAAGGCCGAGCTTCGCCAGGCTTTCGTTCTGCTCAGTTCAGCGGTCTTGACGCACGGGCTGTTTCATCCACCGAGCCCAGCGCGGTCGAGCAGATAAGCGATCAGCGGTGGTAGTACCTCTGCTCCGTCAGCGTGCCAGCTCATCCAGGGCCGCGAGGAACCAGTCCCGACCAAGTCCCACCCCGGCGCTGCTGAGCAGCGTGGCTTCCCACGCCTGGTTCGCGGTGGTGAACACGGCCTGGAAGGGACCGTATCGTTCGTCGATCCAACCCAGCTGTATGTCGAGATCTCCGTGGCGAATCTGCTCCCGCTGACCGGGGTGCGGTTCTGGGTCGGCGGGAATGCGGAGGCCTCCCTTGCCGGGCCGTTGGACGATAAGCCGGAGCTCGACGCCCCGATCCCGGCCTCCGTCGTAGATCGCTTCGATCTCGGCGCGGTTGTCGTCGAGTTGGATGTGTGCGGCGCTGTCGAGATCGAGGCCCGCGATTGCGACCGGGATACCCTGATCTTCCCACCCGGACGTAGACCATTTTGCCTGGTGCGCGCCGCGCCGAAATGTCCAGAATCCAATCGGTACGACCAGTTGCGCGGCATCGGCGTGGCGTGCCCAATAGCTGAGCTGTGCGTGGGGAGTCGCCGCGATCGCGTTCACTACGCCGGTGTCGGCCGGATGCAGAGCCTGGTAGAGAGCGAGCAGTTCGAGTTCGGTGAAAGTGCCTTCCAACACGGACAGTTCGATGGTGGTTCTGCCCATTCGCGCGGAGGCGGCTTGATTACCCAGGTAATCGATGCCGAACCAGACGACATGGGTGTCGTCGATGGGGACGGCATGTGTATGGGATTTCCAGAGACAGGGCTGATCGAACGCAGGAAATGCCCAATCGTAATAGAACTCCTTGATGCGCAGCTTGCGATCATTCCCGGAGATTTCGAATCGATAGGAAGAGAGGTAGTTGCCGTCTCGCGGCCCTCGGTCTTCGATTGGCTCCACCGGTACTCCGGGAGGAGCCTCACGGTGCAGGGTGCCGGAATGTAGTTCGCATTCGGCGGGAAGGCGATCAGGTGTCCATACGATGAAGTTGCACCAAGCCTGCGCCTCCGCAGGAGTAACCGTTGGGGTCAGGTGCTCGAGGTCGGACGCGTCCGTGCACGTGCGGTGCTGCCACATCGGCGCAATTCCTGTCTCATTCGAAGATCGCCGGAGTCGGCGTCATAATTCCATCGGGATCGTATCGGTGTTTGGCTCGCTGGAATGCGCCGTAGTAGTCAGCGTACTGGTGCTTCCAATCGGCAGCGGTGAACTCCGTCGCGCCGAGCGGATACAGGGTTCCGCCAACGTCTCGTGCCCACTCATACCAGCGGCGATTAGTCGCTTTTCGTGTTCGAACATATTCTGTGTCGACGGTCTTGCCGAAGCCGTCCGAAGAAACTGCGACCAAGCACAGGTGCCGCCCCAGCGCAGGGTCGGGTAGGCGCAGACCCGGCAAGAGGAAGGCGTCCCGATGCTTGCGGAAAAGCAGCACAGTCGACGACCGGCTCCACTCACGTTCGCCGATCTCGTCGAGCACCGCAATGGTGATGTCCTCGAAATCGCTTCCTGGCCCGGGATCGGGCAAAAAGTTGTCCGACCACAGTTTCAGAGAGTCCGACCAACCATGGCGCTCGTGTTCGGCATAGAGGCGGTCGATCGACGCGACGCGCTTCGGATAGGTCACCTCGGTGACGCTGGCCGGTGTGCGGCTGAGGCCACGCATCAAGTATTTGTCGTCCGGCGGATTGCCGCTGGTGTAGTAAACGTGGGCGGTGAGCTCTGCGGTAGGCCCATCCGGCTGCCATTTCCAGCGCAGCAGCTGCTCATCGATTCCGTCGCGATCAGCCAGGATTCGCTGGTCCGCGAACGCTTCACGCAGTTCGGCGTGCTGATAGCGCAACGCATAGCCACGTACCAGAGGTGCCACCGGAACCATACTCAATCGGGCACGGACGATCACCCCGACCTGCCCGAGTCCACCGAGGACGGCCTCGAATAGATCGCTGCGCTTATCGGGGGAACAGGTAAGCAACTCGCCGGCACCTGTGACCACCTCGAGTTCCTCAACGGATTCAGCGACCGAGCCGCCGACTCGGATCGTGCTGATGCCACCAACGGACAGCACCCCACCGACGGTGAGCCGCAATACGGCGGGTACACCCGTTCGCAGTCTGAACCCGTGTTCGAAGCCGACAGCGACGACATCCTGCCAGAGCGCTCCACCCTGGACATCTATGCTCGCAGTGCCAGTTCGAGCGTCTTCGCTGACCTCGAGCACTCGGTCCAATGACCGCATGTCGATGGCGAGACCGTTCACCAGGCATTGGCCGAAGCTGGTGTGCGCGGTGCCGCGGGGGGCGACCTGGATATTCTGTGTACGGCAATACTGGATCATCCGAACGACGTCGTCGAATGTGCCTGGTCGCAGAATCGACGTCGGCCGGATGCGGACCGTGTTGCCCTGGTCGTGAGCGGCGGCGTCGAGGGCGGCGTCATCGAGTACGAGGGTGCCGGTCAGCTCAGGTATCGCGGGCCAACGGGTTGATCGGACCGGCAGCGCGGCCGGCCCACGGCTGGACAGACTCGGGATCCATTGCAGGTGATCGGTCGCGAGCTGTGGTTCGAGCGCGATCAATGCCCGTAATGCCGCGGTGACCACGACTGGAGTCAGCGACGCGCCGCTACAGAAGTGCCTACCGAAGCCGAACCCAAGGTGCTGAACACCGGTGCGCTCCAGGTCGAGACGGTCGGGGGTGTGGAACACTTCCGGGTCGTGATTGGCCGCCCGCAACATCGCGAAGACGAACTGTCCTGCCCGGATAGTCGTTCCACCGATCTCGACGTCCACCCGTGCACACCGCAGCGCCGCCATCGATGGTGAGTCATAACGCAGCAGCTCTTCGACTGCCGCACCGATGAGTTCGGGACGAGCGCGAAGCAGCTGTAACTGGGCCGGGTTACGCAGCAGCGCCACCAGGCCGTTGCCGATCATGTGGCGAGCGGCTTCGTGGCCCCCGATCATGACCATCGTGACGGACTTGGCTGCTTCGTCCACATCGAGGATCTCCCCTCGATCCAGGCTCGCT
Source organism: Nocardia sp. NPDC023852 (assembly GCF_040639505.1). Taxonomy (NCBI): domain Bacteria; kingdom Bacillati; phylum Actinomycetota; class Actinomycetes; order Mycobacteriales; family Nocardiaceae; genus Nocardia; species Nocardia sp. NPDC023852. The sequence goes on from NZ_JBFAAB010000019.1 coordinate 72,022, forward strand.
CGCAGCCTGCCGACGAGACTGTCCGCCGTGGTGTCTTGGACTTCACCGATCAGCGCACGGGCATAATCGCCGCACTCCACAAGACTGGTGTGCGCGGCATCCACGATCTCTTCGGTGACGATTCCGGACCCGAACAGCCGAAAAACGTTGTCACTCCATCGCTTGACCTGGCTCACCAATTCAGGAGGGAAGCCGATCAGCCGGGCATTCACGAGTCCCGTGAGTGGTTCGGCGAGTTCGGCCACGACATCGAACTCCCCGCGTGCGCATGCTTTAGTGAGCAACTCATGCACGGTCTGGTCCACGAACGGCATCACATTGCGAACCGCTCCCGGCGTGTAGGCCGGGCCGATGGCCGTGCGAAGCCGACTGTGATCGGGCTCGTCGGTGAAGATCATCCACTTGGACAGCAGCCGGTAACAATCCGCCAGCTTCGCCCGCGCCTCGGGCGGGGTTGCTCCACGAATACGCCCATTGCGATCGACCGAGAAGCGGGGGTCGTTGAGTACCGCGCGCACATCCTGATAACGAGTGAGCACCCATGCCTCGAGGGTCGGCTCCCAGTGCACAGGATCGTCAGCACGCATGCGATGGAAAACTGGATCCGGCTCGGCGAAGAAGGCGTCGCTGAACAGGTCGTAGGTCGAACTCACAGATGAGGGCACAGCACAGTCTCCGCGTATGAGGTGTCCATGTACTCGCGTACCGCAAGGATCTGTCCATCGCAGACCTGAAATACCATGCAGTACTGGGTGTCATAGGCAGTGCCGGCAGCGCTGGTACCTTCTGCGTGCACCTCGGCGACCACATGGTCTCCGTCGGCCATCACGTGCAACGGTCGCAGCTGTAAAGTGCCGGGCTGGAACAACTTGCGGGCGCCAGGCATCAGAGACTCGACGATGGCTCGCTTGCCGACCGTCGTTCCGGAAACCGGCAGCCGACCCCAGAGCGTGAAGGTGGCCTCATCGGCCAGTAGCTCCTCCACCGCCGCGCGGTCTCCAGCATTGGAAGCCGCGAGATACCGCAGCACAACTTCGACACCACCGTCGCCGGTGCTCACCGACGGCTCATTCGGCCGGGTATACACAGCGGAATCCAATCTCGTTGTGCCTATCGGTCAGCAGATCTTTGCCTCGGTAGTACGTCGTGAGACAGACCGGCGGCGAGGTCCACGTACCACCGCGAAGGACATAGAAGGCATCCTGACGGTTCATGAACTCGACTGGTCGACGGCCTCGGAAGAACGGGTCCATGTCCTTGCGGCTGAAGAAGTTGGTTCGGGTCATTTCCCAGACGTTGCCGGCCATGTGCAGCAAGCCGTACGGACCAGCACCCTGCGGGAAGCTGTCGGCGGGAAACACCGGCATCGCCGGGAAGTCTGCTTCCGTGATGGTGACCAGCAACTGCTCCAGTTCAGCGAGATCGCTGACGCGAGTATCGAATGCCCGCTCGACGAAATTCGCGCGCTCGGGTTCCCACGCATTCCCCCATGGATATACTCTCCCGTCGCAGCCGCGCGCCGCCTTCTCCCACTGGTCCTCGCTCGGCAGCATGCCGCCGGCCCAGTTGGCGAATGCCCACGCGTCATACCAGTCGATGCCGACTACCGGCAGGTCAGGACCATTGAAACGTGCGTCGTGCCGATGAGCTGGGCGATGGTGTTCTTGTCCCTCCGGCTGATCCGGGTGGTCGAACGCCGTGCTGTCGCCGATTTCATCGAGGAATTCCTGGTAGCGCCGGTTGGTCACTACGGTGCGATCGATGAGAAATGCCGGTAGATCCACCGAACGCGGCGGGTTGTCCGAGTCGTCCATGTTGAAGGGGCCGACCGCTTGCGCAGGTGCGCCAGCGAGAAACGGCCCGGCGGGGATCTCGACGACGTCCTCATGCCTGCGTGCGGGCCGAACAGTATCGGCTTTGGCACGCAGCTCGGCAAAATGTTCGTCCTCGAGCCGACGCAATTCTTCCGGGTCACGGCTACCCAGGATCGAGATCAGTGCACGCTTGGTAAAGGCGGCACCGCATCCGACAGGTTTACGAGCGTAACCGTGTCTCATAAAATTGCTCGGCCAACCCGAAATACGGATCAGATCCCGCAGGGCCTCTTTTGTTCTCAGTTCCCCACATAGCTGAATAGCAGTGAACGACACCCAATCCGTCTGGTCATGAGTGGCTGCAATGATGGCCTCGACGGCCGAATCACGCTCTCCGAAAGATTCGGCGAGATAGCGAATCGCTGCCGCGCGAATGGGCCAATCCGGATGTTTACGCGAAAGAGAAATCAACAATGAGAGCGTTTCATCATCAACGGGGAGTTCGCGCCACTCAGCACTGGTTTTCTCTACCGCGACCCAATACTCGGCATCAGTGCAATCATCAATGCCAGAGAACTGCTTCAACTACATCAGACTCTCTGTTATATCAGCTATCAGAAGGGAGATCGAGTCGGCACATCACCACTTCGTGGCGATTTCGCCCTCGTCACGAGAATCCAGGAATTGCTCGTCCGACATGGCGACCTCCTTATTTGTATTGATCCGATGGCTCTCGGATCGCGCAAACATAACGCACGGTTCGCTACCTTGTCAAGGTTTCAATTCACGACTCCGAGGCGACGATCCCGGGGCCGGATGAGCTCCGGCCGCAGCCGCCACCAGCTCTCACAGCAATTCCGGCCCAGTATATTTCGACCGTCCGTTCACGCAGCACTCGTCACGAGATCAACAAAGACAGAGTTTGTGGAAATGTCAAATTAGCACTTCCCAAAACTGAGAAACTGGTCTTCGAGTTCGACTTGTCAGCCATGGAGCGAGACAACTTCGCCTTCGCCAGAACCTCGACCGCTGCCAGCGACAAGACCCCCGGTCGATCGGTCCGCCGATCCGGCCGTGAGCAGCAGCGGAATCGCGATCACCGCGATGAGAACCACACTGAGCAGAGGTGACCCCACAGTTGACGCTAGAACCAACCCAGCATCATCGGGCTGTAGCCCAGCGTTCTCTCCGCCAACGTCAGGTCACCGGAGCGATAGGTCGAGCGCCACGGCAATTCAGCAGAACATCGACAACGATTCACTGCGGCGGACTCCCCTCGTCCGGCAGAACGCGAAACGCGGAGTACCGATCAAGTGGCCGCAAGGCTCGGAAATCGCGTCTGTCGAGGGTGAGGATCGCATCGGTGTCAAAGTCGTGCGCCAAAGTCACACATACCGCGTCCACCAGATCCAGATCCAAGCTCCCGTAGCGCGCGCGTATACCGAGCGCGGTATGTAGCTGCGCCGAATCGATACTCGGGACCACGATGCGAGTCGATGCGATTCGGTCGGCAAGCAAAGTCAGGATGCGGTCGGCCACTTTGCGCCCGGCTCGGACGCTTGCCACGTGGTGCACCTCGGTGAGTGCCAGCGGGCTGACGGGAAAGACGAAGGCCCGTCTCCCACAAGGGGAAACGGGCCTTCGATATTGTCAGCCATGGAGCAAGCTTATTTGGCCTTCTCCAGTACCTCGACCAACCGCCAGCGCTTGGTGGCCGACAGCGGACGGGTCTCCATCAGCTGAACGCGGTCGCCGATACCGGCGATCTCGTTCTCGTCGTGCGCCTTCACCTTGGAGGTGGTGCGGATGATCTTGCCGTAGAGCGGGTGCCGGTTACGGTCTTCCAGCTCGACGACGATCGTCTTGTTCATCTTGTCCGAGACAACGTAGCCGACGCGAACCTTGCGGCTGCCGCGCTGACCTTCCACTTTGTCGCTCATGCAGCGTCTCCCTTGCCAGCGGGTCCGGTGGCCAGACCGAGCTCGCGCTCACGCATGACCGTGTAGATGCGCGCGATCTCGTGACGGACGACGCGCAGACGACGGTTGTTGTCCAGCTGACCCGTCGCCATCTGGAAGCGCAGGTTGAACAGCTCTTCCTTGGATTCGCGCAGCTTGGCTACCAAATCCTCTTCGGTGAGCTCGCGGAGCTCTGCGGCCGGTGTTCCGGTAGCCATCAGAACTGCTCCTCCCTGGTCACGATCCTGCACTTCATCGGGAGCTTGTGCATCGCGCGACGCAGGGCCTCACGAGCAGTCTCCTCGTTCGGGTAGCTCATCTCGAACATCACCCGACCGGGCTTGACGTTCGCGATCCACCACTCCGGCGAACCCTTACCCGAACCCATACGGGTCTCGGCGGGCTTCTTGGTCAGCGGACGATCCGGGTAGATGTTGATCCAGATCTTGCCGCCACGCTTGATGTGGCGCGTCATCGCGATACGCGCCGACTCGATCTGCCGGTTGGTGACGTAGGCCGGCTCCAGCGCCTGGATACCGAACTCGCCGAACGCCACCGAGGTGCCGCCCTTGGCCATGCCGGAACGACCCGGGTGATGCTGCTTGCGGTGCTTCACCTTACGAGGCATCAGCATGCGTCAGCCCTCCTGTGTCTCTGCCGGAGCGTCGACCACAGCGGTGGCGGCACGCCCGGCCTCGGTGCTGGTCGCCGTGGTACCGGCGGAACCGGACCGACGCGGGCGGCTCGGCCGCTCCCGGCGCGGACGCTCGGGCGCGGCGGCAGCGGCGGCCAGCTCACGCTTGCCACCGACGATGTCGCCCTTGTAGATCCAGACCTTCACGCCGATGCGACCGAAGGTGGTCTTGGCCTCGTAGAGGCCGTAGTCGATGTCGGCGCGCAGCGTGTGCAGCGGCACGCGACCCTCGCGGTAGAACTCCGAGCGCGACATTTCGGCGCCACCGAGGCGGCCCGAGCACTGCACACGGATGCCCTTGACGTTCGGCGAACGCATGGCCGACTGAATGGCCTTGCGCATCGCGCGACGGAAGGCGACACGGTTGGACAGCTGCTCCGCGACGGCCTGGGCGACCAGCTGCGCATCCGACTCGGGGTTCTTGACCTCGAGGATGTTCAGCTGGACCTGCTTGCCGGTGAGCTTCTCCAGCTCGGCACGGATGCGGTCGGCCTCCGCGCCGCGGCGGCCGATCACGATGCCCGGACGTGCGGTGTGGATGTCCACCCGCACGCGGTCACGGGTGCGCTCGATCTCGACCTTGGAGATGCCCGCCCGCTCCATGCCGGTGGCGAGGAGCTTGCGGATCGCGACGTCTTCCTTCACGTAGTCCGCGTACTGCTTGTCCGCGTACCAACGCGACTTCCAGTCGGTGGTGATACCGAGGCGGAAGCCATGGGGGTTGATTTTCTGTCCCATTACTTTGCCCCTCCCTTCCGGCGGTTACGAGTGGATCCACCGGCGGTGGGGATGCTCTCGACCTCGATGGTGATGTGGCTGGTGCGCTTGCGGATGCGGAACGCACGGCCCTGGGCACGCGGCTGGAACCGCTTCATGGTCGCGCCCTCGTCGACGTAGGCCGTCGAGATGACCAGTGTGGACGGGTCCAAGCCGAGGTTGTTCTCGGCGTTGGCCGCCGCGCTGGCGACAACCTTGGCGACCGGCTCGCTCGCGGCCTGGGGCGCGAACTTCAGCAGGGCGAGGGCGTCCTCGACACGCTTACCGCGGACCAAGTCCACGACACGGCGTGCCTTCATCGGAGTGACGCGAACGTGCTTGGCGGTCGCGCGCGCAGTCAGATTCTGAGTCTCAGTCGTCGTCATCGCCGCTTGCTCTTCCGGTCTTCCTTGACGTGGCTCCTGAACGTCCTGGTCGGCGCGAACTCACCGAGCTTGTGTCCGACCATGTTGTCCGAGACGAACACCGGCACGTGCTTGCGGCCGTCGTGCACCGAGAACGTGTGCCCGATGAAATCGGGGATGATGGTCGAACGACGCGACCAGGTCTTGATGACCTGCTTTGTGCCCTTCTCGTTCTGCACGTCCACCTTCGCGAGGAGGTGGTCGTCGACAAACGGGCCTTTCTTGAGGCTGCGTGGCATTTCTTACCTCCTCCTTCAGCGCTTCTTGCCGGTCTTGCGACGGCGGACGATGAGCTTGTCGCTCGGGCGGTTGGGCTTGCGGGTACGGCCTTCCGGCTGACCCCACGGCGAGACCGGGTGGCGACCACCGGAGGTCTTGCCTTCACCACCACCGTGCGGGTGGTCGACCGGGTTCATGACGACACCACGGACTGTGGGGCGACGCCCCTTCCAGCGCATGCGGCCGGCCTTGCCCCAGTTGATGTTCGACTGCTCGGCGTTGCCGACCTCGCCGACGGTGGCGCGGCAGCGCACGTCGACGCGACGGATCTCGCCGGAGGGCATACGCAGTGTGGCGTAGGGGCCTTCCTTACCGAGCAGCTGGATGCTCATGCCCGCGGAACGGGCCATCTTGGCACCGCCACCCGGACGCAGCTCCACGTTGTGGATGGTGGTACCGGTCGGGATGTTGCGCAGCGGCAGGTTGTTGCCCGGCTTGATGTCGGCCGTGGGGCCGGACTCGATGGGCGTGCCCTGCGTCACCCCCTTGGGGGCGATGATGTAGCGCTTCTCGCCGTCCACATAGTGCAGCAGCGCGATGTTCGCGGTCCGGTTCGGGTCGTACTCGATGTGCGCGACCTTGGCCGGGATGCCGTCCTTGTCCAGACGACGGAAGTCGATGACACGGTAGGCCCGCTTGTGCCCGCCACCACGGTGGCGAGTGGTGATGCGGCCGTGGGCGTTACGACCACCGCTCTTGGACAGCGGACGCAGCAGCGATTTCTCGGGCGTCGACCGGGTGATCTCCGCGAAGTCCGAGACGCTGGCGCCACGACGGCCCGGCGTAGTCGGCTTGTACTTACGAATTGCCATGAGTTCTTCTCTGCTTTCTGGGTTCCCAGGCGCTTACGCGACCGGGCCTCCGAAGATCTCGATGGGCTTGCTGTCGGCCGAGATGGTCACGAGCGCGCGCTTGGTGTCTTTGCGCTTGCCGTAACCGAAGCGGGTCCGCTTGCGCTTGCCCTGACGGTTGGCGGTGTTGACGCTGGTGACCTTCACACCGAAGACCTTCTCGACGGCGATCTTGATCTGCGTCTTGTTCGAGTCCGGGTGCACCAGGAAGGTGTAGGTGCCTTCCTCGATCAGTCCGTAGGACTTCTCCGAGATGACCGGCGCCAGCAGGATGTCGCGGGGGTCGGCGATGGTGGTCACTTGCTCTCCTCCTGTGCCGCCGCAGTGTCCTGCGGAGACTCCGCGGGGCCGTGCACGAAAGTGTTCAGAGCCTCGACGCTGAACACCACTTCGTCGCTGTTCAGCACGTCGTAGGTGTTGAGCTGATCCGGGGCGATCGGCTGCACGTTCTGCAGGTTCGCCACGCTCTTCCACGCGGCGATGTCCTCGCGGCCGACGACGACCAGGAACTTCTTGCGGTCCGACAGCTCGGCCAGGAAGCTCTTGGCGGTCTTGGTCGACGGCGTCTGTCCGGCGACCAGCTCGGCGATCACGTGGATGCGCTCGTTGCGGGCCCGGTCCGACAGGGCGCCACGGAGGGCGGCGGCCTTCATCTTCTTCGGGGTGCGTTGGCTGTAGTCGCGCGGCTGCGGGCCGTGCACGGTGCCACCGCCGGCGAACTGCGGCGCCCGAGTCGAGCCCTGGCGGGCGCGACCAGTGCCCTTCTGCCGGTACGGCTTCTTGCCGCCACCGGAGACCTCGCCGCGCGTCTTCGTGCTGTGCGTGCCCTGACGGGCCGCGGCCAACTGCGCGATGACGACCTGGTGCATCAGCGCGATATTGGCGGTCACGTCGAAGATCTCCGCGGGGAGCTCGACGGTGCCGTTGGTCTTGCCGCCGATCTCTTTGACCGGCAGCGTGAGGTCGGCGGACTTCTTCTCAGTGTTCACAGCAGAGCTGGTCATGCGTGCGCACCACCCTTCACGGCGCTCTTGACGATCACGACGCCGCCCTTGCGACCCGGGATCGCTCCCTTGATCAGCAGCAGGCCGTTCTCGGCGTCCACCTTGTGAACCGACAGGTTCTGCGTGGTGACGCGGTCGTTGCCCATCCGGCCCGACATGCGCATGCCCTTGAACACGCGGCCGGGGGTGGCGCAGCCACCGATGGAACCCGGGCGACGGTGCACGGCCTGCGCACCGTGCGAAGCACCCTGACCACGGAAGCCGTGGCGCTTCATGGTGCCCGCGAAACCCTTGCCCTTGCTGGTGCCGGTGACATCGACGTAGGCGCCTTCTTCGAACACGTCGGCGTTGATCTCCTGGCCGACCTCGAAGGTGGAGGCGTCCGCGACGCGGATCTCGGCGACGTGGCGACGCGGGGTGACACCGGCCTTGGTGAACTGACCGGAGACCGGCTTGTTCACCTTGCGCGGGTCGATGGCGCCGAAAGCCACCTGGACGGCGCTGTAGCCGTCACGCTCCAGGGTGCGAATCTGGGTAACGACGTTCGGTCCGGCCTTGATGACGGTCACGGGAACGACGCGGTTCTTGTCGTCGAAGACCTGGGTCATGCCGAGCTTGGTGCCCAGGATGCCGGCCGCCGGCCTGTTCTTGTTGTCAGTCATATCTCGAGTCCCCGTCACTGAATGTTGACGTCGACGCTGGCCGGCAGGTCGATGCGCATAAGCGCGTCCACCGTCTTCGGCGTCGGGTCGAGGATGTCGATAAGGCGCTTGTGCGTACGCATCTCGAAGTGCTCGCGCGAGTCCTTGTACTTGTGCGGCGAACGGATGACGCAGTACACGTTCTTCTCGGTCGGCAACGGCACCGGGCCCACGACGCGTGCCCCGGTGCGGGTCACCGTCTCCACGATCTTGCGCGCAGATGCGTCGATCGCCTCGTGGTCATAGGCCTTGAGCCTGATGCGGATCTTTTGTCCCGCCACGCTAAGTGTCCTTTTCTCCGCTTTCCTTCGTGGCCCGGAAGCTGGCTACACCAACTTTCTGGACCACCCTCAATTTGCACAGCCCGAACACACGAAGACGCCTCAGAGTCGAGACCTGACCGGGCATGCCCGGTCCTCGCCGCTGTTCATCTGTCATGGTTCTCCGGTCCACGCGGTCGGGCGTGTCGCCCATCCGCTCATTCCTCGGCCTCGGATCTACTTCATCTCAGACCTGGAACACTGTCCCGGACGTACCCACGCCGGAAACCCGGCGAGGTACAAGATTGGGTACTACTCGCCTCGCCCGACCACAACCCGTTCCACACGGAACAGGCACGGCCCGGTGCAAGGCAACCCGAACAGTATGCCCGACGCACTCCCACACTCCAAATCGGTGTTTGTTTCGCCGTTGCGCTGTTCGGCCGCGAACCCGTCGACGGGGTCGCGCTGAGTCTTCGGCCGCGCGGGCGCGGCATCCTCGCGATCCCTTATGACTCGCGTCCGAGCAACCGCCACTGGCGACTTCGCCGCGGGCATGGCGCCCGCGCGTTCGCTCAGTCGGCCGGCCGCCCTACGCAGGGCAGGGTGCCGGACAGTATCCACAGCAGAGGGCTTACCCATAACTTACTTCTGAGTAAGATACAGATTATGACGAAAGAGACCGTGACCTACCGCGGCTGGAAGAAACTGCCGGACAACCGGCTGGGCCACGCCTTGTTCTCGCTCGGGATGGTCGCGCGGGTGCCGTACTTCGGTACCGTGCTGCCGAGCGTGGTCCGGCTGGAACCCGGGCTGTGCGAGGTGACCTCGCCGAAGTGGTTCGGTATCCACAACCACCTGGGCACCTTCCACGCGATCGCGGCGTGCAACCTGGCGGAGGTGGCGATGGGCATGCTCAGCGAGGCGACCGTCCCCGCGACGCACCGTTGGATTCCGAAGACGATGACCGTGCAATACCTGGCCAAGGCCGAGACCGGACTGCGCGCCGTCGCGAAACTGCCCGAGATTCCGGACTTCGCGGCGATCACCGAAGGCCGCGACCTGGTGGTGCCGGTGTCGATCTACGACAAACACGGCCTCGAAGTCGTACACGCCGACATCACCACTTGGGTGACGCCCGATTGACGTTTCTTCCCCGCCGAGGCGATTGTGGCTCGCCGCATCTGTTCCAGGCTGGACGCATTTCCGCGAGACCTGCATTTCCAGGGCTCGATCAGCGGCGATAGTTGCGCTTGCGTCGGCCGGACGGATTGAATGCCCCCATGGGTGGCAGCGCGGTCCGGGAAGTCGACGTGTGCGTGGTCGGGCTCGGCCCGACCGGCCGGGCGCTGGCGCATCGCGCGATGCGGGCCGGGCTGTCGGTGACGGCGATCGATCCGCGTCCCGACCGGCTGTGGCCGCCCACCTTCTCCTGCTGGGTCGACGAGCTGCCGGACTGGCTGCCGCCCGGCGCCATCGCGACCACGATCCCGGCGCCCACCGTGTGGACGACGACCGAACACCGCATCGACCGGCCCTACTGTGTGCTGTCCAAGCCCGGTCTGCGCGAAGCGCTCCCGCTCGACGACGCCGCCGTCGTGGCAGGCCGCGCCAGCCGGGTGGACGCGCACGAGGTCGAGCTCGCCGACGGCACGGTGCACACCGCGGCGACAGTGTTCGACACCCGCGGACTGCCCGCCCTCGGACGCCGCAGGGCGGCGAGCGCGCATGGTGTCTTCGTCGACGCCGAGACGGCCGCGCCGATGGTCCGTTCGGGCGAGGGCTTGTTGCTGGACTGGCGACCGGAAAACGGCGCGGGCCCGGACGAACCGCCGTCGTTCCTCTACGCGGTGCCGCTCGGCGACGGCACGGTGATCTTCGAGGAGACCAGCCTCGGCCTGCGCGGCGGCATGCCGCAACGCGAACTGCGCAGACGCACGCTCAACCGACTCGCCGCGCACGGTATCCGGCTCACCGGCGCCGAACCGAGCGAGGCGGCGCATTACCCGCTCGACCAGCCGCCGCCGCGCAAAGGCGAGGCGAGGGCGCTTCCGTTCGGGTCGCGCGGCGGCATGATGCATCCGTGCACCGGCTACAGCGTCGCCGGCTCCCTCGCACTGGTCGACACCGCGGTCACCGCGCTACAGCGGGGTCGCGACCCGATCGCCGCGCTGTGGCCACGGCGCGCGCGACTGGTGTACTGGATGCGGACGCGCGGCCTCTACGGCCTGGGCAGGCTCACCACCGAACAATCCATCGCCATGTTCGACGCGTTCTTCAGCGCCTCCCCTCGCGGCCGGCGCGCCCTGCTGTCCGCCCACGACGACTACACCGCTCTCGGCGCGGTGCTGTTCAACACCGTCGCGCACACCTGGCCGTTCCACTGGCGCTACGACCTGGTCGGCTGGACCAACCGGAACCGCTGGCTGGACTACGACTTCGATCAGGCTCCGGTCTCGGCGGCGCGGCGGTAGCCGCGGACCGCGGGGTAGGCGAAGACCACGATCATCCCGATCACCCAGGCGACAGTCTTCAGCAGCGGCTCCGCCACCGGGCCGCCGTAGGACAGTCCGCGCATGGCGTCGATGGCACAGCTCATCGGCTGGTTCCCGACCGCACCTTGCAGCCAGCTCGGGTAGACGAAAGTCGGGACGAACCCGGAGTTGAAGAACATCAGCAACGTACTGATGATCCCGATGACGTTCACCAGCATCACGCCTTCGGAAACCGTCGCCAGCGCGGTGACCAGCACTGCGAAAGCCACACCGAACAGGACCGGAATGCCGATCAGCGCCAGCGCCGCCACAAGCCCCTGGTCGAAGCGGAAGCCGATGGTCAACCCGACCGCAAGCACGAATAGTGTGGTGATCAGCACCCGGATCGACTCGGCGACCAGTCGCCCGGTCAACCCAGCCGCGCGATGGATCGGCATGGTCCAGAACCGGCCGAGCAGCCCGGTCATCTTCTCCGCTTTGAATCCGAGCGCGCTCACCACCGCACCCGACATCGCCGCGACCAGCGTGATCATCGGAACGGTTCCGTAGACGCTCGGCTGGCCGGTAGCCAGCGTGATCGAGTCGCCGAGCACGATGCGGAACATCAGCAGGGTAACGGCCGGATAGATCAGCGCCTGGATCGTCGTCGCGGGGTCGCGTACCCACACCATCAGCAGTCGCTTGCACTGGATCAGACTGTGCGCGAACCAGGTACGCGGGGAACTTTCCGAGCGCACGGCCACTTCGGGCAGCAACGACGAGCCGATGCGCTCGGCCGCGTCGTCGGCGGGTGCCACGGTCGCCTCCACAGAACTCATGACCGCCTCACACTCGCCCAGATCGCCAACGGGATGAACACCACCGCAAGCCCGGCCACCCACACCAGCGGCACCCACAACACTTGCCAGGTCACTCCATCGGCCGCCATATCGCGCAGGGCGAAGGAGAACTGGGAGATCGGCTGGTTGCGCACCAACGGCCGAATCCACATCGGGAAGCTGCGTTCGGGCACGAACCCGCAGGAGAGCATGCCGAAGATCAGCGTCGGCAGGGTCAGCGCCTGACTGAGCGACTCGGGGCTCTTGGTCAGGCTGCCGAGTGCATCGGCGCCGATCGCGAGCACCGTGCCGACGGCGAGCGAGAAAACACAGAACAGCACTGCCTGCCCGAAGCCCGCGACGAAGCGGAATCCGATGACGTATCCGAAGACCACCGCGGCGGTGAGCGAGGTGATCGACCGGACCAGCCCGGCCGCGATACGCGCCGTGAGCGGGACGACCATGCCGATCGGCATCGTCTGCAGGCGGGTGCTCAATCCGGTCCTCGCCTCGAACGCGGCAATCTGCGCGTTCGACATCATCGTGAAAGCCATGGTCTGCAGCACGATGATCGGCATGACGTACTGGGCGTAGTCGATCCCCTGGAACTTCATCACGTAGCGCAGCGGCAGGTAGAAGCCGAGCGTGAACATCAGCGGCGTGACCACCGCGACGATCATCTCGCCCTTGGTCACCATGGTGTAGACGATCCGGCCGGTCAGCGCGCGCCATTGTGCGAACGACGAGAGCCGCGGCTCGGGCAGCTCGGCGAACAGTGCCGCGGCGGCGGGTGTGCTCTCCGGGGCGGTCACAGCGGTCACGCGTGACCGCCCGTGTGGCCGGTGATGGACAGGAACACGTCGTCCAGCGAGGGGCGGCGTAGCGCGATGTCGGCCAAGTCGATGCCCGCGCTGTCGAGCCTGCGCAGCGCTTCGGTCAGCGTGATCGCGCCCTCGGGCGCCGGAATGGAGAGCCGGTCGCCGCCGTCGAGATCTGCGAGCACCGCGGGCGGCATCAGGTCGCCGAGCGCGTACGCGGCGGTTCGCAGCTTGGTCGGATCCAGTGGGACCACCTCGCAATAGCTGCCGCCGGTCTTCTCCTTGAGTTCGTCGGCGGTGCCCTCGGCGATCACGGTGCCCTTGTCTATCACGATGATGTTGTCACTGAGCACGTCCGCTTCCTCGAGGTACTGCGTGGTCAGCAGCACCGTGATGTCCTGGGTCTTGAGTGCGGTCACCAGATCCCACACGCCCTGCCGGCTGCGTGGGTCGAGGCCGGTGGTCGGCTCGTCCAGGAACACGACCTTCGGACGCACCACAAGGCCGCAGGCGATGTCGACGCGGCGACGCATGCCGCCCGAGTAGTGCCGCACCGCACGGCGGCCTGCGTCCACCAGGTCGAACTCCTCGAGCAAAGTGTCGGCGCGCTTGCCGGCCGCGGACTTGGCCAGGCCCATCAGCCTGCCGAACAGCTCCAGGTTCTCCCGGCCGGAGAGGTTCTCGTCGAGCGCCGCGTACTGCCCCGTCATCATGATCGAGCGGCGCACGCCCGCCGGGTCCTTCAGCACGTCGTGCCCGGCGACGACGGCGGTGCCGGAGTCGGGGCGCAGCAAGGTGGAGAGGACCTTCACCATAGTCGTCTTGCCCGCGCCATTGGGGCCGAGAATGCCGAGAACGGAGCCGCGTTCGGCGACGAAGCTGACGCCCTGCAGTGCATGCACGTCGCCGAATGACTTGCGGATGTCCACCACTTGGACCGCTGGCTCACTCGCATGCGAATCTGCTTGGTTGGAATTCGGCATCAACTCTCCACTATCGGCCGGTGCGGCGACGAGGTCGCCTGAGCGCATGCTTGCGCTCTGATTGGTGATCCGTCGCGCTCGGCGTGATGTTACCGGCCCGGCCGCCTCGCTATCGCGTCGCGCGTGCCACCCGCCCCTGGGGTCATCAACAGTGTCCTTACTCACATTTCCTGCTCCCTGACCCCCTCGCGTGGGGTCGCCGCTGGTGAGGGCGATCCGGGGCGGCCAGGGGCTGGCGGCCGAAGCCTTGTCGGCCCGCGGCGGCAGACCATAGTCTGCTTGACGGGGAACCACAATCACTCGTCTGCGGCTGTGCCCCGCTCAGCGGTTCGCACGCTGTTTTCGACACTGTGAGAGGTGATCATGGCCGAGTCCGCGCAGCCACGACTGGCGGCGCATCCGGGAGGAACGGGCCGATCGAATGTGCTGACGTCCTACGATCCGCGCACCGGCGAGGTGGTGGGCAGCTACGCCGTGATGCATTCCGGCGAGCTCACTCGCGCCGTGCACGCCGCGCGCGCCGCCGAAAAGTGGTGGGGCGAACTGGGATTCAGCACGCGCAAACGCTGGCTCCTGGACTGGAAGCGCGATATCGTCCGGCGCTCAGGCGAGTTGGTGGCAACCCTGTGCGAGGAGACCGGAAAACCGGAGGCGGACGCCGCGATCGAGGTGATGCTCGCGGTGGAGAACCTGGACTGGGCCGCGCGCAACGCGGGCCGCACCTTGGACCGGCGACGGCTCGGCTCCACTTGGCTCACCCGAAACCAGCGAGCTTCGGTCGGCTATCTGCCGCTCGGCGTGGTCGGGGTACTCGGACCGTGGAACAACCCGGTGTTCACGCCCATGGGCTCGATTGCCTACGCGATGGCAGCGGGCAATGCGGTGGTGTTCAAGCCGCATGAGCTGACCACCGGCGTCGGGGTGTGGCTGGCCGACAGCTGGGCCAGGCTGGCGCCGAATCAGCCGGTGCTGCAAGCGGTTACCGGTGACACCGCGACCGGTGTCGCGCTCTGTCGCGCCAACGTCGACAAGATCGCCTATGCGGGCTCGGAAGCGGGCGCACGCGAAGTGATCGGGTTGTGCGCACAGACCACGACGCCGGTCGTCGTGGAGCGCAACGGCAAGGGCAGCATGGTCGTGCATGTGGACGCGAAGCTCGACGACGCCGCCGAGGCCGCGGTATTCGGCGCGATGGCCAACGCCGGGCAGAACGTCACCGGGATCCAGCGCGCCTACGTCGCCCAGTCGGTCTACGACCGATTTCTCGAGCTGGTCGTGGAACAAGCCCGCAAGCTGCGGCCGGGCGCGGATCGGAGGGCCTCCTACGGTCCGATGATCATGGAGTCACAGGTCGACGTGGTGCGCAGACAGGTCCGCGATGCGGTGGCCCGCGGCGGACGCACGGTGGTCGGTGGGCTGGAGTCGATCCGCGAGCCCTACATCGAGCCGATCGTGCTGGCCGAGGTGCCCGAGGAGAGCATCGCGATCACCGGCGAGGGCATCGGCCCAGTGCTCATCGTGAACAAGGTAGCGAGCATGGACGACGCCGCCGCGCGGATCAACGCGGTCGGCACCGATGTCGCGGTGTCGGTGTTCACCAGGGATGTGCACGAAATCGAGGCGTTCGCCGAGCAGCTGCGGGTCGGGGTGGTGACCATCAACTCCTCTACCGCCTACGCGGGCATTCCCGCGCTGCCCTTCGGTGGCGTCGGCGAGTACGGGCAGGGCCACAGCCACGGTGACCAGGGACTGCGCGAATTCAGCAGGACCCTCGCCATCGCGCGCAAGCAGTACCGGGCGCCGGTCAACCTGTCCACATTCGATCGGCGCCCGCGGCATCTACGCCTGGCCAAGATGATCTTCCGGGTCCGGCACGGACGCCCTTCGTAAGTCCACGGTGATCAGCCGAGCAGAACCGCGTCCATCAGCGCCGTGACCCGCGCCACTTGCGCTGGGCGGGAATCGAATCGGATCAGCCTACCGACGTCGATCACCTGACCGATGGCGGCGTGCACGCGGAAGCGCGCCTCCACCGGATCGCCGTCGAGCAGATTGGCCCACTCCAGCACATTCTGCCGTTGGATGGCGCGCAGTTTGTGCTGCTCGGTCTGCGGCAGATTGCTGAATTCCGCGTAGTAGACCGGCATGATCTCCGGCATCGCGAAGCTGAGCTTGGCGTAGCGGTCCGCCAGGCGCCGTGCCGCGTCCTCCTTGCTGGTCGCCTCGGCCAGCGCCTCGGTGATCGCAATGGCCAGCCGGTCACCCGTGCGGTAGAAGGCCGCGGCGAGCAGGTCGGCCTTGCTCGCGAAATACCGATACACGCTGGAGGCGTTGATGCCGACTGCCGAGCCGATCTCCTCGATGCTCGCCTCGTGGTAGCCCTGCCTACCGAAGATCCGGATCGCCTCGGTGAGCAACTGTTCGCGTTTCGAGGTCAGCGGGATACCGCGCACCGGCGGGACCGGGTCCGGCTCCGCGGGGGCGGCGGGCAGTTCGGTGCGCAGGATGGCCCAGGCCATCTCGCGCTGCAGCGGAAGCAGCCGTGCACTGGATAGCGTGGTGCGGTGCGCCGAGATGCTGGCGATCGTGCTGAGCACGCCCGCGGCCAACATCGCCACATCAGCCTGTGGCGCGGCGGGCCGCAGCCGCGCGATCGGTACCGCGAGAGTGTTGTTCAGATCGTCGTAGACCTTCTTGATCCGAACCCGGTCGGGACCCTCGAGGTAGCGCCTTTCCCAGCGGTAGAGCCCGGCCTCGCGGCGGATCTCGATGGTGTGCTCGCTGATCGCACGGATCAGTGCGTCCAAGCGCCGCGGCGGATCCAGACCAGGGTCGTCGGCGGCGGCGGCGACGCTCAGCAGATGACGCGCGCCTTCCTCGGCAGCCGCTACCAACAGCGCGTATTTGTTCGTGAAATGGCGATACAGCGCGGGGCCGGAGATTCCGACTTCGGCGGCGATTTCGTCCACGCCGACCGGGTAGTATCCGCGTTCGCTGAACGCTCGCGCGGCTGCCCGGATGATTCGAACCTTGCGATCCTTCGGACGGCGACGCACCGACGGACCGTCGTCCGCGCCCGTCCTACTCCCCGAGTCGGGCCGCGCGGGAGCGAGGTCGACCTCGCTGCGATCCGCGACCATGCACCTCTCCGTTCTCCGGCGGCGCTGGTTGACAGCGCCCGACGATGGAATCTAAGTTAACCACAATTCGCAAAGGGAACATTGTCATCGCCGGGCGTCGGCATCGCGTTGGCCGGCGACCCGGTCTACACGAGCGAGGATTCCCACCCCGCTGCTCGCCTTCATCAACATCGGCCTGATGCCCGACGGCGCGCGGCCGCGCTGGTCACCACGGCTGCCGGTCGCCGAGATCTCGCTACTCGGCGAGCGAACGCCCGCGCCCGCCGCCAAAGCGGCTGATCTGTAAACGGCGGTCGTGCCCGACGACGTCGACGCGATCGTGCAGGCCGCGGCCGCGAAGACCACCACGATGCTCATCAAGCGCGAGCCTGTCTTCGCCGACTGATCGGCCCGCCGCAACAAGCCAGCTGGCGAGCGACTATGTTCATCGGCTATGACTTACCTGGTTACCGGGGCAACTGGGTTCATCGGTAGGTTCTTCATCCCCCAGCTGCTGAAACGCGAGGGTGACATCCATGTGCTGGTACGGCCGGGCGACGCGTCGGCCGACCGGTTCGCGTGCTGTGCGCGGGAGTGGGCGGGCGGCGACCGAGTACGGCCGGTGCGCGGCGACCTCGGCGCGCCAGGGCTGGGCATCGACCCGGCCTGGTTGGCCGAGCACCGCGGCAGAATCGAGCACGTCTTCCATCTAGCCGCCAGCTACGACCTGACCGAACGCGGCGGCGGCACCAGGCACGTGGTCGACGTCGCCGAGGATCTCGACGCCGGTCTGCTGCATCATGCCTCGACAGTGGAGGTCGCCGGGTCCTGCGAGGGCCAGTTCACCGAGGACATGTTCGACTACGGTCAGGCGCTGGCCACGCCGATGCAGCGGGCAAAGTTCGAGGCCGAGCGGATTGTGCGGGGATCCTCCGTGCGCTGGCGAATCTACCGTCCGTCGATCGTGATCGGCCATTCCAAGACCGGCGAGATCGATCGGATCGACGGACCGTACTACTTCTTCCGGCTGCTGCGCATGGGCGCGCAACTACCGAGGCTGTTGCCGGTGCTGGTGCCGAAACTGGGTGAAACCAATATGGTTCCGGTCGATTTCGTCGCCCGCGCCCTGGACCACATCGCCCACCGGCCGTGCTCGGACAAAACCACCTACCATCTGGTCGACCCACGCAGGCAGAGCGCCGTCGAGGCGCTGAACCTGTTCGCCGACGAGGCGGGCGCGCCGCATCTGATCGAGGTGATGCCCAAGCGCACCCTCGACATGATGCTGCGCATCCCGGGCGTGAACTGGCTACTTCCCCGTGTCGGCGTTCCGCTGAATGTTTTGGAACACAGCGAATTCAGCTGCTGGTTCGACTGCCGCCACACCACAGCCGCGCTCGCAGGCACCGACATCAAGGTTCCACCGCTGGCCGGCTACGCCCCACTGATCTGGAAATACTGGATCGAGAACTGGGTCTGAACCGGCCACTTCGACCGACGCAGCCCGACCAAGTCCACCCGCACCCCGCCGGGCCGAGCGAACGCTCGAGACAGCCGCTGATGCGCCGAACCGAGCGAACGCTCGAGGCAGCCGCTGATGCGCCGGGCCGAGCGAACGCTCGAGGCAGCCGCTGATGCGCCGGGCCGAGCGAACGCGAGGCAGCCGCTTAGCTACCCGTGATGGTGAGATAGATGAGCGCGACATTGAGCATCGTGATGATGGCGGCGACCAGCCAGGCCAACGTGGTGGTCACGCGGTGGTTGGTGTCGGCACCCATCAGTGATCGGTCACTCGTGAAACACACCAGGGGAATCAACGCGAACGGGATACCGAACGAGAGCACAACCTGCGAAACGATCAGCGCGCGAGTGGGATCGATGCCTGCCGCCAGGATCGCCATGGCCGGGATCAACGTGATCAGGCGCCGCATCAGCAGCGGAATGCGCTTGCGCAGCAGCCCCTGCATGATCATCGCACCGGCATAGGCACCGACCGAGGTGGAGGCCAGACCGGAGGCGAGCAGGCCGATCGCGAGCAGCAGCGCGGCGACCGGACCCAGCGCGTCGCCGACGGCGGCGTGGGCGTCCTCGATGGTCTCGACCTCGCGGCCGCGCAGGGTATTCGCCGCCATCAGAAGCATGGCCAGGTTCACCGCGCCTGCCAGGATCATGGCGAGCCCGACGTCGACCTTGGTAACCCGCAGCAGCCTGCTGCGCAGGGGACCGGCCTCCGGGTGCCCGTGTCGGTCGCGGGCCAGAGCGGAGTGCAGGTACACCGCGTGCGGCATGACCGTCGCGCCGATCATGGCCGCGGCGAGCACCACACTCTCGGTGCCCTGGAAGCGCGGCAACAGGCCGCCGACCGTGCCGCCGAACGACGGTGGCGAGATCACCACGCCGGCCAGGAAGCCGATCGCGATGATCGCGAGCAGCCCGGTGATCACCCGCTCGAACGGGCGCTGCCCGCGACGGTCCTGGACCAGCAGCAGGGCCATCGATACCACGCCGGTGATCAGGCCGCCGACCAGCAGCGGCAGTCCGAACAGCAGGTGCAGCGCGATCGCGCCGCCGACCACCTCGGCCAGGTCGGTAGCCATCGCGACCGTCTCGGCCTGACCCCAGTAGGCCAGCCGAATCCGGCGGCTCGACTTCTCCCGCACCGCCTCCGGCAGCGACAGGCCGGTCACCAAGCCCAGTTTGGCGGAAAGGAATTGGACCAGCCCCGCCATCACGTTGGCCATGACGATGACCCAGACGAGGAGGTAACCGAATTGCGCGCCCGCGCTGAGGTTCGACGCGACATTGCCGGGGTCGACGTAGGCGATGGCCGCGACGAACGCGGGGCCGAGCAGACTGGTCGCCGCGCGCGCGCGCTGTCCGGCGACTCTCGCGGAATCAGCCACGACGGTACTCATGGAACAATACTTTACGGGTACCCGAACTTTATCGTTAGCAGCACCAATAGAAACCGACCGCCTGAGTTGCACATCACAGGCAACCAGGCGGTCGGTCGAGATTCAGCCGGGCGACCCCGGCTCAGCTCAGCGGGTCAGATGCCGAGGCCCTTCGCCAGCACCGGCCACGAACGCAGGAACTCGTCGCGCCAGTAACCCCATGAGTGGGTGCCCGATTCACGAAAGTTCCAGGTTGCTGGGATACCCAGCTGGTCCAGTTTGTTCTGCAGGTTGTGCGTGCAGTAGTTGGTGCCCGCCTCGATCACGCCGCCGATGACGATCTGGTTCGCCAGACCGTAGGCGCCGGGCAGGGCGTACTGGCCGTTGAGCGTGTCGTGCTGGCCCGGAAGGCCGTTGCCGGTGGAGATGTAGAGATCGAGCCCACGCAGCCCCTCGGCGTTCACATACGGGTCGTTGGCCACCCACTCCGGCCCGCCCTGGGGGCCCCACATGTTTTCGGTGTCGCCGCCGCCCCAGGTCTCGACGGTCAGCTTCACGAACTCCGCGCCGACCGGGTCACTGGTCTGCGCGCATCCGCTATAGGCCGCGACGGCCTTGTACAGCCCCTGCTTGGCGATCGGCAGCGCGAGCACGGTGGTCCCCGAAGTGGACAGTCCCGCGATGGCATTCACGCCGTTTGTGCCCAGCGCGCCGTCGACCAGCGGGGGCAGCTCCTCGGTGAAGAACGTCTTCCACTTGTTACGCCCGAGTACCGGGTCGTCCTTGATCCAGTCGGTGTAGTAGCTCCACTTGCCGCCGATCGGCTGGATCACGTTGACGTTCTTGTCCGACAAGAACTGCAGCGCATCGGTCTTCGCCTGCCACGAGGCGTCGTCCTCACCGCCGCCCGCGCCGTTGAGCAGGTACAGAGTCGGGCGTGGCACCGAAGCGTCAGCCGGGCGCTGGACGTCGATGATGATCTGCTCGTCCATCGCCGCCGAGTACACATACAGCCGGATATTGCGCGAGTTCTTGTATACGGCCTTGGCGATACGCGAACCGTCCGGTGCGGTCGGGTTTCCCAGCAGACTCTGGGAATCGATGATCGGGTCAGCCGACGCACTGGACGCGCCGAGCCCGGTCATGACGCCCGCGAGCACAGCAGTCGCCGCGATCGCTGCCGCGGCACGCAGTCCGCCGCGCCAGGTCTGTCGACGTATCAATTTCGCACCTTCGCTTCGTCTCGAAATTCGCTCTTGCATTCCCCACGCATCGAGAGTGGATGCCCTGGACACCACGCCCGACCATACGGCCTATGTAGTCGTGACAACAGAGGTCATCGTTACCGCACCGTTGCCCCATCATGCCGGACCGGTCCCGATTCGATCATGGCCGCCCCGTATTCTGTGCCTATCCAGCGCGTCCGGGGCCCTCCGTGGTTACACAGGCTCCCTCCTCCGGGCCTGACCGCACACGCTGTACCTATCCAGCGCGTGCGGGGCCCTCCGTGGTTACGCAGGCTCCCTCCTCCTGGCCTGACCGCACACGCTGTACCTATCCAGCGCATGCGGGGCCCTCCGTGGTTACGCAGGCTCCCTCCTCCGGGCCTGACCGCACACGCTGTACCTATCCAGCGCGTGCGGGGCCCTCCGTGGTTACGCAGGCTCCCTCCTCCGGGCCTGACCGCACACGCTGGGTCGTTTCGGGATTCGGATCGAGCAACTCGGACAATCGAGGACCGATCTCCGCCAATGCTTGCGGCGTTGTCATCTGATCGTGCACGACGCCGACCCGATGGTCCGCGACCCCGCCGTCGACATAGGGTTGCCACCTGGACGCCGCAGTATCGTTGCCCCTCGCGCTGAAGTAGTCCAACTTGCCGCGGAAAACCTCGGGCCGATGCTCTGCGATGAGTTCGGCCGAGCGCACCGCGCTGCGGTAGATCCGGCGCACCCGTTCGGGAGTGAGTACCGCCATGTCCGGGGGGATCGTGGCATGCAGTGCGGCGAGCGCGTCCTCGCTCAGATCGTGGATGTCGCCGTCGCCGGGCCGCACGGCATCCGCGCCGATGCCGAGTTCGGACAGCGCCTCCCGGACCGCCGCGTGGAAGTCGGTGACGTCGATGTCCGGGCGGCTGTCCAGCATGGTCAGCAGCCCGATCTCCTCGCCGGCGGCCTGCAGTTCGGTCGCCACGGCGTGCGCGAGGACGCCGCCGAGCGACCAGCCCAGCAGGCGGTACGGCCCTTCCGGCTGCACGGCGCGGATCTCGGCCACGTAGCGAAGCGCCATCTCGGTCAGCGACTCCGGCAGGTAGCCGTCCTCGGTCAGGGCGGGCGACTGCAGGCCGAAAATCGGTGTGGTCGCGGGCACGTAGCGCGCAAGTCCCGCATAACACCAGGACAATCCGTACATCGGGTGCAGGCAGAACAGCGGCTCGGCGGCGGCGGTGTCGTGCGGCACCATCGTTCGAATCGGCAGTAGGACGCCGAGTGCGGCGTTCGAGTCCAAGTCGTAGTCGTGGTCGTGGTCATCCGCCAGCGCCGCGAGGATGCGGGCCGACAGCGCTGCCGGGGTGGAATCGGTGAAGAACCATTGCACTCGCACCTGGGCGCCGGTGAGCGTGCGGAGCCTGTTGACCGCGCGCGTCGCGATCAGCGAGTTGCCACCCAGGTCGAAGAAGTCGTCGTCCATACCGACCCGGTACCCGTCGTCCAGGTCGAGCACGTCGGCGAACACGTCGCTCACGGTCCGCTCCAGTGGCGTGCTCGGCGCGCGGTACGGACGGTCCGTGACCTGCGGCACGGGAAGCGCGTTGCGGTCGAGCTTGCCGTTGGCGTTCAGCGGCATCGAGTCCAGGACGACCACCGCCGAGGGCACCAGGTAGGACGGCAGCGCACCGCGCGCATGCGACAGCAGCGCGGCCTCGTCGATACGCTCTCCCGGCGCGGCGACCACGTAGGCGACCAATCGGTCCCCGGTGGCCCCGGCCACCAGCGACACCGCCGCGTGTCGCACCTGGTCGTCGCCGAGCAACGCGGTCTCGATCTCGACGAGTTCGACGCGTCGGCCGCGCAGCTCGACCTGAAAATCGCCGCGGCCCAGGTATTCCAGCGCTCCGTCGCGCCACCGCACGATGTCACCGGTGCGATAGCCTCGCTCGCCGCCCGCGCACGCGACGAAACGCTCCGCGGTCCGGGCCGGGGCGCCGAGATAGCCGCGGGCCAGCTGCACACCCGCGAGGTACAGTTCGCCCGCGGCGCCCGGCGGCACCGGGCACAGCTGCCGGTCGAGCACGTGCGCGCGGGTGTTGGCCACGGGGATGCCGATCGGGATCGCGACGGCGGCGGTGTCGCCCACCGGATGGTCGGTGGCCACCGTGGCCTCGGCGGGGCCATACCAGTTGACCAGAGCGGCGTCGGGGACGGCGGCGGCGAACCTCGCCGCGGTCGCCCCGGACAACGCCTCGCCCGCGGCGAATACCCGCCGCAGACGCGGGTACGCCGCAGTGGGATCGGCGACGGGGTCGAGGAATGCGTCCAACATCGATGGCACGAAATGCGCAGTGCTCACCCCGTATTCGGTAATGATTCCGGCCAGGTAGGCCGGGTCCCGGTGGCCGTCGGGTTCGGCGATCACGATCGCGGCGCCGGTCTGCAACGGCCAGAACAGCTCCCAGGTGGAGATGTCGAACGTGATCGGCGTCTTGTGCAGCACGACGTCGCTGCCGTCGTGCGGGTAGGCCAGCTGGGCCCAGCGGAGCTGGTGGGCCATCTGCCGGTGCGTGATCACCACGCCCTTCGGGCGGCCGGCGGAGCCCGAGGTGTAGACGACGTAGGCGACATTGTCCGGGTGGACGTCACTGTCCAGCCGGGAAACCGCGTCCACCGGCAGGTACAGCGTGTCCACCGCGACGACCGGGATCCCAGTGGTGGTATCGAACCGATCGGCCGTGGTAGTCAAGACACACACCGGATCAGCGTTGTCCAGGACGTACTCGTTGCGTGCGGCCGGGTGATCCGGATCGATCGGGACGTAGCCGCCCCCCGCCCGCAGCACCGCGTAGAGCGTAACGATCAGGTCGATGCCGCGTCGCATGGCCACCGCGACCAGCGCCTCCGGCCCGACGCCCCACCGCATCAGCTCCACGGCCAATGCCTGTGCGCGCGAGTCGAGTTCGGTATAGCTGAGGGTGGTCGCACCGAAGTGCACCGCCGGCGCGTCCGGTGTGCGCGCAACCTGCGCGTCGAACAGCGAAAGCAGCGTCACCTCGTCGAGCAGTTCGGGCAAGTCGGTGGCGTTGTGTGCGACCAGGGCGGCGCGCTCGGTATCCAGCAGCACGTCGATCTCGCCGACCCGCGCCTGCGGACTGGTCACGAAGCGGCCGATCAGCATCGAAAGTCGCTGCGCGAGAGAATGTGCCGCGGGTTCGTCGAACAGATCGCGCAGGTATCTCAGCGAGACCCGCAGCTGGTTGTCCAGCACCACCATCACGGTGATCGGGTAATGGGTGCCGGTGACGGCACCGACACCGGTGACGTTCATGCCCTCGATGGTGCCGGCCCGGTCCAGTCCTTCCCGGTCCACCGGGAACGACTCGAACACGACCAGCGAGTCGAACAACCCTTCCACGCCGATGGCCTCCTGGATGTCGCTCAGGCCGAGGTAATGGTGGTCGAGCAGCGCGGCCTGTTCGACCTGCAGCTGGCGCAGCAGGCCGCCGAGGGTGTCGGTCGCGCCGAGACGCACTCGCACCGGAATCGCGTTGCGGAACAGGCCGACCATCGATTCGACGCCGTCGAGCTGTGGCGGCCGCCCGGACACAGTGGCACCGAAGACCACATCGTCGCGATCGATGCTTCGACCGATCAGAACACCCCAGGCCGCCTGCACCACGGTGTTCACCGTGACGCCGAGGCCCGACGCGAGCCGAGTGAGCGCGGTCGTGTCGGCCTGGGACAGCTCGAAACCGACTTCGCCGGCGCCCGCGAAGATCTCTCGGCCGGGGTCGACCGGCGCCAGCGGCGTCGGCTCGGTGATCCCGGCCAGCGCGGTGCGCCACGCCGTGCGCGCCGCCTCCGCGTCCTGCGCCACCAACCAGGCCAGATACTCACGGTAGGACAGCACCTTGGGCAGGTGCCGCGATGTGCCGCCGAGCGCGTACACGGTCAGCAGATCCTTCATCAGCAGCGGCATGGACCAGCCGTCGATCAGGATGTGGTGACTGGTCATCAACAGGTGGTGGCTGTCGGCGGCGGAACGGATCAGCGCGAACCGGAGCAGCGGCGCGGTCCGCATGTCGAAATGGTCGGCCAGGTCGGCGGCCTTGATCCGAGCCAACTCGGCCGCGGCGGGGCCCGGTTGCAGCGGCGAGAGATCGATCAGTCGCCACGGCACTTCGAGCGAATCCTGCACGACCTGAACGGGATTGCCCTCCACGTCGTCGGCGAAGGCGACGCGCAGATTGTCATGCCGGTCCAGCACCGCCTGCGCGGCCGCGTGCATCCGATCGGCGTCCACCGCGCCGCCCAGGTCGAGCACGAACTGGGTGGTGTAGACGTCCACCGAGGACTCGGCGAGCAGGGCGTGGAACAGCATGCCCGATTGCGACGGCGTGACCGGCCAGGCATCCGACAGGTTCGGATAAGCGCGGGCGAACCGGTCGATGTCAGGCTGCTTGAGCCGCACCAGCGGGAAGTCCGACGGTGTGAATCCGCCCGCGTCCGGCCGAAGACCGTGTTCGGCGAGACCGCCGAGCGCGCGGATCCAGTGCTCGGCGAAAATCTTCGCCTCGTCGCCGCTGAAAGCCGCTGCGGCGTAGTCGAACCGGGCAAGCAAGCCGTCGTCGGTGGCATCGACAGTGAGGAGCAGCAGTAGATCGTCGGCCGGCGTGTCGGTATGCACCCTGGCTGGGCGCAGATCCCGATAGCGCAGCGCCAACCTGCCGCGACCGAGCCCGCGCAGGTCGTCCGCGGTGTCGGCGTTGAGGTAGCGCAGCAAACCGTAGCCGACGCCGTGCGTCGGCACCGACCGGCGCAGCTCTTTGATCTGCGCGATCGCCGCACCCGCCGCGGGCCCGCCGAGCAACGCGTCGTCGATGTCGATCCGGGTGAGCCGCAGCGGAAGCGGATATTCGGTGACGAAGCCGCCCACCATGCTTTCCGCGTCGGCATGCGCCGCCGTCCGGCCGTCGGCGGCCAGGCGGATCACCGAACCGACCGCGCGCGTGACGGTCTCGTCCGCGGAAGTTCGCAGTGCCAGCGCCACCGCGGTGAGCAGGATGTCGTCCACGCCGGCGTGGTAGGCCGCGGCCGCAGCGGCGACTGCCCCAGCGCCTTCCGCCGTGATCGTGAGCGAAACCCGGCTGCGGACACGCAGATCCCGCCCATCGGCCACCGCATCCTCCGGCACGGCGCCGAGCGACCTCCGCCACCAGTCCATTTCGGCGACTGTCGCAGGGTCGTGCGCCCGGGCCGACAGCGCACGGATGAGCACGCCCAGACCGGACGACGGCGCCGCGGGGGCGGCGTGGCGGGCACGGTTCCACCGGGCCGTCAACTGGTCGACAACCGCACGCCACGAGATGTCGTCGACTACCAGGCTGCTGGCCACGACGATGAGCGTGGAGCGGGCCTCGGGCCCACCGGTGAGCACGAAGTGGATATTGCGACCCTGTTCCGGGTCCAGCGCCGCGGCGGCCGCCAGCACCACGTCATCGATCGGCAGCGAGGTCTCGCCGCGCTCGGGATCAAGCCGGCGGAAAGCGTCACCGGTGCGCTCGGCGACCGCGGGGATACTCAGCATCGGCGCGCCGTCGGCGGCGTACTCCACCCGCACCCACAGCATCGGGTGCTGGTCGAGAACGGCGGCCACCGCGCCACGCACCACCTCGACAGGGCAGGTCTCGGGGACGTCCAGGGCTATGGCCCGCACCTCGACGCCCGCGTCCAGCAGCCGTGCCGCGTTCGGCGTCAGTGGCAGTTCGCCCGCCTCGTCGCCGGGACTGCCCTCGACTACGGCGGCGCGGGCCAGTGCGACGACAGTGCGGCATTCGAGGACAGCACGCGGGGTGAAGGTCACACCGCGGGCGCGGGCGCGCGACACCACCCGGATGGAGACGATGCTGTCGCCGCCGAGCGCGAAGAAGTCGTCGTCCAGGCCGACCCGGTCGATGCCGAGCACTTCGCCGATCACCTCGGCGATCACCAGTTCGGCTTGGGTTCGCGGCGCGCGGTAGCCGCGGATATCCCGGACCGGTTCGGGCAGCGCCCTGCGGTCCAGCTTGCCGACCGGCGTCAGCGGAATCTCGTCGAGCACCACGATTGCCGTCGGAACCATGTACTCCGGCAGTGCGCGCGCGAGCCGCTCGGTCAGCACGGCGGATTCCAGCGCAGCACCCTCGGCCGGCAGCACGTAGGAGACCAGCATCATCGCGCCGGAGCCGGATCCGCGGCAGATCGTGACGGCGAAGTCGACTCCCGGCTGGGCGGTGAGCGCGGCATCGATCTCGCCGAGTTCGATGCGGAAGCCGCGCACGTTCACCTGGGAGTCGTTGCGGCCCAGGTACTCGACAACCGGTGCGCCCTCGGCCCCGCGCCAGCGCACCACGTCGCCGGTGCGGTAGAGGCGAGCGCCGGGCGCGCCGTACGGGTCGGCGACGAACCGCGACGCCGTGAGTCCCGGTCGCGCGTGATAGCCGCGCGCCAACTGGAGGCCGCCCAGATACAGTTCTCCTGCGACGCCTTCGGGCACGGGACGCAGTCTGCTGTCGAGCACCAGCGACCGCATGCCGCGGATCGGACCGCCGATGGTGACCGGATCACCGGGCAGCAACGGGTCGCTGATGTTGGTCATGATCGTGGTCTCGGTGGGCCCGTACCCGTTGTAGAGGTCGCGCCCGGGAGAGCCGGTCCACTTGGCCGCCAGGCCGGCGGGCACCGCTTCGCCACCCACCACAATCGCCCGCATGCCCGCGAGTGCGTCCGGCTCGAGCGAGGCAAGCACCGATGGGGTGAGAAAGGCGTGTGTGACGCCCTCGGCACGGATCAGCTCGGCCAGTTCCTCGCCGCCGAAGGTCAGCGGAGGCGGCACCACGAGACCGCCCGCGGAACCCAGCGCGAGCAGTAGTTCCAGCACCGAAGCGTCGAAGGACGGCGACGCGAACGCCAATGCGCGCGTGGATCGGTCGAGCCGGTAGCGCTCCGCCTGCTCGGCGCTGAAGTTCGCCAGCCCTGCATGGGTGACGACGACGCCCTTCGGCAGGCCGGTGGAGCCGGAGGTGTAGATGACGTACGCGGCGTTGTCGCTGTGCAGTGGCCCGCGCAGATCGCCGGAGGTGAGCGGACGATCCGAGCGCCCCCCGACCTCGACGGTGAAGTCGGGATCGTCCAAGGCGACCCAGGAACCACCGGACAGGGCGGGCAGATCGATCAGCTCCGCGGTGAGCGTCACGCCCAGCGTCACACCGGAATCGGCGACCATGTGCGCGATACGATCGGCCGGATAGGTCGGGTCGATCGGGACGAATGCCGCACCGGCCTTCGCCACCGCCCACAGCGCGAGCACGGATTCGACCGAACGCCGGATCGCGATGGCGACCAGCACGTCCGGACCCGCGCCACGATCGATCAGCGCGCGCGCCAACTGCGCCGAGGCCGCGTCGAGCTCGATGTAGCTGAAGATGCGATCGTCCGCGACCACGGCGACGCCGGTCGGATTCGCGGCGACGGCATCGGCCATCAGCTCCGGCAGCGTGCGCGGCGGCACGGCGCCGCCACCCCCGCGCGCGATCAGATCCGCGTGCTCGGAGTCGTCCAGAATCTCCAGATCGCCGACGGCGGTGGCGGGATTCTGCGCGACGGCAGCGAGAATGCGGCGGAACCTGCGGCCGAACTCGGCAACCGTCTTGTCATCGAACAGGTCACGGGCATAGGTGAATTCGGCGGCAAGACCAGCCTCCTCTCCCCCGTCGGTGCGCTGCTCGCGCACAGTGAGCAGCAGGTCGAACTGGGTGTTGTCGGCGGCCAGGTCGAGCGCGGTGAAACTGAGGCCGGGCAGTTCCGAACTGGTGGCGGCGATATTCTCGAACGAGAGCGCCACCTGGAACAGCGGATGGCGACCCGCCGAGCGCTCGGGAGCGAGCGCCTCGACCAGCCGCGCGAAGGGAATGTCCGCGTTGGCGAAGGCGCGCAGGCCGGATTCTCGGTTGGCGGCAAGTAGCTCGGTGAAGCCCAAGCCGGGCGCTACCTGGGTGCGCAGCACCAGGGTGTTCACGAACATGCCGATCAGATCATCGAGTTCGGGTTCGCCCCGCCCCGTGATGGGGGTGCCCACGGCAATGTCCTCGGTGCAGGACAAACGGGACAAGAAGACAGCAAACGCGGTGTGCACGACCATGAACAGTGTGGCGTTGTGCTGTCTGGCCAGCGCGGCCAGCGCGGCGTGCACGTCGGCGTCGACGACGAAATCGGTCTTGCCGCCGGCGAATGACGGGGCGGGCGGACGCGGGCGGTCCGTCGGCAGGGTGAGCTCGTCGGGCAGGTCGGCGAGTTCCGTTGTCCAATAAGCCAGTTGCGCGCCGGCAAGGGATTCTCGATCGTCGTCGGCGCCGAGCGCGTCGCGCTGCCACAGCGCGTAATCGGCGTACTGGACGCGCAGTGGCGCCCAGGACGGCGCTTCGCCGCCGCTGCGCGCGGCATAGGCCAGCATCAGGTCCCTGACCAGTGGGCCCATCGACCAGCCGTCGGCGCTGATCTGGTGTGCGACGAAGACGAGGACATACTCGGTGCCTGCTAGCTGGAATAGCCTGGTGCGGAACGGAACCTCGATGGTCACGTCGAATCCGGCGCCGACGACGTGCTGCATCTCGTGGGCGACACGTACGTCACCGATCTGCGTAAGCGCCAGGTCCACCGGCACCTCATGCGGCACCAGCACCTGCTGCACCGGGCCGTTCGGTGTCTGCGGATAGCGGGTGCGCAGGATCTCGTGGCGCGCGACGAGGTCGGCGACGGCCTGCTGCAAGGCGCCGACGTCCAGGTCACCAGAGAGGCGGAGTGCGGCCGGAACGTTGTAGACCGAGGCCGAGGTGTCGAACTGATTGAGGAACCACATGCGCTGCTGCGCAATGGACAGCGGTACCTGGTCGGGGCGCTTCCGAGCAACCAGCGGGAGGCGCTCGCGCTCCCCCGCGCCCTGTTCGACCTCGGTCGCGAGTCCGGCGACGGTGGACGCCTCGAACAGAACGCGCTCCGGCACAGGCGAATCCAGAGCAACACCGCTCTGCGCCGCCGCGACCTGCGGCGCAGGCAATGCCTGCCCACCCAGCGCGAAGAAATCATCATCCGCACCACCATGATCGACGCCGAGGGCCTCCGCGAACACGCCGGCAACGTTTTCCTCGGTCGGCGTCGACGGCGCACGAAACAGCTGAGTATCGAACTCGCGCTCGGACAAAGCCTTCCGATCCACCTTGCCGTTCACCGTCAACGGCAACGAATCCACCACCACAAACGCCGACGGCACCATGAACGATGGCAGGCTCGCGGTCAGCTCGGACTTCACCCGCACAATATCCACATCCGCATCACCGGGAACCAGATAAGCCACCAGACGATCGCCGGTTTCCGGATCGGACTTCGCGATCACCGCCGTCCGCGCGATCTCCGGCAACGCCGACAACGCCGCCTCGACCTCACCCAACTCGACACGGAAACCACGAATCTTTACCTGGAAATCCGTACGACCCCGGTATTCGAGCTCGCCACTGACATTCCACGTGACAAGGTCACCCGTGCGATACATTCGGGCGCCGGACTGGAACGGATTGGCCACGAAACGTTCGGCGGTCAGATCCACCCGGCCGAAGTAACCGCGAGCAAGTTGCGCGCCCGCTAAATACAACTCACCCAAAACACCCACCGGCACCGGCCGCAGTCGTGCATCCAGCACGTACACCCGGCTGTTCCACTCCGGCACGCCGATCGACACCGAGTTCTGGTCGTCCTCGGTCACCCGGTGGCACGTGATCGACACCGCCGCCTCAGTCGGACCATACAAATTGAACAGTGCGACATCCGGGTACGTCGCACGGAAGCGCTGGGCCAGCGCAGGGGGCATCGCCTCACCTATGGCGAGCACGCGCCGCAGCGACAACGCCGCGGCGGCGTTGTCGGCGGACACCCAGTGCGCCAGCAGCGCATCCAGCATCGACGGCACCACATGCAGCGTCGTGACCGACTCCCGGGCCATCAGCTCGCTCAGGTACGCCGGATCGCGATGTCGCTCCGGCGCCGTGATCACCAGCCTGCCGCCACACACGGCAGCCGACCAGAATTCCCACACCGACAAGTCGAACGTCGTCGCGGTCTCGAGCAGCAGCGCGTCGTCGCCCATCAGATCGAAGGCGGCGGCCTTCCAGAGCAATTGGTTCACGATCGCGGCGTGCGGCACGGCCACGCCCTTCGGGCGGCCGGTCGAGCCCGATGTGAAGATCACGTACGCCGTATTCTCCGGACGCAGTGGTGCGATCCGCTCGGCGTCGGCGATCGGCCCGCTCGGCACGGACGCCAGTTCGAGGTCGTCGAGCCGCACCATCGGCACGACATCGGTGTCGAACCCGGCATCGGCGTCGGTCAGCACGCACACCGGCGCGGACGAGGCCAGGATGTAGGCGGTGCGCTCAGCGGGCTGGTCCGGATCCACCGGCACGTACGCGCCACCTGCCTCTGCCACCGCGTACATCGCCACCACCAGATCCGCCGACCGGCGCAACGCCAGCGCAACCCGGGACTCCGGAGCGACACCGATAGAAATCAGGTAGCGGGCGAGGCGATTCACCCGGGTGGCCAGCTCGGCGTAACTCAGCTCCCTGCGTCCGCCCATAGGGAAGTCCTCGACCAGCGCGACCGCTCCCGGCGCTGTCATCACCGACCGCCGCAGCAACGATCCCAATTTCGCCGCCGTCGCTACCAGGCGTGCGGTGTCGTTCCACACCGCTAACACGTCGGCTCGCTCGGTGTCGGCAAGGATGTCGATGTCCCCGACGGGGACAGCGGCATCGGCGACCACGAAGGACAAAATCCGCGGCAACCGGTCGGCGAAGCCCTGCACCGTGGCCGCATCGAAAAGGTCGGTGGCGTACGTGAAGAAACCACCGATACCGGCGGGCTCACCCGACTCGTCATACGCATCGCTGACGATCAAATGCAGATCGAACTGCGACACATCCGAATCCGCATCCAGACCGCCCACCGCTAAACCAGGCAATTCGAACGCCACCCGCGCAACGTTCTGGAATGACAACCCCACCTGGAACAACGGATGATGCGCCGTCGAATGCGGCCGATCCAGCACCTCCACCAACCGCTCGAACGGAATATCCGCGTGTGCGAACGCCTGCACATCGGATTCACGCTGTCTGGCCAGTAACGCCGTAAACGATTCACCCGGCTCGAACCGCGTGCGGAGCACCACAGTATTGACGAACATACCGATCGAATCATCGAGCTCACGCTCACAACGACCGGAGACGGGCGTACCGATCGCAATATCCGAGCTACCCGACAACCGAGCCAGCAACACCGCGAACGCGGTATGCACGACGACGAACAATGTCACACCGTTCGCACGGGCGAGTTCGACGAGTCCGGCATGCGTCACCGCATCGATCTCGACATCCAGTCGCGCACCGGCCATCGACGCCACCGCCGGGCGCGGACGATCCATCGGCAGCTCCAGCAATTCGGGCAGATCAGCCAACTGCCCACGCCAGAACGCGATCTGCCGCGCCGCAATGGATTCGGGATCGGACTCGGCACCCAGTACCGCACGCTGCCACAGCACATAGTCCGCGTACTGCACCCGCAACGGCGACCAATCCGGTGCCGCACCCGCCGCCCGCGCGGCGTAGGCGGCCACCACATCCCGCACCAGCGGACCCATCGACGACGCGTCGGCCGCGATTCGATGCATCGCAACGACCAGGACATAGGTATCGGGTACTCCGCCGACCTGGATCAGGGCTGCCCGCACCGGAACCTCGGCGGTCACGTCGAACGGCGCCGAGGCCTGGGCGTACACGGCGCCCGCCACCTCGGTTTCGGCCAGCACTTGCGGGACCACATCCAGGACCACCTGCTCGGCCGGCAGCACGACCTGCGCCGGACCGTCCACGGTTTCCGGGTACACGGTGCGCAGCACCTCGTGCCGCGCCACCACGTCATGCAGAGCCGCACCGAGAGCAGACACATCGAGATCACCGGTCAACCGCAGCGTAACCGGCAGATTGTAGGCGGCCGTCGAACCGGCCCTCGCCACAGCATCATCGGCATGATCGAAACGGTTCAGCAACCACATCCGCCGCTGCGCCGACGACAACGGTAACCGCTCGGGACGAGCGATACTGCCCAGCTCCACACCACGCTCACCCGGTGTCGGCGACTCGATCTCCGCGGCATGCGCGGGCACGGCCGGCGTCTCGACCTCCCCCAACTCGACCCGCTGACTACGAACATTCGCCTGAGAATCGCTCCGACCCAGGTAATCGAGCACCGCCTCGTCGGTATACCTGCGCCACACCACCAAGTCACCGGTGCGGTACATCCGCTCACCCGAGGCGAACGGGTTGGCCACGAACCGATCCGCGGTCAGTTCCGGGCGCCGCACGTAACCACGCGCCAGCTGAACACCAGCGAGATAGAGCTCGCCGGGAACACCCGCCGGTACCGGATGCAGACGGGAGTCCAGCACATACACTCGGGTGTTCCACTGCGGCAAACCAATCGGCACGGTGCGCTCGCCCGCCGTGGCCGAGGCAGGCCAGTACGTGACCGACACCGCGGCCTCGGTCGGACCGTACAGGTTGTGCACATTCGCGGTCGACACCGCACGGAGCGCCGCGACGGTTTCCGGCGCCAGCACCTCGCCGATCACGAAGACGTCTTGCAATGTCGGGCACGCGCCCGGCACGGTATGCGCAGCGAACACCGTCAGCATCGACGGCACGAAATCGGTCACCGTCACTCCGTGCGCGGCAATGGTTTCCGCGATATAGGCCGGGTCGCGATGACCATCGTGCGCCGCGACTACGAGCTTCGCGCCCGTACGCAGCGGCAGGAAATAGCCCCACAGCGACACATCGAACGTTGTCGCAGTCTTCTGCAGATACACATCCGCGGGACCGAGCGGATATGCCGCGAGCATCCACGTGATCTGATTGTTGATCGCCGCATGCGAAATCGCCGCGCCCTTGGGCCGACCGGTCGACCCCGACGTGAAGAACACATACGCCGGATGTTGCGGCCGCACCGGACGGAGCAGTTCCTCGGCACGCACCGGAGCACTGTCGACACCGTCGAGGTCGATCGCGTCCAGCAGCAGCACGGCGGTGCCCTCGGGCACTTCGACCGCGTCGGTGCAGGTGGTGAGCACGCAGGCGGGCTGCGCCGTCTCCAGGACGCGCGCGATGTGCTCGACCGGATGGTCCGGATCCAACGGCACATACGCCCCACCCGCCGCCACGATCGCATACATCCCCACTATGAGATCCAGCGAACGCCGAATAGCCAACCCCACCAGGGACTCCGCACCGACACCGCGCGAAATCAACACTCGCGCAAGGCGATTCACCCGCGCATCGAACTCACCGTAAGTAAGCTCGACACCCTCGAACACCACAGCGACCATATCCGGGAACGCAACCACCGCACGCCGATATCCATCGAGCAACAGCTCGGCGGCCACCGCTTGCCGGGTGTTGTTCCACCCGAGCAGAATTCGCTCCCGCTCCTCGGGAGCCAGCAGATCGACCTCGCCGATCGCCCGGTCCGGCTCCGCGACGACGGCAGCGAACAACCGCTCCAGCCGCCAGGCGAACTCGGCGATCGTCGGCTCGTCGAACAGGTCGGTGGCATAGGTGAATTTCGCCGAGAAGCCCGCGGCACCGTCCTCGCTCTTGGGTACCACGGCCAGCCGCAGATCGAACTTGGCGACCACGCCGTCCAAGTCCAGCTGCCGTACCGACAGCCCGGGCAGCTGCACGTCCGGCCTGCGCGTGCTCTGGAAGAACAGCGCCACCTGAAAAAGCGGATGACGCGCCTGCGAACGCTCCGGATCCAGCGCCTCGACCAACCGCTCGAACGGCAGGTCGGCATGCGCGAACGCCGCCGAATCGGTCTTTTCGACGTCGGCGAGCAGCGCACGGAACGACGCGCCTGGGTCGATCCGGGTGCGCAGCACCAGCAGGTTGACGAACATGCCGATGAGCCCGCCGAGTTCCCGCTCACCGCGACCCGATACCCGAGTGCCGATGGTGATGTCGTCGGTACCGGTAAGCCGGGCGAGCAAGGCCGCGAGTGCGCTGTGCACCACCATGAACTCCGAGGCGCCAGCGCGCTGCGCCAGCTCGGCGAGGCCACGATGCACCGAGGCATCCACCTCGAAGGTGTACTCCGCGCCTCGGCCGGAGGCGACGACCGGACGCGGCCGGTCGGAGGCCAGGTCGATCCGTTCTGGAATGCCCGCGAGGGCCCGGCGCCAATAGTCGAGCTGGGTTGCCGCCACCGAGTCCGGGTCGTTCTCGTCGCCGAGCACCGCACGCTGCCACAACGTGTAGTCCGCGTACTGCACCGGCAGCGGAGCCCACGACGGCCGTGCCCTGTTGCGCCGGGACAGGAACGCGCCGAGCAGATCCCGCAGGAACGGCACGACCGAGGCGTCGTCGACGGCGATGTGATGCACCACGCCCACGATCGCGTGTTCATCAGGGCCGAGCTCGGCCAGGACGATGCGCACCGGCACCTCGGCCGCGACATCGAACCCGGTCAGCGCGAATCCGCGCAGCCAGTCCAGGAGTTCGTGCTCGGCGATCGGCTCGGGCGTCAGATCCGGGACCACCTGGGCGGCAGGCAGAACCACCTGGTACCCCGTACCATCCACCGCCGGATACACCGTCCGCAACAACTCATGACGCTCGATCACATCCGCGACCGCCGCCTGCAACGCCCCCACATCCAACGCACCCGACAACCGAATCGCAAACGGAACATTGTTCGCCGCGGAATCAGTACCGAACTGATTCGAAAACCACATCCGCTGCTGCGCCAACGCCAACGGAACCCGCTCAGGGCGCTCCACCGGAACCAACGCGTGGCGGTCTCCCGTACCCTTCAGCGGCTTCAGCCGCTCGGCGAGCCCGGCGACGGTGGCGTTCTCGAAGATCAGACGGACGGGCACCCGCGCCGAGATGGCGGCGCCGAGCTGGTCCGCGACCTTGGCCGCGATCAGCGAGTTGCCGCCGAGCTCGAAGAAGTCGTCGTCCGCGCCGACCGCCGCTCCCGGCCCGAGCAGTTCGGCGAACACCTCCGCGACGAGCTCTTCCAGCAGTCCGACCGGTGCGCGAAACACGTTCGTCCGCAAACGCGGTGTGGGCAGCGAATGGCGATCCACCTTGCCCGCCGGGGTCAGCGGAATCTCGTCCAGCACCATGATCGCCGTCGGCACCATGTGCACGGGCAGACTCTGCTCGACGAGGGCGGCCAGTTCGGCCGCGTCCGCTGTCATCCCGGGAGCGGCGTGTGCATAGGCGACCAGGATCGTCACGCCGCTGTCCAGCTGGTGTCCGACAGTGACGGCGAAATCGACACTCTCGTGCGCGGCCAGCACCGCGTCGATCTCGCCGAGCTCGATACGGAGACCACCAATCGTCACCTGGAGGTCATTACGACCTAGATACTCCAACTCACCGTCCGCGGTCCAACGCACCAGATCACCGGTGCGGTAGAGCCGGGGATGATTCGGGTCGAACGGATTCGCCACAAAACATACGGCCGTGAGCCCGGGCCGCTGATGATAGCCACGGGCCAGCTGCGCTCCGGCGATATACAGCTCGCCGACCACGCCGATCTGGACCGGCGCCAGACGTTCGTCCAACACGTACTCGGTGATCGCCCGGATGGGCGCACCGATAGAAACCGGCGCGCCGGGCACCAACGGCGCACTGATGTTCGTCATAATCGTGGTCTCGGTCGGCCCGTAACCGTTGAAGAACTCACGGGTTCGCCCACCCGAGACCGGTAATGCCCAGCGCCGCACCAGCTCCGGCGGGCACACCTCGCCACCGACGACCACGACTCGCAGCTCGTCCAAGCCCGCCGGATCCACCGACGCCAGCACAGCGGGCGTGACGAAAGCGTGCGTCACGCCCTCCCTGCGCACCAGCTCGGCCAGCTCGTCGCCGCCGCGCACCGTAGGCGACGCGACCACCATCGTGGCCGCCCCACCAAGCGCGAGCAGCAACTCCAGCACCGACGCGTCGAACGACGGCGAAGCGAAAGACAACGTGCGCGACCCACTGGTCACCCGGTACCGGTCGCGCTGCTCCGCACAAAAACCAGCCAAGCCGGCCTGGGTGACCACAACACCCTTCGGCATACCCGTCGAACCCGAGGTGTAGATGACATACGCGGGATGCTCGGCCCGCAGCTGGCGCAGCCGATCCGAATAGGTGACCGGGTCGGCCGGGAATTCCTCGAGCAGCCGCGCGCACTCGGCGGTATCGATAGACAGCCACTCGACCTGAGCCGGCAGATCGGCGCGGACTTCATCGACGGTCAGCCCGAAGACCGCGCCGCAGTCGAGGACCATATGCTCGACCCGGTCGGCGGGGTAGTTCGGGTCGATCGGGACGAACCCCGCGCCGGTCTTGGCCACCGCCCAGGCCGCGACCACGGAGGCGATCGAGCGCGGAAACCCGACCGCGATCAAGTCCTCGGGTCCGATGCCGCGTCCGATCAGCAACCGAGCCAGCCTGGTCGACCACTCGTCCAGTTCGGCGTAGCTGAGCCGGGCCAGCGTGCTGTTCGCGTCGGCGAATACCAGGGCGGTGCCGCTCGGATTGGCCTCGACGGCGGTGACCATCAGCTGCGGCAGCGTAGTGACGCGGGGCCGCCGTATTCGGATCGGGTGCACGCGGGTCGGGCGGGTCATCCGCGTATCACTTCCGCAGTCTCGTCACACCGCTGCCCGACTGCCCGAACCATCGAGATGCCTCACCTTGTCTGTTGTTGCCACATGCAAGTCATGCTGCCCCTCGCCCGCGATCATCGAACGAGCGCATACCGATCGTTACGAATCCGCAGGTGGCCGTACCCGCGACCCGCTTCGGGTCGCGGGTACGGCCGCGTGTGACGAGTGCCGGGGACGATTATTCCCTGTCGACGCGCAATTCGGGTCGCGCGTCGACAGGGAACGGCTAGATCCGGCGCAGCCGCTCCAGGGGTTAACCGCCACCAGATCAGCGGGGATCACGGCGTGGCTCGACACCACGCTCAAACCACGCTCCCACCTGCGGTTTCATCCTCTGCGCAGGGGTCCTGTCCTAGCGATCCCACTGCCGACGTGATTGCATCGCCCTCCATCGGGGCTACTTCCGGTCACCGGCCCGCAGCAGATCGGCCAGCACGGGACCGATGACGGCCAGCGCCTCGGGCTGGGTCATCGCCTCGTGGCTGGCCGCCACCGGGTGCACGGTGACCCCGGCGGCATAGGGCCGCCACGCCGCGACAATGTCCCGCTTCACGCCTTCGTTCCGCATGGCCTTGAAGAAGTGCACCGTCCCGTCGAACACCTGTGGGGTGTAGCTCTCGGTGAGTTCGGCCGACCGCACCGCACTGGTGTAGATCCGCCGCAACCGGTCCGGCGGCAACGCCATCATGTCCGTCGGAATCGCCTCGTACAGCTTCATGAAGTCCGCTTCGCTCAGCACACTCAACTGTTGCGGGTCGATGCCCTGGATACCGATTTCCGCCAGCAGCTCCAGCATGGCGTCGTGGAAGTAGTCGATGTCGAAGCTGTGGTCGCTGTCCAGCATCGCGAGTAACTCGACTTCCTGCCCGGCCGCCCGCAAACGCACCGCGATCTCGTGCGCGAGCACACCACCGAGCGAGTAGCCGAGCAGGCGGTAAGGCCCCTCCGGCTGGACAGCGGTGATCTCCGCAAGGTAGCGGTCGGCCATGTCGTGCAACGACTCCGGCGGATCGGCGTCCTCCGACAGCGCCGGGGACTGCACGCCGTAGATGGGCTGTTGCGGGTCCAGCTGCTGGGCTAACCCGCTGTAGCACCAGGACAGGCCGTACATCGGGTGGACGCAGAACAGCGGTGTCCGGCTGCCGGTCTTGCGGATCGGCAGTATCACGCTCATCGAGGCATCGGATCCGGCGTCGTAGTCGAGGCCGGATTCCAGCGCCTCCACGATCCGGGCCGAGATGCCGGCCACTGTCGGGTCCAGGAAGAACCACTGCACCCGCAGTTGCGCGCCGGTGGCCCGACGCAGCCGGCTCACCGCTTGGCTGGCGACCAGACTCGTGCCGCCCATGGCGAAGAAGTCGTCGTCCAGACCGGCCCGTTCGATACCGAGCACCTCCGCGAACACCGCCGCGACCGCTTGCTGCAACGGGGTTACCGGCTCTCGGTAGGGCCGCGAGGTGAAAGCGGGGACCGGTAGCGCCTTGCGATCAAGCTTTCCGCTCGCGTTCAGCGGCAGCTCCGGCAGCGTGACGAGCACCGACGGCGCCATGTACGCCGGCAGCCCACGTCGGGTGTGCTCGAGCAGGGCCATCTCGTCGATCGTGTGACCGGACGCGGCCACCACATAGCCGACCAGGCGATCCGGATCCGGCACCAGTGCGACCGCGGCATGACCGACTGAATCGTGCTCCAGCAGGACGGCTTCGATCTCGCCCAGTTCGATACGCTGGCCGCGCAGTTTCACCTGGAAGTCGGCGCGGCCGAGGTATTCGAGGACCGGGGAATCGAGTTCTCCCGCGGGGGCCGAGCTTGCGGAACCCACCAGTTTGACGATGTCGCCGGTGCGGTAGAGCCGGGCACCCGGCTCATACGGACTGGCGACGAATCGTTCGGCCGTCAACGCCGGCGCACCGAGATAGCCGCGCGCCAATTGCACACCGGCAACGTATAGTTCGCCGGTCGCGCCGATCGGCACCTGCCGCAGCTGGCGGTCGAGCACGAATACCCGGGTGTTGGCCACCGGGGCACCGATCGGGACCGCACCGCGGATTTCGCCATGACCGGTCGGAGACGGCGGAGTGGGAGCCTGCACCGCGGCGGCGGTCACCACAGTTGCCTCCGCCGGGCCATACCAGTTGTACAACTCCCCGGACAGCCGGTCGTGGAACGCGGCGGCAGTGGTGGCGCTCAGCGCCTCGCCCGCCGCGAAAACCCGTCCCGGCAGGGCATTCGGGAGCTGCTCCAGCTCCAGATACGCGTCCAGCATCGACGGCACGAAA
Organism: Nocardia sp. NPDC023852; assembly: GCF_040639505.1. Lineage (NCBI taxonomy): Bacteria > Bacillati > Actinomycetota > Actinomycetes > Mycobacteriales > Nocardiaceae > Nocardia > Nocardia sp. NPDC023852. Next base: position 112,191 of record NZ_JBFAAB010000019.1, read on the forward strand.
TGCACCGTGCTGACGGACTCCTTCTCGATCACCTCGGCCAGGTACCGCGGATCGCGGTGCCCGTCCGGCTCGGCGACCACGATACGGGCGCCGGTCTGCAACGGCCAGAACAACTCCCACGTCGAGATGTCGAACGTGATCGGGGTCTTGTGCAGCACCACATCGCCGGTGGTGTGCGGATATTCGCGCTGGGTCCAACGGAACTGGTTCACCATCTGCCGGTGCGTGATCATCACGCCCTTCGGGCGTCCGGTGGAGCCAGAGGTGTAGATGACGTAGGCAATGTTGTCCGGCCGTGTTCTCACATCACCCGGACCCGACTCGCTCGCTCCCGAGAGCCACTCAGCGGTAGCGATACTCGCTTCTTGCGAAGCGGGTTCGATCCGCTCGACATCGAGCACTGTCGCCGCGGTGCCGGTTTCGAACCCGTCCTCGACCGTGGTGAGCACGAACAGCGGCGCCGAACCGGTGAGCACGTAGTCGTTGCGTTCCATCGGATGATCCGGGTCGACCGGCACATAGGCCGCGCCGGTCTCCAGCACCGCGTAGATCGCTACCACCAGTTCCAGCGAACGCCGCATCGCGACCGCGATCCGGCTCTCCGGGCCCGCACCGCGCCGGACGAGTTCTCCGGCAAGGCGACTCGCGCGCGACCGGAGCTCCGCATAGGTCAGCGTCTCATCGCCGAATGTCACCGCGGGCGCGTCGGGAGTGCGCTCGCACTGGGCGTGGAACAACGAGACCAGTGTCGCGTCGTCCACGAATTCCCGTGCCGTGGTGTCGTTCACCGCGTCCAACGCCGCCTGCTCGGCGTCAAGCAGCAAATTGGTCGCCGCCAGCGTGCGCCGCGGACCGGCGACGAATTCGCCGAGCAGCATTCGCATCCGCTCGATGACAGCCTGTGCGGCCGCACCGTCGACGGTGCTGCGCTGGTAGATCACCTTCACCGTCAGCTGTGCGGTCAGTTCCACCAGCACCGTCAGCGGGTAGTGGCTGAAGTTGACGCTCTGCAGACCCGTGATGGCCATGCCGTCGATCGAACTCGCCCGCTGCTGCAGCCCTTCGGTGTCGATCGGATAGGACTCGTACGCCAGCAGCGAATCGAAGAGTCCGTCCACGCCGAGGGCATGCTGGATATCGGCCAGCCCAAGGTAGTGCCGGTCCAGCAGGGCTGCCTGCTCGGATTGCAAGCGGCCGAGCAGTTCTCGCACCGTCCACCGCGGATCGAACTGAACACGAACCGGGATCGTGTTCACGAACAGACCGATCATGTCGTCGATACCGTCGAGCTGCGGCGGCCGACCAGACACAGCGGCGCCGAACACCACATCATCGCGATCGGTTCCGGCCGCGATCACCAGGCCCCAGGCCGCCTGCACCACCGTGTTGACGGTAACGCCGGTCTCGGCGGCAAAGGCCACCAGTGCCGAGGTCTGCTCCGGCGACAGGTCGAACGCCAGTGTCTCGACACCCGGCTCCGGTGCCACGCGCCGGGCCAGCGCGGGCGCTAGCGGAGTCGCCTCCAGCCCGTCGAGCGCCTTCGTCCACGCCCGCAGCGCCGCATCGGGATCCTGACGCGACAGCCACGCCAGGTAGTCGCGGTACGGCCGCACCCGCGGTAGCTGCGACAAATCACCGTGCGTCGCATACAGGACCAGCAGGTCCTTCATCAGCAACGGCATGGACCAGCCGTCGAGCAGGATGTGGTGGGTGGTCAGTACCAGGTGGGCGCTTCCGGATTCGGTGCGATACAACGTGAATCGCACCAGCGGCGCCACCGCCGGATCGAACCGGCGCCGCAGATCGGCTTCGAGAATCGCCGGCAGCTCGGTATCGTGCACGTCCTCCACGATCTTCCACCCCACCTCGACGGCGTCCACCACCAGTTGTACGGGGGTGCCGTCGGCGGTGGCGACGAAAGCGCTCCGCAGGTTCGCGTGCCGATCCAGAACCGCCTGCGCGGCGCCGCGCAGCCGCTCGATATCGACATCGCCGGACAGCTCCACCACGAACTGCATGGTGTAGTCGTCCACCGGGGATACTTCGGCGAGGAACAACAGTCCCGCCTGCAGCGGCGACAGCGGCAGCACATCGGACAGACCCGGCCGGGTCCGCTGCCAGGTGTCCAGCTCGGCCTGGGTGACCCGCACCAGCGGTACATCCGACGGGGTGAGTCCACCGGCCGCCGGATCCTGGGTGTGGCGGGCGAGCGCGGTCAGTGCCGACAGCCATTCGTCGGCCAACTCGCGGACGTCCGCTTCGCCGATGACCTCGGCGGCGTAGGCGAACGACACATCCAACTGCGGACCGGCGGCGGTCTCGTTGACGATCGCGTCGATGTCGATCACCGCGGGCATCGTCAGAGGCTGTTCGCCGGCAACGGCTCCCGGATCGCCGGTCGGCAGCCAGCCCGGATCGGCCCGGCCCTCGGGCTCTTCACCAGCCGAGACGCGGCCGAGATAGTGGAAGCCGATCTGCCCGAGGTCACCGGTGAGTTCGCCGGCAGTGGCCGCGTTCAGGTAGCGCAGCATGCCGTAACCGATGCCATTGTCCGGCACCGCGAGCAACTGCTCCTTCACCGACTTGAGTACCGCCGCAGCGGCTACACCGCTGGACAGGGTTGCCTCGGTGTCGATGCCGGACAGATCCAGGGCCACCGGGTACGTGCTGGTGAACCGGCCGATGGTGCGGCTCAGGTCGGCACCGGGCACGGTCCCTTCCTCGCGGCCGTGGCCCTCGAGCCGCACCCGGGTGGCGGGTGCGTCGATGCCGCGGCGCGCCCGCCAAGTGCGCACCGCCACTGCGAGTGCGGCCAGCAGACCGTCGTCGACACCGCCTCGGTACAGGGCCGGAAGCTCGGTCAGGACAGCGCCGGTGACCTCGGCCGACACCTGGATGCCGATCTGCCCGCGCGTCGCATAGGTGTCCACCGCGGCATCCAGGGCACGGGTACCGAGCAACGGATCCGGCGTGGCCATCACCTGCTGCCAGTAGTCGACCTCGCCGGCACGGTCCGCTGCCGTGGCCGCTGTGGCCAGGCCGTGTGCCCAGCGCCGGAACGAGGTGCCGACGGCGGGCAGCGTGACCCCCTGCCCCGCCGCTCGCTGCGCCGAAGCCGCCGCGAGGTCCGAGAGCAGGATGCGCCACGATACGCCGTCGATGACGAGGTGATGGGCCGCGACGGTGACAGAGTCGCGTGCATCGGAACGACGCAGCCAAGTGAAAGCGATCATCCTGCCTGCGGCTGGATCCAGCGTCGCGAGCGCGGAATCCATCGCCTCCCCGACGATCCGGTTCAGCTCCGTCTCGTCTACACCAGCCGGCACGTCGACCTCGGAGATCAGCCTGTTCGCGTCGATGCCACCGAGCGGCAGCGCCTCGAATTGCCACTGCCCGTCGACCTGCCGCACTAGCGATCGCAGCACATCGTGGTGGTCGAGGACGGCGGCGATGGCGGCGACCAGTTCGGCGCGCTCGATTCTGTCCGGCAGGTCCAGCACCATGCTCTGCGAGAACCGGTTGTAGACGCCGTCTTCGAGATATGCGGCAAGCGCTGGCGTCAGCGGGATCTCGCCGACACCGCCGCCGGGCAGTTCGGCCAGCTCGATCGGCGCGGCTTCGCCCGCCGTGACCGCGACCCGCACAGCCAATCCGGTGACGGTGGATGCTTCGAACAGCACCCGCACCGGAACCCGTGTATCCAGTGCGGCACCGATACGCGTCACGACCTGTGTGGCTGCCAGGGAGTTGCCGCCTAGTGCGAAGAAGTCGTCGTCGGCGCCGACCCGGTCGATGCCGAGGACATCGGCGAATACGCCGGCCACGATTTCTTCGGTCGGTGTGGAGGGGGCGCGGAAGGTTTTGGTTTCGAATTCCGGTTCCGGTAGTGCTTTGCGGTCCAGTTTGCCGCTGGTGTTCAACGGGAAGCTGTCCAATACCACGACTGCTGCGGGCACCATGTATGCCGGCAACATCGCGGCGGTGGCGGTGAGTAGTTCGGCTTGCTCGATCTGTTGGCCGGGCGCGGGCACGACGTAGGCGACCAACTGTTCGCCCAGGCTCGAGGTGGTGACCACAGCTACGGCTTGGTTGACGCCGGG